>NZ_JBVJMA010000003.1:0-619773 GCF_055584445.1 Streptomyces sp. NPDC103540
AACGGACGCTTCCTTTGTACTCACCCTCTCGGGCTTTCCTCCGGGCTTTCGTTCTGTGTTCTTGCGTTTCCGACTCTATCAGACTCTTTCGGGCCCGATTTCCTCGGTGCTTTCGAGGTTCTGCGCTTTCGCGTTTTCCCTTTCCGGCGGTTCCGACTCTATCAGACTCTTTCGGGTCTGACTCCCGGTCAGCGGGTTTTGCTTTCCGGGCTGTTGGGCCCTTCCGGCGAGTGAGACAGTAGCGGATTCCTTGCCCCCGAAGCCAATCGGCGGCTGCGTCCTGGAACGCGGATTCCTCATTCGCAAATACGCATGAAAACGAGACGACAGGGTGCGTCGTTCGTTCGAATGTGTAGTGCGGGATGGCTGTCCGGGGACCGACCGGAGTCGGCGCTCACGTCGGACAACTCGAAGAACCTTACGGACCGGGCACACCTGTGTCAACCCCTGGCTGACCGGTGGCCGGCCGAAAGTCCGATGCCGTCCTCGTGGTCCAAGAGCTAGGCTCGTCCCCATGACTACGCATGCGCTCAGCCTTCGCTGGTGGGCCGCCTGACGGCGGCCGATCCACACGCGAGCACGCATGCGCTCACGGCCGCCGATCCGGCGGCCGTTTCTGTTTCTCCCTCCCCGGGAGTGGCGCGGTCGCCCGACGCGGGGCCACCGACACGGACAGGGAGACAGAGGACATGACGAGGATCTTCAGCGGGGTCAAGCCGACCGGGCACCTGACGCTGGGCAACTACCTGGGGGCCGTACGGCAGTGGGTCGCCGCGGACCACGCGCCGGACGAGGCGCTGTTCTGCGTCGTCGACCTGCACGCGCTGACCGTCGAGCACGATCCGGCGCGGGTGCGCCGGCTGAGTCGGCAGGCGGCGACGTTGTTGCTGGCCGCCGGGTTGGACCCGCTCCGGTGCACCTTGTTCGTACAGAGCCACGTCGACGAGCACACCCGGCTGGCGTACCTGCTGGAGTGCACCGCCACGGACGGGGAGCTGCGGCGGATGGTCCAGTACCGGGAGAAGTCGGCGGTGGCGCAGGCTTCGGGGGGCGGCGTACGGCTGTCGTTGCTCACCTATCCGGTGCTGATGGCCGCGGACATCCTGGCGTACGGGACGGACGAGGTGCCGGTGGGTGAGGACCAGCGGCAGCACGTCGAGCTCACGCGGGACTTGGCGGTGCGGTTCAACCAGCGGTACGGGCACACGTTCGCCGTGCCGGAGGCGACGCATCCGGTCGTGGCGGCGCGGGTCATGGACCTCCAGGACCCGACGTCGAAGATGGGGAAGTCCGGTGACGCCGGGCCCGGGGTGGTGTTCATGCTCGACGAGCCGGACGTGATCCGCAGGAAGTTCATGCGGGCCGTGACCGACAGCGGGGACGGTGGGGTCGTCTACGACCGGGCCGCGCGGCCGGGGGTGGCGAACCTGCTCGACGTCCTGGGTGCCTGTACGGGTGGGGAGCCGGCGGTGCTCGCCGAGGGGTACGCGGGGTACGGGGCGCTGAAGCGGGACGTGGCCGAGGTGGTGGTGGAGACGCTGCGGCCGGTGCGGGAGCGGCACGCGGAGCTGGCGGCGGATCCCGGTGCGGTGGAGAAGGTGCTGCGGGAGGGCGCCGAGCGGGCCCGGGGGTTGGCGCGGCCGGTGGTGGACCGGGCGTACCGGGCGATCGGGTTGCTGGAGCCCTGAGGTCCGCGCCCCGCGAGGGGTGGGCCCCCGCCGTGTGCGGGGGCCCGTGACGGGGTGCGGGGGTCAGCTGTTGCCGGAGGCGAGTTCGCGGCTGCGGTCGCGGGCGGCTTCGAGGGCGGCGATGAGGGCGGCGCGGACGCCGTGGCGTTCGAGCTCGACGATGGCGTTGATGGTGGTGCCGGCCGGGGAGGTGACGGCCTCGCGGAGCTTGACCGGGTGTTCGCCGCTGTCGCGGAGCATGACGGCGGCGCCGATGGCGGCCTGGACGATGAGGTCGTGGGCCTGGGCGCGGGGCAGTCCGAGGAGGATGCCGGCGTCGGTCATGGCCTCGACGAGGAAGTAGAAGTAGGCGGGGCCGGAGCCGGAGAGGGCGGTGGCCGCGTCCTGCTGGGACTCGGGGACGCGCAGGGTCTTGCCGACGCCGCCGAAGATCTCCTCGGTGTGCGCGAGGTGGGCGGCGGTGGCGTGGCTGCCGGCGGAGATGACGGACATGGCCTCGTCGACGAGGGCGGGGGTGTTCGTCATGACGCGGACGACGGGGGTGCCGGGGGCGAGCCGTTCCTCGAAGAAGGAGGTCGGGATGCCGGCGGCGCCGCTGATGACCAGGCGGTCGGCGGGGACGTGGGGGGCGAGCTCTTCGAGGAGCTTGCCCATGTCCTGCGGCTTGACGGTGAGGATGAGGGTGTCGGCCCGCTCGGCGGCTTCCGCGTTGCTGACGGCCTCGACGCCGTAGCGGGTGCGCAGTTCCTCGGCGCGTTCGGAGCGGCGGGCGGTGACGAGGAGCTTGGAGGCGGGCCACCCGCCGCGGATCATTCCGCTGAGCAGGGCCTCGCCGATCTTGCCGGTACCGAGGACTGCGACTGTCTGGGTCATGCCCGATTCACCTCGCCGAACGTTTCCTTCACGCGTGCTGCGTATGCCTCCTCATCCTTTCACCCGTGGTGCGGGGGGCGGGGGGCTGTCCGCAGTGCGGTCAGTGCGGTCAGTGCGGTCAGGGTGCTCGGGGCGGTGGGGCGGTCAGGGGGTGCGGCGGCGCAGGGTGGCGGCGCCGAGGGCGAGGACGAGCAGGGCGCAGGCGGCGACGACGGCGGCGTCGCGGAGGAACTCGGTGGTCATGTCGGTGTGGGTGAGGACCTGGGTCATGCCGTCGACGGCGTAGGACATGGGCAGGACGTTCGAGATGCCTTCGAGGACGGGCTGCATGGTGTCGCGGGGTGCGAAGAGGCCGCACAGCAGGAGCTGGGGAAAGATCACGGCCGGCATGAACTGGACGGCCTGGAACTCGGACGCGGCGAAGGCGGAGACGAAGAGTCCGAGGGCGGTGCCGAGGAGGGCGTCGAGGAGGGCGACGAGCAGGAGCAGCCAGGGGGAGCCGGTGACGTCGAGGCCGAGGAGCCAGAGGGCGAGGCCGGTGGCGAGGAGGGACTGGGCGACGGCGACGGCGCCGAAGGCGAGGGCGTAGCCGGCGATGAGGTCGCCCTTGCCGAGGGGCATGGCGAGGAGGCGTTCGAGGGTGCCGGAGGTGCGTTCGCGCAGGGTGGCGATGGAGGTCACGAGGAACATCGTGATGAGGGGGAAGATGCCGAGCAGGGAGGCGCCGATGCCGTCGAAGGTGCGCGGGCTGCCGTCGAAGACGTAGCGCAGCAGGGTGAGCATCAGGACGGGGACCAGCAGCATCAGGGCGATGGAGCGCGGGTCGTGGCGGAGCTGGCGCAGGACGCGGGCGGCGGTGGCGGTGGTGCGGGCGGCGTTCATCGGGCTTCGGTCTCCTGGATGTCCCGGGCGGCGGCGTTGGCCTGGTCGACGAGGCGCAGGAAGCCTTCCTCGACGGTGGTGGCGTGGGTGCGGGTGCGCAGTGCGTCGGGGGTGTCGCGGGCGAGGATGCGGCCTTCGCGCATGAGGAGGAGGTCGTGGCAGCGTTCGGCCTCGTCCATGACGTGGGAGGAGACGAGGATCGTGGTGCCGCGGTCGGTGGTGAGGTCGTGGAAGAGGTTCCACAGGTCGCGGCGCAGGACGGGGTCGAGTCCGACGGTGGGTTCGTCGAGGACGAGGAGTTCGGGGGTGCCCAGGAGGGCGACGGCGAGGGAGACGCGGCTGCGTTGTCCGCCGGAGAGGTTGCCGGCGAGGGCGTCGGCGCGGGTGGTGAGGTCGACGTCGGCGATGGCGCGGGTGACGGCTTCGGCGCGGCGGTCGGCGGCGGCCCGGCCGGGGTCGAGGACGGCGGCGAAGTAGTCGAGGTTCTGTCGGACGGTGAGGTCGTCGTAGACGGAGGGGGCCTGGGTGACGTAGCCGACGCGGGAGCGGAGGGCGGGGTGTCCGGCGGGTCGGCCGAGGACGTCGAGGGTGCCGGTGACGTGGGCCTGGGTGCCGACGACGGCGCGCATGAGGGTGGATTTGCCGCAGCCGGAGGGGCCGAGGAGGCCGGTGATGCGGCCGCGGGGGACGTCGAAGGCGAGGGCGTCGAGGACGGTGCGGGGGCGGCGGCCGGTGCCGCGGCGGACGGTGAGGTCGTGGGCGTGGACGGCGTGGGAGGCCCCGTCCGACCGGTTATTCATCATGTGATGAATAATGCTCCTGGCGGTGCCCGGACGTCAATCGGCCGGAACGGACGAAGGCGCGGACGGGTGGTGCGGGCGGGTGGCGCGGACGGGTGATGGACCCGGCGGGGGCTACTTCCGGCGCTTGGGGCGGCGGGCGGCCGGGTTGCCCGTACGGGAACTGCGGCGGCGGTCGAATTCGGCCACGGCACGCTCGTACTCGGCGCGGTGGAGCTTCTCCCCCGGCGCCTCGAAGAGGGAGCGCAGGAAGTACGCGATGAGGGAGCCGATGAAGCCGATCGCCTTCAGGCCCTTGAGGGCGGCCTCGTCGGAGGACGGGGCGGCACGACGGCTGAAGGAGTCCCAGGTCTTGACGAAGGCGATGGAACTCGCGATCGCGAAGAGGATGACCACGGAGATGCTGAGGAACGGGCCGACGTTGCCGATCTCCAGGCCCTCGTAGGCGAAGCGCAGCAGGTACGCGGCGGCCACGGCGCCCAGCAGCGAGCCGACGGCGACGCCCGCGCGGCGCGCGGCGTAGCCGCCGTCGTGGTCCACCCAGGTGGTGCCGAAGAACTTGATCGGCTCGGGCCGCGGGCCGGGCGCGGGCTCCGGGCGGGCTTCGGCCCGGCGCTCCCGCGAGCCCTGCTCCGGCTGCCGGTCCTGGTTCTGGTCTCGCTGCTCGTCTTCGCTCACACCGGCGATTATCCCCCGGCGGGCACGGCCCGCCGGGGGCGTCTCACGTGGCAGAACGGTGACGGGCCGACCGGCTCAGGCGCAGCGGCCGGCGACGTAGCCGTCGCTCCCGGTGCGGACGTAGGCGTCGGAGACGAACTGGCCGTTGCCGATGCAGTCCCACAGGTCGGTGGTGCCGTACGGGCCCGAGACCATCGTGCCGGGGCACTGGCAGCGGATGGTGACGCTCGCGCCCAGGGGCAGCACGCGCACGACGGAGTAGTTGGTGCCCGGGCCGCTGCGGACGTTCACCTGGTGGCCGGGCGCGACCGGGAAGGTCGGGAAACCGCTCGCGGCGGCCAGGCTCTCGACCTGGCTCGAATCGTTCTCGACGGACATAAGAAAACTCCCCCCATGGGTGTTGCCCTGCGCAACGCGCGCAGGGTAGCAGGACCTTGGGGTTCCGCCCGCGCCATCGACTAGGCTCGATCGGGGGTGATGAGCGGTGCATTCGCTGCGCGCGGACTACGCGGGGTTTCCGGAGTACGCCGGGCAGTACCGGCTCGAATCCGTGCTCGGCTCCGGCGGCATGGGCGTCGTCCACCTGGCCGCCTCCAGCTCCGGGCTGAAACTCGCCGTCAAGGTGGTCCACGCCCAGCACGCGGTGGACCCGGAGTTCCGCGCGCGGTTCCGGCAGGAGGTCGCGGCCGCCCGGCGCGTGAGCGGGGCCTTCACCGCGCCCGTCGTCGACGCCGACCCCGACGCCGAACGGCCGTGGATGGCCACCCTGTTCATCGACGCCCCGACCCTGTCCGAGCGGGTCCGCGAGCGCGTACTGGACCCCGACGAACTGATCCGGCTCGCGGCCGGCCTGGCCGAGGCCCTGCGCGACATCCACCGGGCCGGCGTCGTGCACCGGGACCTGAAGCCGAGCAACGTGCTGATGGCCCCCGACGGGGTGCGCGTCATCGACTTCGGCATCTCGCGCCCGGCCGACAGCGACCTGCGGACCGAGACGGGCAAGCTGATCGGAACGCCGCCGTTCATGGCGCCCGAACAGTTCCAGCGGCCCCGCGAGGTGGGCACCGCCGCGGACGTGTTCGCCCTCGGCGCGGTGCTCGTGCACGCGGCGACCGGCCGGGGCCCCTTCGACTCCGACAGCCACTACCTCGTCGCCTACCAGGTCGTGCACAGCGAGCCGGACCTCACCGGGCTGCCCGCGCCGCTCGTGCCGATCGTGACCCGCTGCCTGGCCAAGGACCCGGAGCTCCGGCCGACCGCCGAGGCCCTGATCGCCGAGGTCCGCGCCGCGACGAGCCCGACGGGCGAGGACACGCAGACCTTCATACCGCAGCCGCGCCGGCCCTCCCCGCTGGAGGAGGAGCCGGTCACGCACCTCCGCGACCGGCCCGCTGCCCGGGAACCGGACCGGCGGGCGGAGCCGGACACGGGGTCGGGACCCGCCGCCGCAGCCCCCGCCCGGCGCGCCCGACGGCGCCTCGTGCGGGGCGCCGCCGCCCTCGCGCTGCTCCTCGCCGGCGGGGCCGGCGCCTGGCTGCACTTCGCCACCGCCGACGAGGCCCCGCGCACCCGCGTCGGACAGGGCCCCGACACCGGGCACGACCCGGCCCCCCTCACCCCCTGGGCCACCACCCTGGGCGAGCCCGGCGCCGGGAACCGGGCCGCCGCCTGCTCCTGGCTGTCGGGCGGCCTCTACTGCTCCGGGCACGACATCGCCGCGGGCCGCCTGGACCCGGCGAACGGCGCGCCGCTGTGGTCCGTACGGGCCGGCGAGGCCGCCGAACGGACGGCCGCCGACAGCGCGCCCGCGTACGGCGGCGGGCTGATCGTCTCCGTCGCCTCGGGCAGCCGCACCCTGCGGGCGCTGGACCCCGCCACCGGGGCGGAACGCTGGAAGCGCGCCCTGCCCGACGCCACCCGCGTCCTGGTCCTCGGCGAGCGGACCCTGCTCGCCGGCCCGACCGGCGAGGCGACCGTCCTCGACACGGCCACCGGGACGCAGCGCTGGACCCGCCGGATCGGCGGCGTCGGCTCCGTCTGGTGGTCCGACCCGGACGGATCCGGGCTCTACGCCGCCACCCGCGAGGCCGACGGCCGGGCGACGCAGCTCGTCTCCGTGGCCCCGGAGAGCGGAGCCGAACGCTGGCACCTGCGCACGAGCGGGATGCTGCGCCCCCTCGGCGTCGCCCGGGGGGCGGCGTACCTCCTGGACGACGACACCTCGACGAAGACCCGCGCGGTCGTCCGCCTGGACCTGGCGAGCCGCGCCCTGCACCGCGTCCCGCTGTCCGTGCCCCTCCTCGACGCGGAGGGATCGGTCGGCCCCGACGGGACGGTGTACGCCTTCGGAACGGCGGGGGCGCTCGTGGCCGTCGGGCAGGACGGGGAGCTCTGGCGCCGGGAGACCGGGGTGTCGGCGGCCTCGCGGCCGGTGTTCTCGCAGGGGCGGCTCTTCCTGAGCGCGCAGGACGGCCGGCTGCTGGCCGTGGACGCGACGGCCGGACGGCTGGAGGGGCAGACGAAGCTGCGCGCGCCGGCCGGTGCGGGCGCCTTCAGCGCCACCCTGCCCGCCCCCGTCGCCGCCGAGGGCCGGGTCTTCGCGACCGCGCCCGACGGCAGCGTCTTCGCCGTGGACGCGCGGAACCCCGCCGGGTGGTGAAGCGGCCCGGCGGGGTCCTCGTACGTCCGGTGGTGGGACGGGGAGCGGTGGTGCGGGATCAGCCCAGGCGGCTGACGTCGCGCACGGCGCCCTTGTCGGCGCTGGTCGCCATCGCCGCGTAGGCGCGCAGGGCCGCGGAGACCTTGCGCTCGCGGTCCTTCGGCGCGTACACGCCGCCCAGGGCCGCGTGGCGGGCGGCCAGGGTGGCCTCGTCGACCAGCAGCTCGATCGAGCGGTTCGGGATGTCGATGCGGATGCGGTCGCCGTCCTCGACGACGGCGATGTCGCCGCCCGAGGCCGCTTCCGGGGAGGCGTGGCCGATGGACAGGCCCGAGGTGCCGCCGGAGAAGCGGCCGTCCGTCACCAGGGCGCAGACCTTGCCGAGGCCGCGGCCCTTGAGGAAGGACGTCGGGTAGAGCATCTCCTGCATGCCGGGGCCGCCGCGCGGACCCTCGTAGCGGATGACGACGACGTCACCGGCCTTCACCTCCTTGCGGAGGATCTTGTCGACGGCCTCGTCCTGCGACTCGCACACCACGGCCGGGCCCTCGAAGGTCCAGATCGACTCGTCCACGCCGGCGGTCTTGACGACGCAGCCGTCGACGGCGATGTTGCCGCGCAGCACCGCCAGGCCGCCGTCCTTGGAGTAGGCGTGCTGGACGGAGCGGATGCAGCCGCCCTCGGCGTCGAGGTCGAGGGTGTCCCAGCGCTCGGACTGGGAGAAGGCGGTGGCGGAGCGCTTGCAGCCGGGGGCCGCGTGCCACAGCTCCATGGCCTCCTCGGAGGCGGTCGCGGAGCGGGCGTCCCAGGTGCCCAGCCAGTCGTCGAGGCCCTGGGAGTGGACGGTGGTGACGTTCTTGTTGAGGAGGCCGCCGCGGTGCAGCTCGCCGAGGATCGCGGGGATGCCGCCGGCGCGGTGGACGTCCTCCATGTAGTACGTGCCGCCGGGCGCCACGTTCGGGGCGACCTTGGCCAGGCAGGGGACGCGGCGCGAGACCTCGTCGATGTCCTTGAGGTCGTACTCCAGGCCCGCCTCCTGCGCCGCCGCCAGCAGGTGCAGGATCGTGTTCGTGGAACCGCCCATGGCGATGTCGAGGGCCATGGCGTTCTCGAAGGCCTCGCGGGTGGCGATGTTGCGGGGCAGGACGGACTCGTCGCCGCCCTCGTAGTAGCGCTTGGTGATCTCCACGACCGTGCGGCCGGCGTTCTCGTAGAGGGCGCGGCGGGCGGTGTGCGTGGCGAGGACCGAGCCGTTGCCCGGGAGGGCCAGGCCGATGGCCTCGGCGAGGCAGTTCATCGAGTTGGCGGTGAACATGCCGGAACACGAGCCACAGGTCGGACAGGCGTTCTCCTCGATGCGGAGCACGTCCTCGTCGGACACGTTCTCGTTGGAGGCGTCGACCATCGCGTCGATCAGGTCCAGCTTGCGGACGGTGCCGTCGACGAGGGTGGCCTGGCCGGCCTCCATCGGACCGCCGGAGACGAAGACGACCGGGATGTTCAGGCGCATGGCGGCCATCAGCATGCCCGGGGTGATCTTGTCGCAGTTGGAGATGCAGATCAGGGCGTCGGCGCAGTGCGCCTCGACCATGTACTCCACGCTGTCCGCGATGAGGTCGCGGGAGGGCAGGGAGTACAGCATCCCGGCGTGGCCCATGGCGATGCCGTCGTCGACGGCGATCGTGTTGAACTCGCGCGGGATGGCGCCGGCGGCGCGGATGGCGTCGGAGACGATGCGGCCGACCGGGGCCAGGTGGGTGTGGCCGGGCACGAACTCGGTGAACGAGTTGGCCACCGCGATGATCGGCTTGCCGATGTCCTCGCTCGCTACGCCCGACGCGCGCATCAGCGCACGAGCGCCTGCCATGTTGCGGCCGTGGGTGACGGTGCGGGACCTCAGCTCGGGCATGCGGTTTCACTCCCCATGAGTGCGGCTGTACGGTCAGCCGCGACTGTGGATATGGCTCGGTTACGAGGCTACGCCCACCGCCCGCGATCCGGACACCTCGTCCGCATGCCGGGACGCGGGGCTCATTCCTCGGTCAGGCCCCGTCAGGCCTCGGTCAGGTAGCGCTGGAGGGTGGGGGCGACCAGGGTGACGATCTCCTCCGGGTCGGCGGAGGCCAGCGGCTCCACCTGGACGACGTAGCGCAGGATCGCGATCCCGACCATGTGCGAGGCGGCCAGCTCGGCCCGGAAGGTCGGGTTCGGGACGTCGAGGTCGGCGGCGACCCGCTCCAGCAGGCGGCGCAGGACCAGCCCCCGCAGGACCTTGGCGGCGGCCTCGTGCGTGAGCGCGGAACGGATCACGGCCAGCATGGGGACGCGCGTGACCGGGTTCTCCCACACGCTCAGGAAGTACCGGGCGAGCCGCTCCCCGATGCCGTCGGGGCCCTCGCCGAGGATGGCCGGAACCACCAGGGCGGGCTCCATGGACACCTCGACGGCGGCGGCGAACAGGTCGTCCTTGGTCCCGAAGTAGTGGTGCACCAGCGCCGGGTCCACGCCGGCGACCTTCGCGATGCCGCGCACGGAGGTCTTGTCGTAGCCGCGCTCGGCGAACACCTCGCGGGCGGCGAGCCGGATCCGCTCCTGGGTGCCGGGGCCGTCGTCGGCCTCGTCCTGCCGGGGGCGGCCGGGGCCGCGCCGGCGCCTGACGGGGGCGGGGGCCGTCGGCTCGGCGGGTTCGGACTCCGGCTCGGGCTCGGTGGGGTCGGACTCGGTGGGGTCGGGCTCGGTGGGGTCGGGCTCGGTGGGGTCGGTGGGGTCGGTCACGGGCGTCGCGCCGGTTCCGCGAGGTGGCGGCGGGTGAACTCCAGCGCCTCGGCGAGGTCGGCCTCGCGTTCCGCGGAGGACATCGCCCGGCGGGTGTTCACCTCGATGACGATGTGCCCGTCGAAGGACGTACGGGCCAACCCGGCGAGCAGCTCGGCGCAGGGCTGCGTGCCGCGCCCGGGGACCAGGTGCTCGTCCTTCGCGGAGCCGTTCCCGTCGGCGAGGTGGATGTGGGCCAGCCGGTCGCCCATCCGGTCGATCATCGCGGCGGCGTCGGTGCGGGCGGTCGCGGTGTGGGAGAGGTCGACGGTGAAGTGCCGGTAGTCGTCCTTGGTCACGTCCCACTCGGGCGCGTAGGCGAGCATCTCGCGGTCGCGGTAGCGCCACGGGTACATGTTCTCCACGGCGAACCGCACGTCCGTCTCGTCCGCCATCCGCCAGATCCCGCCGACGAAGTCCCGCGCGTACTGCCGCTGCCAGCGGAACGGCGGGTGCACGACGACCGTGGACGCCCCGAGCTTCTCGGCCGCGGCCTGCGCGCGCTGGAGCTTGGTCCACGGGTCGGTGGACCACACGCGCTGCGTGATCAGCAGACACGGCGCGTGGATGGCCAGGATCGGCACGCCGTGGTCGTCGGACAGCCGGCGCAGGGCGTCGACGTCCTGGCTGACCGGATCCGTCCACACCATGACCTCGACCCCGTCGTAACCGAGGCGGCCGGCGATCTCGAACGCGGTCGCCGTGGACTCCGGATACACGGAGGCGGTGGACAGGGCGACCTTCGGGGCGCGGGTGGTCGGGATACGGACTGGTTCTGCCACGGTGACAGGTTACGCGCGCGACGCCCCCGCTACGGCAGGTGGTCCAGGCGGCGGAGGATCACGCCCTCGCGCAGGGCCCAGGGGCAGATCTCCAGTTCCTCGACGCCGAGGAGGTCCATCGTGGCCTCCGCCACCAGGGCGCCGGCCAGGAGTTGTCCGGCGCGGCCCTCGGAGACGCCGGGCAGGCCGGCGCGTTCGGCGGCGGTCATCGTCGCCAGGCGCGGGACCCACTCCTCCAGGGACTTGCGGGTCAGGTCGCGCTGGACGTACAGGCCGTCCGCCTCGCGGGCCGCTCCCGCGATCCGGGCGAGCTGCTTGAAGGTCTTGGAGGTGGCCACCACGTGGTCCGGGACCCCGAAGCGGCTGAACTCGCCGACGGTCCGCGCGATCTGGGCCCGCACGTGCCGGCGCAGCGCCTTCACGTCGCCCGGGTCCGGCGGGTCGGTCGGGAGCCAGGCGGAGGTGAGGCGGCCGGCGCCGAGCGGCAGGGAGACGGCGGCGTCCGGGTCCTCGTCGATGCCGTACGCGATCTCCAGCGAGCCGCCGCCGATGTCGAGGACGAGGAGCTTGCCCGCCGACCAGCCGAACCAGCGCCGCACGGCGAGGAAGGTGAGGCGGGCCTCGTCCCCGCCGCTGAGGACGGGCAGGTCGACCCCGGTCTCGGCCTTGACGCGGGCGAGGACCTCGTCGGCGTTGGTGGCCTCGCGCACCGCGCTGGTCGCGAAGGGCAGGACGTCCTCGCAGCCCTTGTCCTCGGCGGCCTGTACGGCGGCCCCGATCACGGACACGAGCCGCTCGATGCCGTCGGGGGAGACGGCGCCGTGCTCGTCGAGCAGCTCCGCCAGTCGTAGTTGCACCTTGTGCGAGTGCGCGGGCAGGGGGCGCGCGCCGGGGTGGGCGTCCACCACCAGCAGATGCACCGTGTTCGAACCCACGTCGAGGACACCGAGTCTCATACGGGAAACGCTACTGGGCCGAACGCGTAGGGGTGAGGTAAGGGGCGCTTAGGCTTGGGTTTGTGCCAAATACGAAGAAGGCCAACAAGAACGCGTCGAAGAGGTCCGCGGGCGGGGCGAAGCCCAAGGGCAAGGGCAAGGAGCCGGACGAGAAGGGGCTGGACTTCCCCCGGGCCTGGGTGGAGTTCCCCGATCCCGCCGACGACGAACAGGTCTTCCGCTGTGACCTGACGTGGCTGACCTCCCGCTGGACCTGCGTCTTCGGCAGTGGCTGCCAGGGCATCCAGGCGGGTCGGGCCTCCGACGGCTGCTGCACGCTCGGGGCGCACTTCTCCGACGAGGACGACGAGAAGCGGGTCGCCGAACACGTGGCACGGCTGACGCCGGAGCTGTGGCAGTTCCACGACGAGGGCAGCGAGAGCGGCTGGACGCAGTTCGACGACGACGGGGAGAAGCAGACCCGCCGCTGGGACGGCGCCTGCATCTTCCTGAACCGGCCCGGTTTCCCGGCCGGGGCGGGCTGTTCGCTGCACATCCTGGCGTTGAAGAGCGGCCAGGAGCCGCTGGAGACCAAGCCGGACGTGTGCTGGCAGCTCCCGATCCGCCGCACCTACGACTGGATCGACCGGCCGGACGACACCCGGGTGCTCCAGGTGTCGATCGGCGAGTACGACCGGCGCGGTTGGGGGCCGGGCGGTCACGACCTGCACTGGTGGTGCACGTCGGCGACCTCGGCGCACGGTGCGGGCAAGCCGGTGTACGAGTCGTACCGGCCGGAGCTGACGGAGCTGATGGGCCCGGAGGCCTACGCGGAGCTGGTGCGGCTGTGCGAGGCGCGGCTCGCCTCGCTGCTGCCCATGGCCCCGCACCCGGCGGACCCGGTCTAGGTCCCCGCCAGGTCGCTTCCCCCCGGGGCGCTACGTCGCCGGCCCCGGGGAAACCGTTCCTTCCGACTGGCCCCCCGACGGGCCGGGCTCCGCGGGCGTGCTCGGGGTCGGCGTCGGTGAGGGGGGTGTCGGGGTCGGCGTCGGCTCCGGCGGGGTGGGCGTGGGCGTCGGGGTCGGGGTGGGCTCCGGCGTCGGTTCGGCGGTGGGCGGGGTGCGGGTCGGGGTGGGTTCGGCGGGGGGCGCCGGGCGGCCCCGGCCCTGGATGGCGATCACCGCGCCGCCCGGGTCCACGCCGACGCGGGCCGACCAGGCGCCGACCGGCTGGGCCTCGACGTCCACGGTGATCCGTAGGGTGACCGATTCTCCAGGGGCCAGGGTGCCCGCCGTCCGGCTCGCCCGCAGCCAGGGGGCGTCGGACCAGAGCCGCCAGTCGACGGGGGCGCCGCCGGAGGCGCTCAGCGTCAGCAGGGTCACGGAACCCTGGCCGGCGGCGGCCACGGTGAGCCGCCCGGGGGCGCCGGGGGCGCCCGGTTCGGGGGTGACGGGCGGGCCGGAGCTGATGACCTCGACGGAGACGTCGGGGGCGGCGCTGCCCGGGGCGAACCCCGGTTCGCCGGTGGTGTGGGCGGTGTTGCCGAGGTTCTCGTACGCGGTCAGGGGCAGGCCCCCGACCGGCGGCGGGATCTGCGATTCACCGGCGGAGATCCGGGTGCCCTCGGCGCCGACGGGTTCGCCGGTGACGGGCGCGCCCCGGTAGGCGGCCCACAGGGCGATCACGGGCGCGGCGATGACGGTGGCGACGACGGTGGTGGTCACGGCGCGGGCCCGGATCCGGTCGCGGCGGGCGGCGCGGTCCTTGGCCGCGAGGGGGAAGCCGGTGCGGTCGAAGCGCGGGACGGGCCGGCCGGAGCGGCGGCGCCCGGAGCGCAGCATGGCGGCGTGGACGGCCCGGCGGGGGGCCGGGACCAGGGGGAGGGCGGCGGTGACGCCGGCGGAGCCGGGCCAGGGCGCGCGGGCGCCGACGTGTTCGGCGGCGCGGCGGCAGCGCGGGCAGTCGTCGACGTGGCGCACCAGCTCGGCGCGCAGGGTGCTGGACAGCAGGACGTCGCCGCTGCGCCCGCCCAGCCCTCCGGGGCCGGCCGGGGCGCCGTACCCCTCCTCCGGGCCGTCGCCGCCGGTGAGGCGGGAGACGACCGGGCAGTTCCCGGTCTCGACGACGGCGAGGGCGGCGCGCGTGCGCTCCACCTCGCAGGCGGCGGCGGACAGCAGCTCGCGGGCGGCGGGGGCGGGGGTGCCGAGGACGGAGGCGAGTTCGGTGACGCCGAGGCGGTGGCGGACGGCGAGTTCGAGGGCCTCGCGCTGTTCCGGGGTGGTGCCGGCGGCCTCGGGCCAGGCGAGCCGGGCGAGTTCGGTGCGGCGGTAGGCGTTCACGTCGAGGCCCCGCGGCGCGTCCGGCGCATGCCCGGCGTCCGTGTGCTCCGGCGCGCGCCGGGCGGCATGCGCCCCTTGGCGGGCGCGCCGCCGTTCGGCGAGCCGGCTCAGGCAGGCCCAACGGGCGAGGGCGTACAGCCAGGCGCGCCGTTCGCCCTCGTCGGGGCAGCGGCCCGGGTGCCGCTCGGCCACGGCGAGGACGTCGCCGAGGACGTCGGTGGCGACGTCGTGGTCGCACAGGACCGACAGGCAGTACGTGAACAGTCCGTCGAGATAGGGCTCGTGCCGGAAGGGCGGCGGCTCGGCGGCGGGCGCTTCGGGGCCCTCCGCGGCGGGCGCTTCGGGGCCCGGGCCCGGATCCGCGCCCCCGACGGCGGCTCCGGCCGGGGCTCCGGCCGCTTCCGCGGCGGCCCGGGTCCCGCTTCCTCCTCCGCTGCCGGCCCTCGTCCCGTGGCCGGCCGGGAACGCGGCCGGGGCCCGCGATCCCTCCTGTCCCATCGAGCCCTCTTCTCCCTCCGGTCCCACCGGCCCCGCCGAGGGCGTGCGCCCGTGCGCCCGGTGTGCGCCGGTGCGCGCCGTGGGGTGTCCCTGGTTGCTGCTGTTCACTCGGCGACCGTAGGCGGCACGCCGCCGGCGCCCCGGAAGCCTTCAGCGGTTTTAGCTCTTACGGGTGAACGGATCCGAGGTCCGCTGACGGCGTCCCTGACGCGGGCGACCCCGGCCCCGGCCGTCCCCCGGTCGGCCCCCGCCCGCCGCTGTCGGTGCGGGCCGCTACGGTGGCCCGTATGGCTGCCCGCACCGCTCGTTCATCCGCCAAGGACCGACCGTCCTACCGCTGCTCCGAATGCGGGTGGACCACCGCGAAGTGGCTCGGCCGCTGCCCCGAGTGCCAGGCCTGGGGGACCGTCGAGGAGATGGGCGCCCCGGCCGTACGGACCACCGCGGCCGGCCGCGTCTCCACGGCCGCGCTGCCCATCGCCCAGGTCGACGGCCGTACGGCGACGGCGCGCAGCACCGGCGTGGACGAGCTCGACCGTGTCCTCGGCGGCGGACTGGTGCCCGGCGCGGTGGTGCTGCTGGCGGGCGAACCGGGCGTCGGCAAGTCGACGCTGCTGCTGGACGTCGCCGCGAAGGCGGCCGGCGGCGACCACCGGACCCTGTACGTCACCGGCGAGGAGTCGGCGAGCCAGGTGAGGCTGCGGGCCGACCGGATCAACGCCCTGAGCGATCACCTGTACCTCGCCGCCGAGACCGACCTGTCCGCGGTGCTGGGGCACCTCGACGCGGTCAAGCCGTCCCTGCTGGTCCTGGACTCCGTGCAGACCATCGCCTCCCCCGAGATCGACGGCGCGCCCGGCGGCATGGCCCAGGTGCGGGAGGTCGCGGGCGCGCTGATCCGGGCCTCGAAGGAGCGCGGCATGGCCACCCTGCTCGTCGGCCACGTCACCAAGGACGGGGCCATCGCCGGCCCGCGCCTGCTGGAGCACCTGGTGGACGTGGTGCTCAGCTTCGAGGGCGACCGGCACGCCCGGCTGCGTCTGGTGCGCGGTGTGAAGAACCGTTACGGGGCCACCGACGAGGTCGGCTGCTTCGAGCTGCACGACGAGGGCATCACGGGTCTGGCCGACCCGAGCGGACTGTTCCTGACCCGCCGCGCCGAGGCGGTGCCGGGCACCTGCCTGACCGTGACCCTGGAGGGGAAGCGGCCGCTGGTCGCCGAGGTGCAGGCGCTCACCGTCGACTCGCAGATCCCCTCCCCCCGCCGCACCACCTCGGGCCTGGAGACCTCGCGCGTGTCGATGATGCTCGCGGTGCTGGAGCAGCGCGGGCGCATCACGGCGCTCGGCAAGCGGGACATCTACAGCGCGACCGTGGGCGGGGTGAAGCTGACCGAGCCGGCCGCCGACCTGGCGATCGCGCTGGCGCTGGCCTCGGCCGCCAGTGACGTGCCGCTGCCGAAGAACCTCGTCGCGATCGGGGAGGTCGGCCTGGCCGGCGAGGTCCGGCGGGTGACGGGCGTGCAGCGGCGGCTGGCCGAGGCGCACCGGTTGGGCTTCACGCACGCGCTGGTTCCCGCGGACCCGGGGAAGGTGCCGGCCGGGATGAAGGTGACGGAGGTCGCGGACATGGGGGACGCGCTGCGGGTCCTGCCGCGCGGCCGCTCGCGCACGCCCGCCCGGGACCGGGCCGCCGCCGAGTAGCGGCGGGAGCCGTCCGGCCGGAGCCGTCCGGCGGGAGTTTCGGGGCGCGGGGTCCGGGGCAGGTCAAAGGGTCCCCACGGGCGCCCGTGGGGGCGGTGCGGGCCAAGGCTCGGCGGGCGCACAGGCCGCGCCGGTAGACTTTGTGCTGGTCCGCCCGGCCCCACGCAGGCGGCGCAACCCGCGACCGGAGGAGTGCAGTGGCAGCCAAGGACGGGGCATCGGCACCCGGGAAGTCCGGCGCGAGCTCCAAGCACGACGCCCTCATGCGCGCCTCGCTCAGTGCGGTCGCGCCCGGTCAGCCGTTGCGCGACGGCCTGGAGCGGATCGTCCGCGGCAACACGGGCGGCCTGATCGTCCTCGGCATGGACAAGGCCGTCGAGGCGATGTGCACGGGCGGCTTCGTCCTCGACGTGGAGTTCACGGCGACGCGGCTGCGCGAGCTGTGCAAGCTCGACGGGGCGCTGATCCTCGACAAGGACCTCACCAAGATCCTGCGGGCCGGCGTGCAGCTCGTCCCGGACGCCTCGATCCCCACGGAGGAGACGGGCACCCGGCACCGTACCGCCGACCGCGTCTCCAAGCAGTGCGGCTTCCCGGTGGTGTCGGTCTCGCAGTCGATGCGGCTGATCGCCCTGTACGTGGACGGCGAGCGACGGGTCCTGGAGGAGTCCGGGGCGATCCTGTCGCGTGCCAACCAGGCGCTGGCCACGCTGGAGCGCTACAAGCTGCGCCTGGACGAGGTCGCGGGCACGCTGTCGGCGTTGGAGATCGAGGACCTGGTCACGGTCCGCGACGTGACGGCGGTCGCGCAGCGGCTGGAAATGGTCCGCCGGATCGCGACGGAGATCGCCGAGTACGTGGTCGAACTGGGCACGGACGGGCGACTGCTCTCGCTCCAGCTGGACGAGCTGACCGTCGGCATCGAGCAGGAGCGCGAGCTGGTCATCCGGGACTACGTGCCGGAGCCGACGGCGAAGCGTTCCCGCACGGTGGACGAGGCGCTGCCGGCGCTGGACGCGCTGACGCATCCGGAGCTGTTGGAGCTGGCCATCGTGGCGAAGGCCCTGGGTTACACGGGTTCGCCGGAGACCCTGGACTCGGCGGTGTCCCCGCGCGGGTACCGGCTGCTGGCGAAGGTGCCGCGGCTGCCGGGGGCGATCATCGAGCGGCTGGTCGAGCACTTCGGGGGCCTGCAGAAGCTGCTGGCCGCGAGCGTGGACGACCTCCAGACCGTGGACGGTGTCGGCGAGGCGCGGGCGCGCAGCGTCCGGGAGGGCCTGTCGCGCCTGGCGGAGTCCTCGATCCTGGAGCGCTACGTCTAGGAGTTCCCCGTGGCCCCGGCGGCCGACGGCCCCGGGAGCGCCCTTCGGCGTGCCTCCCGGAGCCCCGTGGGTCGGGTCCGTCAGTCGGGTCCCGACGGTCGGGTCCCGTGGGTCGGGTCCCGTGGGTCGGGTCAGTCCTGCTTCAGGACGAACGAGGTCTGGGCCACCGGCATGTCCTTCGCCTTGACCTCCACCACGTACGTGTCCGGGGTGGCGCTGCCCGCCGGCGGCGTCTGGCACTGGTCGGGGGCGCTGAACCTGCGGTCCCACTCCAGCGACTGCTTCGCCTCGCCCTGCGCCGGGACGCGGAAGAAGGCGGTGGCCGCGCCGGTGGGGCAGTCGGCGGAGGACCAGACGGCCTTGGCGCCCGTGGCCTGAAGGATCGTCACGACGGCCTGCTTCGGGCCGATTCCGAACTTGCAGGTGCTGCCGGTGACGTTGCGGACGAAGAGTTCGAGGCGGGGCTTCTCGTTCGTCTCGTACTCGTTCTTCACGCTCTTGACCTCCCACTGCACGGCGCCGGGCGCGCACGTGGGCAGGGGGGAGTCCGCCGGGACCTGGGCGCCGCCGCCCGCGGTCGATCCGCCGGCGGCGCCGGCGCCCGGGCCACCGCCCGGCTCGCCGTTCTTGCCGACGCCGCCCGCGCCCGAGCCGGAACCCGACCCGGTGCCGGCCGCGGCGCCCGACTCGGTCCGGCCGCCGGGCGCCTGACTGATCGCCGGCCCGGTGCCGGAGGGGCCCGGGGTGATGGTCTTGGTGGGGCCGGAGCCGTCCCCGCCGCCCTTGCCGTTCGTACTGGAGCCGCCGCCACCGGAACTGACGGTCCATACGGCGAGCAGCGCGAGGAGCGCCGCGACGGACGCCAACACGGCCCTCCGCCGCCAGTAGATGGAGGAGGGGAGCGGCCCGACCGGATTGCGCAGTGATCCCACGCACCGAACCTTACGAGAACTCGCCCCGCGATCAGTGCCCCACATGCCGCGGTTCCGACAGGTTTTGCCGATGATCATCCCGCGGGAGCACACGGGGGCGGTCGGTATGAGCCAGGGGCCCGGTACGACCGCTCCGGGGCCTTGCGTACCGTCAGTGACCATGGACAGCTCTGACCTCTACCGCGACATCACCGACTACGCCCACTCCGCACCCCCCTGGTTGCAGTCGGCAGTCGAGGTCTTCACCGAATACGGGCTCCTGCTCTTCGCCGTGCTCTACATATCCGTGTGGTGGCGGGCGCGCGCGCAGGCCCCCCGGGCGCTCGCCCTGGCGGTCCTGGCACCGCTGGTCACCGCCCTCGTCTACGTCGCCTCCGAGGGGGTCAAGTCGACCATCGAGGAGGAACGGCCGTGCCGGGCCGTGGCCGGGGCCGCCGCGGCCCTGCTGCCGTGCCCGCCCTACGGGGACTGGTCCTTCCCCAGCAACCACTCGGCGATCGCCGCCGCGGCCGCCGTGGGCGTGGCGCTCGCCGCGCCCCGGCTGGCGCTGCTGACGCTCCCGGTTGCGGTGCTGATGGCGTACTCCCGGGTGTTCGTCGGGGCGCACTACCCGCACGACGTCGCGATGGGGCTGCTCCTGGGCGCCTCCCTGGGGACGCTGGCCGTGCTCGGCCTGGCCGGTCCGATGACGCGGCTGACCTCCGCCGTGCGGGGCTCCGGCAATCCGCTGGCCGTCTGGTTCACCGGCCGGGGCCCGGCGCACTGAACCCGAAACGTGCCAGGATGCGTGTGCCATGACTGCATCGCCTTCAGACACCTCCGCCGCGCGTGCGCGCGCGCTGCTGCACTCGTCCGTCATCACCTGGTTCGACGAGCACGCCCGTGACCTGCCCTGGCGTCGGCCCGAGGCCGGCCCCTGGGGGGTCATGGTCAGCGAGTTCATGCTCCAGCAGACGCCCGTCAGCCGGGTCCTGCCGGTCTACGAGCAGTGGATCGCCCGCTGGCCCCGACCGGCCGACCTGGCCGCCGAGGCGCCGGGCGAGGCCGTACGGGCCTGGGGGCGCCTGGGCTACCCCCGGCGGGCGCTGCGCCTGCACGGCGCGGCGGTGGCGATAACGGAGCGGCACGGGGGCGACGTACCGCGCGACCACGCGCAGCTGTTGGCGCTGCCGGGGATCGGCGAGTACACGGCGGCGGCGGTGGCCTCCTTCGCGTACGGGCAGCGGCACGCGGTGCTGGACACGAACGTGCGCCGGGTCTTCGCCCGCACCACCACCGGCGTCGAGTACCCGCCGAACGCGACGACCGCCGCCGAGCGGCGCCTGGCGCGCGAGCTGCTGCCCGAGGACGAGCCGACGGCGGCCCGCTGGGCGGCGGCCTCCATGGAGCTGGGCGCCCTCGTGTGCACCGCCAAGAGCCCGGACTGCGCGCGCTGCCCGGTGGCCGGGCAGTGCGCCTGGCGGCTGGCGGGCAAGCCCGCGCACGACGGACCGCCGCGGCGCGGTCAGACGTACGCGGGCACCGACCGGCAGGTGCGCGGCAAGCTCCTCGCCGTGCTGCGGGAGGCGGTCGGCCCCGTTCCGCAGTCGGTGCTGGACACGGTGTGGGACGAGCCGGTGCAGCGGGCACGGTCGCTGGACGGGCTGGTCGCGGACGGGCTGGTGGAGCCGCTCGCGCACGGGATGTACCGCCTGCCGCAGGGCTGAGCGGGGACGCCGCGGCGCCGGGCCCCGCCCCTCCTCGGCGCCGGGCCCCGCCCCTCCGCGGCGCCGGCCCGCGGACCCCGGACCCCATCGAACTGAGGCACAGATTCCGCTTCCGCCCACGAAACCGCAGCTCACGGGCGTTGTTACACAACCTACGGGTGTCCGTGCGCCCACCGAAGGCTGACCCGCACAGTGCCGTGACAACCCGTCCGTAACTTCGGATCCACAAGGCAGGGACGTTCGGTGGACGGCAGGCGGAGGCGGTCAGGATGGCGCACGGCGAGGTACTCGAATTCGAGGAGTACGTACGCACCCGGCAGGACGCGCTCCTGCGCAGCGCCCGTCGCCTGGTCCCGGACCCCACCGACGCGCAGGACCTCCTCCAGACCGCGCTCGTGCGCACCTACGGCCGCTGGGAGGGCATCGCCGACAAGTCCCTGGCCGACGCCTACCTCCGCCGGGTCATGATCAACACCCGGACCGAGTGGTGGCGGGCCCGCAAGCTCGACGAGGTCCCCACCGAGCAGCTCCCGGACGCCTCCGTCGAGGACGGCTCCGAGCAGCGCGCCGACCGCGCCCTGCTGATGGACATCCTCAAGGTGCTCGCGCCCAAGCAGCGCAGCGTGGTGGTCCTGCGACACTGGGAACAGATGAGCACCGAGGAAACGGCCGCGGCGCTCGGCATGTCGACGGGAACCGTGAAGAGCACCCTGCACCGCGCCCTGGCCCGACTCCGGCAGGAACTGGAGAGTCGGGACCTGGACCTGCGCGCGCTGGAACGCGGTGACCACACCATCCGTGACGAGGGGCGGGAGCGGTGCGCGGCCTGAGGGGCCCAGATCTGAGCGGCAGGTCTTCACTGGTGCTGATGTCGACGGGGACGATCGTCCTCGTCGGCACAGTGCTGTTCGCGGCCGGATGTTCCACCGGCGGCACGGGTCTGCGGGACGGCGGCCCCGCCCGGACCGACCCGGTGGTGCGCAGCACCCCGCCGACGGCCGAGGCGGCCACCGAACCGGCCGGGCCCGGCCACTCGCCCGCCGCGGGCACGGCGAACCCGGTCAAGAAGGTCGACCCGGTGGCCCTGCTGAAGGCGGACCCCAAGGTCAGCTCCGCCGTCAAACGGGACCTCAAGCCCTGCACGGGCAACGAGTACCCGGTGGACGTCAGCTACGGCAAGGTCACCGGGAACACGGAAGTCGACATCGTGGTCAACGTGCTGTCCTGCGCCGACGCGCTCGGCCGCGGCTCGTACGTGTACCGGTCGGCGGCCGGCAAGTACGAGAATGTGTTCTCGGACGAGCGACCACCCGTCTACGCCGAGATCGACCGGGGCGACCTCGTGGTCAACAAGCCCGTGTACGCGAAGAGCGACGCCCTGGCCTACCCCTCCGGCGAAGACGTGATCACCTACCGCTGGGACGGGGAGAAGTTCACCGAACTGGACCGGGTGCACACGGAGTACAGCAACGTGGTCGACGGCGGGGGCCAACCCGCACCGGCCATCACCAAGAACTGACGTACGGGAGCACCGCGGCCCGCGCGAGACGGACGACCGCGGCGAGGACACGAAGTGAGGCTGGGCATGGCGGAGACCCATGTGCTGTTCGTGGAGGACGACGACGTCATCCGCGAGGCCACGACCCTGGCGCTGGAACGCGACGGGTTCGTGGTCACCGCCATGCCCGACGGCCTGTCCGGCCTGGAGTCCTTCCGCGCGAACCGCCCCGACATCGCGCTGCTGGACGTCATGGTGCCGGGCATGGACGGCGTGAGCCTGTGCCGGCGCATCCGCGACGAGTCCACCGTCCCCGTCATCATGCTGTCGGCGCGCGCCGACAGCATCGACGTGGTCCTGGGCCTGGAGGCGGGCGCCGACGACTACGTCACCAAGCCCTTCGACGGCTCCGTGCTGGTCGCCCGCATCCGCGCCGTCCTGCGCCGCTTCGGACACGCCGGCGGCAACCACAACGGCGCCTACGGCGGCCCCGACGCGGACGACTCCGGCGAACGCGGCGTGCTGTCCTTCGGCGACCTGGAGGTCGACACCGAGGGCATGGAGGTCCGCAGGGCCGGCGCCCCGGTGGCCCTGACCCCCACCGAGATGCGACTGCTCCTGGAGTTCTCCTCCGCCCCCGGCACCGTCCTGTCCCGCGACCGGCTCCTGGAGCGGGTGTGGGACTACGACTGGGGCGGCGACACCCGCGTCGTGGACGTCCACGTCCAACGACTGCGCACCAAGATCGGCCAGGACCGCATCGAGACGGTCCGCGGCTTCGGCTACAAGCTCAAGGCATGAGGTCCGACCGCATGAGAACCGCGACCGCGTGAGGACCACCACCGCATGAGGGCCACCACCATATGAGGCGCTTCACCCTGCGCACGGGGATCCGCTGGAAGATCACGCTCGCCATCGCCGCCGTCGGCGCGCTCACCGCGCTCGCCCTGAGCCTGGTGGTGCACAGCGCCGCCCGCGTCTCGATGCTGGAGAGCGCCCGCGACGGCGAGCTGGCCCGCGTCCAGTTCATCGCCGTGAACGCCGAAGCCGGCCGCAAGCCCATCTGGGGCGCCAAGCTCAACGACCCCGACCTGCCCGCCGAACTGCGCGAGAAGGCCCGGTCGGGCCGGCGCGGCACCTACATCCAGGAGAACCCGAGGGGCAAGCAGGAGGTGTGGGCCGCCGTCCCGCTCGGCAACGGGCAGGTGCTGTCCCTCCACCACCCCTTCCGGGAGAGCGCCAACATGGTGCGGGACCTGGACCAGGCGCTCATCGTCGGCTCCCTCGCCGTGGTGATCGGCGGCTCGGCCCTCGGCGTGCTCATCGGCGGCCAGATCTCCAGCCGGCTGCGCAAGGCCGCGGCCGCCGCCCAGCGCGTCGCGCACGGGGACCCCGAGGTCCGCGTACGGGACGCGGTGGGAGGCGTCGTACGCGACGAGACGGACGACCTCGCGCGCGCCGTGGACGCCATGGCCGACGCCCTCCAACAACGGCTGGAGGCCGAACGGCGGGTGACCGCCGACATCGCCCACGAGCTGCGCACCCCGGTGACGGGCCTGCTGACCGCCGCGGAGCTGCTGCCGCCCGGCCGGCCGACGGAACTGGTGCGCGACCGGGCCCAGGCCATGCGGGCCCTGGTCGAGGACGTCCTGGAGGTGGCCCGGCTGGACAGCGCCTCCGAGCGGGCCGAGCTCCAGGACGTGGCCCTGGGCGAGTTCGTCAGCCGCCGGGTGGCCACGCTCATGCCCGAGGCGACCGTACGGGTCGTGGCGGACGAGATCGTCAGCACCGACCCGCGCCGCCTGGAGCGCATCCTCGGCAACCTGCTGGCGAACGCCGCCCGCTACGGCAAGGCCCCGATCCAGGTCGACATCGAGGGCCGCGTCGTGCGCGTGCGCGACCACGGCCCCGGCTTCCCCGAGGCCCTGCTGCGCGAGGGCCCGAGCCGCTTCCGCACCGGCTCCACGGACCGCGCCGGCGTCGGCCACGGCCTGGGACTGACCATCGCGGAGGGACAGGCGCGGGTCCTCGGCGCCCGGCTGACGTTCCGCAACGTCGCCGCGCCCGGCGGGTCGGTGGCCGAGGGCGCCTCCGCCGGCGCCGTGGCGGTGCTGTGGCTCCCGGAGCACGCCCCGACGGCCACGGGAAGCTTCCCGATCGTCCAGCTCCCGGGCTGACCCGCGGGCCTGCGGGGCGGCGTACGGGCCCGCGGGGCGGCGGCGCGCGGGCCCGGGACCGCCGGGGCACGGCTCCGGGACCGACGGGATACGGCTCCGGGACCGACGGGGCCGTTCGCCGCGACGGGCCCATGTCTTAGCATCCGTGCCATGACTGACGGTACGGATCGCCCGCACAGCCCCCAGCCCGACCCCGCCCCCGGGAGCGGCGGCGGCTACGGATACCCGCCGGGCGCGATACCCGGCGGGTACGGCGCGCCGCAGCCGGGGCAGCCGAACCCGTACCGGTCCGAACCGGCCCCGGGGCAGGGGCAGGGGCAGGGCTTCGGGCCGCCGCCGGCCGGACCCGCGCAGCCGCAGGCGCAGCCCCAGGCGGCGTTCCCGGCCCCCGAGACCTTCAGCGCCACCCCGCAGCCCGACTGGCAGGCGCTGGCCGACCGCACCGAGGCCGAACAGCGCAAGCGCCGGCTGCTGACCTTCGGGATCGGCGGCCTCGTCCTCGCCCTCGTCGCCGGCGGCACCGCCTGGTTCTTCCTGAAGGACTCCGACGACCCCGCCGACAAGCCGGCCACCGCCGTCTCCGGCTCCCCCGACCCCTCCGGCGGCACGGCCGAGTCCCCCGACCCGAAGCCCTCCGAGGACGACTCCCCCACCGTGCCGGGCGAACCCAACCTGCTGCGCGACCGCAGCGGCAAGCTGGCCGTGGCCCTGGGCCCCGGCGCCTCCCTGGGAGAGCTGTCCAAGCGGACCGAGGTGCGCTTCAAGGGGACGCCCGACTCCTACGCGCAGGGCTCCGAGGCCGCCGTGGACGTGACGAGGAGCTTCACCGTCTCCACCCGCGCCTACAACGTCGCCGAGAACGGCTCCCGGATGGCGGTGAGCCAGGGCGACGGGGACTCGTACTCCTTCGAGCTGGGCTTCGAGGTCGTGAACGGCAAGAAGGCCTGGGTGTTCCGGGTCCAGACCGGCGACAAGGGCCAGGGGGCCACGGCCCAGCAGGTCGTCGCCGACAACGTCGACACGACGCGGACGTGGGCCCTGCTGACGGGCACCTACGACGCCGAGAAGAAGACGATCGCGCTGTGGGTCGACGACAAGCAGGCCGGACAGGCCCAGGTCGCCGGCATCTGGGCGGGCCCCGGTCCGCTCCAGCTGGGCCGGGCCCGCCACCACGGGATCTGGAGCGCCGCCTGGGACGGCCCGCTCGACCACATCCGGATCTTCGACCAGGCACTGGGCCAGGCGCAGATCACCGGCATGAAGAACGACAAGCTCGACAAGAAGACCCGCCCGACGCACTCCTGGCTGGTCTAGCCGTCCGACCGGCCGGCTCCCGATCGGGTCCCGGCCGGCCGCCGATCGACGGAACGCCCGAGGGCCCCGGACGTGGTGACGTCCGGGGCCCTCGGGCTGTGGCGGTGCGGCCGGGGCCGCGTACCGCCCGGGTCAGATGCTGACGCCGACGCCCCGCAGGAAGGCCATCGGGTTGATGGCCGAGCCGTAGTTCGGGGTGGTGCGGATCTCGAAGTGCAGGTGCGGGCCGCTGGAGTTGCCGGTGTTGCCGGACAGCGCGATCTGCTGGTTGACGGCGACCTTCTGGCCGATGTTGACCTGGATCTTCGACAGGTGCGCGTACTGGGAGTACTTGCCGTTCGCGTGCTTGATCACGACGGCGTTGCCGTACGCGGGGCCGTCGCCGCCACCGTTGGGGCCGGCCTTGACGACGGTGCCGGCCGCGGCGGCCTTGACCGGGGTGCCGGTCGGGACGGCGAAGTCCTGGCCGGAGTGCTTGTGCGACCACATGTTGCCGCCGAGACCGAAGGTGGCGGAGAGCGTGTAGCTCTTGACCGGCTTGGCCCACAGGGTGGACTGCGCGGCGGCGGCCTTGGCCTGGGCGTCGGCCTGCGCCTGGACGGCGGCCAGCTCGACGGTGGCGGGCATCGCGGAGGGGGCCTCGTCGGCGAAGGCGGCGGCCGTGCCGGCTCCGAGCGCCAGGACCGCACCGAGACCGGTGGCGGTGATGGCGGTGCGGATACGACGGGTGCTGACGCGCTTCGCGGACATGTGCGGACCTCCGGGGCCGGGGACAAGGACGTGAATCAGGCAAGAAAGGACCCGGCTCTGCGGCCTGTGTGCCGTCGGTGCCGGGCTTGCCCATCCTTGGTAACCCGTGTCCCCGGACTTCCCCAAACATCCCTTTTACTACCCCGGCTCGTAGGAGCCGGGGTGTGACGTGGTCGGTTGACGGCCCACGGCCTGGTTCAAGGGGAGGAGGAGAAGGGGCAAAACGGACAGGTGAGTCTACGAGAGTTCCTAGTAGGTCCGATTTGCCCTGTGCGGCTTGTCACCGGCTCCCGGGGCCCCGGGTGGCGCCCGTCACCCGGGATTCCACCGGGGAGCGGCCCCGGAACCACGCCAAAGGGGCGGCCCCGGAACCGATCGGTTCCGGGGCCGCCCCTTCGTACCGCCTGTAAGGGCGCCGGTGCCTACGCGCCCTTGGAGAGGTCCGGGCCGGAGCCCGTGGCCTCGATCGGGGGCAGGTCGGGCAGGGCCGACTTCTCCTCGCCGCGGAAGGTGAACTTGGCGTCCTCGCCCTCACCCTCCACGCCGACGACCACGATGTGACCGGGGCGCAGCTCGCCGAAGAGGATCTTCTCCGACAGCAGGTCCTCGATCTCGCGCTGGATGGTCCGGCGCAGCGGGCGCGCACCCATGATCGGGTCGTAGCCGCGCTTGGCCAGGAGCAGCTTCGCGTCACCGCTGAGCTCGATGCCCATGTCGCGGTCCTTGAGGCGCTCGTCCACCTTGGCGATCATCAGGTCGACGATCTGGATGATGTCTTCCTGGCTGAGCTGGTGGAAGACCACCGTGTCGTCGACACGGTTCAGGAACTCGGGCCGGAAGTGCTGCTTGAGCTCTTCGTTGACCTTCGCCTTCATCCGGTCGTAACCGGTGCGGACGTCGCCCTGGGCGGCGAAGCCCAGGTTGAAGCCCTTGGAGATGTCCCGCGTACCCAGGTTGGTCGTCATGATGATGACCGTGTTCTTGAAGTCCACGACCCGGCCCTGGGAGTCGGTCAGGCGACCGTCCTCCAGGATCTGGAGAAGGGAATTGAAGATATCCGGGTGCGCCTTCTCGACCTCGTCGAAGAGGACGACGGAGAACGGCTTCCGGCGGACCTTCTCGGTCAGCTGGCCGCCCTCTTCGTAGCCCACGTAGCCGGGGGGCGAACCGAAGAGACGGGAAACCGTGTGCTTCTCGCTGAACTCCGACATGTCGAGGGAGATCAGCGCGTCCTCGTCACCGAAGAGGAATTCGGCGAGCGTCTTGGACAGCTCGGTCTTACCGACACCGGACGGGCCGGCGAAGATGAACGAGCCACCGGGACGCTTCGGGTCCTTCAGACCCGCACGGGTACGGCGGATGGCCTGCGAGAGCGCCTTGATGGCGTCCTTCTGGCCGATGACGCGCTTGTGGAGCTCGTCTTCCATGCGCAGGAGGCGGGAGGACTCCTCCTCCGTGAGCTTGAAGACGGGAATGCCGGTCGCGGTCGCGAGGACTTCGGCGATGAGCTCGCCGTCGACCTCGGCGACGACGTCCATGTCGCCGGCCTTCCATTCCTTCTCGCGCTTGGCCTTCGCGGCGAGCAGCTGCTTCTCCGAATCACGGAGCGAAGCCGCCTTCTCGAAGTCCTGGGAGTCGATGGCCGACTCCTTGTCGCGGCGCACGCCCGCGATCTTCTCGTCGAACTCGCGGAGGTCCGGCGGCGCGGTCATCCGACGGATGCGCATCCGGGAGCCGGCCTCGTCGATCAGGTCGATCGCCTTGTCCGGCAGGAAGCGGTCCGAGATGTAGCGGTCCGCGAGCGTCGCCGCCTGGACGAGGGCCTCGTCCGTGATGGAGACGCGGTGGTGGGCCTCGTAGCGGTCGCGCAGGCCCTTGAGGATCTCGATCGTGTGGGGGAGGGAAGGCTCCGCCACCTGGATCGGCTGGAAGCGGCGCTCCAGCGCGGCGTCCTTCTCGAGGTGCTTGCGGTACTCGTCGAGCGTCGTGGCACCGATGGTCTGGAGCTCACCACGGGCCAGCATGGGCTTCAGGATGCTCGCGGCGTCGATCGCGCCCTCGGCGGCGCCCGCACCCACGAGGGTGTGGAGCTCGTCGATGAACAGGATGATGTCGCCGCGGGTGCGGATCTCCTTCAGGACCTTCTTCAGGCGCTCCTCGAAGTCACCGCGGTAGCGGGAACCGGCGACGAGCGCACCCAGGTCGAGGGTGTAGAGGTGCTTGTCCTTGAGGGTCTCGGGCACCTCGCCCTTGACGATGGCCTGGGCCAGGCCCTCGACGACGGCGGTCTTGCCGACGCCGGGCTCGCCGATGAGGACCGGGTTGTTCTTGGTGCGGCGGGACAGCACCTGCATGACCCGCTCGATCTCCTTCTCGCGCCCGATGACCGGGTCGAGCTTGGATTCGCGGGCCGCCTGGGTGAGGTTGCGGCCGAACTGGTCGAGGACGAGCGAGGTCGAGGGGGTCCCCTCGGCCGGGCCGCCCGCCGTGGCCGACTCCTTGCCGCCGCCGGTGTAGCCGGAGAGCAGCTGGATGACCTGCTGCCGAACCCTGTTGAGATCGGCGCCCAGCTTCACGAGGACCTGGGCGGCGACGCCCTCGCCCTCGCGGATCAGGCCGAGCAGGATGTGCTCGGTGCCGATGTAGTTGTGGCCGAGCTGGAGGGCCTCTCGGAGCGAAAGCTCCAGGACCTTCTTCGCCCGCGGGGTGAAGGGGATGTGCCCGGACGGGGCCTGCTGGCCCTGACCGATGATCTCCTCAACCTGCTGGCGAACAGCCTCGAGCGAAATCCCGAGGCTCTCCAGGGCCTTAGCGGCGACACCCTCACCCTCGTGGATCAAGCCCAGGAGGATGTGCTCGGTGCCGATGTAGTTGTGGTTGAGCATCCGGGCTTCTTCCTGAGCCAGGACGACAACCCGCCGCGCGCGGTCGGTGAACCTCTCGAACATCGTTTATCGCTCCTCAGAGCGGTCGGGCAGTTCGGGGTCGGTCCCCGCCCTGTCCTTCCGCATGCTAGTCCCGCGGGGCGGGACAGCTCATTCCAACTGCCGACATCCGTCTGCGGCTCACCCCCACGTCGGTGAGGAAAACCGGCTGTAAGAGCCGACAACTGCTCCAACCCGATGGTGCGAGACGATGTTCCCGCAGGCCAGGCAGATACCCGTCACACGTGTACGCCGATGGCGAACGGAAGCCGCTCAAATCAGCGTGTCGCCCCGATCCACTAGGAATGTCTTACCCGTAAGGACCGACAGTCCATGCCCCTGGGCACGGTTCCCTCCGCTACGGGCGAACACGCTTGTGTCCCGAATGTGGGACTCCGCCCGACGCGGGTTTACGTTCCGCAATGACCCGTGCGCGCCGCGTAACCCCGTGGTCGGGGCCGCAGTTGCTCCGGTCATGGTCTTCCGTGCCGCCGGCGCCCTCGTCCCGTCGCCCCGCGTGCCCGCCGCCGAGCCGCCGGCGACGTCCCGGGAGGCCGGGTGGGCCGCCTGGTACGCGCGCGTCCTGGGCTGGCCGGTGGCCGCGGGTCCGCCCGCGACGCTCCTGACCGGTCCCCGGTTCGACGTCCTGGACCTGCCCGCGGAGGCCGGTGCCGAGGTGCTGCGGGGCCCCGTGGCCACCGGTCCGGTGGCGCTGGCGGGGCGCAGGACGCTCTTCCTGGTGGCCCCGGGCGGGGCCGAGGAGCTGGACGGCCTGCTGGACTGGCTGGAGTGGGGCGGCGTGGCCCTGGACCTGGTGGCCCTCGGCGCGGGGGGCGGGATCACCGCTCCCGTGCCGCCGGGGCGCTCCGGGGTCCCCCGGGGGGCCGCCGTGTGGCTGCGGCCCCCGGAGCCGGGGTGCGGGGCCCGACTGCCGGCCCTGCCCGGTCCCGGGCGGGGCACCGGGCCCGGAGGGGACGCCGCGGGGCCCGATCTCGTACGCCTGGTGGCCGCGGCGGCGACGGAATGCCACCGCGCCCGCCTGGGTCGGCGTACGCGTCAGCCCTTGGCGTTCTCGTAGGCCTCGCGGATCTCGGCCGGGACGCGGCCGCGGTCGTTGACGCTCATGCCCTGGGACTTCGCCCAGGCGCGGATCTCCGCGGTGTCCGGGTTGCCCGTGGAGGCCGTGGCGCGGCCCTTGGCGCGACCGGTGGAGGCGCGGCCACCGGTGCGGCGTCCACCCTTGGTGTAAGGGTCGAGCAGCCCGCGGAGCTTTTCTGCGTTCGCGGTGGTGAGGTCGATCTCGTAGGTCTTGCCATCCAGAGCGAACGTCACGGTCTCGTCCGCCTCGCCACCGTCGAGGTCGTCGACAAGAAGGACCTGAACCTTCTGTGCCACCGGATTTCCTTTCATCGAAAATGCAGTACGCGGAAAGGAAACCGCTTTTGCCTGGAAAACACAAACCCCCGTGGAGAGGTTCAGGACCTCAACAAGGCGGGAAACGTGCGCGATTCGGACATAGGCCACAGGCGGGCCCTGCCCCGAAAAAGCCCGGCGTGATCGATCAGAGGTGCAGAAGCATCCGACTGTTGCCCAAGGTGTTCGGCTTCACTCGTTCGAGACCGAGGAACTCGGCGACGCCCTCGTCATAGGAACGCAGGAGCTCCATGTAGACATCGGTCTCCACGGGGGTCTCGCCGATCTCGACGAAGCCGTGCTTCGCGAAGAAGTCCACTTCGAAGGTCAGGCAGAATACCCGGCTCACGCCCAGTCGACGGGCCGTCTCCAACAACCTGGCGAGCACCTGGTGCCCGACGCCCGCGCCCTTCAACTCGCGGTCGACGGCGAGTGTGCGCACTTCCGCGAGGTCTTCCCACATGACGTGGAGGGCGCCGCAGCCGACCACCCGGCCGTCGGAGTCCCGTTCCGCGACCCAGAACTCCTGGATGTCCTCGTAAAGGACCACGGGGGCTTTGTCGAGGAGGATCCGCTGCTGCACGTACTGGTCGAGCAGGCCGCGCAGGGCCGGGACGTCACGGGTGCGGGCGCGGCGGATCGTGACTGATTTCGCGTCTGCGGTGGAAAGGTCTCCCATACCCGGACGTTATCGCCCCGGCTCGGTCCCGCGTGCGCCGGACTCCCCCTCGGGTTCGGCCGGGGTCTCGTCGTCGTGCTGGACGATCCGAACGGCGTCGCGGAGGGCCTCGCGCTGTTCCGCGGACATCATGCCGAAGAAGGCGACGAGAGCCGCCGCCGGGTTGTCGCTGGTGGACCAGGCTTCGTTCATCAGTGCGGCCGAGTAGGCGGCGCGGGTGGAGACCGCCGTATATCGGTAGGCGCGGCCTTCGGCTTCGCGCCGGACCCAACCCTTCTGATGGAGATTGTCCATAACGGTCATGACCGTGGTGTACGCGATGGACCGTTCCTGCTGGAGGTCTTCCAGGACTTCCCGAACGGTGACCGGGCGGTTCCACTGCCACACCCGCGTCATCACTGCGTCTTCGAGTTCTCCCAAGGGGCGAGGCACAACAGCACGATAGTGCGGCTTGGGATGAATTGCCCGACTATTCGCCGGCAACGCGCGGTGAAAACCCGCGCGGCGACAGCCGGGCCGGGACCGACGGGCGACCGGGCGCGCGGCCGCGCGCTGCTCGCGCGGCTGCTCGCCGGGCTCCTTGCGCGACTCCTCGCGCGACTACTTGCGCGGCTGCTGCGCGGACTCGGCGCGGGCGAGCACGGCGTCCACGGCCGCGTCCTCCTTGGCCTTGTTGGCACCGCCCTGGCTCTTGACGATCGTCACCACGAGGGCGATGAAGAACGCGGCCATCACGATGGGGGGCACGAGCGCGGAGACGTAGTCCATGCCCCCCAGCGTAGCTACCCGACCGCGCGACCGGCCGCCGGGGGCGGGGTCGGCTTGCGGCGCGGCGGGAAGACCTCGCCGGGGGTCGGGACGGGCCTGCCGGGCTCGGCGGGGCGCGGGGGTTCCTTGGGCGAGGGCTCCGGGCGGGGCTGTCCGGGGCGCGGCTCGGCGGCGGAGCGGGCGGCGGCGCCGGTGCGCGGCTCGCGGTCGGGGCGCGGCTCGCGGTCGGCCCGGTCGGCCGCCGTGCGGGGCGCGCCGTCCGTACGGGGCTCCTCGCGCCCCCCGGCCAGGGCCAGCAGCCGGGTGCGGGGCGCGGGGGTGACGGGGCCGGCCGCGGCCAGGCGGCGGCGTACGGAGCGCTCCGCGACGGCCTGGGCGCGCGCCAGCACGGCGGCGGCGGCCGGGTTGGCCCGCAGGGCGCGCAGGGCCGCGAGATCGTCCGGGACGGGCTCGTAGCCGGCCGCCAGGGCGTCCTGGAGCAGCTCCAGGTAGCCGGAGAGGCTCCCGGGCAGGGCTCCGCGGTAGCGGTCGAGATCGGCGAGCAGGAAGGCTCTGAGCCGCTGCGCCTCCGCGGTGGCCTCGTCCACCGACGCCGCGAGGCGCAGGCAGTCCTGGACCTCCGGGGCCGTCAGGGGGGCCGTGGAGGACTGGAGGGCGTGGGCGAGGAGACGCCTGAGCACGAGCAGCTCGGCGGCGCTGAACGCCATGCCGCCGCGGGATCCGTAGGGCGTGGGCATGGGGCGAAGATACGCGCTAATCGGACAAAACATCCTGAGGGTGGGCATGTGCGGCGCGGCGGACGGCCGGGGCCGCCGCGCCCGCCGGCTCAGTCGCCGCGCTTGACGGCCGCCACGAAGGCGGCCCAGGCGTCGTGGGTGGTGGCCATCACGAGGTGCGCGGGGTCGGCCCGGTCGGCGACCCGCACGAGCGTGCCGGGGGCCGCCGCGACGTAGACGCAGGCGTCACCCTCGCCGCAGTAGGACGATTTCCGCCACTCGGGGCGCGCGTTCGCGGTCATGGTCTCTCCTCCGCAGTGGACGAGTCGCGGTGCTTCTCCAGCGTGACGCTAGCGCCACGGGGCGTGGACTTCGCCGACATCCGGGAAAAACGTGCCCCGTATGTTCCGACGCGCGACGTTCCTCCGCCGGTTCTCATTCAACGGGAAAGGCGTACGCGATCTCGTAGCGGGAGTCCGGAATGACGAGGTCGGCGGTCTCCACGGGGCGGCCGTCGGTGTCGACGTACGTGCGCTCGACCTGGGTGATCAGGGCGCCGAGGCTGATCCCGAGGAGGTTGGCCTGGTCCTGGTTGGCCCGGGAGGGGCGCGGGACCTCCACGACCGAGGCCACCGTGATGCCGATGGCGCGCATGCGGGCCACGACGCCCGCGCCGCGCAGTTCGCCGTCCTCCGGCATGACGACGGGGGTGCCGGAGGTGATGGCCAGCGGCTCCCAGGACTCGGAGAGCTCGGCGGGGCTGCCGTCGGCCATGAACTCGTAGCGGGTCATCACGCAGGGGTCGCCGGGCTCGATGGCCAGGCGGGCCGCGATGTGCGCCGGGGCGGGCAGCTGGGGGTAGGTGCGGGAGTCCCAGGAGGCGGCGATGCCGTGCGCGGCGGCCTCGGAGCGGAAGGTGTTGCCGGAGCCGGGGACGCGGCGGCGGGTGCGCAGCATGCGCATGCGGCGGCGCGGGGTGCGGACGTAGGTGCCGGAGCCGGCGCGGCCTTCGAGGAGGCCCTCGATGATCAGCTGTTCCATGGCGCGTTGCGTGACGCTCTGCCCGACGGAGTACTCGGCGGCGAAACGGGCGCGCGAGGGCAGTTTGCCGCCGATCTCCCATTCACCCGCCTCGATCCGGTCGCGGAGTGAATCGACCACCTGCAAGTACGGTGATTTACGGGGCATTTGGGCCGTCCTGTGGCGTCTCGGCGGTGCCGTTTCCCATGCGCGGCGTCCGACGCCGCCAAGCTAACCGATCAGCTTGAAGCTGATGGTTCGGCCTGGCGGCCGGTGACCGGAGGTCGTACGGCCCCAAGTCGCCCCGGGACAAAGGCCGTAGGGGCGCGACACGCGCCCTCGCGGAGACGCCCGCCGACGGACGCGGACAGACTCGAACGGACGCGAACGGCCCCCGCCGGTGGGGCGGGGGCCGTCCGCGGGGGCGGGCGCCGGGCCCCCGCGCGGGGGCGCCGGAGCCTTCGCCTCAGCCGAAGTTGGGCACGTTGCGCTCGTAGACCAGCCGCAGGCCGATCAGTGTCAGCCACGGCTCGTGGTCGTCGATCACCGAGGACTCGCCCAGGACGATCGGGGCCAGCCCGCCGGTGGCGATGACGCGCACGTCGTCCGGATCGCCGCCCGGGCCCGCGAGCTCGCGCGCCATCCGGTTCACGATCCCGTCGACCTGGCCCGCGAACCCGTAGACCACGCCCGACTGCATCGCCTCGACCGTGGACTTGCCGATCACGTTGCGCGGACGCGCCAGCTCGATCTTGCGCAGCTGGGCGCCGCGCGCGCCCAGCGCCTCCATCGAGATCTCGATGCCCGGGGAGATCACCCCGCCCACGTACTCGCCCTTCGTGGAGACCGCGTCGAAGGTGGTCGCCGTACCGAAGTCGACGACGATCGCCGGCCCCCCGAACAGCTCGACGGCCGCGACCGCGTTGATGATGCGGTCCGCGCCGACCTCCTTCGGGTTGTCCATCAGGATCGGCACGCCCGTCTTGACGCCCGGCTCCACCAGCACCGCCGGGACGTCCCCGTAGTAGCGGCGCGTGACCTCGCGCAGCTCGTGCAGGACGGACGGGACGGTCGCGCAGATGGCGATGCCGTGGATCCCGTCGCCCAGTTCGGTGCCGAGCATCGGGTGCGTCCCCATCAGGCCCTGCATCAGGACGGCCAGCTCGTCGGCCGTCCTGCGCGGGTCGGTCGAGATGCGCCAGTGCTCGACGATCTCGTCACCGTCGAACAGGCCGAGGACCGTGTGGGTGTTGCCGACGTCGATGGTGAGGAGCACGGGTTACACCGCCTCGCGCAGGTCGAGGCCGATGTCCAGGATCGGCGAGGAGTGCGTGAGCGCGCCGACCGCCAGGAAGTCCACACCGGTCCCGGCGTAGGCGCGGGCGCTCTCCAGCGTCAGCCGGCCCGAGGACTCCAGCGTCGCGCGACCGGCCACGATCGCGACGGCCTCCTCGGTCTCCGGGACCGTGAAGTTGTCCAGCAGGATCAGGTCGGCGCCCGCGTCCACGACCTCGCGGACCTGGTGCATCGTGTCGACCTCGACCTCGACGGGCACGTCCGGGAAGGCCTCGCGGACGGCCTTGAAGGCCTGGGCGACGCCACCGGCCGCCACCACGTGGTTGTCCTTGACCAGCGCCGCGTCCGACAGCGACATGCGGTGGTTGACGCCGCCGCCGCAGCGCACCGCGTACTTCTCCAGCGAGCGCAGGCCCGGGGTCGTCTTGCGGGTGTCGCGGACCTTCGCCCCCGTGCCCTCCAGGACGTCCGCCCAGCGACGGGTGGCGGTCGCGATGCCCGACAGCCGGCACAGGATGTTCAGCGCGCTGCGCTCGGCCGTCAGCAGGTCGCGCGTGCGGGCGCGGACCGACAGCAGCAGCGCGCCGGCCTCGACCCGGTCGCCGTCCTCGGCGTGCCGCTCGACCTCGAAGGCCTCCGTGCACACCACGGAGAACACGGCCTCGGCGATCCGCAGACCGGCCACGACACCGGCCTCGCGGGCCACGAAGTCCGCGACGGCCTCGGCCTCCTCGGGGACGGTCGCGACGGTGGTCACGTCGACCCCGCCGTCCAGGTCCTCGGACAGCGCCATGTGCGCGATGTCCTCGACCTCGATCGGGTCCAGGCCCGCGTCGACCAGCAGCTGGGCGAGCGCCGGGTCGAGACCGGTCTCCTCGCCGTCACCGCAACCGCAGTCGTCGCCGCAGCCGCCTTCGTTCTGCTCGATCAGGGGGAGTTCGGGGGTGCTCACGGTCACTTCTCCAGGCTGAGGGGGTGAAGTACGGACGGGAAGTCCGCGGAGTCGGTGGGGGTGACGACCAGGGCCCGCTTCTCGGTACGCGACAGGCGCACGACGAGGTGGCGGCGCCATTCGGCGTCGTCCCGGTCGGGGTGGTCCTCGCGCCAGTGGCAGCCGCGGGTCTCCGCGCGCCGCTGCGCCGCGGCGACCAGGACCCGGGCCACGCACAGCAGGTTGGTCGCCTCCCAGGTCTCCACGCCGGGTACGGCCGTCTTGCCGTGGGCCTCCAGCTCGCCCAGAGCCGTCGTGTAGAGGTCCTCCAGCGCCGCGGCGGCCGTGGCGAGGGACTCGGCGGAACGCAGCACGCCCGCGCCCTGCGTCATGATCCGCTGGACCTCGAAGCGGGCCTCGGCCGGCTGGAGCGGGCCCGTGGCGGGCACCGGTATGCCCGGACCGCCGCCGTGCGGGGCCCGCGCCACGATGTCGTCCGCGATCCGCTCCGCGAAGACCAGGCCCTCCAGCAGCGAGTTGGAGGCCAGCCGGTTCGCGCCGTGCACGCCGGTGCAGGCGACCTCGCCGCACGCGTACAGGCCCGGGACCGTCGTACGGCCGTGCAGGTCGGTGCGTACGCCGCCCGACGCGTAGTGCGCGGCGGGCGCGACCGGGATCGGCTCCGTCACCGGGTCGATCCCGTGGGACCGGCACGCGGCCAGGATCGTCGGGAAGCGCTGCTCCCACATCGCGGCGCCGAAGTGGCGGGCGTCGAGGTACATGTGCTGCGCGCCCTGCTCCTGCATGCGGCGCATGATGCCCTTGGCGACGATGTCGCGCGGCGCCAGCTCGGCCAGCTCGTGCTGCCCCCGCATGAAGCGGACCCCGTCCGCGTCGACGAGGTACGCGCCCTCGCCGCGCACGGCCTCCGACACCAGCGGCTGCTGCCCCTCGGCGTCCGGGCCCAGGAAGAGCACGGTGGGGTGGAACTGGACGAACTCCAGGTCCGAGACCTCCGCGCCGGCGCGCAGCGCCAGGGCCACGCCGTCACCGGTGGAGACGGACGGGTTCGTGGTCGCGGAGAACACCTGGCCCATGCCGCCGGTCGCCAGGATCACGGCGGGCGCGTGGACGGCGCCGACGCCGTCGTGCTGCCCCTCGCCCATGACGTGCAGGGTGACCCCGGCCGTGCGGCCCTCGGCATCCTGGAGGAGGTCCAGGACCAGGGCGTTCTCCACCGTACGGATGCCGGCCGCGTGGACGGCGTCGACCAGGGCGCGGGAGATCTCGGCGCCGGTGGCGTCACCGCCCGCGTGCGCGATGCGCCGACGGTGGTGGCCGCCCTCCCGGGTCAGCTCGATCTCCCCGGTCTCGGCGGAGGTGTCGAAGACGGCGCCGGTCTCGATGAGCCGGTGGACGGCGCCGGGGCCCTCGGTCACCAGGAGCCGCACGGCCGCCTCGTCGCACAGGCCGGCGCCCGCGACCAGGGTGTCGTCCAGGTGCTGCTCGGGGGTGTCGCCCTCGCCGAGGGCCGCCGCGATGCCGCCCTGGGCCCAGCGGGTGGAGCCGTCGTCGAGACGGGCCTTGGTCACCACGACCGTACGGCGCCCCGCGGCGGCGCAGCGCAGCGCCGCCGTCAGGCCCGCGACGCCGGAACCGACGACCACGACGTCGGCGTCGAGCGCCCAGCCGGGCGCCGGGGCGTGCAGGCGTATGCCGGTGCCGCCCGTGGCGGAGCCGCCGGAGCCCGAGCCGCCGGAGCCCGAGCCGGTACCGGCACCGCTGTCGATGCCGCCGCCGCTGCCGTTCGCCGGGGTGCTGCCTCTGCCTGTGGTGCTCACGCGTGTGCTCCGAATTCCAGCGGGATGTTGTCGATCAGCCGGGTCGCGCCGACCTTCGCGGCGACCGCCAGGACGGCGTGTCCGGTGAAGTCGGGCCCCACGTCGGTGAAGTCGCGCGGGTCGACCAGCGCCAGGTAGTCCAGGGCCAGCGGCGGATCGTGCCGGCCCGCCTCCTCCAGGACGTGCCGGGCCGCGGCCCGTACGGCGTCCGGCAGGCAGCGGCTCGCGGCGGACACGGCGTGCGCGTCGGCGGAGGCCCGGACCTCGCCCAGCCGGGCCAGGGCGGTGGCCCGCTCGTCACTGGCCGGCGCGGCCTCGGCACGGGCCCGCAGCGCGGCCTGCGCGGCGAGCCGGTCCCGGCCCGCGAACAGCGACCGGGACAGGGCGAGCGCGGTGCGGCGTTCGGCCGTCGACAGGTAGCGGTTGCGCGAGGACAGGGCGAGCCCGTCCTCCTCACGGACCGTGGACACCCCGACGACCTCGACGGGGAAGTTCAGGTCGGTCACCATGCGCCGGATCAGCGCCAGTTGCTGGGCGTCCTTCTGACCGAAGAGGGCCAGGTCGGGGCGGGTGAGGTGGAGCAGCTTCGCGACGACGGTGAGCATCCCGTCGAAGTGCCCGGGCCGGGTGGCGCCCTCCAGCCGGCCGCCCATCGGTCCGGCGGTGATCCGCACCTGCGGGTCGCCGCCCGGGTACACCTCGTCGACGGAGGGCGCGAACACGGCGTCGGCGCCCGCCGCCGCGGAGATCCGCAGGTCCTCCTCCAGGGTGCGCGGGTAACGGTCGAGGTCCTCGTTCGCCCCGAACTGGAGGGGGTTGACGAAGACGGTGACGACGACCTGCCCGTCGGGCCCGGCCTGCTCGCGCGCCCCGCGGATGAGCGTGGCGTGCCCCTCGTGCAGGGCGCCCATGGTCATCACGACGGCGCGACGGCCGGCGCGCGGGAGCCCGTGGAGCTCTTCGGCGGTGTTCAGCAGGAGCGGGCCGGTCATCGCTCGCCACCCTCCGGTTCGACGGTGTCGGCGAGGACGCTGAGCAGGTCCTCGGCGAGTTCGGGCTTCAGCAGGCCGTGGGCGAGGGCCCGGTCGGCGGTGGTACGGGCCATCGCCAGGTACCCGGAGACGGTGGCCGGGGCGTGCTTGCGCAGCTCCGAGACGTGCGCGGCGACGGTGCCGGCGTCACCGCGCGCCACCGGCCCCGTGAGCGCGGCGTCACCGGACCGCAGGGCGTTGTCGAGGGCCGCGCCGAGCAGCGGACCGAGCATCCGGTCCGGGTGGCCGACGCCGGCCTTCCGGAGCAGCTCCATGGCCTGCGCGACCAGGGTGACCAGGTGGTTCGCGCCCAGGGCGAGAGCGGCGTGGTACAGCGGACGGTTCTCCTCCGCGATCCACTCGGGCTCCCCGCCCATCTCGATGACCAGGGCCTCCGCGGCCAGCCGCAGCTCCTCGGGGGCGGTCACCCCGAAGGAGCAGCCGGCGAGGCGCTGCACGTCGACCTCGGTACCGGTGAAGGTCATCGCGGGGTGCAGGGCCAGCGGCAGGGCGCCCGCGCGGCGCGCGGGGTCCAGCACGGCGGTCCCGTAGCGGCCGGAGGTGTGCACGAGGAGCCGGCCGGGCCGGACGGCCCCGGTGTTCGCCAGGCCCTCCACGAGCCCGGGCAGCGCGTCGTCGGGGACGGTCAGGAGCACCAGGTCGGCCCGCTCCAGCACCTGCGCGGGCGCCACCAGCGGCACGTCGGGCAGCATCCGCTCGGCGCGGCGCCGGGAGGCTTCGGAGACGCCGGACACGGCGACGGTGTGGTGACCGGCCTGCCGGAGCGCCAGGGCCAGCGCCGGGCCGACACGACCGGCCCCGACGACGCCGACGGCGAGCCGGGCAGGACGGCCGGACGGATCCCGGGGCTCCGTCTCATGGGGTGCGTTCACGCGGGGAATGCCTTCCGTTCCAGTCCGCGGGGGGTACCGGACGATACGCCGCCATGCTAGCTCCTGGGGCCCGGGGCCCGCCGGTGGCGGCCGGGTACCGCCGACCCGCGGCCGGCGGCATGATCGACTCCATGACCGATGACGAGGAACACGGAAAGCGGCTGGTCGCGGCCTGGCGCGCGGCCGAGCGGACCCTGACGCGCGGCCCCCTGGAACCCACCCTGGGAGAGCTGCTGGCGGACCTGACCCGGACCCCGCACGACCCGGACGCCTCCCCCGACCTCTACGGCGACGGGGTGGTCGCGGAACTCGAACGACGGGTCGCGGACCTGCTCGGCACCGAGGACGCCGCCTTCTTCCCCACCGGGACCATGGCGCAGCAGATCGCCCTGCGCTGCTGGGCGGGCCGCACCGGCAACCCCGTCGTGGCCCTCCACCCCATGAGCCACCCCGAGATGTGGGAGGGCGACGCCCTGTCCGTGGTGTCGGGGCTGCGCACCACCCATCCGACGACGGAACCCCGACCGCCGACGGCCGAGGAGGTCACCGGCACGGCGGAACCCTTCGGCACCCTGATGCTGGAGCTGCCGCTGCGCGAGGCCGGGTTCCTGCTGCCGACGTGGGAGGAGCTGGAGGACGTCGTCGCCGCGGCCCGGGACCGCGACGCTGTCGTCCACTTCGACGGGGCCCGGCTGTGGGAGACCACCGTCCACTTCGGCCGCCCGCTGGATCGGATCGCGGGACTCGCGGACTCGGTCTACGTCTCCTTCTACAAGTCGCTCGGCGGGATCGGCGGAGCCGCCCTGGCGGGACCCCGCTCCTTCGTGGAGGAGACCCGCGTGTGGCGCCACCGCTACGGCGGCCAGGTGTTCCGGCAGTTCCCGCAGGCCCTGGCCGCGCTGGCCGGGCTGGAACGGGAACTGCCGCGCCTGCCGGAGTACGTCGCGGGGGCGCGGACGGTCGCGGCGGCGCTCCGCGAGTCCCTCACCCGGGCCGGCGTGCCGTGGTTCCGCGTCCACCCGGAGGTCCCGCACACGCACCAGTTCCAGGTGTGGCTGCCGTACGAGGCCGACCGCCTGACGGAGGCCTCCGTACGCCTGGCGGAGGAGACGGGCACGGTCCTGTTCCGCCGCTGGCACGCCCAGGGGCCCCCGGGCTGCGCGGTCACGGAACTGACGATCACCGAACCGGGCCTGACCTGGACCCCCCAGGACGTCGCCACGGCGGTCCGAGACTTCCTGGACCGGGTGTAGAGCCGAACCCGAGCCGGGCGGTGTCGGGAACGGGCTGGGGGTTTCCCGTCAGTCCCATCGTCTCTCCGGTGCGGGCCGGGCCCTCAAGGGCGCTCACTTCGTTCGCGTCGCTTCGCGATGGCCTTCGGCCACCCTTGACCGCCCGTCCCGCCCCGGACAAACGAAGACTGTCGGGAAACCCCCGAAAGAACGGCCACGGGGCAGGAGGCGATCTCCCCCGCATCAGCGACCCTCGACCTCCCGGGCGAGGAGCCTCAACCGGGCGACCTCCTTCACAGCCCCTTTCGGGACCCCACCCAGGCCCTACCCGCACCAAAAGTCGACCAGACCGTCCCCCGGAGCACCCGAGCGCGTCAGATCGCTACGCGCTCCTCACGTCTCGGCGTCCGCCGGCCCGTCTTGGGCCGATACCTCCACTCCAGGACGATCACGGAGGTCCGGGAAGCAGGCAGGCGCGACAGATCGCTACGCGCTCCTCACGTCTCGGCGTCCGACCGCCGTCTTGGGCCGGTCACACCCTGTGGCTCCTAGCCCTTGAGCGTGCCGATGAGGTGGGCCCGCTCCTGGAGGTCTCGTACGGCCCTGACGCTGCGGTGTGGGCGGAGCCGAAGGGTCATCACTTCGAAGTGCTCGTCACCGCGTGCCGAGGACAACACCTCGTACTCGTCGAGGAAGCGGCCCCACGACTCGCACGCCGCTTCCACGTGCCCGATGGACAGCTGCCTCTGCGCGAGGAGCCCATAGGCGTGGAGACGGCCCTGCCGTTCCTGGGGCGGTTGTACCCGGATCGATTCCCGCAGCGTACGGACGGAGCCCGGAACGTCCTTCGTCTCGTTCAGCACGTGGGCGACGTGGAACAGGTACGCGGTCCGGTCGTAGCCCCCGATGGACTCCCGACGGTCGTCGGCACGGGCGAGGGCCTCCTCGGCCTCCCGCAGTCGGGTGAACGCCTGCCGCCTGTCACCGACCATCGCCGCTGCGTGGGCCTGCTGACCCCGCAGGAAGGCGACGAGGCGCGGTCCGGCGACGGGGGCCGCTTCCGCCGCCGACGTGAGCGTCGCGCCATGAGCAACTCTCCCCACAGGTGCATGACTTGCATGCTTCTCCGACCCTTCCACGGTACTCGCGGAGGGGTTGGGCGCGGTTACCTCGTCACACAGGGTGGCACTGGGCGTACATCCGTGGACGGAACGGCCGCGAATTCACCACCGCCGTCACCAACGTCGAGCCCACGAACGTGGTGATCTGAAACGCCTGCCCGCTTCCCGGACCTCCGTGATCGTCCTGGAGTGGAGGTATTGACCCCAGACGGCCGGCGGACGCCAAGCGATGAGGAGCGCGTAGCGATCTGTCGCGCTCGGTTGCTCCGGGGGATGGTCTCGTCGACTTTTCGTGCAGGTAGGCCGTGGGCTCGGTCCCGAAAGGGGCTGTGAGTGCCCGATGCCCGGTGGGCCCGTGGGATGGCCGCTCGCTGGTCGCTGATGCGGGGTCGTCCCTTCCCTGCCCCGTGGCCGTTCTTTCGGGGGTTTCCCGACAGTCTTCGTTTGTCCGGGGCGGGACGGGCGGTCAAGGGTGGCCGAAGGCCATCGCGAAGCGACGCGAACGAAGTGAGCGCCCTTGAGGGCCCGGCCCGCCCCGGAGAGACGATGAGACTGACGGGAAACCCCCAGCACCTCCCCGACCCCGCCCCGCGGTGTTCCGCCGCCCCCCGACCCGCCTCAGCACGGCCGCGCCGGGTGCAGGAGGCGGTGGAGGGCCGCGCGCCAGGGGTGGGTGGCCGGGCGGCCGTCGAGGACGGCGCGGAAGCGGGCTTCGGTGCGCAGCGCGCGGAGCGTGGCGACGTCGTCGCGGCCCGGCGGCGGGGGCATGGGGCTCTGGTGCTGCGCGGCCCGGTAGGTGTCGATGAGGTACTGCTCGATGGCGGTCATGCGTCCACCCTGAACCTGCCGGCGGCGCCGGGCGCGACGATTGACGGTCCCCGTCAATCGTCGCCTCCCACCTGCGGCGCAACCCGATCTCCCGTCCTCGCGCGCGGCGGGTGATGATGGGGCGATGAGCGTCACCATCGACATCGCCGGGCTCCCCGCGGAGCGGATCGGCTTCGCGCCGTCGCCCCTCGCCGAGCTCTGCATGGCGCTGCACGCGCTCTCGCAGCCGGCGCACCATCCGGAGCTGCACTCCTGGACGAGCGCCACTCAAGCCTCGCTCGATCCGTGTCTCGCGGACCGCCTGCTGGAGGCGGACTTCATGTGGCGTAGCTCCTTCTCGGACGTCTTCATGGCGTTCGCGGGGGTTCCGGGCGGTACGGGGCGGCCGGCGGCGACGCTGGCCGAGGAGCTCGACGTACTCGACCGGCTGGACGACGAGCGGTTCGTGATGGCGGCCCTGGAGCACTGTTGGCTGGCGCTCTACAACGAGGGCGGCGGTCCTTCCCCGCTGTCGGATCCGGCGGCGCGCGCCAAGGCGTTGGAGGTGGCGGCGGCGCGCGGACCGCGCCAGTTGCGGTTCTCGCTGCGGTTGCTGGACGAGCCTCAGGCGGTGCGGGTGTGGATGCGGAGGCTGTTGGAGGACTGTGACGAGGCGTTCTTCGCCGAGACGTGGCGGGGGATCGAGCCCCGGCAGTCGGCCGATGCCCGGCACAAGACGGAGGTGCTGCGCCGCAAGGGTCTGCCGGCGGCGTTGAAGGAGGTGTCGTCGGCGCTCACGGTGGACGAGGCGCACACGACGATCACCGTGGACAAGATGGTGAACGGGCAGGCCACGGCGACGGATCCGCGGATCGGGTCGGGGCTGGTGTTCGTGCCGACGAACTTCGGCTGGCCGCACCTGCTGGTGCTGCACGCGCCCGCGTGGCGGCCGGTGGTGCACTATCCGCTGAGTTCGCCCGCGCCGGCCTCGGCGCTGGGGGCGGGGTCGGTGGAGTTGATGCAGCGGCGCATGGAGGCGCTGGCGCACCCGATGCGGATGATGTTGTGCCGCAGTCTGGCGAGGGCTCCGTACACGACGAGCGAGCTGGCGACGGTGCTCGGGATCTCGGCTCCGGAGGTGTCCCGGCACCTGGCCGTGTTGAAGAAGGCGGGGCTTTTGCACACGCGCCGTCAGGGGCGCTATACGCAGCATCAGTTGGATCTGTCCGTGGTGGCCCGAATAGGCACCGATTTCATCGAGGGCATTCTGCGCTGAATCGGGCGCGGCCGGTGTGCCGGCGGCGTTTCGGCACGTGTCACGCGCGGGGTCTCCGGCCTGCGGACGTTGGGCGGACGTTGGCCGAAATTCGCCGGCGCGTAGGCACCGATATCCGGATTTCACAAACCGGAAGCAGTGAAAACCCTGGCGCGTACGGCCGATTGATGCCTAACGTGCGGCCCACCACTCCCCCACGCACCGTGCTCTTCGCGCACCTGCTGTGAAAGGACCTTCATGCCCTCTCGCCGTATAGCCGCAGCCACGGCAGCCCTGGCCGCCGCTGCCATCGTCTCCCCGCTGCTCCTCGCGGGGCCTGCGGGCGCCACCGGAAGCCCGCAGAGCGATGCCGCCCGGGGTGACGCCCTGGCCAAGAAGCTGGTCAAGGAGGCGACCGGCAAGGGCGCCTACAACCACCTGAAGGTCTTCCAGTCGCTGGCCGACTACAACAACGGCAACCGCGTGGCGGGTTCCAAGGGGCACGTGCAGTCCGCCCAGTACGTCGAGGCGGTGCTGAAGGGCGCCGGCTACAAGGTGACCCGCAACGAGTTCGAGTTCGTCTACGTGGAGACCCTCGCCGAGAGCCTGAAGGTGAACGGGGCGGGCGGGCGCGACGTCCCGATCCACCTGATGACGTACACGGGCAACAGCCCGGAGGGTGGCGTGACCGCTCCGGTCGCGGTCGCTCCGGTCGACGCCGACGGGACGACGGGCTGCGAGCCCGGCGACTTCGCGGCGGGTGCCTTCACCGGCAAGATCGCCCTGGTCAAGCGCGGCGGTTGCACCTTCGCCGTGAAGCAGCTGAACGCGGCGGCGGCCGGCGCGGTCGGCGCGGTGATCTACAACAACACCGACGGCGCCCTGAACGGCACCCTCGGCGACCCGACGGCGGGCAAGGTCCCGACCGGTGGCATCTCCCAGGCCGACGGCGAGAAGCTGGCCGCGGAGGCGGCGGCGGGTCCGGTCTCGATCACGCTGGACATCCGCGAGAAGCGCGAGAACCGCAAGACGTACAACGTCATCGCGGAGACGAAGGGCGGCGACGAGAACAACACCGTCTTCCTCGGCGCGCACCTGGACTCGGTCGCGGCCGGTCCGGGCATCAACGACAACGGTTCCGGTTCGGCGGGCATCCTCCAGGTCGCGCAGCGCCTGGCGAGCAGCCAGTCGAAGATCAAGAACAAGGTGAAGTTCGGCTGGTGGTCGGCCGAGGAGTTCGGCCTGCTGGGCTCCGAGGCGTACGTGGGCTCGCTGACCGAGGACCAGAAGAAGCAGATCAAGCTGTACCTGAACTTCGACATGATCGCCTCGCCGAACTCCGCGTACTTCGTCTACGACGGCGACGACTCGGACAAGGTCGGTTCGGGCCCCGGCCCGGAGGGCTCGGCGCAGATCGAGAAGGGGATCACCGACTTCCTCGACTCGCAGAAGATCCCGCACGAGGGCACGGACTTCTCCGGCCGCTCGGACTACGGCCCGTTCATCGCGTCCGGCATTCCGGCGGGCGGTACGTTCACGGGTGCCGAGGGCATCAAGACCGCCGAGCAGGCCGCGAAGTTCGGCGGCCAGGCGGGTGTCGCGTACGACGTGAACTACCACGGCAAGGGCGACGACATCAACAACATCGACCAGAAGGCGCTCGACATCAACGTCGACGTCATCGCGAACGCGGTCGGCCACTACGCCTTCGACCTGGCCCCGCTGTCGCAGCCGGTCCCGCCGTCGCAGCCGACGGGCGGCTCGGGCAGCGGCGGTGGCCTGCACGAGGGTCACGACGGCGTCCTTCAGTAGGCAGTAGGCAGTACGGTCGCTCCCGCGGTTACCGCGGGAACGTTCCCGCAGCAGTCGAGGGCCGGCTCCCCACCCGGGGATCCGGCCCTCGGCCGTTCCTCCCGGTCCGTTCCTCCCCGGCCGTACCTCCCGGGCCGTACCTCCCCGGCCGTTCCCCCTCAGGCCCGGCCGGCCCAGCCCTCGGTGACGTACGCGATCGCGCGCGCGGCGCCGGCGCGCGGGTCGGGGTGGGCGCGCAGGGACCGGGACAGCTCCAGGTGCAGGAAGCGCGTGCCGTGTTCGGCGGCGAGCCGGCCCTGGGCGTTGGTGCGGCCGGCGAGCGGGCAGGAGGTGTCGCGGGCGCGGCAGACGGTGACGCCCTCGCCCTCCAGCGCGGCGGCCAGGCCGGCGGCCTCCGCGGCGGCCCGGTCGCCGGCGCCGGTGGAGACGACGGCCCCGGTGTCGGGGACCGAGGAGTCGGCGAAACCGTGGAGCTGGATGCCGGGCAGGCCGCGGCGGGTCAGTTCGGCGACGACGGCGTGGAAGACGGAGTCGGTGCGGTGGGCCATGTCCGCGGGGTCGTCCTCGGGCCGGCGCTCGCCCTCCCGCTCGCCGTCCCCTTCCGCGCCCGCGCCGGCGGCCCCGCCCCCACCGGAGGCCGCCTTGCGGTGGGCGCCGGCCAGGACCATGACCCCGCCGGGGGCGCCGCGCAGGACCTCGGCGCCCAGCCGCTCGGTGTACCGGTCGGCTTGGGGGTGGGGGACCTGGACCGACCAGTGCGGCGGGCCGGCGAGGTCGACGTAGATCCGGCCCCAGCCGCGGGCGGTACGGCCGGCGGGGACGGCGGCGTCGGAGACCTCGGCGTAGCGGCGTCCGGAGGCGGTGTCGGTGAAGGTGTCGAGGCGGTAGTCCACCTCGGACAGTCGAGAACGAGCCATGTCGACATTTCCGTCGAAAAGGGACGCGACCCCTGCGACGAGGGCCACTCTCTCCTTCTTCGAGGGCTCTCGATAGCCGCCCTTCGAACCAAAACCGGAGGTGAATCCAGTCACCCTTTCCATGAGGTCCGGAGTGATTTTCGAGGCAGAAACGGAAGGTGAAGGTCCCTTTTCCGAAGAATGAGACGGTGCAAATGCCACATAAAGCACCACCGTAATGATCATGGCGAAAGCCACCGCAATGATCATCATCTTCTTCGTCGGCTCCGCCTTCATCATTGGCTGAAAATAGCCCAGTGAAAACGAGCCCCACCCGACAGGTCCGCACCCGGACCCTCGCCGCGCTCCTCGCCCTCGCGCCGGTCCTCGCGCTCGCGGGCTGCGGACCCCTCGGCGAGGCGGCCCCGGAACCCGGGCGCCCCGCCACGGGCAAGAACCGCTCGTTCACCGTCGCCGCCGCCGGCGACATCCTCATCCACCCCCAGCTCACCGAGCAGGCCGCCCGCGACGCGCAGGCCTCCGGCCGCACCGGGTACGACTTCGACCGGATCATGGCGGGGATCAAGCCGGTCGTCGCCAAGGCCGACCTCGGCATCTGCCACATGGAGCCGGTCCTGGGACAGCCGAACGGCCCCTTCCAGACCTACCCCGACTTCCTCGTTCCGCCGCAGATCGCCAAGGCGATCAAGAACGTCGGCTACGACACCTGCTCCACGGCCTCCAACCACACCCTCGACCACGGCCCCGAGGGCGTGTACCGCACCCTGGACACCCTCGACCGCGAGGGCCTGCGCCACACCGGCTCCGCCCGCGACAAGGAGGAGGCCGCCAGGCCGCTCGTCCTGGACGTCAAGGGCGTCAAGGTCGCCCAGCTCTCCTTCGCCTTCGGCTTCAACGGCCGCGAGGTCCCCAAGGACAAGCCGTGGCTGGCCAACCTCACCGACTTCAAGGCCATCTCCTCCGCCGAGAAGAAGGCCCGCGCCGCCGGCGCGGAGGTGGTGATCCTCTCGATCCACTGGGGCCGCGAGCACCAGCCCAACCCCAGCAACCCCCAGCTGGAACTGGCCCGCAGGATCGCCGAGGAGACCGGCGTCAACCTGGTCATCGGCCACCACGCGCACGTCGTCCAGCCGATGGAGAAGGTGGGCCCGATCTGGGTGGCCTACGGCCTCGGCAACCAGCTCGCCCGCCACGACGTCCCCAGCGGACTGACCGAGGAGGGCGCCATCGGCTGGTTCGAGTTCGCCGAGAAGAACGGCCGCTGGGACGTGACGGCCCGCTTCGTGCCCACCTTCACCGACATCCCGCCGGACCCCGAGAGCACCCCGGGATCCGACCTGCCCGCCGGCGCGCCGAAGCCCCTGCGCGACCACCGCCTGGTCGACGTCGCCGACGCCCTGCGCGGCAACACCTCGCTGCTCCCCGAACAGCGCGCCCGCTACCGACTGGCCTTCGAACGCACCGAGGGCACCATGCTCAACCGCGGCGGCGCCAAGGACGGGCTGGCCCCCCTGAAGAGGCTCCCCGACTAGCCCGCCCCCGCAGCCCGCCCCCGCCGGCCGCTCCCGCCGACGCGCCCCGCCCGAACGCAGGACGACCCGGACGCAGGACGACCCGTACGACGCCCGCGCTCCCCCTCACCTCCCCGCCAGGAAGGACCCCCCGTGGCCGCCACTCCCCCCAAGCGGCGACGCAAGGCCCGCCGCAGGGCCGACATGTCCCTGCTCGGCGGCATCCGACCGCCGATCACCGTGCTGTCGGTCCTGCTGCTCGTCCTGGCCGGGTTCACCGCGTTCAGCCTGGGCACCCTGCGCGAGGACCGCCTCCCCGAGGCCGTCCTCACCTCCCAGCAGCACTTCGCCGAGGACGGCGCCATCGCCCTGCGCGCCTCCCTCGACGAGAGCGTCACCGACCTCGACCGGGCCGCCTCGCTGTTCTCCGCCGGCAAGCCCGTCGCCCCCGACGCCGTCCTCGACCGCATCGGCAGCGTCTACCAGAAGTGGCGCGGCACCGCCGTCGTCGAGGTGGCCTCCGGCCGACTGCTCGCCGCCCGCGGCGAGAACCTCCCCCTCACCGCCATCGACCGCGCCTCCCTGGTCGGCGAGGGCGGCCTCGCCCCCCGCATGGTCAAGCTCGCCAACGGCGAGACCCGACTGCTGACCCTCTCGCTGCTCTCCTGGGAGGGGCAGCCGCAGCAACTGCTCGTCGCCTCCAGCAGCCTGCGCTTCCCCGGCATCAGCCTCGGCGACTTCCGGGCCATCGCCGTCGTCGGCCCCGACGGCGCCGTCCTCAGCGACGACGGCATCCCCGAGCCCGAGATGGTCCTCACCGACCTCCAGCGCGCCGACGTCAAACGCGACACCAAACAGCTCGCCTCCTTCGCGAAGACCGCCGCGAAGAAGGCCTCCGCGCACCCCCTCACCGCCAAGGAGCCCGGCTCGGGCGGCTTCCTCGGGGTCAGCGGCAGCCTCACCGGCGGCCAGTGGGGCGGCGAACGCGCCGCCGCCGGCTACGCCCGCCTCGCCGGCCCCGAGGCGGGCGTCGCCACCGACGCCTCCCGCCTGGGCCTGACCGTCGTCGCCATGGTCAACGTGGCCCAGAACCCCGCCCGCACCTCCGACGCCTTCGCCGGACTCGCCCTCGCGGGCGCCCTCCTCCTCGTCGGCGGCCTGGCCATCGCCCTCCTGGTCACCACCGTGCAGCGCCCGCTGATCGCCCTGTTCCTGGAGAGCCGACGGCTCACCGCGGGCGCCCTGACCCGGCCCGTGCCCGTACCGCGCGGCGCCGAGGCCGCCCGGATCGCCGGCGCCCTGGAGCGGCTGCGCGTCCAACTCCTCAGCGACGGCGCCCCCGCCCCCCTCGTCCGGCCCCGCCGCAGGCGCCGCGTGGGCGCCCGTACGCTCCTCGCGCTGTGCGGGGTGCTGCTGCTGGCCTGGTGCGTGCCGCTGGGCCTGCTCGTCAACCGGGCCGGGGAGGACGTCGTCGTACCGCAGCAGCTCGTCAACGACCAGCGCGAACGCACCGACACCCTCAACGACCGGATCCGGCGCGCCCTCAACGAGGGCCACGCCGACCTGCTGTCCGTGGCCTCCCTGATGGACGCCGGCACCGACCCCGGGCACATGACCACCGTCCTGGAACGCACCGCCCGCGAGCACCTGCGCTACTCCTCCCTCTACGTGGTGGACGGCTCCGGCGCGGTCCTCGCCCGCGCGGGCGCCTCCCCGCGGGCGGCCGGGGGCAAGGGGCCCCGCAAGGAACCCATCGCCCTGCACGAGGGCGACGGCAAGGAACCGGTGATCGTCGCCACCGCCGAGATCCCCGGCCGCGAGGGCACCGCCGTCGTCGGCGAGCTGCGCATCGACTTCCTCAACTCGCTGCTGCGCCGGCCCGGCCTGGGCGAGATCCGCGTCGTCGACGCCGAGCACCGGATCATCGCCTCCAACAGCGGCTACCGCGCCTTCGCGAAGCTCGACGACGCACGGCTCGACGCCCTCGTCGAGGGCTCCGCACTCAAGGTCGGCATGGCGCCCCGCCCCGGCGGCGTCCTCTACCGCGGCGCGGACGGCGACCACGTCATCGCCGCCGCCGCACCGTTCGTCGGCGGCGGCGCGGCCAAGCCGATGGGCTGGACCGTCGTCAGCCGGCAGTCGGTCAAGGGCCTGGCCATCCACGAGTACAGCCTCCAGAACCGCACCGTCCTCGCCGGACTGCTCGGCTTCGCCGTCGGCGCCGCCTGCCTGGGCTGGTTGCGGATCGTCGTGGTCGGCCCGCTGCGCGAACTCGCCCGCCAGGCCGAGGCCCTCGCGGACGGCGACCGCCGCACGGTCCTGTTCCCCCGCAACCACGACGAGGTGGGCGCCGTGACCCGAAGCCTGGAACTCCTGCGCCAACAGCTCCAGCAACGACAGCAGCGACAGCAACGGCGCAGGCAGGCCGAAGCGGCCGAGGCCGGAAGGAACTGACCCGTGCTCTTCCTCTACTGCGTCCTGCTGGTCGGCTGCGCCGTCATGCTCGTCGCCGGCATCGTCGAGCAGCGCCGGCACTTCGCCAACCTGGAGCGGATCCCCCAGCGGGTGCTGGTCAACGGCATCCGCGGCAAGAGCTCCATCACCAGGCTGTGCGCGGGCGCCCTGCGCGGCGGCGACCTGACCACCGTCGCGAAGACCACCGGCACCGCGGCCCGGTTCATCCACCCGGACGCCACCGAGGAGCCGGTGTACCGGAAGTTCGGCATCGCCAACGTGGTCGAGCAGATCGGCATCGTGCGCCGGGCGGCCGCCTACCGGCCCGACGTCCTGGTCATGGAGTGCATGGCGGTCATGCCGGCGCTCCAGGAGATCAACCAGTCGAAGCTGATCCGGTCCACCATCGGCGTCCTGTGCAACGTCCGCGAGGACCACGTCGCCGAGATGGGCCCGACCCTCGACGACATCGCGCGCTCGCTCTCGCGCTCGATGCCGCACGGCGGGATCTGCGTCACCGCCGAGCAGGAACGTTTCCACGTGCTCCAGGAGGAGGCCGACGCACGGGACTGCCGGCTGATCTACGCCGACCCCGACACCGTCTCCGACGAGGAGCTGCGCGGCTTCGGCTGGTTCACGTTCAAGGAGAACGTGGCCATCGCCCTGACCGTCGCCGAGCTGCTCGGCGTCGACCGCGCCACCGCCCTGAAGGGCATGTACGACGCCCCGCCGGACCCGGGCGTGCTGTCGGTGGAGCGGTACCTGACGCCGGACGGCAAGCGGCTGCGGTTCGCGAACGTCTTCGCGGCGAACGACCCCGAGTCCACGCTGATGAACATCAACCAGCTGCTGGACCTGGGCGCCGTGGACCGCCCCCTCAACGTGGTGATCAACTGCCGCCCGGACCGGGTCGAGCGCAACGGCCAGATGGGCGCGATCGTCCCCGAGCTGCGGCCCGACCGGGTCTTCGTGATCGGGCACCCCGCGAAGAGCGCCATCGACGCCATCCCCGCCGAGTGGCGCGACCGGGCGGTCGACCTCGGTGGTGACCACCGCGACGGCGAGGAGTTCATGGCCGAGCTGCTGGGGCACCTCGACGGGGACTCCTCGCTGGTGGCCATCGGCAACATCCACGGCCAGGGCGAGGTGCTGCTGGAGCACCTCGCGGAGCTGCCGGCGGACGACTCGGCGGAGGAACCGCGCGCCGGCGCCCCCGCCCCCGCGAACCCGGCCCCGCCGGCCCACGACCCGTACGCGGAACCCCCGTACGCCGGGGCCTCGTACGCCCAGGCGCCGTACGCCGAACCCCCGCACGCCGGGGGCTCGTACGTCCAGGCGCCGTACGCGCACACCCCGCAGGGACCGCCGGCGTACACGCGGCCCGCGCACGGACAACAGCCGTACCCGCAGCCCACGACCGCAGGGCCCCCCTACGGACAGCCGCCGCACCCGCAGCCCGCGTACGGGCAGCAGCCGTACGGGCAGGCCCCGCACGGCCGGCCCGCGCCCGCAGGGCCCCCCTACGGGCAGCCGCCGTACCCGCGGACCCCCTACGCCCAGGCCCCGAACCCCCCGGCCCCGCACGGCGGGCCGTGGCCCGGGGAGCCGTACGGCCAGGCCGGCCCGCCGCCGCCCCCGCCGCAGGCCGCCGATCCCTACGGCATCGAAGCCGCGACCCCCGTACCCGCCTGGCCCACCCCCCAGCCCCGACCCGGAGAGCCCCGTTGATCCCCGCCGTCCTCACCCCCGAGATCGCAGCGATCGGCATCGCCCTGGGCCTGCTCTTCTCGCTCCTGTGCTACCTCACGACCAACCTCTCCCCCGGCGGCATGATCACCCCCGGCTGGTTGGCGCTGACCCTCCTGGAGGACCTCCAGCGGGCCGCGCTCGTCGTCGGCGTCACCGCCCTGACGTACGTCCTGACCCTGGTCGTACAGCGCTTCGTCATCCTCTACGGCAAGCGCCTGTTCGCCGCCGTCGTCCTGCTCGGCGTCCTGCTCCAGGCCACCGTGGTGATCGTGCTCCAGATGGAGTTCCCGCTGCTCTACACGAACCAGACCCTCGGCTTCATCGTGCCCGGCCTGATCGCCTACCAGCTGGTCCGCCAGCCCAAGGGCGCCACCCTGCTCGCCACCGGCGGCGCCACGCTCATGACGTACGTGGTGCTGACCGCCGGCATCCTCCTCGGCTTCATGCCGGCCGCCTGAGCCGCCCCGAGCCCGCCGACTCCCGACCGCCCGCCGTCCGCCCACCCCGCCCCCCCCCCGGAGCCCCGTATGACCGCCGCCCCGTCGAAGAGCCGCCGCACGCGCTCCGTGCTGCACACGGCCACCGTGCTCGCGCTGCTGGCCGGCAGCGCGTACCTCACCTACGCGCTGCGCGCCGAGGAGCAGGCCAAGTCGCCCGCCCTGCGGATCGTCGCCGAGAAGGACGTCGCGGGCGGCCCGACGGCGGGCCGCGGCGGGGAGCGGAAGTGGGAGCGCCTCCAGGGCCCCGACCGTTCGGTGCTGCGCGACGGCGGCGGGCAGGTGCTCGCCACCTTCACCGACGGGGCCCGCACCGCCACCCTCACCGGTCCCAGCCGCACCTTCACCGAACCCGCCAACACCAAGTCGCGGGTGGTGACCGAGAACTGGGTGCGCCTGCTGCCGGAGGAGTGGAAGCAGGGCGCGGAGAACCAGACGTGGTTCAAGGACTGGTTCGCGAAGTACTTCGGCAGCCAGGAGGACGACGTCTTCGCGATGGCCTTCCAGTACGGCGACCAGGCCCCGATCCGCAAGGACGCGCAGGGCACGGCCTACGCGGGCGACGCCTCCTTCGGGCCGCTCAACCCGAACGGTTCGGCCGGCAACGACCTGCGCCTGGAGCAGTCCGACTTCTTCGACTACCTCGGCAAGCCGTACACCTTCCGCAACGGGGTCACCAAGCAGCCCCAGACCGCCCGCTACCGGTCGATGGACTGCTCCGGTTTCATCCGCACCGTCTTCGGATACCGGGCCCGCTACCCGCTGATACCCGACGACACCCCGGGCGCCGGCCTGCCGCGCACCGCGAACGGCATGGCCCGCTCGAAGCTGGGGACGGACGTCATCCCCCTCAAGGGGGTGGGCGCGGCGGACCGTCCGACGTCCATCGACGTGATCCAGCCCGGTGACCTGCTGTTCTTCAAGCTGGACGCGCGGACCAAGGACCGTCTGGACCACACGGGCATCTACCTGGGCACCGACACCGACGGGCACAAGGTCTTCATCTCCAGCCGGGAGGAGGCCAACGGCCCCACCATCGGCGACAAGGGCGGCACCTCCCGCCTGGACGGCAACGGCTACTACGCGACCACCCTGCGCAGCGCCAAGCGCCTCTAGACCGTGCCCGTCTCCTCGGACGCCGCGGAGGGTCCCGGCCAGACCGGTACGCCCACCGGCTGGACGAGCCAGCCGAAGTCGCCCAGTCCGCCGCGGGCGGTGAGTTCCGCCGCCTCCCCGGCCGCGGACAGGGCCCGTACGTAGCCCACCGGGTCGGTGGAGGCCAGCGCCAGCGGGGGCCGGCCGCCGTGCACGCCGAGGGCGGTGAGCGCCTCGCGCTGGGTGAGGAGGACGGCGCCCTCCCCCGCGCAGGCGTCGAGCGCGACGTGCGCGGTGACGTCGCGGGTGCCGTCCGGGACGGGCGCGCACTCGCGGCCGTCCCGGAAGCCGGTGAGGGTGCCGAAGGGGGGCCGGGCCCCGCGGGCGTGGGCGTAGTCCACGGCCACCGCCAGGCCCCGCTCCAGGGTGGCGACGGCCGCCGCCCAGGCCTCGTCGCGCGGCCTGCCGATCTCCGCCCGGCCCCCGCCGGGCCCGACGCCGTCGGGCCACCACCGCTCCAGCCAGGCCCGGTCGGCGGCGTCGAGGGGCCCGCCGGGGGTTTCCGTACCGTCGGCGGCGACCAGGACGTAGCGGCCGTCCTCGGCGACGTCGAGCGGGACGTTGTCCAGCCACTCGTTCGCGAAGAGCAGTCCCGCGGCGCCCTCGGGCGGCTCGGGCACCCACCGGATCCGGGGGTCGAGCCCCTCGGGCCGGGCCGCGCGCTCGACGGCGTACGGGCGCACGCGCGCGGCGGTGTCCGGGTCCAGCGCGGCGAGGACCCCGGCCGTCAGTTCGCCCCGTCCGGCGCCCACGTCGACGAGGTCGAGCCGGTCCGGGTGCCCGAGCAGCGCGTCCACGCGCTCCAGGAGCCGGGCCACGGCCGCCGCGTAGAGGGGCGAGGCGTGCACGGAGGTGCGGAAGTGCCCGGCCGGTCCGGGGCCGCCGGGGCGCACGTAGAACCCGCCGGGTCCGTAGAGGGCGGCCTCCATCGCGCCGCGCCACCGGACCGGGCCCCTGACCTCACCTTGAGCGCTCATCACACACAGGTTAGGTTCACCCTCCACCTTGCGGAGTACGCCCCCGTCACAGGGATCGCACCTGTGGTTGACTCCAGCACCTATCCGAGTTCCCTACGCTGGGTTACGTGCAGCGCCTCTACGACTTCATCCGCAGACACCCGACGGGCGTCGACACCCTCTGGGCTGTCCTCCTCCTCGGGCTCTCCCTGCTGAGCGTCGTCGACAACCCGTCCGGCCCGACCGAGCGCTTCGCGGCCGTGCCCCCCGTGCTGACCCTGTCGGCGGTCATCGCCCTGCGCCGCAAGTGGACGCTGCAGATGTTCTGGCTGGCCGTCGCCACCGGCGCCTACCAGCTGGCCCTCGGCGTCCAGGTGCAGACCTTCGACCTGGCCATGCTGGTCATCCTGTACACGGTGGCGGCGGCCTCGGACATCTCCCGCCGGATGTCGCGGATCGCGTTCGGCCTCGGCCTGACGGCCGCCCCGCTGTACGCGCTGCGCTTCCAGCAACAGGTCGACAAGGGCAGTGACACCGTCATCTTCACGCTGTTCCTGATGGTGCCGTTCGCGTTGGCCTGGGTGATGGGCGACTCGGTGCGCACCCGGCGCGCCTATTACGCGCAGCTCGTGGAGCGCAACCAGCGGCTGGAGAAGGAGCGCGTGGCGCAGGCCCAGGTGGCGGTGGCCGCCGAGCGCGCCCGCATCGCCCGCGAGCTGCACGACGTCGTCGCGCACAACGTGTCGGTGATGGTGGTGCAGGCCGACGGGGCCGCGTACGTCATGGACGTGGCTCCGGAGCAGGCCAAGGAGGCCCTCCAGACGATCTCCGGGACGGGCCGGCAGGCCCTCGCCGAGATGCGGCGGCTGCTGGGCGTGCTGCGCACCGGTGAGCCGCAGGAGTCCGAGGACTACGTGCCGCAGCCGGACGTCGAGCAGATCGAGGTGTTGGTCGAGCAGGTGCGGGCGGCCGGGCTGACGGTGGACTTCGAGGTGGAGGGCGCCCCGCGCAAGCTCCCCAGCGGGGTCGAGCTGACGGCGTACCGGATCGTGCAGGAGGCGCTGACGAACACGCGCAAGCACGGCGGCCCCGCCGCGAGGGCGAGCGTGCGGCTGGTCTACTTCGACGACGGGCTCGGTCTGCTGGTCGAGGACGACGGCCGGGGCGCGGCGCACGAGCTGTACGAGGACGGCGGCGCGGACGGCGCCGGCCACGGTCTGATCGGTATGCGGGAGCGCATCGGTATGGTCGGAGGAACCCTGGACGCGGGCCCGCGCCCCGGCGGAGGCTTCCGGATCAGTGCCCTGCTCCCGCTCAAGAAGAGGTAGAGGTAATCACCGATGTCCATCCGAGTCATGCTGGTCGACGACCAGGTGTTGCTCCGTACCGGCTTCCGTATGGTGCTCGCCGCCCAGCCGGACATGGAGGTCGTCGCCGAGGCCGGGGACGGCCTGGAGGCGTTGGAGGTGCTGCGGGCCACGAAGGTGGACGTGGTGCTGATGGACGTGCGCATGCCCCGGCTGGACGGGGTCGAGGCGACGCGGCGCATCTGTGAGCCGCCGGAGCACCCGAAGGTGATCATCCTGACCACGTTCGACCTGGACGAGTACGCGTTCTCCGGGCTGAAGGCGGGCGCGAGCGGTTTCATGCTGAAGGACGTCCCGCCGGCGGAGCTGTTGGCGGCGATCCGTTCGGTGCACAGCGGGGACGCGGTGGTGGCTCCGTCGACGACGCGTCGGCTGTTGGACCGGTTCGCCCCGATGCTGCCGACGACGGCGGCGGAGCCGGAGAACAAGGACATCGAGCGGCTGACGGAGCGCGAGCGCGAGGTCATGCTGCTGGTCGCGCAGGGCCTGTCGAACGGGGAGATCGCGGCGCGGCTGGTGCTGTCGGAGGCCACCGTGAAGACGCACGTGGGGCGGATCCTGACCAAGCTGAGCCTGCGCGACCGCGTGCAGGTCGTTGTCCTGGCCTACGAGACGGGCCTGGTCCGCGCCGGGGGCGTGTAGCGGACCCCGGCCGCCGGACCCGCCACCGGCGCCCCGACCCCGCCGCCCGACCCGCCGCCCGACCCCGGCGGCGGGTCGTCGTGCCGTCAGGTCATCCAGCGGTCCGGGCGGGCCGCCGCGCGGGAGGTGCGGGAGCGGGCGGCCTGCGCGTCGAGGAGGGCGGAGGCCTCGGCGGCGGACCGCAGCCGGGCGGTGACGGTGGCGTTGGCCCCGGTGTCGACGTGCAGGTCGGCCACGCCCCGGGCCCGCTCCCAGGGGCCCTGGGAGCGGCGGACGCTCTGCACCTTGGCGTGCGGGACGATCTCGGTACGCCGGCACAGGCGCCCGCGCCGAGCCGCGAACACCTCGTCCGAGACGGCCAACCCGTACCCCTTCCACCACACCGGCACCACCCACCGCGAGCCGGTGGACGGCGAGGGGCTGAACTCCAGGGTCGTGAGGTCCACGCCGGGCAGCACCCGGGCGATCACCGCGTGGGCGGCGTCCCGGCGGGCGACGGGGACCAGTACGTCGTTCTTCGAGCCCGCGACCGCCAGCTCGACCCGCACCCAGCCCAGGCGCCGCCACAGCAGCGGTTCCACGATGCGCACGGTCTGCACGCGCCCGGGCGGGACGGTCTCGTGGGCGCGGTCCAGCAGCCCGTGGTCCAGGCGCAGCCCGTCGGGGGACTCGGCGACGGTCCAGTCGTACTCGGCGAGGAAGCGGCCGACGCTGCCCGCCCACACGGCGCCCAGCAGCGGCACCACGGCGACCAGCGTCACCCACAGGCTCTCGCTGACCCACCACATGACGGCCGAGGCGGTGACGCCGGCCGCGAGCGCCGCCCACACGCCGAGGCTCAGCAGCAGGGAGGCCACCAGGTCGCGCACGCCGACCGCGAGCAGTCTGCGCTCGGGGGCCTGGCCCACGACGGTGGCGTGCTCGGGGGTGAAGCCGGCGGCGCGGGCGAGCAGCTCGGCGCGCAGGGCGACGGCGTGGCGTTCGTCCAGCAGCGACAGCTCATCCTTCGCCTCGGTGCCGATGACGTCGAGCCGCAGCTTGGCGACCCCGGCGACCCGGGCCAGGATCGGGCGCGTGACGTCCACCGCCTGGATGCGGTCGAGCCGGATGTGGGCGGTGCGGCGGAAGACGAGGCCGGTGCGGATGCGCAGCTCGGTGTCGGTGACGGAGTAGTGGGTGAACCACCAGCTGAGGAAGCCGTAGGTGCCGAAGACGAGGAGTAGCGCGGCCAGCGCGGCCACGCGCAGCCCCACCGACATCGGGCCGATCCATTCCTGGAGGCGCTCGCCCTGCTGCATGAGGATGCCGACGATCGCGGCGACGGGCACCCAGGCGCGGCGCAGCGGGGTCAGGACGTGCAGCCGGCGTTCGACGCCGCCGCCGTGACCGGCGCCACCGGCGTCCCCCTCGCCTGCCGCCTCACCCCGCACCTCGCCGCCCGTCACGCCGTGCACCTCGCCGCCCGTCACGCCGGGCGCCTCGACGTCCGCCGGAGGGGCGCCGGAGCCCGGCTGGTCCGTCGGGCCGTTCCCGGGGCCGCTCACAGCCCCGCCGACCTTGCCTCGCCGAGCTCGGTCAACCGGTCCCGCAGCCGCTCGGCCTCCGCCGGCACCAGGCCGGGGATCTTGGCGTCCGACGCGGCGGCGGCCGTGTGCAGCTGGACGGAGGCCAGCCCGAAGCGCCGCTCCAGCGGCCCGGAGGTGACCTCCACGAGCTGCATCCGGCCGTAGGGGACCACCGTCTGCTCCCGCCACAGCACGCCCCGGCTGATCAGCAGGTCGTCGGCCCGTTCGGCGTACCGCCAGGACCGCCAGTTCCGCCCGAGCATCACCCACCCCCAGGCCAGGACGGCGAGCCAGAACAGCCCGAAGGCCGCCCAGACCGGGCCGGCGAAGACCCCCAGCAGCACCCCCGTCGCCACCGCGAGCGAGCCCGTCCAGATCACCAGCAACAGCCGTCGCAGCGTGAGCAACCCACCGGGCAGTCCCACCCACACGGGGCCCGCCGTCTCACCCGTCGTCCCGATTTCCATACGCCCACCCTAGGACTGCGAGAATGCGGCCATGACGGAGACCACGGTCGGCATCGGCGGCGCGGCGGAGAGCACCGACATGGTGCTCAACATCGGACCGCAGCACCCTTCCACCCACGGCGTGCTGCGCCTGCGCCTCGTGCTGGACGGCGAGCGCATCGTCAGCGCCGAGCCGGTGGTCGGGTACATGCACCGGGGTGCCGAGAAGCTCTTCGAGGCCCGTGACTACCGCCAGATCGTGATGCTCGCGAACCGTCACGACTGGCTGTCCGCGTTCTCCAACGAGCTGGGCGTGGTCATGGCCGTCGAGCGGATGCTCGGCATGGAGGTTCCCGAGCGCGCGGTGTGGATGCGTACGCTCCTCGCCGAGCTGAACCGGGTGCTGAACCACCTGATGTTCCTCGGCTCGTACCCGCTGGAGCTGGGCGGCATCACCCCGATCTTCCACGCGTTCCGGGAGCGCGAGGAGCTCCAGGCCGTGATGGAGGAGATCTCCGGCGGCCGCATGCACTACATGTTCAACCGGGTCGGCGGCCTCAAGGAGGACCTCCCCGCCGGCTGGCTGGGCCGCACGCGCGAGGCCATCGCCGACGTCCGCACGCGGATGGACGTCTACGACCGCCTCGTGCACGGCAACGAGATCTTCCGGGGGCGTACGCGCGGCGTCGGCGTCCTGTCGCGGGAGGCGGTGCACGCGTACGGGGTCTCCGGGCCCATCGCCCGCGCCTCCGGCGTCGACTTCGACCTGCGCCGCGACGAGCCGTACCTGGCCTACGGCGAGCTCCAGGACGTCCTGAAGGTCGTCACCCGCACCGAGGGCGACTGCCTGGCCCGCTTCGAGGTGCTGCTGGAGCAGACGCACAACGCCCTCGACCTGGCCGTGGCCTGCCTGGACCGGATGGCGGAGCTGCCGCCGGGGCCCGTCAACCAGCGGCTGCCCAAGGTGCTGAAGGCGCCCGAGGGGGCGACGTACGCGTGGACGGAGAACCCGCTCGGGATCAACGGCTACTACCTGGTGTCGAAGGGCGAGAAGACCCCGTACCGCCTGAAGCTGCGCAGCGCCTCCTACAACAACATCCAGGCCCTGTCGGTGCTGCTGCCGGGGCAGTTGGTCGCGGACATGGTGTCGATCCTGGGCTCGCTCTTCTTCGTCGTCGGCGACATCGACAAGTGATCGACGCGTAGCCGCCCCGACCCGACACGCCCCATCCCGTCCCGTCCCGGGGGCGGGGGCGGGGGTGCGACCTGACGGTCCGGGCCGAAACCCGACCGGTGCGCCGCGGGGGCGTCCTAGGGTGCCCCCATGACCCTTGGTACGTACACGGACGTATTCGCCGGCTACCTCCGCCGGATCGGCGTCACCGAGCCCGGAGTCCCTTCGAAGGAGGGGTTGTTCGCGCTCCAGCGCGCCCACCTGGAGCGGGTCCCGTTCGAGAACACCGAGATCCAGGTCGGTCGCCCGCCGGGCATCGACCCGTTGCTGTCGGTGCGGCGCCTCGCCGCCGGCCGCGGAGGCTACTGCTTCCACCTCAACGGCGCCTTCGCGGCCCTGTTGGAGGAGCTCGGCTACGACGTGACCCGCCACCTCGGCGGCGTCTACGCGGACCCCGCCGCGCGCGGCGTCAGCGGCGACCACCTCACCCTGACCGTGCGGGTCGACGGCGCGACCTGGTTCGTCGACGTCGGCCTCGGCAACGGGCCCCTGGAGCCGCTGCCGCTGCGCGAGGGCAGCTGGACCCAGACCTTCGGGTACTCCCTGGAGCGGCTCGCCGGCGCCGCCGGCGCGGAGGCCGGCTGGACCCTGCGCACGGACGACGGTCCCTTCCCGGTGATGAACTTCCGCTCCGCGCCGGCCGCGATGGCCGACTTCGAGGCCGAGCACCTGCGGCTGTCCACCGCCGACGACTCCCCCTTCCGGCAGTCCTTCGTCATGCTGCGGCGCGGCGGGAGGGGCGTGGACCGGCTCATGGGCCGGATGCTGTTCCGCGCGGACGCCGGGGGCGCGGTGGAGCCGCGGGAGCTGACCACCCCCGAGGAGTTCTACGCCGCGATGGCCGAGGTCTTCGGGCGCGAGCTCGACGACCTCGGCCCCGAGGACCGCGCGGCCCTGTGGGACCGCGTCGACCGGGCGCACCGGGCCTGGGTGGCCTCCCGGGCGGACGGCTGAACGGGTCGATGTCCGTGCGGCAGGGCAGACTTGGGGCATGTCCCACTCACCCCGACGGGCCTGCCCCTCCTGTGGCCGCGACTGCGCCGTGACGGCCGGGCGGATCGCCCGCCACGATCCCCCGACCGGTCGCGGGCGCGGCGACCTGGTGTCCTGCCCCGGCTCCCGGGCCCGGGTGGTGCTCGGCGCCTCCGCGCCGACGCTGGACGGCTTCGTGCTCGGCCCGCACCCCGGTCAACTGCCGCTGTTCTGAGGCCGGGGCGCGGGGCGGGGCTGGGCGGGGCTGAGCGGGGCTGGGCTGGGCGCACGAGGGGCCCGGTGGCTGAGTACGGGGTCTGAGTACGCGCACGGATCCGCTTCCGGACGGCCCGGGACAGGATGGCCCCATGCCGATGTGGACCACCGAGAACCCGCTCGAAGTCGACCCGCCCCTGCCCCCGAGGCAGGCGCGGCACGGCGCGTACGCGGTGTGGGGCGCCGTGCTGTTCCTGCCGGCGCTCGTCCTCGCGAAGATCGCCGTGCTGGCCACCGAGACCGGCTCCGCCTGCCTGGTGCGCGGCGGCTGTACGCCCTTCCCCTCCGCCTTCTTCCTCGCCCTGTGCGGGCCGGCCGCGGCGGCGATGGTGGCCGCGCTCGCCGCCCCGCGACGGATGCGCGGCCGGGCGCTGGGCGCGCAACTGCTGCTGGAGACGGTGGCGGTGCTGCTGGTCCTCGCCTACCCGTGAGGCCGTGCCCCCGGCGGGGGCACGGCCTCACGGACGCTTCGGGACGGGTCGTCCTACGAGATGGCGGTGCGCAGGTGGACGACGTCGATCGGCTCGGTCTCGTCGTGGGCCGTCAGGTCGATGACCTGGCCCACCGCCCGCTGTTCGGGCGTGACCGGCTTGAACTCCGGCTCGTCGGCGTGGCCCGCCGACTCCGCCTTGTGCACGGCGAGGGCCTCGGCGCCGACCACGTCCGCCAGGTCCTCGTTCTGCACGGACTCGATCGCGGCGCGGGCCTGCGCGCCCGTCTTCGTGCCGAAGAAGTCGAAGCCGCCCTCGACGCGGGAGGCGGACCGGCGCTGGGCGGCGTACGGGGCCACGGCCGCCGCGATCCGGGGGGCGGGGACGGGGCTCGCGCCGGGACGCGCGTGCGCGGTGGTGCCCGTGCTCACGGCGGGCTCAAGGTCCTTGGCCCCGCCGGGGGCGGTGGTCTCGGCGTCGGCCGGCTCCCGGCGTGCCCGCTCCGCGGCCTCCGCGGCCCGCGCCGCCTTCGCGGCCTCCTGGGCCTCGGCCTTGCGCACGAGGGCCGCCATGGCCGCGTTGGCCCGGGCGTAGCCGACCGCGGTCGGCGCGCCGGCGCCGTTACGTTCCTGCGAGACCGCCGGAAGCTCCTTCGGGGCGCCGGTCGGGGCCGACTGGGCCTCGATCTCCAGCAGTCGGCGCTTCTCCAGGGCGCTCGCGCGCTCGGTCTCCGCCGTGGCGTAGCGGCGCAGCAGCGCCGCGTGCTCGCCGCGCAGGCCGGCGATCTCGACGCGCTTGGCCCGCAGTTTGGCGTCGAGCTTGGCCCGCAGGACGCGGGCCTCCTCCAGATCGGATTCCAGCTCGGCTATCCGCTCCTCGGTCTTCCATTCGTCCTTGACGCGCTCGCGCGCGAGTTCCGCGACCCGGCGACCGGCGGCCCGGTCCCAGGAGCGCATGAGGACGGCGCCGCCCGCGCCCACTGCGGCCGTGAGGGCCACGAGCAGGCGCAGGGCCAGGGGTTCCGCGAGGAGCCACGCCGCGCCGGCGCCGGCCACGGACACCCCGGCAACGGCCGTCGGCGTGAGAAGTCGGTGCAGGGGCTCGGGATTGCGGTGGCGTCCACGGGGCATGGCCTGAAATTTACAGGGCGTGGGCGACGCGTGGGGTACCCGCCCGGCAATCTCTTGCCGCGCGGTTACCCCGCGTTTGTACGTCAATCCGGTAACCACCGGCACGAAAGCTACTTCTTCAGAAGGCCCTTGGACTCCAGGTAGGCCTTCGCGACGTCCGCCGGCTTCGCGCGCTCGGCGTCCACCTTGCGGTTCAGTTCGACGAGGTCGGCGGTCGTCAGCACCTTGTTCAGGGCGTCGAGGGCGGCCGCGACCTCCGGGCTCCCGGCGTCCTTGGCGTTCACCACGGGCAGGACGTTGTCGGCGTTCTGGAGCTTCTTGTCGTCCTCCAGCAGGACCAGACCGTAAGCCTCCAGGGTGGCGTCGGTGGTGGTGGTCAGCACCAGCTGGTCCACCCCGTCCTTGACGGCCTGCTTGGCCTGCGGGGTGCCGACGCCCTTGGGGTCGATCCCGGAGACGGAGATCCCGTACGTCTTCTCCAACCCGGGGGCGCAGAAGGGGCGGACGGCGCATTCGTCACCGGCGGCGATCTTCACCTTGAGCCCGGACTTCCCGAGGTCCGAAAGGGACTTCAGGTTGTTCTTCTCGGCGAACTCCTTCGAGACGGCGAAGGCGTTCTGGTCGACGGCCGAACCCACCGCGAGCGCCTTGAGGCCGAGGGGCGCCGCGAGCTTCTCCAGGGCCGCCACGGTCGCCGCCGCGTCGCTGGAGGCGACCGGCTTGTCCTTGGGCGCGTTCGGCCCGTTCACCTTGGCGTTGAGGAACTCCGCGAGGGTGGCCGCGTACTCGGGGACGACGTCGATCTCGCCCTTCTCCAGCGAGGGCGCGTACAGCTCGCGGTTGCTCACCGTGGTGATGGAGGTGCCGTAGCCGGCGTTCCTCAGGAGCTGCGCGTACAGCTCCGCCAGCACGTTGGACTCGGTGAACCCGGCGGCGCCGATGACCAGCTTGCCCTTGCCGCCGCCCTCCGGGGTGGCGGCGGAGGCGGAGGAGGAACCCGAGTCCTTCGCCTTCTCCAGGCTCTCGCCGCCGCACGCGGCCAGCGACACGGTCAGGGCCAACGCGCCCAGGGACGCGCCGACGACGCGCGTGGTCTTGCTCATGGAGGTGCTCCGTTTCGACGTGGTCACTCTTCTACGACCTTCTACGACTCTTCGGCGGCGGCCCGCCGCCCCGGCGCGCCCGACCCTTCAGCGGGCCGGGGTACGCGGCAGCAGCCGGTCCGCCGCCACCAGGACGCCCTCCACCAGCAGGGCCAGCAGCGCCACCAGCAGGGCGCCCGCCACCACCTGCGGGGTGTCGTACGTGTTGAACCCGGCGGTGATGATCCGGCCGAGGCCGCCCTGGCCGACCATCGCCGCGATGGTGGCGGTGGCGATGACCTGCACGGCGCCCGAGCGCAGCCCGGTCATCACCAGGTCCCGCGCCAGGGGCAGTTCCACGCGCCAGAACAGCTGCCGCCCGGACATGCCCATGCCCCGGGCGGCCTCCACCACCGAGCGGTCCACCTCGCGCATGCCCACGTAGGCGTTGGTCAAAAGCGGTGGCACGGCGAACAGCACCAGCGCGACGATCGTCGGCAGGTAGCCCGCGCTGCGCAGCGGGGAGACCATGAACAGGGCCAGCACCGCGAAGACGGGCACCGCCCGACCGATGTTGGAGATGTTCACCGCGAGGGTGCCGCCCTTGCCGATGTGGCCGAGCCACAGTCCGAGGGGCAGGGCCACCGCGCAGGCGAGGGCGAGGGCGATCCCGCTGACGTAGACGTGCTCGCCCAGCCGGTGCCAGACACCGCTCTCCCCGGACCAGTTCGCCCCGTCCGTCAGCCATTCCCAGGTCTGTGCGGGCACGCCCACGCTCTCAGGCCCCCTTCGCCACGGCCGTCGCGGCCGACCCGCCGGCGGTCCGCGCGGGTCGACCGGAGCCCCGGGTCCACGGGGTCAGCAGCCGCTGCACACCGAGCAGCAGCAGGTCGGCGACGAGCGCGAGCAGCACGCACAGCACCGAGGCGGTGAGCACCTGGGCCTTGAAGGAACTGTTGACGGCTGGGGCGATCAGGTTGCCGAGGCCGCCCTTGCCGACGATGGAGCCGACGGTGGTCAGCGCCACGGTGGAGACGGTCGCGATCCGCACGCCGGCGAGCAGGGTGGGCAGCGCCAACGGCAGTTCGACCTGCCACAGCAGGCGGGTCGGGCCGTAGCCCATGCCGCGCGCCGCCTCCCGTACCTCCTCGGGGACGGCTTCGAGACCGGCGATCGCGTTGCGGACCAGGATCGTCAGCGAGTAGAGCACCAGCCCCGTCACCACCAGCGCCGCCGACAGTCCGAAGAACGGCAGCAGCAGGGAGAACATCGCGAGCGAGGGGATCGTGTACAGCAGGGTGGTCAGGCCGAGCACGGGGGCGGCCCAGCGGCGACCGCGACGGGCCAGCAGCGCGAGCGGGACGGCGACGACCAGGCCGATGAGGACCGAGGCGGCCGTGATCCAGACGTGTTCGAGGGTGGCGTCGGTGAGTTCCGGGGCCCGGGAGGTGACGTAGTCCCAACAGATCCAGTCGTTCGCCACCAGGCAGTTTCGTTCCGCCACGTCCTCACCCCCGCTCACCGTCGCCCGTGGGAACGACCATAACCCCGCGAACGGGCATTGGCCGGAATCGTTCGCACACGCGCAACACACCCCTCACAAACCCTTCGCCCGTCCGGGCGGGCACCTGGGGGAGGATGGTCGGGTGATCCGATTCGAGCACGTGACCAAGCGCTACCCCGACGGCACCACGGCCGTCGAGGACCTGTCCTTCGAGGTGGCGGAAGGCGAGCTGGTCACGCTGGTGGGCCCGTCGGGCTGCGGCAAGACGACCACCATGAAGATGGTCAACCGGCTGATCGAGCCGACCTCCGGTCGGATCCTGCTGGCCGGCGAGGACATCGCCGACGCCGACCCCGTCGAGCTGCGCCGCCGCATCGGCTACGTCATCCAGCAGGTCGGGCTGTTCCCGCACAAGACGGTCCTGGAGAACACGGCGACGGTCCCCCGGCTGCTCGGCACCCCGAAGGCCAAGGCCCGGGCGCGGGCGGCCGAGCTGCTCGAACTCGTCGGCCTGGACCCCGACGTGCACGGCGGCCGCTACCCGCACCAGCTGTCGGGCGGCCAGCGCCAGCGCGTCGGCGTGGCCCGCGCCCTGGCCGCGGACCCGCCCGTGCTGCTGATGGACGAGCCGTTCGGCGCGGTCGACCCGGTGGTGCGCGAGCGGCTCCAGAACGAGTTCCTCGCCCTCCAGCGGACGGTCCGCAAGACGATCCTGCTGGTCACGCACGACCTGGAGGAGGCCGTCCGGCTCGGGGACCGCATCGCCGTCTACGGCGCCGGCACCATCGAGCAGTTCGCCGCCCCGGCGGCGGTCCTCGGCGCCCCCGCCACCCCCTACGTGGCCTCCTTCGTCGGCTCCGACCGGGGCCTCAAGCGCCTCGCGGTCACCCCCGTCGGGCCGGCCGACCTCGCGGCGCCGGACGCGGCCCCGGCCCCGGCCCCGACCGCCTCGGTGCCCCTGGGGGCCTCGCTGCGCGAGGCACTGGCAGCGCTGCTCCAGGAGGACTCGGGGCGCATCGGGGTCACCGACCCCGACTCCGGCGCGCTGGTCGGCGTACTCACCCCGGAGGGCGTGCACCGGGCGCTGCGCCGGGCGGAACTCCAGGAGGCCTAGCCGGCCGGGCGCCGGGCGCCGGCCCCACGGGCCACGGGAACGACGAAGGGTCCGGCCGGAGCCGGACCCTTCGGTTCGTTTCGCTTCGCTTCCCGCGCGGCTTCCCCACCACGCACCACGTCCGCGGCCTCAGGCCTGGATGCGTCCGCTCATCCACACCAGCATCGGCGGGATCTCACGGCGCCAGGTGTTGAAGTTGTGGCCACCGCTTTCGAGGATGATCGACGAGACCCGGTCCGGACCCTTGACCAGCTTGATGAACTTCTTCGTGTCGACGAGGTTCGGCTCGCCCTTCTCGCTGCTGGTCACGAGGAACGAGGTGCCGGCCGGCTTCTTGCCCTCCATGCTCGCGAGGATGTTCGCGCGCTTCTTCAGCTTGTCGTCCCCGTGGAACAGGTCGCCGGTGGTCGCGTCGTCCGCGGCGTCGTAGTACGCCGACAGACCGGCGGCCGCGCCGAACACCTGCGGGTGGTGCGCGGCGATCTTCAGCGCGCAGTAGCCGCCGGTCGAGTTGCCGATGAAGCCCATGTTCTGCGGCTTGTCACCCACCCGGAAGGTCGACTGGATGGCCTGCGGCAGGTCCTGTGCGAAGAAGGTCTCGGTCTGCGGGCCATTGGGTATGTCCACGCACTCGGTGTCCCGCGGCGGCGCGATGGTCGGGCGCAGCATCACCAGGATCATCGGCTTCATCTTCCCCTGCTTGGCCTGCTTGAAGGCCGTCATGGGGTAGTTCAGCCCTTTGATCAGGTTCTCGGCGGTGCCCGGGTAGCCCGTCAGGACGATGGAGGCCGGAAAGTTCTGGTCCTTGTGCTGGGGCTGGAAGTACTCCGGCGGCAGCCACACGTAGCCCGGGCTCGTTATCTTCGACTTCTGGCCCGTTATGGAGACCTTCAGGATCTGACCGCCGACCTGGGGCTTGGCACCGCCGGGCACGTCGAGCTTCTGCTTGTCGACGACCTTGATGTCCTTGCTGCTCATCGAGTGGTCGACGACCTTGCCGATCGACGTCTCCTGCCCGAAGAGGTCGGCCCAGGACCCGTAGAAGAGGAAGGACTTGTTGGCGGCGAGACCGACCGCGGAGAACAACGCCAGCTGGGTCGCGAGCAGGAGCCCGATCCGGCCGGTGACGGAACGCCAGGTGCGGCCCGAAAGCTTCGGCCAGAACCACACCGTCGCCCCGAACAGCAACACACCGGCGGTGATGGCCAGGACCAGGACCGTATTACTGGTGAGACCCATGAGCAGTCAGTCGACTTTCTGATGGCAGGACCGGATTTTTCCGACGGAAGAGTGAACCGCCTCCCCCTCGATGTCGTCCTAGTGGACGCACCACACTCCGGAGGCTCTCGCGGCCTTCGGCCACATGATCTCTCGCGGAGCAACGGGAAGCGATGTCTAGCAGGATAGATGGCGATAAGTCCGGACAGGTTCCGAAGCGGGTCGCTCGAATCGTCCGAGGCCCACGACCGGAGTCCGTGCCCGGCCTGGTAGGTACGGCCGTCATGATCGTCGGCCTTCTGGACATCGCGGCGGGCGTCTTCCCGCGATTCCGCCACAGCAGGATCCACGCGGTGACCGAGGTGCTGCCGGGCTCCCTGGGCCCCTTCGCCGCCGCCCTGTCCATCAGCGCCGGCGTGCTGCTCCTGCTGCTCGCCCACGGCCTCAAGCGCCGCAAGCGCCGGGCCTGGCGGGCGGCCGTGCTCCTGCTGCCCGCGGGAGCCGTGGCGCAGTTCGCGTACCGGCACTCGATCATCGGCGTGGTCATCGCGGCGGTGCTGCTCCTGCTGCTCGTACGCCACCAGGGTGAATTCAAGGCCCTGCCGGACCCGCGCAGCCGCTGGAAGGCGCTGGCGAACTTCGTCCTGATGAGCGCCGGCTCCATCGGCCTCGGCCTGGTCATCGTCAACGTGCACCCGGGCAAGGTCGTCGGCCGCCCCAGCCTGTACGAGCAGATCACCCACGTCGTCTACGGCCTCTTCGGCTTCGAGGGCCCCGTCGACTACGCCGGTCGGGTCTCCTGGACCGTCGGCTACTCCCTCGGCGCCCTCGGCATGCTGACCGCCGTCACCACCATCTACCTGGCCTTCCGCCCCGAGCACCCGGCCGCCCGCCTCACTTCGGACGACGAGGCCAAGCTGCGCGAACTGCTCGCCAAGCACGGCGGACGCGACTCCCTCGGCCACTTCGCGCTCCGCCGCGACAAGGCCGTCGTCTTCTCCCCCTCCGGCAAGGCCGCCGTCACCTACCGCGTCGTCTCCGGCGTGATGCTCGCCTCCGGCGACCCCGTCGGCGACGTCGAGGCCTGGCCGGGCGCCATCGAGCGGTTCATGGAGGAGGCCAAGGCCCACTCCTGGACCCCGGCCGTCATGGGATGCAGCGAGACCGGCGGCGAGGTCTGGACCCGCGAGACCGGTCTGGACGCCCTGGAGCTGGGTGACGAGGCGATTGTCGATGTCAAAGACTTCTCCCTCTCCGGCCGACCCATGCGCAACGTCCGCCAGATGGTGAAGCGCATCGAGCGCAACGGCTACACCACCAAGGTCCGCCGGGTCGGCGAGCTGACCGAGGAGGAGCTCGCGGCCGTCCGCGGCGCCGCCGACGCCTGGCGCGGCACCGACACCGAGCGCGGCTTCTCCATGGCCCTCGGCCGGGTCGGCGACCCCGACGACGCCGACTGCATCATCGCCACCGCCCACCGCGTCGAAGAGGGCGACACCAGCCCCTTCGGCGACCTGAAGGCCATCCAGCACTTCGTCCCCTGGGGCAAGGACGGCATGTCGCTGGAGCTCATGCGCCGCGACCGCGCCGCCGACCCCGGCATGAACGAGCTGCTGATCGTCGCCTCCCTGGAGGCCTCCCCCGGCCTGGGCATCGAGAAGGTCTCCCTGAACTTCGCGATGTTCCGCTCCGCGCTGGCCCGCGGCGAGAAGATCGGCGCCGGACCGGTCCTGCGCATGTGGCGCGGCCTGCTGGTCTTCCTGTCCCGCTGGTTCCAGATCGAGTCGCTGTACAAGTTCAACGCGAAGTTCCGCCCCCGCTGGGAGCCCCGCTTCGTCGTCTTCCGCCAGACCCGGGACCTGCCCCGCATCGGCTTCGCCGCGATGCAGGCCGAGGGCTTCGTCACCCTCGCCCTGCCCCGGCTGTTCGCCGGCCGCCGCCGCCCCAAGCCGGTCCGCACCTGCGCCCACGACACCGTGGCCGCGAAGGTCCCCGCCCAGGCCGAACGCGAGTGCCAGGCGGCCTGACGCGCCCGGCGCACGCCCCGCAGGACCCCCGGAGGGCCCGCCCGCACCCGCGGGCGGGCCCTCCGCCTTCCCGCGGTCCCGCCCCGGCCGCGGCGGGACCGGCCCGAACGGGGGCTCTACCCTGGGATCCATGAACAACAACCGCGCGGCCGCCCACCGGGGCCAGGTGACGGGTCTGCCCGACTGGGACCGCTGCGCGGTCATGGGCGTCGTCAACGTCACCCCCGACTCCTTCTCCGACGGCGGCCGCTGGTTCGACACCACCGCCGCCGTCAAACGCGGCCTCGACCTCGTCGCGCAGGGCGCCGACCTCGTCGACGTCGGCGGCGAGTCCACCCGCCCCGGCGCCTCCCGCGTGGACGAGGAGGAGGAACTGCGCCGCGTCGTGCCCGTCGTGCGCGGCCTCGCCTCCGAAGGCGTCGCCGTCTCCGTCGACACCATGCGCGCCCGCGTCGCCGCCCTCGCCGTCGACGCCGGCGCCCGCCTCGTCAACGACGTCAGCGGCGGCCTCGCCGACCCCGCCATGATCCCGGCCGTCGCCGCCGCCGAGGTGCCCTTCGTCGTCATGCACTGGCGCGGCTTCAGCGACGGCATGAACAGCCTCGCCGTCTACGACGACGTCCTCGCCGAGGTCACCGCCGAACTCCGCGCCCGCATCGACGCCGTCGTCCGCGGCGGCATCGCCCCCGAACGCGTCGTCGTCGACCCCGGCCTCGGCTTCGCCAAGAACGCCGAACACGACCTCGCCCTCGTCGCCCACCTCCCCGAGCTGCGCGCCCTCGGCTTCCCGCTGCTGGTCGCCGCCTCGCGGAAGCGTTTCCTCGGACGGGTCCTCGCCGGAGCCGCCGACGCCGCCCCGCCACCGGCCCGCGAACGCGACGCCGCCACCGCGGCCGTCTCCGCCCTCGCCGCCCACCACGGCGCCTGGGCCGTACGGGTGCACGAGGTACGGGCCACCGCCGACGCGGTTCGGGTGGCCCGCGCCGTGGAAGGGGCACTGTGACCCACCGGACAGACAGGGAAGGGGCACGGTGAGCCGTACCGACATCGAGGCCGTCGAAGAGGTCAACGCGGCCTTCTACGAGGCCATGGAGCAGGGGGACTTCGACGCGCTGTCGGCACTCTGGCTCGACGACGAGATCTCCTGCGTGCACCCCGGCTGGCCGGTGCTCTCGGGACGCGGCGAGGTCCTGCGCTCGTACGCGCTGATCATGTCGCACACCGAGTACATCCAGTTCTTCCTGACGGACACCAAGGTGGCCCTCATAGGCGACACCGCCCTGGTCACGTGCACCGAGAACATCCTCAGCGGCGGCCCCGCCGAGGACGGCGGCGAGCTCGGCCCCCTCGTCGGCCAGCTGGTGGTCGCCACGAATGTGTTCCGACGCACACCGACCGGCTGGCGGCTGTGGTCCCACCACGGTTCTCCGGTGCTCACGGACTCCGATGACGAGGACGAAGAGGCCTCCGACTGACCCCAAGCGCGGGGTCGACCGTCCGTCGCAGGTAAATTCGAAGGCGGACGACGCCGACCGCACTCGGCTTAGGCCCATGGCCCCGGGGAGTCCCGGGACCGCAAGCACCTACGAAAGCAGGAGTGATTCGCGTGGATCGTGTCGCGCTGCGCGGCCTCAAGGCTCGCGGGCACCACGGCGTCTTCCCCCGGGAACGCGAGGAGGGCCAGACCTTCATCGTCGACCTCGTGCTGCACCTGGACACCCGTCCGGCGGCGGCCGGGGACGACCTGGCCAAGACCGTGCACTACGGGGTCGTCGCCGAGGAGGTCGTGGACGTGGTCCAGGGCGAGCCCGTCGACCTGATCGAGACCCTCGCCGAGCGGATCGCCCAGCAGTGCCTCAAGCACGAGGCGGTCGCCCAGGTGGAGGTGGTCGTCCACAAGCCGGACGCGCCCATCACCGTCCCCTTCGACGACGTGACCATCACGATCACCCGGAGCCGCGCATGAACAACGGCCTGAACGCCCAGAGCGACCCCACCGTCCAGCCGGTACCGGCCTCCGTCGTGGAGACCGTCGACGCGGCGGACGTGACCCTGTCCAACCCCAAGTGGGCCGTCATCGCGCTCGGCGCGAACCTCGGCAACCGCCTGGACACCCTCCAGGGCGCCATCGACGCCCTCGGCGACACCCCCGGCCTGCGGGTCAAGGCCGTCTCCCCCGTCTACGAGACCGAGCCGTGGGGCGTCGAGCCCGGCTCGCAGCCCTCGTACCTCAACGCGGTGGCGCTGGTGAAGACCACCCTGCCGCCCACCAGCCTGCTGGAGCGGGGTCAGGCCATCGAGGAGGCCTTCGACCGCGTCCGCGAGGAGCGCTGGGGGCCGCGCACCATCGACGTCGACATCGTCTCGTACGCCGACCGGATCTCCGACGACCCCGTCCTCACCCTCCCGCACCCCCGCGCCCACCTGCGGGCCTTCGTGCTGACCCCGTGGCACGACATCGACCCCGAGGCCGAACTCCCCGGCCGCGGCCCGGTCTCCGCGCTCCTGGCCGAACTCGGCCGCAGCGGCATCACGCCGCGAACGGACCTGGAACTCCGCCTGCCGGAGTAGTCGTTAGCCTGTTCACGGCGAGACACCGAGAGTGGGGAACGGGCACGTGAAGCAACTGAGGCCGGGGCTGCTGGCGGGCATCTTCGCCGTCGCCGGGGTGCTGTCCTGGGCGGGCGCCCGGCTGTGGAACGCGTACGGGACCCTGCCGGGCGTGCCGCTGGCCGCTCCGATCGTGCTCGCGGTGATCGCGGTCGTGCTGTTCGCGACGGCCCTGTCGCTGCGCGCCCGCCTCAAGGCCCAGCGCGAGCGCCGGCCCGGGGCGAAGGGCGTGGAGCCGCTGATGGCGGCCCGGGCGGTGGTCTTCGGCCAGGCCAGCGCCCTGGTCGCCGCCCTCGTGGCGGGCCTGTACGGCGGCGTCGGCGTGTTCCTGCTGACCGACTCCCTCGACGTTCCGGCCCGCCGCGACCAGGCCTGGTACGCGGGCGGCTCCGTCCTCGCGGGCGCCGCCGTCATCGCCGCCGCCCTCTTCCTGGAGCACGTCCTGAAGCTCCCCGAGGACGAAGACCCCACCAAGGCCCCCGCCCCGGCCTGACGCCGCCCACGCGGCGCTACGGCGTCCACGAAGCCCCTCACGACCGTGGGAGGCCCACGCCCCACGGCGATGGCCTCCCACGGTCGTCCCGTGCCCCGACGGGCCCGGGCGGCGGCCTCAGCGGGCCATGATCAGGCTCATCGCCTCGTTGCGGGTCGCGGGGTCGCGGAGCTGGCCGCGGACGGCCGAGGTGATGGTCTTCGCGCCGGGCTTGCGCACACCGCGCATGGTCATGCACATGTGCTCGCACTCGATGACCACGATGACCCCGCGCGGGTCGAGGATCTCCATCAGGGAGTCCGCGATCTGCGTGGTCAGCCGCTCCTGGACCTGCGGGCGGCGGGCGAAGACGTCCACGAGGCGGGCCAGCTTGGACAGCCCCGTGATCTTGCCGTCCGTCGACGGGATGTAGCCCACGTGGGCCACACCGTGGAACGGGACGAGATGGTGTTCACAGGAGCTCATGACTTCGATGTCCTTCACGAGGACCATCTCGTCGTGTCCGAGGTCGAACGTCGTGGTCAGCACCTCTTCGGGGCGCTGCCACAGACCGGCGAATATCTCCTTGTACGCCCGCGCCACGCGCGCCGGGGTCTCCAGGAGGCCCTCGCGGTCCGGGTCCTCGCCGACCGCGATCAGCAGTTCCCGCACGGCGGCCTCGGCGCGCTTCTCGTCGAACTCGCCGATCGTGCCCTCGTTCGCGAGGGTCACTGGGTCGGTCATCTCATCCTCGTTCCTGTCCGCACACGCGGCCCGTACGAAAAGTGCCGCGCCCCCCAGGCTAGAACCTGGGGGGCGCGGCATCCATTCCGGGGCTGATCAGGCCTCCGGGCGCTCCTCCGGGGAGGGCTCCGGGGCCTTCTCCACCGACACGGCGGGCGTGCCCGCCGAGCTGCCGTTGGCGGCGTTCGTCAGCTGGAGCTCCTTGGGAGAGAGCACCGGCGGACGGGTGGAGGGGGTGCGGCGGGAGGAGCCGGTCCACGCGGGACGGGCCGGACGCTTGACGATCGTGGAGAAGATCTCGGCGACCTCCTCCTTGTTCAGCGTCTCCTTCTCCAGCAGCGCGAGGACGAGGTTGTCCAGGACGTCCCGGTTCTCGACCAGGATCTCCCAGGCCTCGTTGTGCGCGGTCTCGATGAGCTTCTTGACCTCTTCGTCGACCAGCGCCGCGACCTCTTCCGAGTAGTCCCGCGGGTGCGACATCTCGCGGCCCAGGAACGGCTCGGTGTTGTCGCCGCCGAACTTGATCGCGCCGAGGCGCTCGGTCATGCCGTACTGCGTGACCATGGCCCGCGCCGTGGCGGTGGCCTTCTCGATGTCGTTCGCGGCGCCCGTGGTCGGGTCGTGGAAGACCAGTTCCTCCGCCGCGCGCCCGCCCAGCATGTACGCCAGCTGGTCGAGCATCTCGTTGCGGGTGGTGGAGTACTTGTCCTCGTCGGGCAGGACCATGGTGTAGCCCAGGGCCCGACCGCGGGACAGGATCGTGATCTTGTGGACCGGGTCGGAGTTCGGGGAGGCCGCCGCGACCAGGGCGTGTCCGCCCTCGTGGTACGCGGTGATCTTCTTTTCCTTGTCCGACATGATCCGGGTCCGCTTCTGCGGGCCCGCCACGACGCGGTCGATCGCCTCGTCCAGCATCGAGTTGTCGATCAGCTTCTTGTCCGAGCGGGCGGTCAGCAGGGCCGCCTCGTTCAGGACGTTGGACAGATCGGCACCGGTGAAGCCGGGGGTGCGGCGGGCGACGGCCGAGAGGTCGACGTCCGGAGCGACCGGCTTGCCCTTCTGGTGGACCTTGAGAATCTCCAGACGGCCCTGCATGTCGGGGCGGTCGACGGCGATCTGCCGGTCGAAGCGGCCCGGGCGCAGGAGCGCCGGGTCGAGGATGTCGGGGCGGTTCGTGGCGGCGATCAGGATGACGCCGCCCTTCACGTCGAAGCCGTCCATCTCGACGAGCAGCTGGTTGAGGGTCTGCTCGCGCTCGTCGTGGCCGCCGCCGAGGCCGGCGCCGCGGTGTCGGCCGACGGCGTCGATCTCGTCGACGAAGACGATCGCCGGGGCGTTGGCCTTGGCCTGCTCGAACAGGTCGCGCACGCGCGAGGCGCCGACGCCGACGAACATCTCGACGAAGTCGGAACCGGAGATCGAGTAGAAGGGAACGCCCGCCTCGCCCGCGACGGCGCGCGCGAGCAGGGTCTTGCCGGTGCCGGGCGGGCCGTAGAGGAGCACGCCCTTGGGGATCTTGGCGCCGACGGCCTGGAACTTCGCCGGCTCCTGGAGGAACTCCTTGATCTCGTGGAGTTCCTCGACGGCCTCGTCCGAACCCGCGACGTCCGCGAAGGTCGTCTTCGGGGTGTCCTTGGTGATGAGCTTCGCCTTGGACTTGCCGAAGTTCATGACCCGGCTGCCGCCGCCCTGCATCTGGTTCATCAGGAACAGGAAGACGACGACGATCAGGACGAAGGGCAGGAGCGAGAGCAGCACGCTCAGGAACGGGCTGGTCTTGTCCGGGGTGACGGAGTAGCCGTCCGGGATCTGACCGGCTTCGTACTTGGTCTGGAGGTTCTGGGCGAGCTGGACGCCCTGATCCCCGATGTAGTTGGCCTGGAACTTGGTGCCGTCGTTGTTGCCGAGCTTCTGGTCCTTCTTGAGCTCGATCTTGATCATCTGGCTGTCACCGGTGGTCAGCTTGGCGCTGTCCACCTGGCCACTGTTGATCGCCTTGATGACCTCGCTGGTCTCCACCGACTTGTAGCCGCCGCCGGAGCCGACGACGTTCATCAACACGACCACGGCGAGGACGGCCAGCACGATCCACATGACCGGCCCACGGAAGTATCGCTTCACGTCCATCCATACGGGGCGCCAGGCACCCCGTCCCTCCTGCCCGTAGGTAAATGCTGCTGTGAGTAAAGACTGTTCTTCGGAATGTACCCCTGTATTGTCACCCGCGGCCCCATGGGACGGCTGACAGACCCGCCTTCGCATGCTCCAACGGCGGGGATCGCCCCCAGGTTCCCCCGGGGGCGAGATCTGCGGGGTCGACGACCGGGGTCGTCAGCCTCCGTAGACGTGCGGTGCGAGCGTGCCGACGAACGGCAGGTTGCGGTACTTCTCCGCGTAGTCGAGGCCGTAGCCCACGACGAACTCGTTCGGGATGTCGAAGCCGACCCACTCGACGTCGATCGCGACCTTCGCGGCCTCGGGCTTGCGCAGCAGCGTGACGACCTTGAGGGAGGCCGGCTCGCGGGAGCCCAGGTTCGACAGCAGCCAGGAGAGGGTCAGGCCCGAGTCGATGATGTCCTCGACGATCAGGACGTGCTTGCCCTTGATGTCGGTGTCCAGGTCCTTGAGGATCCGCACCACGCCCGAGGACTGGGTCCCGGCGCCGTAGGAGGACACCGCCATCCAGTCCATGGTGAGCGGGGTGGACAAGGCGCGCGCCAGGTCCGCCATCACCATCACGGCGCCCTTGAGCACACCGACGATGAGCAGGTCCTTGCCCGCGTACTCCTCGTCGATCTTCGCGGCCAGCTCGGCCAGCTTCGCGTCGATCTCTTCCTTGGTGATGAGCACCGACTGGAGGTCGCTGCCCATGTCCTTCTCGTCCACCCGCATCACTTTCGTTGTCGGCCGGGGCTCCGGGGGGTGACCCCGGAGGACTCAGCCGTGTTTCAGCACCAATCAGCCCTGCCGGATGACAAGTCTGCCACCCTGGCGCTGGGCCTCGACGCGGCCGGGCAGGTTGATGGCGCCCTGACCGCGCCATCCGGTGATGAGGCGGTCGACTTCCTCGATGTGTCGGGCGAAGAGGGAACCGGCGGGGGAGCCGGCGGCGACCACGGCCCGGCGCAGGACGCGGCGGCGGACGGCCGGGGGCAGGGCGTAGAGCTTGGCGCATTCCAGCCGCCCGTCGGCGTCGCGTACGCCGCGTTCGGCGTCGGCGGCCCAGGCGTCGAGGGCGTCCGCGTCGTCGCGGGAGAGCTGGGCGGTACGGGCGAGGGCCTCCACGACACCCTTGCCGAGGGCCTTCTCCAGGGCGGGGAGGCCTTCGTGGCGCAGCCGGGAGCGGGTGTAGGCGGGGTCGATGTTGTGCGGGTCGTCCCAGACGGGCAGGGACTGGACCATGCAGGCCTTGCGGGCGGTCTGCCGGTCGATGTGGAGGAAGGGGCGGCGGTAGCGGCGGGTGCGCGTGCGTGCGCCGGGGCCGGAGGAGACCTCCGGCATGCCGGACAGGGAGCGGATGCCGGAGCCGCGGGCGAGGCCCAGGAGCACGGTCTCGGCCTGGTCGTCGCGGGTGTGGCCGAGCAGGACGGCGGCGGCGCCGAGTCGGTCGGCGGCCTCGTCCAGGGCGGCGTAGCGGGCGTCGCGGGCGGCGGCCTCGGGTCCGCCGTCGCGGCCGACGCGCACGGCGACGGACTCCACCGGGTCGAGGCGGAGTGCGCTCATGCGGGTGACGACCTCGGCCGCGCGCAGGTCGGACCCGGCCTGGAGGCCGTGGTCGACGGTGATGCCGCCCGCCCGGATGCCGAGCTTGGGGGCCTCGAAGGCGAGGGCCGAGGCGAGTGCCATGGAGTCCGCGCCGCCGGAGCAGGCGACGAGGACGAGTGGCGCGGCGCCTCGGGGGGTGCGCGAGCCGGGGATGCCCGGTCGGTCGGTGGGGTCGGGGACGTCCGTGAGGTCGGTGAGGACGTCGTGGAGTACGCGGCGGACCGCCAGGCGTATCGCCGCGACCGCAGGATGGGGACCCATGTCCGGTGCCCTTCGTGGAGTTCGGATGCCCGTAGGAGGCTGGGGGTGTCGCTGGGGGTGTTCGGGTGGCGCTGGGGGTTCTCGGTGGCGCTGGGTGTCGCTGGGGGTGCTCCGGTGGCCCGGTGGCTCGGGGTGCCGTCCGGTTCCGTCCGGTGCCGTCCGGTTCCGCTCGGTGTCGCTCGGTCTCGTTCGGTCTCGTTCGGTGCACTTCGTCGCTGTTCGGCGCTGTTCGGTGCTCGACCGGCGCCCCGATGTCCGTCGCCCGGTGTCCGCGGGGTCCCCGCGGTGGGGTCTCCGGGAGTACGGGTTGTCACTCAGAGTGCGTCGATGGTGACAGAACCGAGCCGTTCTCCGAGCATCGCACGCCCTTCAACGGCCCACGGTCCCTCGGACGGGTGACGCTGCTTCCCCCAGTGCGACATGTTTACGCCCCCTGCGTCACCTTTCTTCGCTCCCCGCGCTCCCCCTCCCGTGCACCCGCGCCACCCAGTCCGCGGGCCGGGCGATCTCGGTCTTGGTCGGCAGCGTGTTCGGGGAGGTCCACACCCGGTTGAAGCCGTCCATGCCGACCTGGCCGACGACGGCGCGCACGAAGCGTTCGCCGTCGCGGTACTGGCGCAGCTTCGCGTCGAGGCCCAGCAGCTTGCGCAGGGCGGCGTCGAGGCGACCGGCGCCGGTGGCGCGGCGCTGCTGGAACTTCTCGCGGATCTCGGCGACGGAGGGCACCACGTCGGGGCCGACGCCGTCCATGACGAAGTCGGCGTGGCCCTCCAGCAGGGACATGACGGCGGTGAGCCGGGCCAGCACCTCGCGCTGTTCGGGCGTCTGGACGAGTTCGACGAGGGAGCGGCCCTCGTCGCCGCGTTCGGCCTCGGGGCGGGCCCCGGTGAAGGACTGGACGGCCTCGCGCAGTCGTTCCAGGACGGCGCCGGGTTCCATCTCGGTGGCGCCGAGGAAGGTCTGGATCTCGGCTTCCAGGTGGGCGCGCAGCCAGGGGACGGCGGTGAACTGGGTGCGGTGGGTCTCCTCGTGGAGGCAGACCCAGAGGCGGAAGTCGTGCGGGTCGACCTCCAGCTCCCGTTCGACGTGGACGATGTTGGGCGCGACGAGCAGCAGTCGGCCCCCCGTGCCGGCGGGGCCGGGGACCGGCAGGTCGGGGGCGGCGGGCGCGAAGGTCTCGTACTGGCCGAGGACGCGGGAGGCCAGGAAGCTGAGCAGCATGCCCAGCTCGACGCCGGTGACCTTGCCGCCGACGGCTCCGAGGACGGCTCCGCCGGGGGCGCCGGCGCGGCGGTCCTGCATCTTGCCGAGGAGCGGGCCGAGGAGTTCGCGGAAGCCCGCGACGTTGGCCCTGACCCAGCCGGCCCGGTCGACGACGAGGACGGGCGTGTCGGGGAGGGTGGTGCCCTCCGGGATCATCCGGGTGAACGCGCGCACGTGCTCTTCCGAGGTCTTCGCGTGCCGCCGCAGCTCCGCCACCACGGCCCGCGCCTCGTCCCGGCTGACCTCCGGACCCGGCCGTACCAGCCGGGTCGCGGTCGCCACCGCGAGGTTCCAGTCGACCATCTCGACACCACCGATGCTCGTCATGCGTCAACCGTACGTGGACATCCGCCGCGGCGGATCCCCCTACGAGGTGGTGGTCACGGCGGCGGCGAGCCGGTCGAGCCCCCCCTCGGCGGCCCCGGCGTCGGGGGCGCCCGCGGTGAGGAAGGCGAAGGCGAGCAGTCGCCCGGAGGGGTCGACGACGGTTCCGGAGAGGGAGTTGACCCCGCTGAGGGTGCCGGTCTTGGCCCGGAGCAGGCCCGCGGCCGGGGAGGTGCCGGCGTTGCGGGTGCGGAGGGTGCCGGTGAAGCCGGCGACGGGCAGGCCGGTGAGGACGGGCCGCAGCTCGGGCCGGCCGGGGTCGGCGGCCTTGGCCAGGAGGCCGGTGAGCAGGCGGGTGGTGACCTTGTCGGCGCGGTTGAGGCCGCTGCCGTCGGCGAAGCGGGAGCCGTTGACGTCGACGCCGAGGGAGGCCAGCTTCTCGGCGACGGCCTTCTCGGCGCCCTCGAAGCTCGCGGGCGCTCCGGCGGCGACGGCGACCTGGCGGGCGAGGGCCTCGGCGATGTCGTTGTCGCTGTGGGTGAGCATCCGTTCGACGAGTCCGGCGACGGGGGTGGACTGGGTGGCCGCCAGCGGCTGCGCGCCTTCGGGGGCCTTGGCGCGGGCGGGTTCGCCGGTGACCTTGACGCCGCGGTCGCGCAGCAGGGCGGCGAAGGCGCGGGCGGTGTCCTTGGAGGGGTCGTCGGAGCGGGTGACGGGGCCGGAGACGGAGTCGTCGGGGCGACCCTCGTCGGCGGTGAGGGCGGTGACGGGGGCGATGTTGTCGTTGCGGCCGATGGGGTGGCGGACGGCTCCGGTGTAGAGGGAGTCGTCGTAGCCGAGGGTGACGGTGTCGGTGCCGCCGGCCTTGAGGGCCTGGGCGGTGTCGGCGGCGAGGGCGACGAGGCTGCCGCCGGATCCGGCGGGGCTCTTCTTCTTCGCGGTCAGGGAGGGGTCCCCGCCGCCGACCAGGACGATCTGGCCGGGTCCGGCTCCGGGGGTCACGGTGGTGCGGATGCGGTGCTCGGGGCCGAGGGCGGCCAGGGCGGCGCTCGCCGTGACGATCTTGATGGTGGAGGCGGGGGTCATGGCCTCACCCGCCGCCGATTCGTAGAGGACCCGGCCGGTCGCGGTGTCGACCACGGAGGCCGCCCGTACGGTGCCCAGCGCGGGGTCGGCGAGCAGGGGCCCGAGGACTGCGGCGAGGCCGCCGGAGGGGGCTCCCTGGTCCTGCGCGGCCCGGGCGGCGAGACCGGGCAGGACCCCGGGGGCGCTGGGCGCGGCCTGCGGGAGGCCGCCGGCGGCGTGATCTGCGCCACCCGTACGGCCCCAGGAGGCAGCCCTGTCCCGCTCGGCCTTACGCTGGCCGGAGTCCCATGGTCCCGCTGCGACCACCACCGCAGCCGAGAGGGCGAGGCCGGCGACGGCCGACCCCGCGATGAGCTGCCACGTCTTGACCAATGGCACCTCGGACCAGCCCCTTTCGCGATCACACATATGCGTGAGGGACACTTAACCACTGCGTCTTGCCGCGAGCATGGCACCCCACCCGGCAGGGCTGGGCCGGACGCGCACGGAGCAATCAAGCTCCGGCCGACAGGGCCGGAGCTGATCATGGAGGAGCAGGACGTGGAGTTCGACGTCACCATCGAGATCCCCAAGGGTTCGCGGAACAAGTACGAGGTGGACCACGAGACCGGCCGGATCCGTCTGGACCGTCGCCTCTTCACCTCGACCAGCTACCCGGCCGACTACGGCTTCGTCGAGAACACCCTCGGCGAGGACGGCGACCCGCTGGACGCGCTGGTCATCCTGGACGAGCCCACCTTCCCGGGCTGCCTGATCAAGTGCCGCGCGATCGGCATGTTCCGCATGACGGACGAGGCGGGCGGCGACGACAAGCTGCTGTGCGTGCCGGCCTCGGACCCGCGCGTGGAGCACCTGCGCGACATCCACCACGTGTCGGAGTTCGACCGCCTGGAGATCCAGCACTTCTTCGAGGTCTACAAGGACCTGGAGCCGGGCAAGTCCGTCGAGGGCGCCAACTGGGTCGGCCGCGCCGAGGCCGAGGCCGAGATCGAGGCCTCGTACAAGCGCCTGGAGGCGCAGGGCGGCCACCACTGAGCTCCGCTCGGTGGACGGTCGGTGAAGTGGTCGGCGCCGATTGCGCCGACCGGCTGACGTGACGATGGGCGGCATCCCCGGGGGATGCCGCCCATCGGCGTGTCCGGATCCGGACGGAGCGGGGCGGGGTACGAGGCGGGGGGTACGCGGCGGGGGTACGCGGCGGGGGCGGGTATGCGGCAGGGCGGGTATGCGGCGAGGTGCGCGGGCCCGCGGGGAAGACGCGGGGGAGGAAACGATTCCGCATACTGATACCGCAGATGATCACGGACTGGAGGGCGTGTGACCGAGGCCGACGGGACAGAGGGCGGCAAGCCCAAGTCCGACGAGGCGCACAGCGCCTTCTCCGCGCCTCCCGGCATGGAGCCGGAGGCCGTGGAGGAGGACCAGCCCACCTCCGAGTTCGCCGTCCCCGAGGGCATGGCCCCACTGCCCGCCGACGAGCCCGAGGGTTCCGCTTTCGCCGCCCCCGCCACGTACAGCGCCCAGCACTCCCCGCCCGCCTACGTGCCGCCCGCCGGCGGCTTCCCGATCGCGCGGATGGCGGAGTCCCCCTGGCAGGACCGGATGCGCACGATGCTGCGCATGCCCGTGGACGTCCGCCCGCTCGCCGAGCCCGTGCAGCGGCCGAGCGAGTCCGGCCCGGCCGTGGGACGCGTCCTGGACCTCACCCTGCGCATCGGCGAGCTGCTGCTCGCGGGCGGCGAGGGGGCCGAGGACGTGGAGGCGGCGATGTTCGCGGTGGCCCGCTCCTACGGGCTGGACCGCTGCGAGCCCACCGTCACCTTCACCATGCTGTCGATCACCCACCAGCCCTCCCTGGTGGACGATCCCGTCTCCGCGAACCGCACCGTGCGCCGCCGGGGCACCGACTACACCCGGCTGGCGGCCGTCTTCCGCCTGGTCGACGACATCAGCGCCCACGAGGTCGAGATCACCCTGGAGGAGGCCTACCGGCGCCTCGCGGAGATCCGCCGCAACCGCCACCCGTACCCGACGTGGGTGCTCACCGCCGCCGCCGGGCTGCTGGCGGGCGCCGCGGCCATCCTGGTCGGCGGCGGGGTCACCGTCTTCTTCTGCGCCGCCCTCGGCGCCGTCCTCGGCGACCGGTTGGCCTGGTACTGCGCCGGGCGCGGGCTGCCGGAGTTCTACCAGTTCGTCGTCGCCGCGATGCCGCCGGCCGCGATCGGCGTGGCCCTGAAGATCGCCGAGATCGACGTCCGCGCCTCCGCCGTGATCACCGGCGGACTCTTCGCGCTGCTGCCCGGGCGGGCCCTGGTGGCGGCCGTGCAGGACGGCCTGACCGGCTACTACATCACCGCTTCCGCCCGCCTGCTGGAGGTGATGTACCTGTTCATCGGCATCATCATCGGCGTCCTCGTGGTGATCTACGTCGGCCTCCAGTTCGGCGCCCAGCCGAACCCGGACGAGGTGCTCCAGATCCCGAGCCGGCCCGTCCTTCAGATCCTGGCCTCGATGGTCCTGGTGTTCACCTTCGCCATCCTGCTCCAGCAGGAGCGCTCCACGGTGTGGATCGTGACGCTCAACGGCGGGGTCGCCTGGGTCACCTTCGGCGCGCTGCGGGCCGCCGAACTGCCGCCGGTGCCCTCCACGGCCATCGCCGCCGGGCTCGTCGGCCTCTTCGGGCAGCTCTTCTCGCGCTACCGCTTCGCCTCCGCCCTGCCGTACGTGACGGCGGCCATCGGTCCGCTGCTGCCCGGCTCGGCGACGTACTACGGCCTGCTGTCGATCGCCGAGAACCGTCTCGACGCGGGCCTGGCCTCCCTCACCAACGCCGCCGCGATCGCCCTCGCCATCGCGATCGGGGTCAACCTCGGCTCCGAGACCTCCCGCCTGTTCATGCGGATCCCCGGCGCGCAGAGCGCGGCCAAACGCCGCGCGGCCAAGCGCACCCGCGGCTTCTGACCCCCGAGGGGGCCCGGAGGGCCCGCCGGGCGCTCCCTAGGGCCCGCGGGGCCTCCGGGAGCCCGCGGGGCACCGGGCGCGCCCCCGGACGCGCGTACGCCCCGCGGACCGTGTCTGCGGGGCGTACGCGGGTGCCGTGGCGGCGGGGAGGGTCAGCGCTTGGCGTGCCGGCCGCGCTGGCCGTTCTGCGGGCCCTCCGGGGCGCCGTAGGGGCCCGGGGCCGCCGGGGACTCGGCGGACTCCTTGCCCTTGTTCCTGCGCGCCTTGACCACCTCGATGATCACCGGGATGACGGAGACCAGCACGATGCCGATGAAGATCGTCTCGACGTTGTCCTTGATGATGTCGAACTGGCCGAGCTGGTAGCCGAGGAAGGTGACGCCCGCGCCCCAGGCGATGCCGCCGACGATGTTGTACGTCAGGAACGTGCGGTACTTCATCGCGCCGGCGCCCGCGACCATCGGCGCGAAGGTGCGGATGATCGGGACGAAGCGGGCGAGCACGATGGCCTTGGGGCCGTGCTTCTCCATGAAGTCGTGCGCCGCGTCGAGGTTCTCCCGCTTGAACACCTTGCTGTTCGGGCGGTTGAAGAGCTTGGGACCGAAGTGCTTGCCGATCAGGTAACCCACCTGGTCACCGATGATGGCGGCGGCCACGATCAGCGTGCACACGAGCCACAGCGGCTGGCTGATGTCGCCACTGGCGACGAACAGGCCGGCGGTGAACAGCAGGGAGTCACCGGGCAGGAACGCGAAGAGCCCCGATTCCGCGAAGACGATGACCAGGATGCCGATCAGGCCGAAATGCCCGATCAGGTACTCAGGGGACAGCCACTCAGGGCCGAGCGCAAGCGTGTACACGGGTTCGGGGGTCTCCTGGATCGGGGGGGTGTCGGCGGTGGGGGGCGACACGGCAGGGTGTTCTCAATTATCAACGCACACGACCCCCGCCGGGTTCCAGGGCCCGGAGGGGGTCGTGTGAGGAAACTCGCGGCGTCGCGAAGCACCGCGAACCACCCCGAAACAGCGTCGGGAGGGCCCCGCGGACCCGCCCGCGCGGGGCCGCGCGGCCGCTACGCCCTGCGCACCGCGTTGGCCGTGATCGCGTCCCGCAGGTGCTCGGCGAGACCGGGGCGGGTGCCGTCGTAGAAGGCCTTGAACCGCTCGTCCGCGACGTACATGTCGCCGAGGCAGACGTGCATCTCGTACGAGCACGGGTAGAACCAGCCGTCGATGTGCAGCCGGTGCTCCTCCGCCAGGTCCATGGCGGCCTCCCCGTCGGCCGGCTCCCCGGCGTCCATCAGCGCCGCGTAGCGGGCCGTCCACTCGGCGGACCGGTCCTGCATGCGCCGCCAGTCGTCCTTCGTGTAGCCGGCGGCCCGGCGCTGCGACTCCGCGTAGCTGTCGGTGTGGCCCCAGCGCCGCTCCGCCTCCTGCGCGTACTGCCCGGGGTCGTCGTCGCCGAAGACCTCGAACCGCTCCTCGGGCGTGAGGTTGATGCCCATCTTCTTCGCCTCCATGGCGTGCTCAACGGCCTTGGCCATCTGCTGGAGCCGGGCGATCCGGTCGGTCAGGAGGGCGTGCTGCCGGCGCAGCTGCTCCCCCGGGTCCGCCTCCGGATCGTCCAACAGGGCCGAGACCTCGTCGAGCGGAAAGCCGAGCTCCCGGTAGAACAGGATCCGCTGCAACCGGTCGAGGTCGGCGTCGTCGTACCGCCGGTGTCCCGCGTGGCTGCGCCCGCTCGGGGAGAGCAGGCCGATCTCGTCGTAGTGGTGCAGGGTGCGCACCGTCACTCCGGCGAACCGGGCGACCTGTCCCACGGAATACCCCATGTGCTTCCGCTCCTCCGGTCGGGTACGCCCTTCACTGTGGATCCTCACGCCGCGTGAGGTGCAAGTCCGGGCGCGGCCGGGTCCGGCCGCGGCCACGCCCGGACCCGCCGCGCCCGGCCGCGGCGGCCCTCAGCCCATCGCCTTCGTGCCGTCGATCGACTCGCGCAGGATGTCGGCGTGTCCGGCGTGCCGGGCGAACTCCCGCACCAGGTGCAGCAGCATCCAGCGCACGGACACGTCGGCCTTGGGGAACCAGGGCGCGGGCGGCAGCGGGAAGGTGTCGTCGAGGCTGGGCACGCCGTCGACGAAGGCGACGGTCTGCGCCCGTACGTCGTCCCAGAACGCGAGGGCGGACTCCAGGGTCTCGTCCTCGCCCAGGTGGAAGCCGTCGTGCCACTGCTCGGGGGCACGGCTGCGCTCGTTCTCGCGCTGCTGGGCCATGCGGAGCCAGTTCAGCTCGACCTCGGCGGCGTGCTTGACGAGTCCGGACAGCGACAGCTCGCTGACGGTGGGGCGGCTCGCGGCCTGTTCGGCGGTGATGCCCTGGGCGCGCGTGCGGATCGCGTTGCGCTGGTCCTCGACGAAGAGGAGGAGCGTGCCGCGCTCGTCGCCGGGGATCTCTTCGGTGGGGTGAGCCATGGTCGACCGCCTTGTCCGTGGGGCTGTGTCCCGTTTCCTGCTGACACGACCCACGGTACGGACGAATGAGGTCAGGTTCTGTCCTCGATGGCGCGGGGAGGCTCGATCAGAACGGGAAGTGCGTCCGCCCGTGCTGCACCGAGATCCACTTCTGCGTGGTGAAGGCCTCCACGGTGGCCTCGCCGCCCAGGCGACCCAGTCCGGAGGCCTTCTCGCCGCCGAACGCGGCCAGCGGCTCGTCCCCGATGGTGGAGTCGTTCACGTGGATCATGCCGGTCTCGATGCGCCGCGCGAAGCGCACCCCGCGCTCCACGTCCCGGGTGTGGACGGCGCCGCTGAGCCCGTAGGGGGTGGCGTTGGTCAGGCGTACGGCCTCGTCCTCGCCGTCGAAGACCACCAGCAGGGCGACGGGGCCGAAGATCTCCTGGCCCAGCAGCGGCGAGTCCTCCGGGAGCCCGGCCAGGACGGTGGGCTCGACCAGGTTGCCGCGCGTAGAGCCGCGTACGAGGGCGGTCGCGCCGGAGGCGACGGCCTGGTCGACGAGGGCGGTCAGGGCGTCGGCCTGGAAGGAATTGATCAGCGGGCCGATGTGGGTGTCGGCCTCGCGCGGGTCGCCGGTCTTCAGGGAGGCGACCCGGGCGGTGAACCTCGCGGTGAACTCCTCGGCCACGGAGGCGTCGACGAGGATGCGGTTGGCCGCCATGCAGACCTGGCCCTGGAAGACGAAGCGGCTGAAGACGGCCGCGTCCACCGCGTACTCGATGTCGGCGTCGTCGAGGACGACGAGGGCGCTGTTGCCGCTCAGTTCCAGGACGGTGCGCTTGAAGTGGCGGGCGGCGACGGCGCCCACGTGCCGGCCGGTGCGGTCGGATCCGGCGAAGGAGATGACCTTCGGGACCGGGTGGGTGAGGATCGCGTCGCCTATCTCGGCGATGTCCGTGATCAGCACGTTCAGCAGGCCGGCCGGGAGTCCGGCGTCCTCGAAGAGCTTGGCGATGATGCCGCCGCCCGCGACCGGGGAGTTCTGGTTCGGCTTGATCACGACCGCGTTGCCCAGGGCCAGGGCGGGGGCGACGGACTTCAGGGTGACGAGGAAGGGGAAGTTGAAGGGGCTGATCACGGCCACGACCCCGACCGGGAGGCGCTGGACCCGGTTCTCCTTGCCCTCGACGGGCGAGGGGATGATGCGGCCCTCGGGGCGGACGGCCAGCTGGATCGCCTCGCGCAGGAAGTCCATCGCCAGGTGGACCTCGTACTCGGCCTTGGGACGGGTCCCGCCGAGCTCGTCGATCATCGCCTCGACGATCTCCTTGCGGCGCTCCTCCGTCAGGCGCAGGGCGCGCTCGAGGACCAGGCGTCTCGCGTACGGGCTGGTCGCGGCCCACTCGCGTTGGGCGCGTTCGGCCGCGCGGTAGGCCTCGTCGACCTGCTCGACCGTGGCCACGGTGACGGCCGCGAGCTTCTCCCCGTTGTACGGGTTGACGTCGATGATGTCCCACGAACCGGTGCCGGCCAGCCATTCGCCGTCGATGTACTGGTGAGCCAGGTCGGTGAATATGGACATGCCATCCCTTACTGCGAGCGCGCACCCTTGCGCTGCACCGGAGACCGATCGGTCGTCGTCATGCACTGATCAGACGTCATACTACGTGCGAATCAAGACAGTTGGAGCAGTCCGCGCAGGAGATCGCGCGTCTTGTCGGGGTCCGGACAATCGGCCTGAAGTCGCTCCATCGCCCGCCCGTACTGGGCCACTTCCTCGTCCTTGTCCAGGTAGAGCGCACTGGTGAGCTGTTCCAGATAGACGATGTCCTGGAGGTCGGACTCGGGAAAGCGCAGCAGGGTGAAGGCTCCGCTCTCGCCCGCGTGGCCGCCGAACGAGAAGGGCATCACCTGGAGCTGCACGTTGGGCCGCTGACTGATTTCGATCAGGTGTTCCAACTGGCCTCGCATCACGTCGCGGTCGCCGTACGGGCGGCGCAGTGCGGCCTCGTCGAGGACGGCGTGGAAGACCGGGGCGTTCTCGGAGACGAGGACCTTCTGGCGCTCCAGGCGCAGCGCGACGCGCCGGTCGACCTCGGCGGTGCTCGCCCCGGGCATGCCGCGCTCGACGACGGCGTGGGCGTAGGCCTCGGTCTGGAGCAGGCCGTGGACGAACTGGACCTCGTAGATGCGGATGAGGGACGCGGCGCCCTCCAGCCCGATGTACGTCTGGAACCAGCCCGGCAGCACGTCCCCGTAACTGTGCCACCAGCCCGCCGCGTTGGCCTCGCGGACCAGTCCGAGCAGGGACTCCCGCTCCGCGCCGTCCGTGACCCCGTAGAGCGTGAGGAGGTCCTCGACGTCTCTGGCCTTGAAGCTCACCCTTCCCAACTCCAAGCGGCTGATCTTCGATTCGGACGCGCGGATCGAGTAGCCGGCCGCCTCACGGGTGATGCCGCGGGATTCTCGGAGTCGCCTGAGCTGTGAGCCCAGGAGGATGCGGCGCACCACCGAACCGCTGGCTTCTGCGGTCACCAGTCCTGCCCTCCCCATCGCGATGTGTGCGCGTGGTGTGCGCTTGCCTCGGCGGGGCCCCCGTACCCCGGTCCCGCCGTCTGCCACCAAAACGCATCGGCCCGTACTCGTTCTGTAACGGAATCCGGAGTCCCGGAAAAGAAGTCCGTAAGTATGCGTAGGAAGAAATGAGCAAGAACCGTCACGGGAGTGGACGGGTCGGGCGCGTGCACGTGCATCTGCCCTTGCATCCGGCTGCGCCATTCGGAACGATGGTGCCGCGCACCTGCGTGCACTTCGCGCCGGCGCCGGACCCACCCCGCAGTTCTCTTTGGACCAAGCCGCCGCTTCGTCCGCGAATCCCGGGAGTGCCTCGCATGGGGACGAATGGATCGACCATGCTCGAGCCGTTACGGCAGGGGCTGCCCCCGGTCGACCCCACGGCTGTCTCCGGATCCGCGTCGTGCGCCCTGCCCGCCCGCTTCGAGGCGGTGCGCGGCGCACGGTCGTTCACCAGGTCGACCCTGAACCAGTGGGGCCTGGACGACCGCTTCGACGACGTCTCCCTGGTCGTCTCCGAACTCGTCACCAACGCGCTGCGCCACGCCCTGCCCGACGGCGGGCGGGGCCCGGGCGGCCTCGGCGGCGAGCCGGAGGCGGCCGTACGGCTGCACCTGATGCGGTGGAGCACGCGGCTGGTGTGCGCGGTGCGGGACCCCAGCGAGGAGCGGCCGGGCGGGGCCTTCGAGCCCGAGCGGACCGAGGAGAACTGCGACCTGGAGTCGGGGCGCGGGCTCTTCCTCGTGGACGCCTACAGCGACAACTGGGGCTGGCACCCGCTCGCCGGGCGCCTGACCGGCAAGGTCGTGTGGGCGCTGTTCATGCTCGCGGACTGATCCGGGGGCCACGGGGCCGGCGGGGCCGGGGCCCGCGGGTCCGGGTCCGGGTCCGGCGGGATCCGGACTTCCCGAAACGGCGTGGACAAGACGACTGGCCGGGCTTGATCGTTTCGATCAATCCCGGCCAGTGCACGTGCATGGCCTGATCCAGTGCGTTCTTCCGCGCCGTTCCATCAGCCGATCAGATGATCGAACTCCCCGTCCTTGACGCCGAGCAACAGCGCCTCGATCTCGGCCGGCGTGTACACGAGCGCCGGTCCGTCGGGGAAGCGCGAATTGCGCATCGCGACGTCGCCGCCGGGCAGTCTGGCGAACTCGACACAGGACCCCTGCGAGTTGCTGTGTTTGCTCTTCTGCCAGGTCAGCCCATACAAGGAAGCGAGTTCTGCAGCTGCCATCCCGTTGTACGCGTGGTCCACAGGAAGCCCCCGATAGTGCAGATGTCAACTGCACCGGATCATAGCTGTGTTCATAACTGCATGCATGGGCAGATGCACGTGCACGCGGGGTGTCCGGTTCATCACTGAGCAACATCGTTACGGACGGAGTGCCTCCGACAGCTCGTCCAGTGCCTCCAGCAGTTGTTCGGACGCACCGCGCAGCACACCCGGTTCCGGGGCGTCCCACGAGGCCGCCCGTGCGCGCAGCCCCTCCCACCGCGGGACCCGCCGCTCGCGCACCGCCTTCGCCCCCTCCGCGGTCGCCTCGCGCAGGGCCCGCGCCAGTTCCGCCGCCCCCGGCACCGGCGCCCCGTCCCGGTCCGGGAAGTGCGCCTCCAGCAACATGGCGTTGCGCCCGAACGCCGCCAGGGCCTCCCCCGCGCCGTCCGCGGCCGCCCGGGACAGCCCCCGATGGCGCACCGGCTCCCCCTCCGCCCGGGCGAGCGCCTCCTGCCAGGCGATCCGCGCGTCCCGCGTCGCCAGCAGGGCCTCGCGGACGTCGGCCCGCCGGGCCCCGGCCGGGTCGGCGTACTGCCCGAGCACGGCGGCGGCGTACCGCCCGACGGCGGCCGTCCAGTCGGCCAGGCGGGTGCGCAGCCGCGGGGTCTCCCAGGCCGGGTAGACGGCGTAGGCCACCATCGCGAGCACCCCGCCGACGAGGGTCAGCGCGATCCGGTCGGGCACCGTCTGGTCCCAGCGGACGCCGCCCATGCCGAGCAGGAAGACCACGTACGCCGAGACGAAGGTCTGCGCGACGGCGTACCCGGTGCGCATCAGGACGTACATCAGGCCCGCGCTGACCACGGCCAGCAGCCCGGACAGGTACGTGTCGGGCTGCGCCACCCGCACGATCGCGGTGGCCGCGCCGACCCCCACCAGGGTGCCGCCGAAGCGGGCCACGGCCCGGGACCAGGTCTGGGTGAAGTCGGGGCGCATCACCATCACCGAGGCCATCGGCGCCCAGTAGGCGTGCCCGAACGGCAGCGCCCGCCCGATCAGGAACCCGGCGCAGACCGCCGCCGTGACCCGCAGCGCGTGCCGCAGGATCGGCGAACCGGGCCGCAGTTCGGCCCGTACGGCCCGCGCCGCCGGCGCGAGGAGGGCGCGCAACGTGGGCCGCAGCATCGCCTCGGCCGGGTCGGCGGTGCGCCCGAAGCCGGGCTCGGCCGTCTCCCGTACGTCGTCCAGCAGCGCGGCGAGGCGCCGGGCGGCCCGCAGCGCCGGACCCCGCAGCACCTCGGACGCCTCGGGGGCCTCGGGCGACACGGGGGCCTCGGGCGACTCGGCGGCCTTCAGCACGGCCAGGGCCGGCCCGACCCGCCGTGCGGGTTCCCCGTGCTCCCCGTGCCGGACGGTGTGCGCGGCGGCGTCCAGCACGGTCGCGGCGGCGGCCAGCAGCTCCCGTACGCGGTCCCGGGCCGGGCCCTCGGCCGGGGCGCCGACGGCGGGGTCGGCGAGGGAGGCCAGGACGGGTCGGATCCGCTCGGCGAGCCCGCGCGCCCCGTGCAGCTCGGCGGGGCGCCGCCGGGCCTGGCGGGCGGTCACGGCGGCCGCGTCCCGGGCCCTCATCAGGGGCTGCGGGTCGAAGGGCGCGACCGGGTCGTGGCGCAGCCGGCGGGCGTAGTCGGCCTCGGCGGCGAGGGCGTCCGCGAGCGCGTCGCGCTGCGCGCCCCAGCGGCGGACCGGGAACAGCACGATCAGCAGGGCCTGCACGATCCCGCCGGCGGCGATCATCGCGGCGTGGCCGGCGGCCTGCGCGACGGAGGTCGGCAGGGTCACCGTGACGAGCATGATCGCGACGTTGCCGGAGGCGATGATGCCCGCCGTCGATCCGACGGCCCACCACAGGCCCGCCACGAAGGTCCAGACGGCGAGCAGCAGCAGGAACGCCACGGTGTTCCGGGAGCCGACGAGGTAGCCGACGAAGGTGGAGACGGCCAGGGTCAGCCCGGAGGCGAGGGCGAGCACGGGCCGCGGGCGCCAGCTCGGCTGGAAGGTGGCGATGGCCGCCATGAAGGCGCCGAAGGCGGAACTGGTCGCCGCCCCCGGCCCCAGGAAGGCCAGGCCGAGGCCGATGACGAGCGCGAGCCCCGCGGTGGCGCGCAGCGCGACGAGGGGCTCCAGCGCGGTCCGTTCGATGGTCATGCCCGAGCGGGCGGTCTCCTTCAGCGCCCGAAGCCAACTCATGCCCAGACCATACGTTCCCTCCCCGCTCACCCCTTTCTTCAGGACTTCTTCAGATTTGTCACGTCATGCCCGAAGAAGGTTCCATGGGCGCGACCATCGTCCGAAAGGTGGAACGCCCATGCTCCGCAACGCCGTAGAGCCCTGGCACCTGATCGTCGTCCTGGTGGTGTGCCTGCTGGTCTTCGGGTCGAAGAAGCTCCCCGACACGGCCCGCTCGCTGGGCCGCTCGATGCGCATCCTGAAGTCGGAGGCCAGGGCCATGCGTACGGAGGACGGCCCGTAGAGCGCACCCCCGGGCCCTGTCGGGCTACGGCAGGGACGGCCGCCCGCGGCCCACGTGGGCGGCGTCGGCGGCGGCCGTGCCGTCCTCCCAGCCCGCGTGGTCGGTGGCCCCGCGCAGGCGGGTGGTGGTCGTCCGGGGGAACATCTCGTCGGCCCGCGCCCCGACGGCCACGTCCCGGGCCACCAGGGCGGGCAGGCGGTCGGGGGCCTCGGCGGCGGTGTGCTCGGCCGTCTCCGCGAGCCGCCGGCCGAGCCGGCCGGCGTAGGCCAGCAGGAAGGACTGCCGGAAGGTCTTGGTCCGCTTGCGTCCGCCGGCGCGCTGCGCGGCCTCGGCCCGGGTCATCGCCGCCGTGCCCTGGACGAGCAGCGAGGTGTACAGCAGCTCCACCGCCTCCAGATCGCTCTCGAAGCCGACCACGGTGGAGAACTCGAAGGCTCCGTTCCACACCGCCCGACAGCGGTTCGCGCCCGCCACCGCGTCCAGCAGGACCGCCTTCGCCTCCTCGTACGGCGGCTCCACCCCGATCCGGCAGGCCCCGGGCACCTGCGCGGGAGCGCCTCCGCGCACCGCGAGCAGCGCCTCGTCCACCGTGTGCCGGACCATCAGCTCCTGCGCCTTCGCGCTGAGCGCCTCCGCCTCCTCGGGGTAGTCCGTCGCCTCCGCCTTCGCCAGCAGGGCCCGGATGCGGCCGAGCATGCGCGGCTCGATGTGCGCGTGCTCCAGGGCGTCCCCGGCCGGGTCGCCCGGCACCGGCCCGACCGGCTCGATGGAGGGCAGCCGGATCAGCAGCCGGAACACCTCCAGCAGGGCGGTGGACAGCGTGAACCGGTCCGCCCTGACGCGCCGGGCGAGCCCGTCGGCGTACGCCTCGTCCCCCGACCACCAGACCTCGGCGTCGCTCCACCGCTCGGGCAGCCGCGCGTAACGCCGCGCCTCGGCCGCGATCAGGTCCTCGGTGATGCCGACGTGGATCCCGTCCAGGTCCCGGCGCACCAGCCGCAGCACGTCCGCCGGCCGCCACCCCCGCTCCCAGGCCTGCCGTACGTACGCCTCGCCGCGCCGGAGCAACTCGCACCCGACCCCGCCCCAGCGCCCGGCGTCGGCGGCCAATACGGAGGCCCCGGTGTCCAGCCCGGCGTCATCGCGCGCGTAGAGGGCGGCCCCGAAGGCCCGGTCGACGATCCCGACGTACTCACTCACCCCCTCAGCTTGGCACGCCCCCCGAAACCCCCCGCGCCCCGGCCCCTCACCGCCCGACGCGCCGATCCGGCCCGGCAGACCTACGGGTCCGGGAGCCCCGCCGACGCCCGGTCCGCCCCCCTCAGCCCCGCCGGCGCCCGACGCACGGGGCCCGGCGCACGGGGTCCGACGCACGGGGCTCGGGGCCCGGCGCACGGGGGCCGACGTACGGGGCCCGACGCACGGGGGCCGGGGGCGGAGCCCCCGAAACGGGGCCCGGGGCGCAGCTCCCGCGCCCGGGGTCCGGGGCGCAGCCCCGGGGAACGGAGGAAGGGCGGGGCGGGGAGCACGGCCCGCGCAGCGGCCCCGCCCGTCCCACCCCGAGCCACCGCCCCGCAGGGCCCCGTACCCACCCATCCGTCCCACCCGCCGCCCGCCCGCCCGACCAGGGGGAACTGTCAGACCCCGGTGAGACACTCGCCCCGTGAGCGACCACCCCACCCCCTGGGCCCTCGCCGAGGACGCCGACGGCTGGTGGCACGCCGCGCCCGCGCCCCTCCCCACACCGGGCCGCCCCGACCGCCCCGAACGCCCCGCGACGGCCGCCACCCGCCACCGCACCCCCGCGGAAGCGATCCGCTCCGCCCCCTCCGCCACCCGCTGGATCTGGCGCTCCACCGCCGCCGTCTACCCCGGCCTCCTCGCCGCCGGCCTCCGCGTGGACCGCTGCTACGACGTGGAGGTGGCCGAGCTGCTGCTCCTCGGCCACGAGGGCCGCTACGGCGAACCCCGCTCGGCCGCGGCCGCCTGGGCCCGGCTCACGAACACCCCCGTCCCCCCGGACCCCCCGCAGCGCGCGGCGGAGCCCGGCACGCAGGACTCCCTGTTCGACCCCGGCACCGGCGTCCCCGTCCCCCTCGACGCGCTCCTCGCGATCCACGCCGACCAGGCCCGCCGGCACGCCGCCACCGCCCACCCCGACCGGCTGCGCCTGCTCACCGCCGCCGAGTCGGCCGCGTTCCTGATCGCCGCCGAGATGCACCGCGCGGGCCTGCCCTGGCGGGCCGACGTACACCGCTCCCTGCTCACGGAACTGCTCGGCGAGCGCTACGCGGGCGGCGGCGAGCCCCGCCGGCTGGCCGAGCTGGCGGACGAGATCTCCGCCGCGTTCGGCCGCCGGGTCCGCCCCGAGCTGCCCGCGGACGTCATCAAGGCCTTCGCCGGCGCCGGCATCAGGCTGCGCTCCACCCGCCGCTGGGAGATCCAGGAGGTCGACCACCCGGCCGTGGAGCCCCTGATCGCCTACAAGAAGCTGTACCGGATCTACACCGCGCACGGCTGGGGCTGGCTCGCCGACTGGGTGCACGGCGGCCGGTTCCGCCCCGAGTTCGTCCCCGGCGGCACCCTCACCGGCCGCTGGGTGACCAACGGCGGGGGCGCGCTACAGATTCCGAAGGTGATCCGGCGGGCCGTCGTCGCCGATCCCGGCTGGCGCCTGGTCGTGGCCGACGCCGACCAGATGGAGCCCCGGGTGCTGGCCGCGATCTCCCGGGACCCGGCGTTCATGGAGGTGGCCGGTCGCCCGGAGGACCTCTACACGGCCATCTCCCGCCAGACCTTCGCCGGCGACCGGGAGAAGGCCAAGCTGGCCGTGCTCGGCGCCGTCTACGGGCAGACCTCCGGCGACGGCCTGAAGAACCTGGCCGCGCTCCGCCGCCGCTTCCCCCTGGCCGTGGCCTACGTGGACGACGCCGCCCGCGCCGGCGAGGAGGGCCGCCTCGTGCGGACCTGGCTGGGCCGCACCTCCCCGCCGCCCGCCCGCGCCGCCGGCGCCGAGGACGACGGCGAGGCCGGGATCCCGCAGGAGGGCCCCGCCGGCCGGGAGGAGCAGGGCTCCCGGGAGGACGCCTGGACACCGAGCTACGCCTCCTCCGACACCCGCGCCCGCGGCCGGTTCACCCGCAACTTCGTCGTCCAGGGCAGCGCCGCCGACTGGGCCCTGCTGATGCTGGCCGCCCTGCGCCAGTCCCTGGACGCGGCGGGGATGCGGGCGGAGCTGGTGTTCTTCCAGCACGACGAGGTGATCGTGCACTGCCCCGCCGAGGAGGCCGGGGCCGTCGTGGAGGCGATCCGCGAGGCCGGGGAGCGGGCGGGCCGGATCGCCTTCGGCGACACCCCGGTCCGCTTCCCGTTCACCACGGCGGTCGTGGAGTGCTACGCCGACGCGAAGTAGCCCGACGGCGTCCGCCCCCGGACCCTCGCCGCCGACGCCCCCTCAGCGCCCCACCACCTCGGGCCACTTCCGGCTGAGCGCGACCTCCTTCAGCCGCTCCATCGTGAGCGCCGGCACGGCCCGCGAGGGGGCGCCGGTCTGCCGGTGCGCGTTGTAGACGCTGACGGTGACGCGTACGCCGTTGGACCGGAGGGTGTCGACGGTCCACGCGACCGTTCCCGACGGGGCGCCCCGCGCGGGGCCCTGCGAGGTCTTCATCAGGACGCCGAGGGGCTGGGCGGTCGTGCCGGAGGAGAAGTCGGCGCCGGTGCCGGCGTCCCTGCCGTCCGCCGGGCGCTTGATGCTCAGTTCGACGAGCGAGCCGCCCTTGCCGTCGTCGAGGACGACGTAGCCGTAGCCGCCGTCACCGCCCCGGTCGACGACCGGGATCCCGTAGCCGCGCAGCAGGAGTTCGAGCGTGTTCTTCGCGTCGGGTTCGCCCTGCCCGGCGGGCGGCCGGCTCTCCGAGGGGGCGGGCGGCAGGTCCTGGAGCGCGGGCCGCCACTTCTCGGAGAGGACGAGCGCCTTCATCCGGTCCATGGTCAGGGGCGGTTCCGGCCTGGTGACCGGGGACGCCTTGCTCTGCGCCGCGTTGCTCTCGTCGGCGTCGACGACGAAGCCCTGGGGGGTGACGAGGGTGGCCCGCCAGTTCTTCACGGACTTGCGGTGGTCGTCGTAGTCGTACGCCTGGATCAGCAGCAGTCGGGAGCCGTCGGGCTGCGGCTGCTCGACGCAGGAGTCGAAGCCGACGTCCTCGCGCCGGGGACAGGTGGTCAGGTCGCGGGCGATGTCCCCGGCGGGGTCGATCCGGCCGAGGCTGACCCCGATGGAGCCCCTCCCCCTGCCGTCGTCGAGGATCCCGGCGGCGACGGGGCCGGGATCCTCGGTCCCGCGGCCCCAGGTGTCGGTGAGCCGCGGGCCCGGCGTGAGGGAGCGCAGTACGTCGATCAACTGCGCGGCGGTGACGGCGCCGCTCCCGGCCCGTTCGCCGGGCGGCGGTCCGGAGCCTGCCGGGCCGCGGCCCGGCAGGGTGGGGGCCGAGGCGACGTCGGCCCCGTCGGAGCCGCCGATCAGGCCGCCGCTCCAGGCCCCGAGGGACCCGACGAGGGCCAGGGCCAGGACCGATCCGCCGGCGACGGCGGCCCTGCGCCGGGCCACCAGTCGGCGTCCGCGTCGCTCCCCGGCCTCGACCAGGGCGTGCGGATCGGGGGTGAATCCGGCGCCCACGCCGCGGAGGGCTTCGCCGAGCTCATCGTCAAAGGACATGGGGAACGAAACCTTCCGCGTGGGGCCGGGGGACGGAACATGCAGGACGGGGGACGGAGAGGGGCTGAACGGCACGGAGCGCGGCCGGCTTCGGCCCTCGCCCGCTCAGTGGCCCACGAACTCGGTCAGGCTCCCGCCGAGTTGCTCGCGCAGCCGGTTCAGCGCCCGCGACGAGCGGGTCCGTACGGCCGCCGAACTGACCTTCATCGCCTCGGCGGTCTCCTCGACGCTGCGGTCCTCCCAGTACCGCAGCACCAACACGGCCCGGTCCTTGGGCGCCAACCGGCCCAGCGCCTCCAGCAGCGTCAGCCGCAGCGCCGGATCGGCGCCGGAACCCGCCGGGCGCCCGTCCGGTTCGGGGAAGTCCCCGACCGGGCGCTCCCCGGACGAGCGGCGGCGCCGGTGGGTCAGGAAGACCCGTACCAACACCGTCTGCGCGTACGCCGCCGGGTGCTCCACGCGCGACATCCGCCCCCAGAGCAGGTACATCCGTCCCAGGGTCTCCTGCACCAGGTCCTCGGCGAGATGCGTGTCCCCGCTCGCCAGCAGACAGGCCGACCGGTACAGATGTCCCGATCGGCCCGCCGCGAACTCACGGAAACCGTCTCTGCGGCCCTGTCGCATGCACTCCCCCTCGCGTCCGTGTCACCCCCTTGACGCGATGGCCGTGCGGAAATGTTTCAGCCGAGATCGTGGAAGTACACGTGGAACTCCTCGCGGACGAAGCCCTCCGACTCGTACAGGCCCTGCGCCACGTGGTTGTCGTACGCCGTCTCCAGCTGCACGCCCGCCACCCCGGCCTCCTTCGCCCGGTCCAGCACCTCGCGGAGCAGCGCCCTCCCGGCGCCGGTGCGTCGGCCGGACGGGGCGACGTACAGGTCGTTGAGGAGCCACGCCGTGCGCAGGGTCAGGGAGGAGAACATCCGGTAGACCTGCGCGAAGCCGACCGTTCCCACGCCGGGGACCTCGGCGAGCAGCACCAGCGACTCGTCCTTCGCGATCCGCTCCGCGAGGAACGCGCGGGGGCGCCCCTCGTCCTCGACGTCCACCTCGTAGAAGTCGAGGTAGCCGCGGAAGAGTTCCGCGGCCACGTCGAGATCCGCTTCCGCGGCGACCCTGATGACCACACCGTTCGTCTGCATGGCAGCCATTGTGCGCGCGGGGCCCGCGAGCGGGTCCGGCGGGCGGGTCGGTGCGCGGGTCAGTGGGCGGGGGTGGCCCCCTGGGACGGCAGTCGGTACACGTGCTCCGGGGTGACGATCTTCGTGATGGCCTCGCCGAAGAGCGTGCTGGGTTCGGCCCCCTCGTAGGCGGTGTCGGTGTTGAGCAGCACCACGAGCGTGGCCTGCTCGGCGGGCAGGTAGATCGTCAGGGACTGGTAGCCGGGCAGCGAGCCGTTGTGGCCGATCCAGCCGTCCACGTTGAAGATGCCCAGGCCGTAGCCGGTGTCGGGGAGGTTGCCCGCCGGGCTGACCTTCAGCCGCTGGGCCTGGGTCGCGGGCGTGAGCAGGGTGCCGGTGGCCAGGGTCTTCGCCCAGCTCCGCAGGTCCGGCAGGTCGGAGATCATCGCGCCGGCCGCCCACCCCCAGGAGGGGTTCCAGTCGGTGGCGTCCGCGGTCTTCCCGTCCGCGGTCTGGTTCGTGTAGCCGTGGGCGTGCGGGGTCGGGAACTCGGCGCCGACCGGGAACAGCGTGTGCCGCAGCCCGGCGGGCTTCGAGACCCGCTCGTTGACGTACGCGGCGAGGGGCTGCCCGCTGATCTTCTCGACCACCAGCCCCAGCAGGATCAGGTTGGTGTTGCAGTACTGGAACTTCGCGTTCGGCGCGAAGTTCACCGGGTGCTTGAAGGAGTACGCCAGCAGCTCCCGCGGGGTGAACTCCCGCTGCGGATCGCTGGTCAGCGCCTTGAAGAAGTCCTCGTCCTCGGAGTAGTTGAACAGGCCGCTGCGCATGCCGGCCAGCTCGCGCAGGGTGATCCGGTCGCCGTTCGGGACCCCGGAGACGTACTTCCCGATGGGGTCGTCCAGGCCGACCTTGCCCTGGTCCACCAGCTGGAGCAGGGCGGTCACCGTGAAGGTCTTGGTCTCGCTGCCGATCCGCATGTTCAGGTTCGGGGTCATCGCCGCGCCCGTGGCCTTGTCCGCCACCCCGAACGCCCGGACGTACTCCCCCTTGCCCGGGGCCGACAGCGACACGATCACCCCGGGGATCGCGGCCCGCGCCTGCACCTCGCGCACGGCCTCGTCCAGCTTCGCCGCCACGGCCGGCGTGAGCCGCGGGAACTCCTGCGACGGCGCCGCCACCGCCGCGGGCGGCGCGGCGGCGTCCCCCGCCCGCCCCGCCTGCCCCGCCTGCCCCGCGTGCGCCGCCGCGGCCCCGCCGGGGACCAGCAACCCCAGCGCGGCCGCCACACCGATCCACCGCGCCCTGCCGCGCGCCCCGCCACGCGCCCCGCCACCGAATTTCGAAGTGCTCATGCCCGGCCTCCAACCCGTCCCGCGCCCGGCCCGCCCCACCCCTCCAACGTATCCCCGCCCCCTCCGACCGGCGACTCCGATCGGAATTCCCGCGTCGAATTCGAAGAAGGAAATTCCGACCCGCTCACCGAGAAGCCGAGAGTTGACAGAACACCTGGTCACATGCCCCACGAGAGCCCTGTCCGAGCATTGACGAAAACCACCGAGCCATGCCCTCGCCTTTCCCCGGAGAACCACCAACCACCCACCCGACAAAGCGTGTTGACACACACCTGCCGAATTCCCTACGGTCTCCGCTCGGCAGGCTTTCCCGATCACTCCCGAAGGCGTTCATGACCACCCCCACCCTTTCGAAATTCAGGCAGCGGTCGATCCTTTCGGTCCTCATGGTGTGCTCCCTGTTGATCTGGCTGGACAACACCGTCCTCAGCACCACCCTGGAGACCCTCGCCGACCCGGCCCGAGGGCTGAACGCCGATCCGGCCGAGCTGCAATGGGCGACCGGCTCCTACACGCTCGCCTTCGCCACCCTGATGTTCACCGCGGGCGCCCTGGGCGACCGCTTCGGCCACCGGACCGTGCTCACGGCGGGCCTGGTGGTGTTCACGCTCTCCTCGGTGTGGGCGGCGTACGCCGGCGACGCCGGCCGGTTGATCGCCGCCCGGGCCGCGATGGGCGTCGGCAGCGCGCTGATCATGCCGGCGAGCCTGGCCCTGCTCATGTGGACCTTCACCGGCCCGGCGCGCTCGACCGCGATCGCCGTCTCCTCGACGTCCGCCGGGGTCGGCATGGCCGTGGGCCCGGTGCTGGCCGGGGTGCTCCTCGACCACTTCTGGTGGGGCTCGGTCTTCCTGGTCAACGTCCCGGTCGCGGTGGTGGCGTTGATCGGCATCGCCCTGCTGGTCCCGAACTTCCGCAGCCCCGTGGTGCGCCCGCTGGACCCGGCCGGGATGCTGCTGTCGATCAGCGGCCTCGCGACGCTCGCCTACGGCCTGATCCGGGCGGGACAGGCGACGGCCTGGAGCCGCCCGGACGTGTGGGGGCCGATCGTCGCCGGACTGGTCCTGCTGGCCGCGTTCGTCCTCGTCGAACTGCGCGTCGAGGCGCCCGGCTTCGATCCCCGACTCCTCGCACGGCGCGCGTTCGGCGGCGGCAACGCCGCCCTCGGCCTGCTGCTCTTCGCCGTCTCCGCCATCACCTTCGCCAACGCCTTCTACCTCCAGGGCGCGCGCGGCCACTCACCGATGGAGGCGGGCCTGGCCGGCCTGCCGACCGCGCTCGGCGCGATCCTGGGAGCGCCCGTCGGCGCCCGCCTGGTCCGCCGCCTGTCCCTGCGGGTCGTCACCGTCCCGGCCCTCGCCGTGGCGGCCCTGACCATGGGCGCCTACGGACTCCTCGGCCTGGAGACCCCCCTCACGGCGATCGGCCTCCTGCTCCTCCTCCAGGGCCTTTCCATCGGCATGGTGCTCGGCCCGGTCACCGCGGCCCTGATCGCCACGCTGCCGCTGGAGCGGGCCGGCGCGGGGTCGGCCGTCACCAACACCGTCCGGCAGACCGGCGGCGTGATCGGGATCGCCGTCGGCGGCACGATCATGTCGCTGGCGTACCGGCGCGCGATCGAACCCGCCCTGGACGGGGCGCCCGAGGCGGTCCGGGAACGGGCCCGGGTCTCCGCCGAAGCGGCCCGCCACGTCGCCGCGACGACCCACCGCCCCGCCCTCGCCCGGGCCGCCGACGAGGCGTTCGTCCACGCCCTGCACGTCGGCGCGCTCTGGATCATGCTGATCACGTTCCTCGGGGCGGCCGTACTCCACATCGCCCTACGCCCGCCCCGCCCGCCCGCACCCCCCGCCCCCGAGGCGACCAACGCAAAGAGGCCCAGGTCAGAAATGATCTGACCTGGGCCTTCCTTGAGCCGCCTTCGGGATTCGAACCCGAGACCTACGCATTACGAGTGCGTTGCTCTGGCCAACTGAGCTAAGGCGGCACCGCGGGAGATGGGAACTCCCTGGTGGGAGACTCTCATCAGCAGCGGCGCCAAGTCTACAGGGTTAAACCGGGTGCCCCGAACCAAGGTCCGTTCGGGGTCAGCAGCGGGTGCCGTTCGCGGGGGCGCGGCCCTCCAGGAGGTAGCGGTTGACGGCGGTGTCGACGCAGTCGCTGCCCCGCCCGTACGCCGTGTGGCCGTCGCCGTCGTAGGTCAGCAGGGTGCCCGAGTCGAGCTGGCCGGCCAGGGCCTCGGCCCACTTGTACGGGGTCGCCGGGTCGCGGGTCGTGCCGACCACCACGATGGGCGCCGCGCCCTTCGCCGTCAGCGGCTTCGCCGCGCCCGTGGCCTTCACGGGCCAGTAGGCGCAGTTCAGGGAGGCCCACGCCAGCCCGGCCCCGAAGACCGGGGAGGCCTTCCGGAAGGACGGCAGGGCGGCGTCCACCGCGTCGGGGCCGTCGAAGGCCGCCGGCTGGTCCAGGCAGTTCACGGCGGCGTTGGCGTACATGAGGTTCGCGTACGAGCCGTCGCCCTCGCGTTCGTAGTAGCTGTCGGCCAGGGCCAGCATCGGGGCGCCGTCGCCGTCCATGGCCTCCTTGAGGGCCTCGCGCAGCTGCGGCCACGCGCTCTCGTCGTACAGGGCCGCGATCACGCCCGTCGTCGCGAGGGCCTCGCCCAGCGGGCGCGCGGGGTCCCCGGACGGCACGGGCTGCTCGTCGACCTTGCGGAAGAACTCCTTCAGCCGCTGCCCCACCGCGTCGGGGTCGCCCTGGCCCAGGGGACAGTCGGGCTGCTTCGCGCAGTCCTTGGCGAAGGAGCGGAAGGCCGTCTCGAAGCCCTCCGTCTGGTCGCGGTTGAGTTCGAGCGCCGGCCGTGAGGGGTCCATCGCCCCGTCCAGCACCAGCCGCCCCACCCGCTTCGGGAAGAGGTCCGCGTACGTCGCCCCGAGCAGGGTGCCGTACGAGGCGCCGACGTAGTTCAGCTTCGGGTCGCCCAGCACCTCCCGGAGCATGTCCATGTCGCGGGCCGCGTCGACGGTGGAGACGTGCGGCAGGACCCGCCGGGAGCGCTCCTCGCAGCCCGCCGCGAACTCCTTGAACGCCGCCACCAGCCGGGCCCGCTCCTCCTGGTCGTCCGGGGTCTGGTCGACCTGGGTGAAGCGGTCCATCTGCGGCCCGGTCAGGCACTCGACGGGGCTGCTGCGCGCCACCCCGCGCGGGTCGAAGGAGACCATGTCGTAGCGGGCCCGTACGGCGGCCGGATAGCCGATGCCCGCGTACGCCTGGAGGTAGCCGATCCCGGAGCCGCCCGGCCCGCCGGGGTTGACCAGGAGCGACCCGAGGCGCTTGCCCGGCCCGGTCGCCACCTTGCGGGCCACCGCCAGCTCGACGTCCTGCCCGGAACCGGGGTTCGCGTAGTCCAGCGGCGCCTTCATCGTGGCGCACTGGAACCCGGGGACGCCGCAGTCGCGCCAGTTCAGCTTCTGGTCGTAGTAGGTGCGCAGCCCGGCCGGTACGGCGGCCGTCTCCGCCGAGGCCAGGTCCGTACCGCCGGAGGTGCATCCGGAGAGCAGCAGCCCGGCGGCTGCGATCACGGTCCCGGTGGTACGCAGCAGGCTCCTGGTGTCCATGCGGCGAGCCTACGTGCTGCCCGGCGGCCCCGTCGGGCGGGCGACGGCCGGGCGGCCCTCCCGCGGCGGGCGCGGATCGGGGGTGTGCCCGGCCGGACCCCGCGCGGCACACCGCGACCCGGACCGCGGGCGACTCCGGCCACGCGCGGCGCCGCGTCGCTCGGACGGGTGAGGCCGTCAGCCCGCGCGCAGGGCCATCGTCATCGCCTCGACCGCGAGCAGGGGGGCGACGTTGCGGTCGAGGGCGTCGCGACAGGCGATGATCGCCTCGATGCGGCGCAGGGTCCGCTCGGGGCCGCAGGCACGGGCGACCCGGTCGAGGTCGTGGCGCACCTCCTCGTTGGCGATGGCCACCCGCGAGCCGAGCTGGATGGCCAGCACGTCCCGGTAGAAGCCCGTGAGGTCGGTGAGGGCCAGGTCGAGGGTGTCGCGCTGGGTGCGGGTCCGGCGACGCTTCTGCCGGTCCTCCAGTTCCTTCATCACGCCGGCCGTGCCGCGCGGCATGCGGCTGCCCGCGCCCGCTCCGGCGCCGAGCGCGGCCCTGAGGTCCTCGGTCTCCTTGGCGTCCACCTCTTCGGCGACCTGCTTGGCGTCCTCGGCGGCGGCGTCCACCAGTTCCTGCGCCGCCTTGAGGCAGGCGCCCACGTCGTCCACGCGCAGCGGCAGCTTCAGCACGGAGGCGCGGCGGGCGCGCGCGGACCCGTCGGTGGCGAGCCGGCGGGCGCGGTCGATGTGGCCCTGGGTGGCCCGCGAGGCGGCGTACGCGGCTTCGGGTTCGACGCCGTCGCGCCGCACCAGCAGGTCGGCGACGGCCTCCACGGACGGGGTGCCGAGGGTCAGGTGCCGGCAGCGGGAGCGGATGGTGGGCAGTACGTCCTCCAGGGAGGGCGCGCACAGCAGCCACACGGTGCGCGGGGCGGGCTCCTCCACGGCCTTCAGGAGGACGTTGCCGGCGCCTTCGGTGAGGCGGTCGGCGTCCTCCAGGACGATGACCTGCCAGCGCCCGACGGCCGGCGACAGCTGGGCGCGGCGGACCAGGTCGCGGGTCTCCTTGACGCCGATCGACAGCAGGTCGGTCCGGACGATCTCCACGTCGGCGTGGGTGCCGACCAGGGTGGTGTGGCAGCCGTCGCAGAACCCGCAGCCGGGTTCCCCGCCGAGCGCCCGGTCGGGGCTGACGCACTGGAGGGCGGCCGCGAAGGCCCGTGCGGCGGTGGCCCGGCCGGAGCCGGGCGGGCCGGTGAACAGCCACGCGTGGGTCATCTTGGACGCGGCGGGCGGCGGGGCGCCGTCGGCGGCGGCCGTGACGAAGGCGTCGGCGTCACGGGCGGCGGCGGCCAGTTGTGCCTGGACCCGCTCCTGTCCCACCAGGTCGTCCCATACGGGCATCCCGCCCACCGCCTCTCGCTGTCCGTGTCCGTGCCGTGCCGTGGCCCGGCTCCCATTGTGGCGCCCGCCACCGACAACCCCCGCCGGCCCGGGCGGGGGTCGGGCCGCGTCAGCGGCGCCCGCGCCGTCCGTCGGTGTCGTCGTCGCCGTCGTGGTCCGGGCGGGGGCCCAGCAGTTCGTCGGCCAGCGTCGGCAGGTCGTCCATCGGGGTGGCCTCCGCCCAGTCGGACGGGGTCCGGCGCGGGTGGCCGTCGTCGCCGAGGACCGGCAGCTCGCGGGTCACGTCGTTGCCGGTGTCGCGGAAGATCCCCGGCGGCACCCGGTCGGTCGGGTTCTCCTCGGGGCGCCGGGCGGTCGGACGGGAGGCGGAGCCGGTCCGTGCGGAGCCGGTCGGACGCGTACGGCGCGCCGACGGCGCCGCGGGGGCCTCGCCGGAGCCTTCGCCGGCGTCCGGGCCGTCGGGCCGGTAGGGCGGCAGCACGGCCGTCTCGTCGACGGCGCGCGCGTCGGGGTCGATGACGGGGACGGGGACGGTCTGCGTCACGTCGTCGGGCCGCACGACCCGCTTGACCACCGGGGTCTCGACGGTGACGGCCTCGTCCGGGCGCGGTTCCCCCCGCGCGGGCACCCCGGGCGCCCGCTCCGTCGGCGACGGCTCCTTGCGCATCTCCACCCTGGGCGCGGGCTCCCGCTCCGGAGCGGCGGCCGGGGCGGCCGGAGGGGCCGGGGACACGGGGGGTGCCGGGGGCACCGCGGGCTTCGAAGCCGCCGCCGCGGCGGCAGCGGCGGCGGCCGAGGCCTCCGCCAGTCGGCGTGCCTCCTCGGCGCGCAGCAGGGCCTCTTCCGCCCGACGCTGCTTCTCCAGCCGGCGGGCCTGGGCCTCGGCGCGCAGCCGGGCCTCCTCCGCCTCCTGGAGCCGGATCCGCTCGGCCTCGGCGGCGCGGGCCCGCTCCTCGGCCTCGACGCGCAGCCGTTCGGCCTCGGCCTTGACGCGGGCCTCCTCCGCCAGGCGCAGGCGCTCCTCCTCGGCCCTGCGGGCGGCTTCCGCCTCCGCGACGCGGCGGGCCTCGGCGGCCTCCGCCTCGGCCTTGATCCGCGCCTCCTCGGCCTCCCGGGCCAGGCGGGCCTCCTCCTCGGCCTTCAGTCGGGCTTCCTCGGCCTTGCGGGCGGCCTCTTCCTCGGCCCTGCGCCGGGCCTCCTCCTCGGCGAGCCGGCGCGCTTCGAGCTGCGCGGCGACCTCGGCCTCGGAGAGCGGAAGCATCCGGTCCAGGCGGTGGCGTACGACGGTGGTCACCGAGCCGGGGTCCTGGCCCGCGTCGACCACGAGGTAGCGGCCGGGGTCGGCGGCGGCGAGCGTCAGGAAGCCGGCGCGGACCCGCCGGTGGAACTCGGCGGGCTCCGATTCCAGCCGGTCCGGGGCCTCGGTGAAGCGCTCGCGGGCGGTCTCGGGCGAGACGTCGAGCAGCACGGTCAGGTTCGGTACGAGGCCGTCGGTGGCCCAGCGGGAGATCCGGGCGATCTCCGTCGGGGACAGGTCGCGGCCGGCGCCCTGGTAGGCGACCGAGGAGTCGATGTAGCGGTCGGAGATGACGACGGCGCCCCGCTCCAGGGCGGGCCGGACCACGGTGTCGACGTGTTCGGCGCGGTCGGCGGCGTACAGCAGCGCCTCGGCGCGGTTCGACAGTCCGGCGGAGGAGATGTCGAGCAGGATGGAGCGCAGCCGCTTGCCGACGGGGGTGGCTCCCGGCTCGCGGGTGACGACGACCTCGTGGCCCTTGCCCCGTATCCAGTCGGCGAGGGCTTCCACCTGGGTGGACTTGCCGGCCCCGTCGCCGCCTTCGAGGGCGATGAAGAAGCCGGTGGTGGAGGGGGCCTGTACGGGTTCCCCGCCGCGCAGCGCGTCGCGCAGGTCGCGGCGCAGCGGTACGCCGCCGCGGTCGTCGGCCCTGGCGAGCACGATCCCGGCGGCGGGCAGCAGCAGGAGGCCGACCAGTACGAGGGTGAAGGCGGCTCCGCCGTGCGTGGGGAGGCCGTCGCCGCCGCCGAGCCGGTGCGGGCCGATGCCGGCCGCCACGAGCGGTGCGGCGACGGCGCCGAGGGCCACGGCGACCCGGACCACGGCCTGGAGGTGTTCGGTGACCCGGGCCCGGCGGAACTCCTCGGTCTCCTGGTCGATCAGGGTGTGTCCGGTGTTGGCGGCGACGCCGGCGGCGAATCCGGCGAGCAGGGCCAGGAAGACCACGGTCGCGGTGTCCGGGACCAGTCCGGTCAGCAGCAGCGCGAGCCCGGCCACGGCGGTGGCCAGGGCCAGCAGTCGGCGCCGCGAGAGCGCGGGCAGCACCTTGCCGGCCTGGTTGGCGCGGATGCCGAGGGCGGTGCCGCCGACGAGGCCGAGCAGCAGCAGGGCGTACGTGGACGGGCCGCCGCCGAGGTCGAAGGCGTGCAGGACCGAGACGGAGGCGGCGGAGGCGATGGCCCCGGCGACGGCGGCGCAGGTCAGCACCAGCAGCGGGATTGCGCCCGTACGCCCCTTCTCGGGCCGGTCGCCCGTCTTGGGGGCCCGCAGCCCCTCCAGCGGGGAACGCGGCCTCGGGGTCTTCGTCGCGGGCAGGGTCAGCGGGACCAGCAGCGAGACGGAGGCGGCGAAGAGGCCGGCGGCGACGTACGAGCCCAGCGCGGCCTGGTTCGCGGCGAACCAGTCCACCCCGAGCCCGAGCGCGCGCCCGACCAGGGTGGCCACGAGCAGCGAGGCGGCGGCGACGGGCAGCGCCGCGAAGGCGGTGCGCAGGGTCAACCGGCGCAGGGCGTCGAGGTGGTCGGGGAGCGGCCGTACGGTCGCCCCCTCCGGCGGCACGGCCGGCAGCAGCGCGGGCGCGGCGCTCTCCTTGGCCAGGGTCCACACGCGCTCGGCGGCGCCGGAGACGAACACGGTGGCCAGCAGCACGGTCGTCGCGTGGGCCGGGATCCAGTCGAGCCAGAGCGGGGCGACGACGAACAGGGCGATGCGCAGCCCGTCGGCGCCCACCATGGTCCAGCGGCGGTCGAGCGCCCCGCCGGGGGCGGTGAGCCGGGCGAGGGGTCCCAGCAGGACGGCGCCGAAGAGCACGGTGGCGAGGACCCGCACGGCGAAGACCGCGGCGACGGCGAGGGCCGCTCCCCGGTATCCGCCGCCGAACAGGTCGGGACCTGCGGTGACGGCCGCCTGGAGGGTCAACAGCACCAGGACCAGCAGGGCGAGGGCATCACCGATGCCGGTCACCAGCTGGGCGCTCCACAGTCGACGCAGCCCGGGGGTGCGCAGCAGGGCGCGCACCGCCCGCTCGCGGGAGTCCGCGGCGAGGGCTTCGTCGTAGGTGGGGTTCTCGGGGGCGGTCACGACCGTTGGCTGCTCGGCTCGCGTCATCCGCCCAGCCTATCCGCTGCGCAAGGCCGCTGCCGTGGCCTGTGGACAAAGCCGGATGTGACCCGGCACCCACCTTCGCCGGCCGCCCGGACCGGCCCCGGACCGGGCCCTCCCCGGGCCCGCCCCGACCGCACCCCCGACTCGCACCCGACCCGCCCCGGAGGGACCCGCCCCGCCCGCGCCGAACGCGCGCGAGGGCCCCGCGCGATCCGCGCGGGGCCCTTCTGCGTCGGCCGGGCGGCGGCGGTCCGCCGGTCCGCGCCGGTGCCTACTCGTCCGTCGCCGCGGCCTTCGTGGTCGTCTTCTTCGCCGCCGCGGTCTTGGTCGTCGTCTTCTTGGCGGTCGTGGTCTTCTTCGCCGCCGTCTTCTTCGCCGCGGCGGTCGTCTTCTTGGCCGCCGTCGCCTTCTTCGCCGGGGCCTTCTTCGCGGGCGCCTTCTTCGCGGTCTTCTTGGCCGGGCCCTTCGCGCGCTTCTCCGCGAGGAGCTCGTAGCCGCGCTCCGGCGTGATGGTCTCGACGTCGTCGTCGCGGCGCAGGGTCGCGTTCGTCTCGCCGTCCGTCACGTACGGACCGAAGCGGCCGTCCTTGACCACCACCGGCTTCTCGCTGACCGGGTCGGTGCCCAGTTCCTTCAGCGGGGGCTTGGCGGCGGCGCGTCCGCGCTGCTTGGGCTGGGCGTAGATGGCCAGCGCCTCGTCGAGGGTGATCGAGAAGAGCTGGTCCTCGGTCTCCAGCGACCGCGAGTCCGTCCCCTTCTTCAGGTACGGGCCGTAGCGGCCGTTCTGGGCGGTGATCTCGACGCCCTCGGCGTCGAGACCGACCACGCGCGGCAGCGACATCAGGCGCATGGCGTCGTCGAGGGTGACCGTGTCCAGGGACATCGACTTGAAGAGCGAGGCCGTGCGCGCCTTGACGGCGTTCTTGCCGGTCTTCGGCGTGCCCTCGGGGAGGATCTCCGTCACGTACGGGCCGTAGCGGCCGTCCTTGGCGACGATCTGGTTCCCGCTGATCGGGTCGGTGCCCAGCTCGAACTCACCGCTCGGCTTCGCGAACAGTTCCTGTGCGAACTCGACCGTCAGCTCGTCCGGAGCGAGGTCGTCGGGCACGTCGGCCCGCTGGTGGCCCTCCGCGTCCTTCTCGCCGCGCTCCACGTAGGGCCCGTAGCGGCCGACGCGCAGGACGATGCCGTCGCCGACGGGGAAGGAGGAGATCTCCCGGGCGTCGATGGCGCCCAGGTCCGTGACCAGCTCCTTCAGGCCTCCGAGGTGGTCGCCGTCGGCCGGTACGACCTCGGAGGCGTCCTCGGAGCCGAAGTAGAAGCGCTTCAGCCACGGCACGGACTGGGCCTCGCCCCGCGCGATGCGGTCGAGGTCGTCCTCCATTTTCGCGGTGAAGTCGTAGTCGACGAGCCGCCCGAAGTGTGTCTCCAGGAGGTTCACCACGGCGAACGACAGGAAGGACGGGACGAGCGCCGTGCCCTTCTTGAAGACGTAGCCGCGGTCGAGGATCGTGCCGATGATCGACGCGTACGTCGACGGGCGGCCGATCTCCCGCTCCTCCAGCTCCTTGACCAGCGAGGCCTCGGTGTAGCGGGCCGGCGGCTTGGTCGAGTGGCCGTCGGCGGTGATCTCCTCGGCGCTCAGCGCGTCGCCCTCGGCGACCTGCGGCAACCGCTTCTCGCGGTCGTCGAGCTCGGCGTTCGGGTCGTCGGCGCCTTCGACGTAGGCCTTCATGAAGCCGTGGAAGGTGATCGTCTTGCCGGAGGCGCTGAACTCGGCGTCGCGGCCGTCGCTCGCCCGGCCGCCGATCTTGACGGTCACCGAATTGCCGGTCGCGTCCTTCATCTGGGAGGCGACGGTCCGCTTCCAGATCAGCTCGTACAGGCGGAACTGGTCGCCGGTGAGACCGGTCTCGGCCGGAGTGCGGAAACGATCACCCGAAGGCCGGATCGCCTCGTGCGCCTCCTGCGCGTTCTTGACCTTGCCCGCGTAGACGCGCGGCTTCTCCGGCAGGTAGTCGGCCCCGTAGAGCTGGGTGACCTGCGCCCGCGCCGCCGAGACGGCGGTGTCCGACAGCGTGGTGGAGTCGGTACGCATGTAGGTGATGAAGCCGTTCTCGTACAGCTTCTGGGCCACCTGCATGGTCGCCTTCGCACCGAAGCCCAGCTTGCGCGAGGCCTCCTGCTGGAGCGTCGTCGTGCGGAAGGGGGCGTACGGGGAGCGGCGGTACGGCTTGGACTCGACCGACCGGACCGCGAAGGAGGCGCCCTCCAGCGCGGCGGCGAGGGCGCGGGCGTTCGCCTCGTCGAGGTGCAGCACCTCGCTCTTGAGCCGCCCGTTCGGGCCGAAGTCACGGCCCTGCGCGACGCGCTTGCCGTCCACCGTGTTCAGGCGGGCGACCAGCGACGACGGGTCGGAGGGGTCACCGGCGCGGCCGGTGGAGAAGGTCCCGGTCAGGTCCCAGTACTCGGCGGAGCGGAAGGCGATGCGCTCGCGCTCGCGCTCGACGACGAGGCGGGTGGCCACCGACTGGACGCGGCCGGCCGACAGGCGCGGCATGACCTTCTTCCACAGGACCGGCGAGACCTCGTAGCCGTAGAGGCGGTCGAGGATGCGGCGGGTCTCCTGGGCGTCGACCATGCGCTGGTTCAGCTCGCGCGGGTTGGCGACGGCGTCGCGGATCGCGTCCTTGGTGATCTCGTGGAAGACCATCCGGTGGACGGGGACCTTGGGCTTGAGGACTTCCTGCAGGTGCCACGCGATGGCTTCGCCCTCGCGGTCCTCATCGGTGGCGAGGAAGAGTTCGTCGGACTCGGCCAGCAGCTCCTTGAGCTTCCTGACCTGGGCCTTCTTGTCGGCGTTGACGACGTAGATCGGCTGGAAGTCGTGCTCGACGTCCACGCCGAGGCGACGGACCTCGCCGGTGTACTTGTCGGGGACCTCGGCCGCGCCGTTGGGGAGGTCGCGGATGTGCCCGACGCTCGCCTCGACGACGTATCCCGGGCCGAGGTAGCCCTTGATCGTCTTCGCCTTGGCAGGGGACTCGACGATGACGAGTCGGCGGCCGCCCTTTGCGGTCTCGCTAGTCGGGGACAACTTGGCTCTTCTCTCCGGTCGGCACTCGGTCGCGGTACGGCGACGCTGCGGAGTGTGACGGTACAACCCGCCCCCGTGTCAAACGGCACAAGCCCGCAACGGCCACTCGAACGGTAACCCGACAAGTGCCATTTCTGCCGCCCGGATGCCGCGCCGGGCCCCTCCCGGTCACCGGGCCGAGTGGCCAAAGGGCCGTCTGGCCCCGCCCCCGCACCCGCCTCGACGTCGGGTTTCACACCCCTCGGAGGATCATCGCGGGTACGCGCCTCAGAACCGCTGGAGGCACCAGACCCCGAGGGCCAGCGAGCCCGCGCCGGCCAGCAGCGCCAGCGGTACGGCCACGACGGGGCGCACGCCCTCGGCCACCGGCGCGCGGTGCAGGGCGCGCGCTCCCGTCCAGACCAGCAGCGCGGCTCCGAACAGCAGGAAGACGGTTGCCGCGAAGATCGCCGGACCGCGCTCCATGTCGTTCCCCTTTACCCCTGGGCCGCGCCGGATCCCCCCGGATCCCGCTGTGTCCAGGAGCCTGCCGGCCGCGGGGATACGGCGGACGAACCCCGGGTTACGTCACGGCGAAGGGCCGCCCCCGAACGGGCCGGCGCGGCCCGTCGCGGCATACGGTCCGACCGGGCTACGCCTGCCGGACCGGCTCCAGGAAGCCCTGTTCCACCAGCATGCGGATCGCCTCCGGGGTCCGGTCCCGCAGGGTGACCGGATCCTCCTCCATCAGTTGTGCGATGGCGTCCAGGATCCGCCCCGCGCTCAGTGACCCGTCACACACTCCGGCGAAGCCCGCGCCGACCGTGTCGACCTTGGTCGCCCTGCGCATCCCCCGGTTCTGCCGCAGCACCACGTGTTCCGGATCCTCCGCCCCGGGGGCGCCGACCTGCTCCTGGACGACCTCCGCGGTCAGCCGGAAGTACCCGGCCAGCAGCGCCGCGTCGTCGTTCTCGCGCAGGTAGTCCTGGCGGGCGAAGTGCGCCAGGACCGTTTCGCCGAGCGGCTGTTCGACCGAGTGCGGCCACTCCTCGACGACGATCGAGGGTTCGGCGGCGTCGCTGCGGCGCAGCGTGATCCAGCCGAAACCGACGGCCTTGGTCTTGCGGGCCTCGAACTCGTCCAGCCAGTCCTCGTAGCGCCGCGCGTACTCGGCGGGGTCGGTGCGGTGGTCGCCCGCGTCGCGCAGCCACAGCTCCGCGTACTGCGTCACGTCCTGCACGTCGCGCTGCACGATCCAGGCGTCGCAGCCGCGCGGCACCCAGGAGCGGACCCGCTCGTGCCAGTCCTCCCCCTCGACGTGCTGCCAGTTGCCGAGGAACTGGGCGTAGCCGCCCGGGTTGAGGTGGGCGCCCGCCTCCTGGACGAGGGTCCGGCACAGGTCGTCGCCGCCCATGCCGCCGTCCCGGTACGTGAGCCGCGCGCCGGGCGAGATCACGAAGGGCGGGTTGGACACGATCAGGTCGAACGTCGCCTCGCCGACGGGCTCGAACAGGGATCCGGCCAACAGTTCGGCCTCCGGCGCCCCGGAGAGCGCCAGCGTCAGACGGGTGAATTCCAGGGCGCGGGGGTTGACGTCGGTGGCGGTGACCCGGGTGGCGTGCTGTGCGGCGTGCAGCGCCTGGATGCCGGAGCCGGTGCCGAGGTCGAGGGCCGTCGCGACGGGGATCCGGACGGTGATCCCGGCCAGGGTCGTGGAGGCTCCGCCGACGCCGAGGACCACGCCCTCCTCGCGGCTGCCGATGCCGCCGGCCCCGCCGACGGCGCAGCCGAGGTCCGAGACGATGAACCAGTCCTCGCCGTCCGGGCCGCCGTACGGGCGCACGTCCACGGTGGCGTGCACCTCGTCGCCCTCGCGCCGCAGCCAGCCGTCGGCGAGCGCGTCCTCGACGGGCAGGGCCTGCGCGGCGTGGACGTAGGGCACGGGGTTCTGGAGGAGGAACAGCCGCACCAGGCTCGCGAGCGGGCCGTCCCCGTGGGCGCGGGTGGCGCGCAGGGCGGGCACCGTCTCGCTGCGGGCGAGCGCGGCGTAGGCGGGGGCGCCGAGGAGGTCGAGCAGTCCGTCGGCGGTGAAGCCGGCGGCGAGCAGGGCGGCGCGGAGCGCGGCGGCGCGTTCGGGCTGCGGCTGGGGGAGGCTGGTGGTACTCACGCGTCCATTGTGGCCGCCCGTACCGGCATTGCGTACGATCCCGCGACGCGCGCCAGGGCGGTCGGTCCTCCGAGGGGCCGGGACGTCCCCGAGCGGCCGGGGCCCGGGACCCGCCCGCGCCCCGGGCGGGGCGCGGGCGCCGAGCGGCTACTGGGGCGTGGTGACCTGGCAGCCCTTCTGGGTGTTGAGCACCTTCAGCCCGGACGACTTGAGCTTCTCCTTGCTCGCCGTCTCGTTGGCCGCGACCGCGTTGAGTCCGCCGGCGACCTGCTGGAGGCCCTCCGCGAACTTCGCCTGGTCCTTGGCGTCCAGGGCGTCGATCTTCGTCTTCAGATCGGTGTAGCCCTTGGAGATCTCGTCGTAGCTCTTCACGACGGCGTCGGCGGCGGACTTGCCGTCCTTGACCGGCGGTTCGCCCTCGGCCGTCAGCGCCCCGCCCATGGTCTTGTAGGCGTCGGACAGCGTCTGGAAGGCGGCCGAGTCGGTCTTCTGGACCTCTTCGGGCTTGCTGCTCTGCGTCGCGACGCGCTTCAGCTCGTCGTTGGTGTCCTTGATCTTGGTGAGCTCTGGCTCCCACTTGTCGCAGACCTTCTTGGCCCAGGCCTCGGCCTTCTTGTCGCCGTTGTCGTCGCCACCACCGCAGCCGGACAGGACGAGCATCAGTACCGCACCGCCGGACACCGCGGCCGCAAGCTTCTTGTTCACCGGATTGGTCCCTTCGAAGGCTCTCGGCCCGGAAGATACACGCCCGCCATCCGGGCACGCGCAAAGGCGGACGGACGGCGCGTCGGTCCGCGCCGCCCGTCCGCCGTTCGGGCGCATCCCCGGGCCGGTGGGCCCGGTGCGCCCGTCGTCCGGGCTGTCGGGGCCCCGCGATCGGGGCCCCGGTGTCAGGAGACCACGGCCGGACCGGCCGATTGGGCCACCCGCTCCGCGTTCCCGCCGGCGCTCTCGTCCCCGACGGCGATGCCGCGGCGCTTGGAGACGTAGACGGCCCCGACGATGACGAGGATCGCGATGGCCGCGACGATGCCCCGTACGGTCGCGCTCGTGTCCTCGCCGTAGCTGAACTGCACGACGGCGGGGGCGATCAGCAGCGCCACCAGGTTCATCACCTTCAGCAGCGGGTTGATGGCCGGGCCCGCGGTGTCCTTGAACGGGTCGCCGACCGTGTCGCCGATGACGACCGCGGCGTGCGACTCGCTGCCCTTGCCGCCGTGGTGGCCGTCCTCGACGAGCTTCTTCGCGTTGTCCCACGCGCCACCGGAGTTGGCGAGGAAGACGGCCATCAGGGTGCCGGTGCCGATGGCGCCCGCGAGGAAGGAGCCGAGCGCGCCGACGCCGAGCGAGAAGCCGACCGCGATCGGCGTGAGGACGGCGAGCAGGCCGGGCGTGGCGAGTTCGCGCAGCGCGTCCTTGGTGCAGATGTCCACGACGCGCCCGTACTCGGGCTTCTCGCTGTAGTCCATGATCCCGGGGTGCTCGCGGAACTGCCGGCGCACCTCGTAGACGACGGCGCCCGCGGAGCGGGACACGGCGTTGATGGCCAGGCCCGAGAAGAGGAACACGACCGCCGCGCCCAGGATCAGGCCCACGAGGTTGTTGGGCTGGGCGATGTCGAGGCTGAGGTTCATCTCCCCGGCCTTGGCGCCGACTTCCTTCACCGCGCCGACGATGGCGTCGTTGTAGGAGCCGAAGAGCGCCGCGGCGGCCAGGACGGCGGTGGCGATGGCGATGCCCTTGGTGATGGCCTTGGTGGTGTTGCCGACGGCGTCGAGGTCGGTCAGGACCTGCGCGCCGGCGCCCTCGACGTCGCCGGACATCTCGGCGATGCCCTGGGCGTTGTCGGAGACCGGGCCGAAGGTGTCCATGGCGACGATGACGCCGACGGTGGTCAGCAGGCCGGTGCCGGCGAGGGCGACCGCGAACAGCGCGAGCATGATCGAGGTGCCGCCGAGGAGGAACGCCCCGTAGACGCCGAGGCCGATGAGGAGCGCCGTGTAGACGGCGGACTCCAGGCCGACGGAGATGCCGGCGAGGACCACGGTGGCGGGTCCGGTCAGCGAGGACTTGCCGATGTCCTTGACGGGACGCCGGTTGGTCTCGGTGAAGTAGCCGGTGAGCTGCTGGATCAGGGCGGCGAGCACGATGCCGATGGCGACGGCGACGAGGGCCAGCAGGCGCGGGTCCCCGGCGTGGTTGGCGATCGCGGCGTCCTCGACGCCGACCAGCTCCTTGTAGGTGGCCGGCAGGTAGGCGTAGACGGCGATGGCCACGAGGACGAGCGAGATCACGGCGGAGATGAAGAACCCGCGGTTGATCGCGGTCATCCCGGAGCGGTCGGAGCGGCGGGGCGCGACCGCGAAGATCCCGATCATGGCGGTGATGACGCCGATGGCGGGGACGATCAGCGGGAAGGCCAGGCCGAGGTCGCCGAACGCGGCCTTGCCGAGGATGAGCGCGGCCACGAGGGTGACGGCGTAGGACTCGAAGAGGTCGGCGGCCATTCCCGCGCAGTCGCCGACGTTGTCGCCCACGTTGTCGGCGATGGTCGCGGCATTGCGCGGATCGTCCTCCGGAATGCCCTGTTCGACCTTGCCGACCAGGTCGGCGCCGACGTCGGCGGCCTTGGTGAAGATGCCGCCGCCGACGCGCATGAACATCGCGATCAGTGCGGCGCCGAGGCCGAAGCCCTCCAGGACCTTGGGCGCGTCGGCGGCGTAGACCAGGACGACGCAGGAGGCGCCGAACAGGCCGAGGCCGACGGTGAACATGCCGACCACGCCACCCGTCCGGAAGGCGATCTTCATGGCCTTGTGGGCCACGTCGGTCAGGTCCTTGGCGGGTTCGCCCTCGGCCGGGGTGGCCTCACGGGCCGCGGCGGCGACGCGGACGTTGGCCCGCACCGCGAGGCGCATGCCGATGTAGCCGGTGGTGGCCGAGAACAGCGCGCCGACGAGGAAGAAGGCGGAACGCCCCGCCCGCTGCGTCCAGTCGTCGGCCGGGAGCAGGAAGAGCAGGAAGAAGACCACGACGGCGAAGATGCCGAGCGTGCGCAACTGGCGTCCGAGATAGGCGTTGGCGCCTTCCTGAACGGCTGCCGCGATCTTCTTCATGCTGTCGGTTCCCTCGTCGGCGGCGAGTACCTGGCGCACCAGGATCTGCGCGACGACGAGGGCGGCGAGAGCGACTCCCGCGATCACGAAAACGATCAGCCGATTGTCTTCGGTGAGCACTGCGGCTGCCAGATCGTCGACACGATCGGGCGCGATAGGGGTGAAGAGCCCCGTCATTCGTCCTCCTTGACGTGATGAGCTCAAGATGTGGACGGATTGTAGGGAGCGCGACCTGATCAAAACAGTGGGCGGGAAACGGAATTGGCCCGGTCTCGCTCCTCAGCAATGGCTCACGTCACTCCTTTACCCTCAAAAGAAGTAATGGGGCAAAGGCATTGACGATCGATCAGGCTTCGGAGGTTTATCCGGGGAAATGAAAAAGGCCCTGCTCAGCAGGGCCTTGAAAAAGATCGGAAGATACGACGCACCCGTGCGCGGCAGCCCCGGGGGCGGCTCGCTCCGGGCGGGGCGCTCGCCGTCCGCCGCGCGGGGGCGGAGCCACGGCGCGCCGGCCCGTGGGGCCGGAGCGGCTAGGAAAGGTCCACGTGGCCGGAGATCGGCCAGCTCATGCGGATCGTCCCGCCCGCCTCCCCGGTGGTCACGGCGACGTCGTCGACGAGGCCGCTGATGACCGCGAGACCCATCTCGTCCTCGCCGTCGATGTCCGGGTCGAGGACGGCCGCGATGCCGGGCACGGTGGCGGACGAACCGCCGGCCGGTCCGGGGACCTCGTCGCCGACCTCGATGGAGAACGACTTCTCCTCCTCGGTCAGCACGACCCGGACGGGCGCGGTCAGCCCGTTGCTGCGGTGCAGTCCGACGGCACGCGAGCAGGCCTCACCGACGGCGAGGCGGACCTCGTCGAGGACGGCCTCCTCCACACCCGCCCTGCGCGCCACGGCGGCCGCGACGAGGCGGGCCGTCCTGACGTGTTCGGGCTGGGCGCTGAAGCGCAGTTCAACGGTGGCCATGTGCGTCCCCCTCGGACTACGGGCGTGCCTTGACAGGGGTCCGGACCGAACACGGCCCGCGACCCCCGTTCCTCGTCGGCGCCGGCGACCGCCGGGGAGGCGGCCGCCGGAAGCCGTCAGTCGGTGGCGTTGACGGCGTCGTCCACACTCGTGTGGATCGGGAACACCTTGGTCAGACCGGTGATGCGGAAGATCTTCAGGATGCGCTCCTGGTTGCAGACCAGACGCAGCGAGCCCTCGTGCGCGCGAACGCGCTTGAGGCCTCCCACGAGCACACCGAGGCCGGTGGAGTCGAGGAAGTCCACTCGCTCCATGTCGACAACCAGGTGGTAGCTGCCGTCGTTCACCAACTCCACCAACTGCTCGCGCAGCTTGGGCGCGGTATACACATCAATCTCGCCACCGACCTCTACGACCGTGCGGTCGCCGACAGTGCGAGTCGACAGGGACAGGTCCACGGATCCTCCAGCACCTTGCTATCGAGCGGCGCCCCCCAGGGGCCTCCCCACCCGAAGGTAAGGGGAGGGATCGGCTGCCGCGATGGCATTCAATCACTTACCGGCAGGCGCGCACGACGCCTTGGGCCCATTGTCCCGCACGCCGGTGACACACTCGGTTCCAATGGCCAACACTCACGGCCCCGGTCCGGCCACGGCACCGGAGCACCCTCGACCCACCCCCGGCACGGTTCTGGACCGTCTGTCACGGGGGCCTTCCCGGGCTGCGCGCATCACCCATACGGAGCACTTGCCCCCTCGGGCGGGTCGTCATGCAGTGTGGCCGGACCGCATTCGAACGGATGTCGTGGCGGCGATCCAGGCCGCCGGCATCGAACATCCGTGGGAGCACCAGGCCACGGCCGCCGAGCACGCCCTCGACGGCGAATCCGTGGTGATCGCCACAGGAACCGCCTCCGGGAAGTCCCTGGCCTACCTCGCGCCCGTGCTCTCCGCCCTCGTGGACGGGGCGGGGGCTCCGGGCGGGCGCGGGGCGACCGCCCTGTACCTGGCCCCCACCAAGGCTCTGGCCGCCGACCAGCGGCGGGCCGTGCGGGAACTGGCCGCGCCCCTGGGGAACGCCGTACGCCCGGCCGTGTACGACGGCGACACCCCCTTCGAGGAGCGGGAATGGGTGCGCCAGTACGCCAACCTGGTGCTGACCAACCCCGACATGCTGCACCGCGGGATCCTGCCCTCCCACCCGCGCTGGGCCTCCTTCCTGAAGGCCCTGCGGTACGTCGTCGTGGACGAGTGCCACACCTACCGGGGGGTCTTCGGCTCGCACGTCGCCCAGGTCCTGCGCAGGCTGCGGCGGCTGTGCGCCCGCTACGGCTCCGAACCGGTCTTCCTGCTGGCCTCCGCCACCGCCAGTGACCCGGCGGCCGCCGCGTCCCGGCTGACGGGCGTGCCGGTCGTGGAGGTCGCCGACGACGCCTCCCCGCGCGGCGAGGTGGTCTTCGCCCTCTGGGAGCCGCCGCTGACCGACCTGAAGGGCGAGAAGGGCGCCCCCGTACGCCGCACGGCCACCGCGGAGACCGCCGACCTGCTGACCGACCTGGTCGTCCAGGGCGTCCGCACCGTGGCCTTCGTACGGTCGCGGCGCGGCGCGGAACTGATCGCCGTGATCGCTCAGGAGCGGCTCGCGGAGGTCGACCGGTCCCTGCCCCGGCGGGTCGCCGCCTACCGGGGCGGATACCTGCCCGAGGAGCGGCGCGCCCTGGAGCGGGCCCTGCACTCCGGGGACCTGCTCGGACTCGCCGCCACCACGGCCCTGGAGCTGGGCGTGGACGTCTCCGGGCTGGACGCCGTACTGATCACCGGGTACCCGGGCACGCGGGCCTCCCTGTGGCAGCAGGCGGGCCGCGCCGGCCGCTCGGGACAGGGCGCCCTCGCGGTGCTGGTGGCCCGTGACGACCCCCTCGACACCTACCTGGTCCACCACCCCGAGGCCCTGTTCCGGCGGCCCGTGGAGGCCACCGTGCTGGACCCGGACAACCCGTACGTCCTGGCCCCGCACCTGTGCGCCGCCGCGGCCGAGCTGCCGCTGACCGAGGCCGACCTGGACCTCTTCGGCCCGGCCGCACACGGCCTCCTGCCGCAGCTGGAGGCGGCGAGACTGCTGCGCCGGCGGACCGCGGCCTGGCACTGGACCCGCCGCGAGCGGGCCTGCGACCTCACCGACATCCGGGGCGGCGGGGGCCGCCCCGTGCAGATCGTGGAGGCCGCCACAGGCCGGCTGCTGGGCACGGTCGACGAGGCCGCCTCCCACTCCGCCGTCCACGACGGGGCCGTCCACCTGCACCAGGGCCGCACCTACCTGGTGAAGCACCTGGACCTGGAGGACTCCGTGGCGCTGGTCGAGGAGTCCTCCCCGCCCTTCTCCACCACCGCCCGCGACACCACCTCCATCGCGATCCTGGAGACCGAGACCGAGATCCCCTGGGGCTCGGCCCGGCTCTGCTACGGCTCCGTCGAGGTCACCAACCAGGTCGTCTCCTACCTCCGGCGGAAACTGATCACCGGGGAGGTGCTCGGCGAGGCCAAACTGGACCTCCCGCCGCGCACCCTGCGCACCCGGGCCGTGTGGTGGACGGTCACCGAGGACCAGCTCGACGAGGCCAGGATCACACCGGAGATCCTCGGCGGCGCCCTCCACGCCGCCGAACACGCCTCGATCGGGCTGCTCCCGCTGTTCGCGACCTGCGACCGCTGGGACATCGGCGGGGTCTCCGTCCCCCTGCACCCGGACACCCTCCTGCCGACGGTGTTCGTCTACGACGGCCACCCGGGCGGCGCCGGCTTCGCCGAGCGGGCCTTCCACACGGCCCGGGCCTGGCTGACGGCCACCCGGGACGCCATCGCCGCCTGCGAGTGCGAGGCCGGCTGCCCGTCCTGCATCCAGTCCCCCAAGTGCGGCAACGGCAACGACCCCCTGCACAAGCGCGGCGCCGTCCGCCTCCTCACCCGCCTCCTGGCCGACCCGCCGACCACCCCGCGCCCGCCCCCGACCCCCTGACCACGCACCCGGAGCCCGTCAGGGCGGACCCGCCGGACCGGGCACCCCCGAACGGGGGCCGACCGGGCCGGCGCCCGGGACGGCGGAACCGACCGGGGCCCGCGGAAACCGACCCGACCGGGACGGGCCTGCGGAGGCGGAAGCGAGCGGGACGGGGACCGCGGAGGGGGGCGCCCCGGACCGGGCCGGTCGGATGAGGGTCGGTGCCGGCTCCGGCGCGAGGGGCGGGCCCGCCCGGGCCCGGACGGTCGGGGCGAAGGGACCCGCCCGGACCCGGGCCGAGACCTCGACGACCTCGCCCCCGACCCGGCACCCGACCACCACCACCCCCTGCGCCCCGGCGACCCGCGAGGCCGCCGCACAGGCCGGCTCGGGGCCACGGGCCCAGGTCAGCGCCGCCGCGAGGGCCGCCAGATCGGCCGCCGCGCCCGCCCGGTGCCGCGCGACGACGGCCTGCCCCAGCAGCAGCACGCCCCCGAAGACGGCCCCCAGCACGGTCACCGCCACCGTGGCCCACACCGTCGCCGACCCCCGGTCCCGGCTCACGGCGGCGCCCCCGCCCCGTCGGCTCCCACGCTGTCCTCCGCCAGGGCCGCCGCCCCCGCCCCGAGCCGGACGGGCAGTCCGCGCGGCCCCGGCGCGGGCGCGGACACCCGGACCCGCCACAGGTCCCCCGTACGCTCCACCTCCACCTCCGCGCCCGGCGGTGCGGCCGAGGCGGCCACCCGTACCGCCGCCTCCACCGGTTCCGACCGGGCCACGGCCCGCGCGCCCGCCCGGGCCGCGTCCACGCACCGGATCTGCGCGGCCGCGGCCATCAACGCCCACACCAGCAGCGCCGCGAACAACACCAGTGCCGGAATGACCACGGCCGCCTCCGCCGTCACATAACCGCGGTCCCCGGAGATTGCCGACTTCCGCTCAGAAGGGCACATCGAGCGCCTTCCCGATGGTCGACTGGAGCGCCGCCGAAACCACGTCGCTCGTCACCACCTTGTACAGAACGGCGGCGAACGCACAGGCCGCGATCGTGCCCATGGCGTATTCCGAAGTGGACATTCCCGCGTCCGCCCGCCGACCGCTCAGCAGGGCGCGCAGCCGATTCCGGACGATCCTCATGACAACCTCCTGTGGGATTAAGTTCTTGATGTGATGTCGGTTTGTGATCCCTACCGATCGACGGATACGTCCAGACGGATCTTCGCCGGCTTCCGCACCCCGTTCCCCCCGCCGTTCCGTTCGCCATTTCCGCCCCTCTCCCCACTCCGATTCCGTCACGTCGCCTTTCCGTCGGCCCGTCAGCCGCCCTTCAGCAGCCCGGAGGCCATTCCGATCACCACCGGGGCCACTCCCACCGCGAGGAACGCGGGGAGGAAGCACAGCCCGACCGGAGCGGTCACGAGCACCGCCGCCCGCCCCGCCCTCGCGGACGCCCGACGGGCGCGTTCCGCCCGCAGGGCCGCCGCCAGGCGGGACACCGGTTCCGCGGCGGGCGCCCCGCTGCGCGCGGCCCGCTCCAGGCACTCCGCCAGCTCCCGGGCGTCGGGGAGCCGCGCCAATCTCCCCCAGGCCGCTCCCGGTTCGCCGCCGAGGCGCACCTCGGCGCCGGCGAGCGCCAGGGACTCCCCCACCGGGCCGCCCAGGGACTCCCCCACGACCTCGGCCGCCTCCACCGGCCCCGCCCCGGCCGCCAGGCAGGCGGCGAGCAGGTCCGCGGCGTAGGGCAACTGCCGCTCCGCCTCGCGGTGGTCGACCGCCTCGGCGGGCCGCGACCGGGCGAGGAGGCGTCGTACGAGGAACGCCGCCCCGCATCCCGCCAGGACCCCCACCACCCCGCCGACCAGCACCCAGCCCGCGACCAGCGCCCCGACCGGCGCGGCCCACCCGCGGAGCGCCGCCCGGTGCCGGAGCCCCGCGGCGGGCCGCTGCCGGACCGGAGCAGCGGGGAACAGGCCCGCGAGCCTGCGCCGCCTCGCCCGGCGCCCCAGCCCGGCCGCCACCGCCCACACCGGGCACCACACCGCCGCCGCGAGGCACAGCACCGTCCCCACCCTGTGGATCGTCATGGCCGTCACCGCTCCCCCGTCCGGACGATCCGGCGGCACCACAGCAGCCCGAGCGCCTCCAGCACCCCGCCCGCCAGCAGGCAGCCCCACCCGACGGGCGTGTGCAGCAGCACCCGCAGCGGATCCGCCCCGAGCCCGGTGCCGATCAGCAGGCCCACCAGCGGCAGCAGGGCGAGGACCACCGTCGTGGAGCGGGCTCCGGCCAACTGGGCCCGCAGCGAATCCAGGCGGTCCCGCTCGGCCCGCAGCGCGCCCTCCAGCCGGTCCAGCCCGGCGGCCAGACCCGCACCCCCGTCCACGGAGACGCGCCAGCAGGCGGCCATCGCGGCCAGCCCCTCGGCCCCCGGCTCCCGGGACGCCTGGCGCAGCGCCTCGGCGACCTCTCCGCCGAAGGCGGCCGCGGCCAGGACTCCCGTCTCGGCCGGGCCGAGACCTCCGGGCCCGGCGGCGGCGCGCCGCACGGCCACGGTCAGGGCCCGGCCGGGCTGGGCACCCGCCCGCAACTCGCCGACCACCGCCCCGCACAGCGCCACCACCGCGGCGGCCCGCCCGGCGCGCTCCCGCTCCCCGCGCCGGGCGTGGAGCCCGCCCCGGACCAGGGGGACGGCGGCCGCTCCCAGCAGCAGCGGGATCGGGGAACCACCGGCCACGGCGACCACCAGCCCGACACCGAGGGCGGCCCACTCCGGCCACCGCGCGGCCCGGACCCGCAGGGCCGACACGAGCCGCGGCCCGAGCGGGGGAGGGCCGCCCTCCAGGGGCCCGGCGCCCGCGAGGACCACCCGGACCCGGCGGGAGGCGCCCCCTCCGCCCGCGAAGGTCCAGGCCGCCGCCCCCGCGCACAGCACCCCGGCGAACACCGGCACCGACCCGAGGGACCCCGCGTTCACCGGACACCTCCCAGCAGCGGCCCGAGCCGGGCCCAGCCCCGCTCGCGCACGAATCCGCGGGCGCCCCAGCACAGCGCGGGTACGGTCACCACCAGCCCGGCCGGGTCCCGGTCCAGGACGTGCACCTCGGCGACCCGGCGCCGGCCGGCCCGGTCCCGGACCAGGTGCACCACCAGGTCCAGCGCGGCCGCCAACTGGCTGTGCAGGGCGGCCCGGTCGAGTCCTGCCGCGGTGCCGAGAGCCTCCAGTCGGGCCGGCACGTGCGCCGCGGCGTTGGCGTGCACGGTGCCGCAGCCCCCTTCGTGACCGGTGTTCAGGGCGGCCAGGAGGTCCGCGACTTCGGGCCCGCGCACCTCACCGACCACGAGCCGGTCCGGCCTCATCCGCAGGGCCTGGCGGACCAGGTCGGCCAGGGTGACCAGGCCGGCGCCCTCCTGGTTCGCGGGCCGGGTCTCCAACCGCACCACGTGCGGATGGTCGGGGCGCAGTTCCGCCGAGTCCTCGGCCAGCACGATCCGTTCCCCGGGCCCGACGAGCCCCAACAGCGCGCTGAGGAGGGTGGTCTTGCCCGTCCCGGTGCCGCCGGAGACGAGGAAGGACAGTCGGGCCTCGACCATGTCGCGCAGGAGCCTCTGCCCGCCCGGGGGCAGGGTTCCGGCGGCGACCAGCTCGTCCAGGGTGAAGGCCTTGGGCCGCACCACCCGCAGGGACAGGCACGCGGACCCGACGGCGACGGGCGGGAGCACGGCGTGCAGCCGGGTGCCGTCCGGCAGGCGCGCGTCCACCCACGGCCTGGCGTCGTCCAGGCGCCGCCCGGCGACGGCGGCCAGCCGCTGGGCCAGCCGGCGCACGGCCTCGGCGTCGGCGAAGGTCACGGCGGTGAGTTCCAGTCCGCCGCCCCGGTCCACCCACACCCGGTCGGGGGCGGCCACGAGGACGTCGGTGACCTCGGGGTCGCGGAGCAGCGGCTCCAGCGGGCCCGCGCCGACCAGTTCGGACCGCAGTTGCGCGGCCACCCCGAGGACCTCGGCGTCACCGAGGAGTCGGCCCTGTTCGCGCAGCGCGGCCGCGACCCGGGCCGGGGTCGGCTCGGCGCCGCTCTCGGCGAGCCGCCGACGCACCGCGTCCAGCAGCACCGCGCTCATGCCGACACCCCCCGGTCGGGGCCGAGGGCCCGCTGCCAGAAGCCGTCACAGAACCGGGCCAGCGCGCCCCGGGCGCCCGGGGGTTCCCCTTCTGCCACCCTCCCGGGCAGCCCCACCTCGACGGGCACCTGACCGGCCAGCGGCGCCCCGAGCAGTCGGGCCACCGCCTCCGGGTCGAGGCCGTCGCGGCAGCGGCCCCGTACGACGACGCGGATGTCGCGGGCCACCGGGTGGACCCCGGCGGCGACCCTGCCCGCCGCGGCCACCGACCGCAGTTCGCCCGGCACCACCATCAGGACGAGGTCCAGCTGGGCCACCATCTCGGCCACGGCCTCGTCGATCCGGCGGGGGAGGTCGACCACGACGACCCCTCCGCGTCGGCGGGCGGCGGCCACGACCGACCTCGTCGCGGCGGGTGGCACCACCACCCGCTCGCCCCGGTCCCAGCTCAGTACGCGCAGCGCGTGCAGTTCGGGCAGGGACTCCTCCAGGGCCCGGGCGGCGACCCTGCCGCGCGAGGCGGCGAAGTCCGGCCAGCGCGAGCCTTCCGCGCCCTCGCCGCCGAGCAGGACGTCCACGCCTCCGCCCAGGGGGTCGCCGTCGACGAGGACGGTGCGCCGGCCGCCGCGGGCGGCGCGCAGGGCGAGGGCGCAGGCGAGGGTCGAGGCCCCCGCCCCGCCGCTGCCGCCGATCACCCCGACGGAGAGGGCGGGTTGGCCGGCGCCCTCCACCACGTCGGCGATGCGGTCGACGAGGCGGTTCTCGGCTTCGGGCAGGCGCAGCACCTCCTCGGCGCCGATCTCCACCGCGCGCTGCCAGATCCCGGGGTCGCCGAGGTCCCGGCCGACGAGGAGGACCCCGTCCCTGCGGGGCGCCCCGCCCACCCGGCGGGCGGCGTCGTGCCCGACGAGGACGAGGGGAGCGGACTCCCAGCCGACGCCCCCGACGCCATCGACACCCCCGACCCTCCCGATGCCCCCGGCTCCGCTTTGCTCCGGCACCGCGTGGTGCACATGCGCTTCGGCGCCCGCCGCGGCACACAGGCGCAACAGGTCGTCCAACAACAGCGGGTCCTCGGTGATGATCAGCGGCCGCCCGCCGGCGGGGAGGACCCCGCCCGTACGGCCCGCCACCCCGCTCGCGCCCTCCACCACGGGCACCGGCGCTTCACACGACTTCGATCCGGCCACGGTCTCCGCCCCCTTCTCACAACAAATCCACGAACCGCGGACTTCGCGGCCGGAATCACCGTGGACCGATCCGGAAAAAGAAGTGGATCTTGCTCCAAAACTGTGGACGAGAACACCGATGTGAATAACTCCGCCACCCCATCAGGTGAGTTCCGGAGCGCTCCGGAACAACTACGCAGAGTGACGAGTTTGGGGAGTGAAGGCCTGCGCCGGATGGGCCGAACGAGAGCGGAGGGCCACAGGAATGATCACTGAAGGCCGGGCATCGAGGACGCGAACCGCGTCCGGACATGCGACGACCCCCGCCGGGGGGGAGAGCGGGGGTCGTCCCCACGGTCCGACTCGGGGGGGGAGGAGCCAGACCGGGTTAGCACGGTCGCGAACGATCCGTGACTTCCATGGTGTACCCGAGAGCCTTCTCAGGCAAACCCACGCGCCACACCTTACGCCGAATGGTGGGCGCATATGCTCGGGTCGTGGAAAATCAGCCCTTGCCGCACTCCTTGCCTCGGACCGCAGCCTTCTTCGACCTGGACAAGACGGTCATTGCGAAGTCCAGCACTCTGACGTTCAGCAAGTCCTTCTACCAGGGTGGCCTGATCAACCGGCGGGCCGTGCTGCGCACCGCGTACACGCAGTTCATCTTCCTGGCCGGCGGCGCCGACCACGACCAGATGGAGCGGATGCGGGAGTACCTGTCCGCCCTCTGCAAGGGGTGGAACGTGCAGCAAGTCCGGGAGATCGTCGCGGAAGCCCTGCACGACCTGATCGACCCGATCATCTACGACGAGGCCGCGTCGCTCATCGAGGCCCACCACACCGCCGGGCGTGACGTGGTCATCGTGTCGACCTCCGGCGCCGAAGTCGTCGAGCCCATCGGCGAGATGCTCGGCGCGGACCGGGTCGTCGCCACCCGCATGGTGGTCGGCGACGACGGCTGCTTCACCGGCGAGATCGAGTACTACGCCTACGGACCCACGAAGGCGGAGGCCGTGCGCGAGCTGGCCCGCTCCGAGGGGTACGACCTCGCGCGGTGCTACGCGTACAGCGACTCGATCACCGACGTGCCGATGCTGGAGGCGGTCGGACATCCGCACGCGGTCAACCCCGACCGGGCGCTGCGCCGCGAGGCCGTCGCCCGCGAGTGGCCGGTGCTGGTGTTCGACAAGCCGGTGCGACTGAAGCAGCGACTGCCCGGCCTGTCCATGACGGCGCGCCCCGCGCTGGTCGCCGCCGTCGCGGTCGGCGCGGCCGCCGCCACCGCAGGACTGGTCTGGTACGCCAGCCGCCGCCGGTCCGGCCTCGCCGGCGTCTCCGCCTGACCCGGCCCGCCCCCGTAGCCCACCCCCGCGGTCGGGTGCCCGCGTCGCCCGGGAGCACCCGACCCCCGTCGGCGGCCCGCCCCACCTGGGCGGACAAGGGCTGTCCGGATCGCCCCACCTCGCCCCGGAAAGTAAAGATCTGCGGCCAGGGGTTTCGCTCCACCCGGAAGCGGAGTACAAAGGAGTCAACGGCCCGCGAGACCAAAGAACATCCGAGAGGATCATCTTTAAAACGCAGTAAGGCCCACGGACCGAAGCATGAACGCCGAGCACCCACGCGACGTCGACCCGTCGATTACGGGCCAGCCGCACCAGGTAACCGGGCAAAGCTCCCGACCTGATGGGCAACTATCGAGGACGCTTGGTAACTGGGCGCGAATGCCAGCGGCGACACCAGAGCGGTACGGGTGTCGCCGCAACCCGTGTCCGGGACCCGCGGTTCGCCGGACGACGTGCGACGCACGGCACCCGGCGCACGCCCCGCCGACCGCCCCCCTACGCCGCGCCGCGCTGGAGCGCCTCGCAGACCGCGGTCGACTCCCGCACCCCCAGCTCGACGGCCCGACCGCAGTGCGCGATCCACGCCGCCATGCCCTCCGGGGTGCCGGAGACGTATCCCTCGAAGGCCTCCAGGTAGGCCCGCTCCCCCTGCTCCGCGTGACCCACCTCCGCCGGGCAGATCGCCTTCGGGTCGAGACCGCTGTTGATGAGCACGATCCGCTCGGCGGCCCGCGCGACCAGGCCGTTGTACGAGCCGAACGGGCGCAGCGCCAGCAGTTCGCCGTGCACCACCGCTCCCGTGATCAGGGCCGGACCGGATCCGCCCGCGATGATCAGCCGGGACAGGCCGTCGAGCCGACCCGCGACCTCGTCGGCGCTCGGCAGCGGCAGCCCGACCAGGGGCTCGTCCACCGGCTCGCCCGCCAGGCGCGGCCGGCCCACCACGTCACCCGCCTCCGTCGAACCGCACGCCACCAGGTGCAGCCGCGCGAGGACCCGCAGCGGCGACTGGCGCCAGATGCTCAGCAGCTGACCGGCCTCCGCCGTCAGCCGCAGCGCGGCGCCCACCGTACGGGCCTCGACCTCCGCTCCGAAGTCGGTGCGGCGCCGCACCTCCTCGAGCGCCCAGTCGGCCCCCGACAGGGCCGCGCTCCCGCGGGCGGCGCGCAGGGCGGCCTCCGAGGCGATCTCCCCGCTGCGCCGGCGCATGACGCGGTGCCCGTAGACCCGGTCCACCGCCTTGCGTACGGAATCCACGGACTCGGCGACGCCCGGGAGTGCGCCCAGGGGCGCCAGGGGGTCAGAAGCGCTACTCATAGGTAGGGAGCCTAATCACTGCCCACCCATAGCACCGACCCCTCCTTGGAGTGGTCTTCTTCACTCACCCCGACCACTCCCCGCTGTCATGCGGCTACGCTTGGTGAACATGAAGATCGCTTTCGTGGGAAAGGGCGGCAGCGGCAAGACGACCCTGTCCTCCCTCTTCATCCGCCACCTCGCAGCCAATGAAGCCCCCGTCGTCGCGGTGGACGCCGACATCAACCAGCACCTCGGGGCCGCCCTCGGGCTCGGCGAGGACGAGGCCGCCGCGCTGCCCGCACTGGGCGCGCACCTGCCCCTGATCAAGGACTACCTGCGCGGGTCCAACCCGCGCATCGAGTCCGGCGACGCCATGATCAAGACCACCCCGCCCGGCGCCGGCTCGCGGCTGTTGCGGGTCACCGAGGACAACCCGGTCTACGAGGCGTGCGCGCGCACCCTGCTCCTCGACGGGGACCCGGTGCGCCTCATGGCGACCGGCCCCTTCACGGAGGCCGACCTGGGCGTGGCCTGCTACCACTCGAAGGTCGGCGCGGTGGAGCTGTGCCTGAACCACCTGGTCGACGGTCCCGACGAGTACGTCGTCGTCGACATGACGGCCGGGTCCGACTCCTTCGCCTCGGGCATGTTCACCCGCTTCGACATGACCTTCCTGGTGGCCGAGCCGACCCGCAAGGGCGTGTCCGTCTACCGCCAGTACAAGGAGTACGCCCGGGACTTCGGGGTGGCGCTCCGCGTGGTCGGAAACAAGGTGCAGGGCCCGGAGGACATCGAGTTCCTCCAGGACGAGGTGGGCGACGACCTGCTGGTCACGTTCGGCCATTCGGACTGGGTGCGGGCCATGGAGAAGGGGCGGCCCGCGGCCTTCGAGCTGCTGGAGGCGACCAACCGGCTCGCGCTCCAGGCCCTCCAGGACGCCGCCGAGGACTCCTACGCCGATCGCGACTGGGCCAGGTACACGCGGCAGATGGTCCACTTCCACCTGCGCAACGCCGAGAGCTGGGGCAACGCCAAGACCGGGGTCGACCTGGCGGCGCAGGTCGACCCCGACTTCGTCCTCGACGAGGCCCTGGTCAGCCCTCGTCGCTCTGAGCGCCCGACTCCTCAGCCGGCTTGACCGCCTCACCCGACGGGGCGGCCGGCGGCGCCGGCGGCCCCGCGGTGAGGAACTTCGACCAGCCCTGCTGCGGCGCTTGGCCGACGTCGAGGGTGCGCATCCACTCCAGGACCTTCGGGTCCTGCGCGTCCAGCCAGTCCGCCAGCTCGCGGAAGGGCACGCAGCGGACCTCGGGCTTGGTGCACATGGTCTCGATGGACTCCTCGACGGCGCGCATGTAGGTGCCGCCGTTCCAGGACTCGAAGTGGTTGCCGATGATCAGCGGGGCCCGGTTGCCCTGGTAGGCGCGGTCGAAGGCCTGGCGCAGTCCGTCGCGCATCTGGTCGCCCCAGTACTCGTGCTGGGAGGGGTCGCCCTGGGTGGTAGTCCCGGACTGGTTGACCAGGTAGTTGTAATCCATGCTCAGCGTCTCGAAGGCGCGGCCCGGCAGGGGGACGAGCTGGAGCGGGATGTCCCACAGGCCGTCCGTCTTCTTGGGCCAGATCTGCTTGCTGATGCCGCTGGAGTCGTAGCGGAAGCCCATGTCCTTGGCGGCGAGCATGAAGTTCTTCTGCCCTTCGAGGCAGGGGGTGCGGGCTCCGATGAGCTCCTTGTCGTAGTCGAAGGGGAGCGCTTCGAGGCCCTTCAGGGCCGGGGTGTTCGTCTTCCAGTTCTTGACGAACGACTTGGCCTGGTTGATCTCGCTCTTCCACTCCTCCACCGACCAGGTGCCGACGCCGCCCTCGGGGCCGCAGAAGTGGCCGTTGAAGTGCGTGCCGATCTCGTTGCCCTCCAGCCAGGCCGCGCGGACCTGGGTGGCGGTGTCCTTGATGCCCTGGAGGTCGCCGAAGCCGATGTCGGAGCGGCCGGGCGAGTGCTGCGGCGCGGTGTAGAGGGAACGCTTCTCCTCCGGCAGCATGTAGACGCCGCTGAGGAAGTAGGTCATCCGGGCGTTGTACTTCTTGCCGACCTCGCGGAAGTGCGAGAAGAGCTTCTGGCTGTCCTCGCCCGCCCCGTCCCAGGAGAAGACGACGAACTGGGGCGGCTTCTCGCCGGGTGCCAGCTTCTTCGGCTTCACCACGTGGGGCTGCGGCCCGGTGTACGCGGTCGAGCCGTCGCCGATGGGTCTGTTGACGCTGCCGGGGGCCTCGGGGGCGGCGGCACCCTTGCGTACGGGCGGCTTGGCGGGCCCCGAGGCGCTGCACCCGGCGATGCCCAGCGCCAGGGTCGTGGCGACCAGGCCGCCGGCGATCTTCTTCGTGGCGGCGATCATCCGCACACCTCTCCCTCGCAGTTCCGTGGCAGGACTTCCGGGACGCAACGTCCCACGCGGTCTGCTTTGAAGAAGGTGTGACAAGCCAGAAAAAATACCTAATCACCCACTAGCGGGATCTTCTAGGCCATTTGCCCGTATTACCTTTCATCGCCCTTTACTCTCCATTACCGTTCGTTTACTGAGTGTTGACTCCCGCCCCTTCACCCTTCCCCAGAGGAGCCGGGAACGATGAAAGCCACACCCCCCTCCATCGCCGACGACAGCGACAACGGCGCCGACAGGCGCGGCGACAGCGCGAACGGGAAGGACGGTTCGACCCGGCGTCGGAACTTCCACGCGGACCTGTCCGCCTCCATCGCCGTCTTCCTGATCGCGCTGCCGCTCTCCCTCGGCATCGCCCTCGCCACCGGAGCCCCCCTCCAGGCCGGCCTCGTGGCCGCCGCCGTGGGCGGCATCGTCGCGGGCCGGTTCGGCGGCGCCCCCCTCCAGGTGAGCGGACCCGCCGCCGGACTGACCGTGGTGACCGCCGAGTTGATCCAGCACTACGGATGGCGCACCACCTGCGCCATCACCGTGCTGGCCGGCTGCTGCCAGCTCGGACTGGCCGCCCTGCGCACGGCCCGGTCGGCGCTCATGGTGAGCCCCGCCATCGTGCACGGCATGCTCGCGGGCATCGGCGTGACCATCGCGCTGGCCCAACTGCACATCGTGCTGGGCGGCACCCCGCAGAGTTCCGCCATCGCCAACGTCGCCGGACTGCCCGCGCAGTTGGCCGATCCGCATCCGGTGGCCCTCGGGGTCAGCGCGCTGACGCTGTTCCTCCTGCTGGGCTGGACCCGGGTGCCCGGTCGGGTCGGCCGGGCGCTGCGCAAGGTCCCGGCCGCGCTGGCCGCCGTGGCCGGCGCCACCGCGTTCGCGGCCCTGGCGGGGCTCAGCCTGCCCCGGGTGGACCTGCCGTCCTGGCGCAACCACGCGCTGCCCGAGCTCCCCGAGGGCCCGGTGCTCGGACTGATCGCCGCCGTCCTGACGATCACCCTGGTGGGCAGCGTGGAGTCCCTGCTGTCCTCGGTGGCCACCGACAAGCTGATCGCCTCCGAGCGCCCGACGGACCGCCGTCCCCCGCGCGCCGACCTCGACCGCGAACTGCGCGGGCAGGGCGCGGCGAACATCACCTCCGGGCTGCTGGGCGGACTGCCCATCACGGGCGTGGCCGTCCGCAGCGTGGCCAACGTGAAGTCCGGTGCCACCAGTCGAAATTCGGCCATGATGCACGGATTCTGGGTGGTGCTCGCGGCCGGGCTGCTGGTCCCCCTCCTCGACCTCATCCCGCTCGCGGCCCTGGCCGCGCTGGTGATGGCCGTGGGCATCCAGATGGTCAGCATCACGCACCTGCGGACGGTCACCCGGCACCGCGAGATCCTCGTCTACGCGACGACCATCGTGGCCGTGGTGCTCGGCGGCGTCCTGGAGGGCGTGGCGATCGGCGTGGCGGTGGCCGTCGCCGTGGCCCTGCACCGGCTGGCCCGGACCCGCATCACGCTGGACGTGGTCGACGGGGTCCACCAGGTTCGGGCCCGAGGGCAGTTGACCTTCCTCGCGGTCCCCCGGCTGAGCCGGGTGCTGACCCAGATCCCGCACAAGGGACACGCGGTGGTCGAGCTGGACGGCTCCTTCATGGACCACGCGGCCTACGAGACCCTCCACGACTGGCAGGAGTCCCATCTGGCGCACGGCGGCACGCTGGAGCTCACCGGCCGCTCGGGCACCGCGATCTCGGGGCACGCCCCGGACCGGGACCCCGGCGCACCGCACGACACCGACGCCACCCTCGGGGCCGGCGGGGACGCGTACGCCGCCCCGTCCGGCGGTACGGGAACCCGGCCGGACGGGGCGGCACCGGCCGCCGGGGCGCACCTGTGCTGCCGCCCCTGGACCCCCTGGCAGAACCACTGCGACCACCGGATCGGCGGCGGCTCGGGCCTCCCGGGCAGCCGCGGCGAGACGGAGGGCGGCAGCGCCTCGGGCGGCTCCGACTCCGGCTCCGGCTCCGGCTCCGGCTCCGGCTCCCGTAACGGATCCACCGGAGCGGGATCCGGCTCCGGCGAGGCCGGGGGCGCCGACCCGCCGACCATCCCCGGCGCGGCCGGCGAGGGCGGCGCTCCGGCCGCGGCCCGGCGGCGGCGCGGCGCGGGCCAACTGGCGAGCGGAATCAGCGTCTTCCAGCGCGACACCGCCCCGCACGTGCGCGACGAGCTGGCCCGCCTGGCGCGCGAGGGCCAAAGCCCCTCGCAGCTCTTCCTCACCTGCGCGGACTCCCGTCTGGTGACCAGCATGATCACGGCCAGCGGCCCCGGCGACCTCTTCACCGTCCGCAACGTGGGCAACCTCGTCCCGCTGCCGGGCGCCGAGTCCACCGACGACTCGGTCGCGGCGGCCATCGAGTACGCCGTGGACGTCCTGAAGGTGGACAGCATCACGGTCTGCGGGCACTCGGGCTGCGGCGCCATGCAGGCCCTGCTGAACTCCCACCCGGGCGCCCCGATGACCCCGCTGCGCCGCTGGCTGCGCCACGGCCTGCCCAGCCTGGAGCGGATGGCCAGCCGCCACCACGCGTGGGCCCGCATCTCCGGTCGGCTGCCCGCCGACGCGGTGGAGCAGCTGTGCCTGACCAACGTGGTGCAGCAACTGGAGCACCTGCGGGCCCACGAGTCGGTGGCCCGCCGACTCGCCGAGGGCACGCTGGAACTGCACGGGATGTACTTCCACGTGGGTGAGGCCCAGGCGTACCTGCTGTCCGAGGGAGAGGACTTCTTCGACTGTCGCGTTTTCGACAGCGTCGGCCAGAGCGTCTGACCTACGGGGGGCGTGAACCGATACCCTCCCGTATCCGTGCAAGCCGTCGGCCCCTTCCCGCACCCTGCGGCGGGAAGGGGCCGCTCGTGCGTCGACCCGCCGCGCCACCCGCTGGCGGGTCGCGCGTACGGGCGGTCGAGCACGGACCCAGGGGCACTATAGGTCTAAACCAATTTTCGGCTACCCCTTGTCACCTGGGCGTCTGAACTGATGAGCTATGCCCGGGACACGCAGCTATGCCCCGGGGGACACAACGGACACCCTGGGAAAGGGAGATGTCGTGAGCAATGACAGCCTGGCCAATCTGCTCAAGGAGGAGCGGCGGTTCGCACCGCCCGCCGATCTGGCCGCCGCCGCCAACGTGACCGAGGCGGCGTACGCACGGGCCGACGCGGACCGGCTGGGCTTCTGGGCCGAGCAGGCCCGGCGGCTGACCTGGGAAACGGAGCCGACGGAGACCCTCGACTGGAGCAACCCGCCCTTCGCGAAGTGGTTCGCGGACGGTCGGCTCAACGTCGCCTACAACTGCGTGGACCGCCACGTCGAGGCCGGCAACGGCGACCGCGTCGCCATCCACTTCGAGGGCGAGCCCGGCGACAGCCGCTCGATCACGTACGCGCAGCTCAAGGACGAGGTCTCGCAGGCCGCCAACGCCCTCGCCGAGCTGGGCGTGCGCGCCGGCGACCGGGTCGCGGTCTACCTGCCGATGATCCCCGAGGCCGTCGTGGCGATGCTCGCCTGCGCCCGGGTCGGCGCCGCGCACTCCGTGGTCTTCGGCGGCTTCTCCGCCGACGCCGTCGCCTCCCGCATCCAGGACGCCGACGCCAAGCTGGTGATCACCGCCGACGGCGGCTACCGCCGCGGCAAGCCCAGCGCGCTCAAGCCGGCCATCGACGAGGCCGTCGGCAAGTGCCCGCAGGTCGAGCACGTGCTCGTCGTGCGTCGCACCGGCCAGGACACCGCCTTCACCGAGGGCCGGGACGTGTGGTGGCACGACGTGGTCGGCCGCCAGTCCACCGAGCACACCCCGCAGGCCTTCGACGCCGAGCACCCGCTGTTCATCCTCTACACCTCGGGGACCACGGGCAAGCCGAAGGGCATCCTGCACACCTCGGGCGGCTACCTCACGCAGGCCGCCTACACCCACCACGCGGTCTTCGACCTCAAGCCGGAGAGCGACGTCTACTGGTGCACCGCCGACATCGGCTGGGTGACCGGGCACTCGTACATCGTCTACGGGCCCCTCGCCAACGGCGCCACCCAGGTGATGTACGAGGGCACCCCGGACACCCCGCACCAGGGACGGTTCTGGGAGGTCGTCCAGAAGTACGGCGTCACCATCCTGTACACCGCGCCCACGGCGATCCGGACGTTCATGAAGTGGGGCGACGACATCCCCGCGAAGTTCGACCTGTCGAGCCTGCGGGTGCTGGGCTCGGTCGGCGAGCCGATCAACCCCGAGGCCTGGATCTGGTACCGCAAGCACATCGGCGGTGACCGCTGCCCGATCGTCGACACCTGGTGGCAGACCGAGACCGGCGCGATGATGATCTCCCCGCTGCCGGGCGTGACCGAGACCAAGCCGGGCTCCGCCCAGCGCCCGCTGCCGGGCATCTCCGCCACCGTCGTGGACGACGAGGCGAACGAGGTCCCCGACGGCGGTGGCGGCTACCTCGTCCTGACCGAGCCGTGGCCCTCGATGCTCCGTACGATCTGGGGCGACGACCAGCGGTTCATCGACACCTACTGGTCCCGCTTCGAGGGCAAGTACTTCGCCGGCGACGGGGCGAAGAAGGACGACGACGGGGACATCTGGCTGCTCGGCCGGGTCGACGACGTCATGCTGGTGTCGGGCCACAACATCTCCACCACCGAGGTCGAGTCGGCCCTGGTCTCACACCCCTCCGTCGCCGAGGCGGCCGTGGTGGGCGCGACCGACGAAACCACCGGTCAGGCGATCGTGGCCTTCGTCATCCTGCGCGGCAGCGCCTCCGAGACCGAGGGCCTGGTCGGCGAGCTGCGCAACCACGTGGGCGCCACGCTCGGCCCGATCGCGAAGCCGAAGCGGATCCTGCCGGTGCAGGAGCTGCCGAAGACCCGTTCGGGCAAGATCATGCGCCGTCTGCTGCGCGACGTGGCCGAGAACCGCGCGGTCGGTGACGTCACCACCCTGGCCGACTCCTCGGTCATGGACCTGATCCAGAACAAGCTCCCCAGCGCCTCCGACGAGGACTGACGGACCACGGCCGAGACCCACGGCCAGAGCCGACGGCTGCCGGCTGCCGGCCAGGACTGACGGCTGACGGCTGACGGCTGACGGCTGACGGCTGACGAGGGAGGGCGTCCGGTGCGCAACGCGCCGGACGCCCTCCTCGCATTTAAGCTGAAGATCACCTGATGTGACCGTGCGCACCTCACCCTGTAACCTATACAAAGCGTCAATATTCGATGTTCTTCACTACTCAGGGTGCGCCGGGAAGTCTGGTCGGCAACTGCGTTTGCCGTGCCGTCGACCATCCGGAGGTCCCCCCGTGACCACGCCCCCGTCCCTCCCCGGCCGCAAGCTGCTCGGCCGGCTCTCCCTCCCGGAGCGCCGCTTCGTCGCGGACGCCCTGCGCACCGAGACCGTGGGCGGCGTCCTGCTCCTGCTGGCCGCGATAGCCGCCCTGCTGTGGGCGAACGTCCCCGCCCTCGCGGCCGGCTACGAGAGCGTGCGGAACTTCCACATCGGTCCCTCCGCCCTCGGCCTGGACCTCTCGCTCCAGCACTGGGCGGCCGACGGCCTCCTCGCCGTCTTCTTCTTCGTCGCCGGCATCGAGCTCAAGCGCGAGCTCGTGGCGGGCGACCTGCGCGACCCGAAGGCCGCCGCCCTCCCGGTCATCGCCGCCGTCTGCGGCATGGCCGTACCCGCCCTCGTGTACACCCTGGTCAACGTCCTCGGCGACGGCTCCACGGCCGGCTGGGCCGTCCCGACGGCCACCGACATCGCCTTCGCCCTCGCCGTCCTGGCGGTGATCGGGACCTCGCTGCCCTCCGCGCTGCGCGCCTTCCTGCTGACCCTCGCCGTCGTCGACGACCTCTTCGCCATCCTGATCATCGCGGTGTTCTTCACCAGCGAGCTCGACTTCGCGGCCCTCGGCGGCGCGGTCGCCGGCCTCGTCCTCTTCTGGTTCCTGCTGCGCTCGGGGGTCCGCGGCTGGTACGTCTACGTCCCGCTCGCCCTGGTCATCTGGGGCCTGATGTACAACAGCGGCGTCCACGCCACCATCGCCGGCGTCGCCATGGGCCTGATGCTGCGCTGCACCCGGTCCGAGGGCGAGGCGCACTCCCCCGGCGAGCACATCGAGCACCTGGTCCGGCCGCTCTCCGCCGGGCTGGCGGTCCCCCTCTTCGCCCTCTTCTCCGCCGGCGTCTCGCTCTCCGGCGGGGCGATCGGCCAGGTCTTCACCCGGCCCGAGACCCTGGGCGTGGTCCTCGGCCTGGTCGTCGGCAAGACGGTGGGCATCTTCGGCGGCACCTGGCTCGCCGCCCGCTTCACCCGGGCCGAACTGAACGAGGACCTCGCCTGGCCCGACGTACTGGCCGTGGCCTCCCTCGCGGGCATCGGCTTCACCGTCTCGCTGCTGATCGGCGAACTCGCCTTCGCGGGCGACGCCGTCCTCACCGACGAGGTCAAGGCCGCCGTCCTGTTCGGCTCCCTGATGGCGGCACTGGTCGCCTGCGTCCTGCTGAAGCTGCGCGACCGCCGGTACCGGTCGCTGATCGACGCCGAGGAGCGCGACGACGACCTCGACGGCATCCCCGACATCTACGAGCAGGACAATCCGGAGTTCCACCTCCGGATGGCTCGCATCCACGAGGAGAAGGCGGCGGAACACCGCGCCAGGGCCGCGGCCATGGCCTCGGGGGAGGAATCTTCGGCGGGCGGGTCCAGCACGGGGGCCGGCCGTCCGGCATGATCTGAGGGACGACGGAGGACAGCCGCCGACAGAAGACGACAGAGGGAGTCAGAGATGAGCGCAGTGGACCAAGGGGCTCCGGGAGCCGAGCGCACACTCGGCCAGCTGGTCGCCTCGGCCACCGCCGAGATGTCCGCCCTGGTGCACGACGAGATCGCGCTCGCCAAGGTGGAGCTCAAGCAGGACGTCAAGCGCGCGGGCATCGGCAGCGGTGCGGCGATCGTCGCGGGCGTGCTGCTGCTGTTCTCCCTCCCCGTACTGAGTTTCGCCGCGGCCTACGGGATCCACAATCTCGGCCTCGGCCTCGCCTGGTCGTTCCTCATCGTCGGTGGCGCGTTCTGGCTGCTGGCGGGTCTGATCGGGCTGCTGGCGATGGCCAAGTTCAAGAAGGTCAAGCCGCCGGTGAAGACGATCGAGTCCGTCAAGCAGACCGCGGCCCTGGTCGGGACCGTCAAGCCGCACCCGCGGCCGTTGAGTGACCAGGCCGTGGGTGTGGCACGCTCGTCCTCATGACAGCCCCCTCAGCGGATTCCGGCACACCTCCCACGGCCGCCTCGGCGGTCCGGCTCGACCTGCCCGGCGGGCGGAAGGTGACCCATCGGGACGTCGCGGCCAACGGAGCGCGCTTCCACGTCGCGGAACTCGGTGACGGACCGCTGGTCCTGCTGCTGCACGGCTTCCCGCAGTTCTGGTGGACCTGGCGCCACCAGCTGGTGGCCCTCGCGGACGCCGGATACCGCGCGGTGGCGATGGACCTGCGCGGGGTGGGCGGCAGCGACCGCACCCCGCGCGGTTACGACCCCGCGAACCTCGCGCTCGACATCACCGGGGTCGTACGTTCCCTCGGCGAGCCGGACGCCGCCCTCGTCGGTCACGACCTGGGCGGTTACCTGGCCTGGACGGCGGCCGTGATGCGGCCGAAGCTGGTGCGCCGGCTGGTCGTCTCCTCCATGCCACACCCGCGGCGCTGGCGTTCGGCGATGCTGGGCGACTTCGGGCAGACCCGGGCCGGCTCCCACATCTGGGGGTTCCAGAGGCCGTTCATCCCCGAGCGGCAGCTCGTCGCCGACGACGGGGCGCTCGTGGAGGAGCTGATCCGGGAGTGGTCCGGGCCGCTGCTGCCCGTGGACGGCTCGGAGGAGGAGTCCCTCGCCGTGTACCGGCGGGCGATGTGCATCCCGTCGACGGCGCACTGCTCGATCGAGCCCTACCGGTGGATGATGCGCTCGATGGCCCGCCCGGACGGATTGCAGTTCTACCGGCGGATGAAGCGGCCCGTACGGGTGCCCACCCTGCACCTGCACGGTTCCCTCGACCCCGTGATGCGCACGCGCAGCGCGGCCGGCTCCGGGCAGTACGTCGAAGCCCCGTACCGGTGGCGGCTGTTCGACGGCCTCGGACACTTCCCGCACGAGGAGGACCCGGCGGCCTTCTCCACCGAGCTGGTCAACTGGCTGAAGGATCCGGAACCCGACCGCTGACGCTCCGTCGTACCGCGGACACCTCGCGAACACCCCGCGCACACCTCACGAACACCCCGAACGCAACAGCGGTATGACAAGCATTCAATTGCCTGGCGCATAGGCCAATTGGCCGCCCCGGACGGGATTACGGACCTTGGGGCCCGGGCACAGCTCGTTGTATGGGCTGGACGCACGACCACGGTGACACCACACGCGAACGCCGCTCCGCCACGACGGCGGGCGACCACGACCGGGAGGGCCGCGACGGCCACGACCCCCGGCTCGGAATCCCACGCATCCTGCGCCGCCGGGCCCGCTGGGTCTCGGCGCGGCTGCGCCATCCACGCATGTAGCCGCCGCCCGGCGGGTGTCGCCCCGCCGACGGCGGAGCGGCACCCGTCAGGGCACGGCGACCGGAGCGATCAGAGCGCGCAGCCCTGGCTGTCGACGCGGGCCTGGGCCGTCTTCCCGATGCGGATGTCATCGCGGATCTCGTCCGCCGTCAGGGCGTAGCCCGTGTTCGGGTCGTCGAGCGACTTCGCGAAGACGACCCCGTACACCCGCCCGTCGGGGGTGAGCAGCGGGCCGCCCGAGTTGCCCTGGCGGACGGTCGCGTAGAGCGAGTACACGTCACGGCGGACGGTGCCCCGGTGGTAGATGTCCGGGCCGTTGGCGTTGATCCGGCCCCGTACGCGGGCCGGGCGGACGTCGTAGGCGCCGTTCTCGGGGAAGCCGGCGACGATGGCGTCGCTGCCGCTCGTCGCGTCCTTGTCGGTGAATTCGAGCGCGGGGGCCTTCAGTTTGGGCACGTCCAGGACGGCGATGTCGCGTTCCCAGTCGTAGAGGACGACCTTGCCGTCGTAGAGCTTGCCCTCGCCGCCGACCTGCACGGTCGGCTCGCCGACCCCGCCGACGACGTGGGCGTTGGTCATCACCTTGCCCGGCGCGAAGACGAAGCCCGTGCCCTCCAGCACCTTGCTGCAACTCGGGGCGGTGCCGACGACCTTCACGATGGAGAGCTTGGCCCGCTCGGCCACCCCGCTGCGGGCGAGCGCCGGGTCGGGGGCCTTGACCTCGGTGATCGGCTCGTTCGAGAACGGGCTGAAGACCTGCGGGAAGCCGTTGCGGGCGAGGGTGGAACTGAGGTCGGAGAACCAGGTCTCGGCCTGGGCGGGCAGCACCCGCGAAACCCCCAGGAGCACCCTGGAGTTGCGGACCTCCCTGCCCACGGTGGGCAGCGCGGTCTGGGCCACCAGCAGGCCGATCAGCCAGGCCACCAGCAGCATCGCCGCCACGTTGACCAGGGCCCCGCCGGTCGCGTCGAGCGCGCGCGCCGGCGACCAGGTGATGTGGCGGCGCAACCGGCTGCCGAGGTGGGTGGTGAGGGCCTGGCCGATCGAGGCGCAGATGATGATGACGACGACGGTGATCACCACCACGGTGGTGGACACCTGGGTGCCGTTGTCGGTCACCCGGTCCCAGATCAGGGGCAGCAGGGACACGGCGACGAGACCACCGCCGAGGAAGCCGATCACCGACAGGATGCCGACGACGAACCCCTGGCGGTAGCCGACGATCGCGAACCACACGGCGGCGACCAGCAACAGGATGTCCAGCACGTTCACGTGGGCCACCGTCTCATGCGCGCCAGTCGAGCGGGACGTGACGTGAGCGGTCCCACGGTCGTTCCCACCCCGCGAAGTGCAGGATCCGGTCGATCACCCCGGCCGTGAACCCCCACACCAGGGCCGATTCGACGGTGAATCCGGGTCCCTGGTGCCCGCTCGGGTGGACCACGGTGACCCGGTGCGCGGGATCCGTGAGGTCCGCCACGGGAACCGTGAACACCCGGGCCGTCTCGGCCGGGTCCACCACGCCGACCGGGGAGGGGACCCGCCACCAGCCCAGCACCGGGGTCACGACGAACTCGCTGACCGGGATGTAGAGCCGGGGCAGCACCCCGAACAGCTGGACGCCCGCCGGGTCGAGCCCGGTCTCCTCCTCGGCCTCGCGCAGCGCGGCGCGCAGCGGGCCGGTGGTGTGCGGGTCGCCGTCCTGCGGGTCGAGGGCGCCGCCGGGGAAGGAGGGCTGGCCCGCGTGCGAGCGCAGGGTGCCGGCGCGCTCCTGGAGCAGGATCTCGGGGCCGCGCGGGCCCTCCCCGAAGAGGATCAGGACCGCCGACTGGCGGCCCCGACCGTCCTCGGGCGGCAGGAAGCGGCTGAGCTGGGTCGGCCGGACGGTACGGGAGGCCTCCACGACGGGGTCCAGCCAGGGGGGCAGGCCGGTGGCGGCGAGGTCCAGTCCGTCGCGCTCCCGGGCGGCGGCCGTGGTCTCGTCCTGTGTACCGCGCGTCATAGGCACCCCTGTCCATGTTTGCGTCCAGCGCCGGCTCCCACACCGCTGAACGCGGTGCGGGTAGAGATTCGTTCCACTGCGCCGCCGTCGGGACCGGCGCGGGCGGCCGGTCCCGTGGTGCCGCGCTCAGGGCCCCGTACGGGCCCCCAGGGGCGGCGCGGGCAGGCCCGGGTAGTCCGGGGGCGGGGTCAGCCGTTGGCCCGGCTGTCCGCCCTTCTCGTACTTCAGCAGCTTCCGCGCCTTCTCCGGGTCGGTTTCGCCTTCCCCGTACGCCGGGCAGAGCGGGGCGATGGGGCAGGCGCCGCAGGCGGGCTTGCGGGAGTGGCAGATCCGGCGGCCGTGGAAGACGACGCGGTGCGAGAGCATCGTCCACTCGCTCTTGGGGAAGATCGCGCAGATCTCCGCCTCGACCTTCTCCGGGTCCTCCTGCTCGGTCCACTTGAAGCGGCGCACCAGCCGGCCGAAGTGGGTGTCGACGGTGATCCCGGGGACGCCGAAGGCGTTGCCGAGGACCACGTTCGCCGTCTTGCGGCCCACGCCGGGCAGGGTGACCAGGTCCTCGATCCGGCCCGGCACCTCGCCGTCGAAGCGGTCGCGCAGCGCCTGGGACAGCCCGAGGAGCGACTTGGCCTTCGCCCGGAAGAACCCGGTCGGCCGGATGATCTCCTCCAGCTTCTCCGGATCGGCCCCGGCCATGTCCTCCGGGGTCGGATAGGCGGCGAAGAGGGCGGGGGTCGTCTGGTTGACCCGCAGGTCGGTGGTCTGGGCGGACAGGACCGTGGCGACGAGGAGCTCGAACGGGTTGCGGAAGTCCAGCTCCGGATGGGCGTACGGGTACACCTCGGCCAGCTCGCGGTTGATGCGGCGGGCCCGGCGGATCATGGCGAGGCGGGACTCGGGCCGGCCGGCGGACCGGGCCGGCCGGGTCGCGGCCCCCTCTCCCCCGGCCTTCGCCGCCTTCGCCACCGGCGCCGTCTTCGCGGTCTTCGGCGTCTTCGGCGCCTGAGCCGCCTGCGCGCCCTTCCGCGCGGCGGGCGCTTTCTTGGCCGAAACTTTGCCCGACGCGGCGGGAGCGGCCTTCTCCGGCGACGCCGCGGGGGCCTGTTCGCCCACAGCTGAATTTTGGGCCCCGGTCACTCCCGTGGACCCCTTGGCCTGTGCTCTCACCGGCTTATTGGACACCCGGCCAGCCTAAGGCCGGGCGCCGACACCCGCCCGGACCTCAGGTAACACCACCCCGATTGGCCTCTCGCCACACAGCACGGCCGTCCGTCCGGCATCCTTGTGATTGATCGCACTGTTTGAGCCGTCCGGCAAAATGGGGAGCGGTCCCCACTAACTGGTCGACATAGGAGAGAGACTCGTGGACGACGTTCTGCGGCGTGCCCCGCTTTTCGCGGCGCTCGATGACGAGCAGGCCGCGGAGCTCCGCGCCTCCATGGGCGAGGTGACCCTCGCGCGCGGTGACGCCCTGTTCCACGAGGGCGACCCCGGCGACCGGCTGTACGTCGTGACCGAGGGCAAGGTGAAGCTCCACCGCACCTCCCCCGACGGCCGCGAGAACATGCTGGCCGTCCTCGGCCCCGGCGAGCTGATCGGCGAGCTGTCGCTCTTTGACCCCGGCCCGCGCACCGCCACCGCCACCGCGCTGACCGAGGTCAAGCTCCTCGGCCTGGGCCACGGCGACCTCCAGCCCTGGCTCAACGCCCGGCCCGAGGTCGCGACCGCCCTGCTGCGCGCCGTCGCCCGGCGCCTGCGCAAGACCAACGACCAGATGTCCGACCTGGTCTTCTCCGACGTCCCCGGCCGCGTGGCCCGCGCGCTCCTCGACCTGTCGCGCCGCTTCGGCGTCCAGTCGGAGGAGGGCATCCACGTCGTCCACGACCTGACGCAGGAGGAGCTGGCCCAGCTCGTCGGCGCCTCCCGCGAGACCGTGAACAAGGCCCTGGCCGACTTCGCCGGTCGCGGCTGGCTCCGCCTGGAGGCCCGCGCCGTGATCCTGCTGGACGTGGAGCGCCTCGCGAAGCGCTCGCGCTGACGCCTTCCGCCGAAGGGGTCCCGCCCGTACCGGGTGGGGCCCCTTCGGTGCGTCCCGGCCGGGGCTCGACCGAAATTGCCGGCCGCCCCGGAGACCGGGAGGGCACAGTAGGGCCATGGAACACAGAGGGTTGGACGCGTACGGGTACTTCGAGCGGGAGGGGTCGCTCGGGCAGGTCCGGGCGGAGTTCGCCCCCGTCGTCGCGGCGGCCCGCTCCCGGATCGCCGAGGCCTACGGCCGCCGGCTGCACAGCGCCTACCTCTACGGTTCGATCCCGCGCGGCACCGCCCGCCCCGGGCGCTCCGACCTCGACCTCCTGCTGGCCCTGCACCGCGAGCCCACCGACGAGGACCGCGACACCACCGAGGTGCTCGCACGGGGGCTCGACCAGGACTTCCCGCAGATCGACGGGGTCGGCGTCCTGCTCTACGGCAAGGACACCCTCATCGGCGAGCAGGAACGTTACGACCTGGGCTGGTTCCTGGCCTGCCTGTCCACGCCCCTGCTCGGCTCCGACCTGGCCGAGCACCTGCCCCGGTACCGGCCCGACAGCCTGCTCGCCCGCGAGACCAACGGCGACCTGGCCCTGATGCTGCCCCGCTGGCGCGCCCGCTTCGAGGCGGCCGCGGACCCCTCCGAGTACCGCAGGATGAGCCGGTTCTTCGCCCGGCACCTGGTGCGCACCGGATTCACGCTGGTCATGCCCCGTTGGGTCGGCTGGACCAGCGACCTCACCGAGTCGGCGGAGATCTTCGGCCGCTACTACCCGCTGCGGGCGGAGCAGATGCGCGCCGCGGCCGCGGTGGCCCTGGCCCCGGTCGAGGACCCGGAGGTGATCCGGTCCTACGTCGAGGACCTCGGCCCCTGGCTCGCCGACGAGTACACGCTCCGGCACGGCACGAAGGCGCCGCGCCCGACCCACCAGCCCGCCTGAGGACCGCCTGAGGACCGCCTGAGGCCCACCGGACCCCCGCCGGATTCCCGCCGGACCCCACCGGACCCCCGCCGGGCTCGCGGCGCATCCGGCGCGGGGCTCCGTACGCCCTACGCGGCCCCGCCGGGCCGCGTCGGCTCCATCGCCTCGACGGCCAGCTTCGCCTCGACCAGGCCCGCGCCGGTGATCTCCCGGTAGACCTTGATCGCGGAGACGGCGCGGCCCTCGCGCGCGAGGGCGCGCACCCGGTCCATCCCGGCCGGCTCGGGCTCCTCGATGCCGAAGTGGTCCAGCACCAGCCCCAGGCGGCGCTCCAGCCGGTCCGCGCGGTCCTGGAGGGCGCGCATCCGCAGGGTCACGGTCGAGGTGACCCAGCCGGCGGCGGCGAGCGTCGCGAGGAGCAGGTAGAGCGTGTTCATTCGGATCCCCCGGGGATCAGTCCGTGATCACGAAGGTACTCCAGCTGCGCCTGCACGGACCACGTCGCGGCGGGCCACAGCGAGCGGTCCACGTCCGCGTAGACGTGCGCGACGACAGCCTCGGGGGTGAGGAGTCCGTTCTCGACGGCCGTCTCCACCTGCGCGAGGCGGTGGGCGCGGTGGGCGAGGTAGAACTCGACGGCCCCCTGGGCGTCGTCCAGGACCGGCCCGTGCCCCGGCAGCACCGTGTGGACGCCGTCGTCGACGGTCAGCGAACGCAGCCGGCGCAGCGAGTCCAGGTAGTCGCCGAGGCGGCCGTCGGGGTGCGCGACGACCGTGGTGCCGCGACCGAGGATGGTGTCGCCCGTCAGGACGGCCCGGTCGGCCGGCAGGTGGAAGCAGAGCGAGTCGGCGGTGTGCCCCGGCGTGGGGACCACCCGCATCTCCAGGCCTCCGACGCGGATCACGTCCCCGGCGGCCAGGCCCTCGTCGCCGAGCCGCAGGGCGGGGTCGAGCGCGCGGACCTTCGTACCGGTCAGCTCGGCGAAGCGGCCCGCGCCCTCCGCGTGGTCGGGGTGGCCGTGGGTGAGCAGGGTCAGCGCGATCCGCTTGCCCGCCCGCTCGGCGGTGGCGACGACCGCCCGCAGGTGCGACTCGTCCGACGGTCCGGGGTCGATGACGACGGCCAGGTCGGAGTCGGGCTCGGAGACGAGCCAGGTGTTGGTGCCGTCCAGGGTCATGGCCGACGGGTTGGGGGCCAGGACGTTGACGGCGCGGGCGGTCGCGGGGCCCGAGGAGACCACCCCGCGGGGCTGACCGGGAAGGGCTGCGGCGTCGGTCATGCGGTGCCTCCCGGGCGGACGCGCTTGGTGAACTCGTCGTGCCCGGGCCAGCTCAGCACCAGCTCGCCGTCGACCAGCTCGGCCCGCGCCAGGACGGGCGCGAGGTCCTGCCCGGCCGCCGCCGACAGCGCGGCGGAGGCGCTCGCGTGGGGCTCCAGGGAACGCAGGGTGGAGATGGTGGGCGGCATCATCAGCAGCTCGCCCTTGTCGTAGCCGGCGGCGGCGTCGGCGGGGCGGATCCACACGGTGCGGTCGGCCTCGGTGGAGGCGTTGCGGGTGCGCTGCCCCTCGGGCAGGGCGGCGACGAAGAACCACGTGTCGTAGCGGCGGGGCTCGAACTCGGGCGTGATCCAGCGGGCCCACGCGCCGAGCAGGTCGGAGCGCAGCAGCAGGCCGCGCCGGTCGAGGAACTCCGCGAAGGACAGCTCCCGCCCCACGAGGGCCTGCCGGTCGGCCTCCCAGTCGTCCCCGGTGGTGTCCCCGACGACGGTCCCGGGGGTGTGCCCCGCGAGCAGGACACCGGCCTCCTCGAAGGTCTCCCGGACGGCCCCGCACACGATGGCCTGGGCGGTACGGGCGTCCGTGCCCAGGCGGGCGGCCCAGGCCTCCTGGTCGGGCCCGGCCCAGCCGATGCGGTGGTCCTCGTCGCGGGGGTCGACCCCGCCGCCGGGGTAGGCGTAGGCGCCCCCGGCGAAGGCCATGGAGGAGCGGCGGCGCAGCATGTGCACGACCGGGCCCGTCGGGGTGTCGCGCAGCAGCATCACGGTGGCGGCGCGCTTGGGTTCCACCGGGGTGAGCGCGCCGTCCGCGAGCGCGCGGATGCGGTCGGGCCACTCCGGTGGGTACCACTGGCCTCCGGCGGGCTGGGCGGACGACGACGGCTGACCGTGCTGACCATTCGGCATGGCCGGATGCTACGACCATCCGCCCCGATGTTCGAGGGCCCCCCGGCCGGCACCGCGGCCCCGGACCGCCCAGGACCGCCCCGGACCGCCCAGGACCGCCCCCGGGACGCCGCCGGAGCGTCCAAGGGGGCCCTCGACGGGCGCACCCGGACCCAGACACGACGGCGGCCCCGTCCCCGCCGGGGCGGGGAGGGGGCCGACCGTGCCGCGCACGGGTGCGGGGAGGGCGTCCGGGGTCAGGCGTCCGGGGTCAGCTCGACCTGGATCTCGACCTCGACGGGGGCGTCCAGCGGCAGGACCGCCACGCCGACGGCGCTGCGGGCGTGGACGCCCTTCTCGCCGAGGACCGCGCCCAGCAGCTCGCTCGCGCCGTTCAGCACGCCTGGCTGGGCGGTGAAGTCGGGGGCCGAGGCGACGAAGCCGACGACCTTCACGACGCGGGCGATCCGGTCGAGGTCACCGACGAGCGACTTGACGGCGGCCAGGGCGTTCAGCGCGCAGGTCGCGGCCAGCTCCTTGGCCTGCTCCGCCGAGACCTCCGCGCCGACCTTGCCGGTCAGCGGGAGCTTGCCCTGCACCATCGGGAGCTGCCCGGCGGTGTACACGTAGGCGCCCGAGCGCACGGCCGGCTGGTACGTGGCCAGCGGCGGGACGACCTCGGGCAGGGTCAGGCCCAGTTCGGCGAGCCTCGCCTCGACGACGCCGCTCATGCCTTCTCCCGCTTGAGGTAGGCCACGAGCTGCTCGGGGTTGTTCGGGCCGGGCACGACCTGGACGAGCTCCCAGCCGTCCTCGCCCCAGGTGTCCAGGATCTGCTTGGTGGCGTGCACGAGCAGCGGGACGGTCGCGTATTCGAACTTCTTGGTCATGGAGGCGAGCGTAGTACCTGGGGCGGCGGTCCTCGGACAGCCCCCGCGCGCTCGCCCCGGGCGCCACACGGCCACCCGGCCCCACCGCGCCACACGGGGAGGAATTAGGCTCGGGCGCTGTGAGCAGGCTCCAGGTGGTCAGCGGCAAGGGCGGCACCGGCAAGACCACGGTCGCCGCGGCACTCGCGCTGGCCCTCGCGCGCGAGGGCAGGCGGACTCTTCTCGTGGAGGTCGAGGGCAGGCAGGGCATCGCACAGCTTTTCGGCACGGAAGCGCTCCCCTACGAGGAGCGGAAGATCGCCGTCGCGCCGGGCGCGGGCGGGGGTGAGGTGTACGCGCTCGCCATCGACGCCGAACGGGCGCTGCTGGACTACCTCCAGATGTTCTACAAGCTCGGCTCGGCGGGCCGCGCGCTCAAGAAGCTCGGCGCGATCGACTTCGCGACGACCATCGCCCCCGGTCTGCGGGACGTGCTGCTGACGGGCAAGGCGTGCGAGGCGGTGCGGCGCAAGGACAAGGCCGGCCGGTTCGTCTACGACCACGTGATCATGGACGCGCCGCCGACCGGGCGGATCACCCGCTTCCTGAACGTCAACGACGAGGTGGCGGGCCTCGCCCGGTTCGGGCCGATCCACAACCAGGCGCAGGCCGTCATGAAGGTGCTCAAGTCCCCCGACACGGCGGTGCACCTGGTGACGCTGCTGGAGGAGATGCCCGTCCAGGAGACCGCGGACGGGATCGCGGAACTGGAGGCGGCGGGGCTGCCCTTCGGCCGGGTCGTCGTCAACATGGTCCGCCCGCACCACCTGGACGAGGACACCCTGCGGGCCGCCTCCGACGAGCACCGGGCGGGGATCGCCCGCGCCCTGTCCCGGGCCGGGCTCGGCGGGGCCCGTCAGGGCGGTCCGGCGGAGCGGCTGGTGGAGCCGCTGCTGACGCAGGCGGCGGAGCACGCGAGCCGCGTGGAGCTGGAGCGGGAGCAGCGCGCGGTGCTGGCGGGGCTGAGCGTGCCGACGTACGAACTCCCCCTGCTCGGCTCGGGTATGGAACTGGCCGGGCTGTACGAGTTGGCCGCCGAGCTCCGCAAGCAGGCGGACGCCGATGAGTGAGGGTGTGGACATCGTGGGCCTGGACACGCCGCCGCGGCTGGCGGTCGACGCGCTGCTGGACGACCCGAAGACCCGGATCATCGTGTGCTGCGGCGCGGGCGGGGTCGGCAAGACCACGACGGCCGCCGCGCTCGGCCTCCGGGCGGCCGAGCGGGGCCGCAGGGTGGTGGTGCTGACCATCGACCCGGCGCGCAGGCTGGCCCAGTCGATGGGGATCGACTCGCTGGACAACGTGCCGCGTCGGGTGACGGGCGTGAGCGGCGACGGCGAACTGCACGCCATGATGCTGGACATGAAGCGGACGTTCGACGAGATCGTCGAGTCCCACGCGGACGGCGAGCGGGCGCAGGCCATCCTCGACAACCCCTTCTACCAGTCCCTGTCGGCCGGCTTCGCGGGCACGCAGGAGTACATGGCGATGGAGAAGCTCGGGCAGCTGCGGGCCGGGGACGACTGGGACCTGATCGTCGTGGACACCCCGCCGAGCCGGTCCGCGTTGGACTTCCTCGACGCGCCGAAGCGGCTGGGGTCCTTCCTGGACGGGAAGTTCATCCGGGTGCTGATGGCGCCGGCGAAGGTCGGCGGGCGGGCCGGGATGAAGTTCCTGAACGTCGGCATGTCGATGATGACGGGCACCCTGAGCAAGCTGATGGGCGCCTCGCTGTTGAAGGACGTACAGACCTTCGTGGCCGCGATGGACACGATGTTCGGTGGTTTCCGCACCCGCGCGGACGCCACGTTCCGGCTGCTCCAGGCACCGGGTACGGCCTTCCTCGTGGTCGCGGCCCCGGAGCCGGACGCCGTGCGCGAGGCGGCGTACTTCGTCGAACGGCTGGCCGCGGAGCGGATGCCGCTGGCCGGCCTGGTGTTGAACCGGGTACACGGAAGTGACGCCGGTCAACTGTCGGCGGAGCGGGCCCTGGCCGCCGCCGAGAATCTTGAAGAGGGCGGCATTGTCGATCAGGAGTCCGGGAAAGCTGGACTTCGTGACACGGCGGACCCCACCGACGAGGCACCCCACGAGACCCCTGGAACCCCCGAAGAGGCACCCGAGGACGACGCGGTGACGATCGACGAGATCACCGCCGGCCTGTTGCGCCTGCATGCCGAACGGATGCAGGTGATCGCACGTGAGCGACGCACGCGCGATCGGTTCACCTCGCTCCACCCCGAGGTGGCGGTGGCACAGGTGGCCGCCCTGCCCGGCGACGTGCACGACCTCGCCGGGCTGCGGGCCATCGGAGAGCGACTCGCGGCCGGGGTACCGGCCGGAGCGTAGGAGTTCGTACGACGTGCGACGTGGCGGCGGTGTGCCGTCGCGTCGCGGCGCGTGGCGTCCGGGGGTTACCCGGCCGCCGCGTAGGTCTCGTACGGAACGTCAATCTCCGCGTCGACATCCACGGTGAGGATGCCCGTACTGCGTTCGTACTCCGTGCGGGCGGTTTCGAGCAGCCGTCGCCACGAGGTGACGGTGGGACGCCTGCGCAACAAGGCGCGACGTTCCCGCTCGGTCATTCCGCCCCATACTCCGAACTCGACACGATTGTCGAGCGCGTCGGCCAGGCACTCGGTCCGCACCGGACATCCGGTGCACACCGCCTTGGCCCTGTTCTGTGCCGCTCCTTGAACGAACAGTTCATCCGGATCGGTAGTGCGGCAGGCTGCCTGCGCACTCCAGTCGGTTACCCAGCCCATCCCGGCGCCGTCCTCTCCCGAATCGAGGCTCCCCCACGGCGGCATGCGGCATATTCACCGCTGCCAGTTGAGGACGTTACGGAAGGTGGGCACGGCGCAACACCCCCGTCGGGCCCAATCTTGAATGGTCCGAACGGACTATGGGTAAGCGGCAGATCACCCGACGGAGTGATGCGACGACATGCCCGACCATTCCGGCGATTCGGGTGAAATCGGAAAGGCGCCGGCGGGAGGCCGTCAGAGTGACCGACGGGATTCGGACATGTGTCCACCCGATTCGGGAAGGGTGAAAATCAAGCCGAGGGGTTGATGCGGGGCCGCGCTGCTGTGACAGTTGGGGACAGCTTAGGCCAAGGCATTCGCGTGTGTCCGGCGAATGAGAACGTAGGCTGCCCTCCATGGGAAAGAAGCGCTCGGGCGGCGGGCTCACGGGGCCACAGCAGGCCGCCAAGTTCCTCGGGGTGTCCGTTCTCTCCGGAGTCGTACTCGCCGGCATCGCGATCCCGGGCGCAGGCGCGCTGGGGCTCGCGGCCAAGGGGACCGTCGAGGGTTTCGACGAGATCCCGGCCAATCTGAAGACTCCTCCGTTGAGCCAGCGCACCACGATCCTGGACGCGGAGGGTGGCCTGATCGCCACCGTCTATTCACGGGACCGCCAGGTGGTCCCGCTGACGGCGATCTCGCCGTACATGCAGAAGGCCATCGTCGCGATCGAGGACTCACGGTTCTACGAACACGGCGCGGTCGACCTCAAGGGCATCCTGCGCGCGGTGAACCGCAACGCGCAGGAGGGCGGCGCGGCCCAGGGCGCGTCCACCCTCACGCAGCAGTACGTGAAGAACGTCTTCGTCGAGGAAGCGGGCGACGACGAGACGAAGGTGCGCGAGGCGCAGGAGAAGAGCCTCGGTCGCAAGATCCGCGAGCTGAAGTACTCGATCCAGGTCGAGGAAGAGCTCGGAAAGAAGAAGATCCTAGAGAACTACCTCAACATCACCTACTTCGGGCAGGCGGCGTACGGGATCGAATCCGCGTCCCAGCGCTACTTCAGCAAGCCCGCGAAGGACCTGACCCTGGAGGAGTCGGCGCTGCTCGCCGGCCTCGTGCAGTCGCCGAGCCGGTACGACCCGGTGAACGACGCGACCGAGGCGATGAAGCGGCGCAACATCGTCCTTCAGCGCATGGCCGACGTGAAGGACATCTCCCAGGCCGAGGCCGACGAGGCGAAGGCCAAGCCGGTCACGCTGAAGGTGACGCGGCCGAAGAACGGCTGCATCACCGCGGTCAAGGGCGCGGGCTTCTTCTGCGACTACGTCCGCGCCACCTTCCTCTCGGACCCGGTCTTCGGCAAGACCCGCGAGGAGCGGGCGAAGATCTGGAACCAGGGCGGCCTGACGGTCCGCACGACGCTGGACCCGCAGTCGCAGGACGCGGCCAACGCCTCGATCAAGGACCACGTGAACGAGGACGACTCGATCGCGACCGCCGTGACCATGGTCCAGCCCGGCACCGGCAAGGTCCTGGCGATGGGCCAGTCGAAGCCGTACGGCTTCGGCAAGAACGAGACGCAGATCAACTACTCCGTCGACAAGCGGATGGGCGGCTCCAACTTCGGCTTCCAGGTCGGCTCGACGTTCAAGCCGTTCATCGCGGCGGCGGCCATAGAGCAGGGCATGTCGCCGACGAAGGTGTACTCGGCGCCGAACAAGATGGAGTACCCGAGCCCGGTCCCGCGGTGCGACGGCACCAAGTGGCAGAACCTGGCCCTGGGCAACGGCAAGCTCCAGACCGCCGAGAACGAGACCGAGGACGAGGTCGGCCCGTACGCGCTGAAGACGGCGATGGAGAAGTCCATCAACACGTACTTCGTGCAGATGATCTCGGAGATCGGCCTCTGCCCGGTCACGGAGATGACGCAGAAGCTCGGCGTCGTCCCGGCCAGCGGTGTGAAGCTGCCGGAGGAGCCCTCGATCGCGCTCGGTTCCGCCGAACTGTCCCCGCTGACGATGGCCAACGCCTACGCCACCTTCGCCAACCGGGGCGTCTACTGCACCCCGATCGCCCTGGAGTCGATCACCGACGCCCACGGCAAGGCGCTCGCGGTGCCGAAGACGAAGTGCGACCGCGCGATGTCCCAGGACACCGCCGACACCGTCAACACCCTGCTGCGCGGGGTCGTCGACTCCGGTACGGGTGAGCGGGCCGGCCTGACCGACCGCGACAACGCGGGCAAGACCGGTACCACCGACAGCCGTTACAACGCCTGGTTCGTCGGCTACACGCCGAACATGTCCGGCGCGGTGTGGGTCGGCTCCGGCGGCGCGAAGAAGATCACGATGGAGAACATCACCATCGGCGGGGAGTACTACCCGAAGGTCTTCGGCGGTGGCCTGCCCGGCCCGATCTGGAAGGACGCCGTCTCGGGCGCCCTGTCCGGACGCGAGGCCCCGTCCTTCCACTCGGTCAGCATCCCGGAGCCCTCCGTTCCGGGCGGTGGCGGCGGGAACAACGGCGGCGGCAACGCCACCGGCGGGAACGGCAACGGCGGCAACAACGGCGGTCGGGGCAACACCCCCAACCCGCCGAACGTCCCGCACAAGCCCCAGAAGCCCGGCAAGCCCGGCGGCGACAACAAGCCCGGCGGTACGACGGGCGGCGCGGCCACCGGCGGCACCCCTGGCGGGAGCACGGGCGGCAACACGGGCGGCGGCACGCCGACCAAGCCCATCCCGGAGATCCCGACGGACCCGGGCGGCATCGGCGGCGTCACGACGCCGTAGCGCGCGGCACACGCGCAACGAGGGAGGCCCCGGCCGGATCACTCCGGCCGGGGCCTCCCCCGTTCTCGTTCCGTTCCCGCTCCCGTTCGCGCTAGGACAGCCGGCGCTTCACGGCGGCGGCGACCCGGCCGCCGTCCGCCAGACCCGCCACCTTCGGGTTCACGATCTTCATGACGGCGCCCATGGCGCGCGGCCCCTCGGCACCGGCGGCGCGGGCCTCCTCCACCGCCTGGGCGACGATCGCGTCGAGCTCGTCGTCACCGAGCTGCTTGGGGAGGTAGGCGTCGAGGAACTCGCCCTCCGCGGTCTCGCGGGCCGACTGCTCGGCGCGGCCGCCCTGGGCGAAGGCCTCGGCGGCCTCGCGGCGCTTCTTCGCCTCCTTGGCGATCACCTTGAGGACTTCCTCGTCGGACAGGACGCGCGCCTCCTTGCCCGCGACCTCCTCCTTGGTGATGGCGGAGAGGGTCAGGCGCAGCGTGGACGAGGCGAGTTCGTCGCGTGCCCTGATGGCGGTGGTGAGGTCGTCCTGGAGCTTGGCCTTGAGCGTGGTCATGCCCTTGAGTGTGCCAGGTGCGCGGCGGTCGGCGCCTTCCGGTTTTCCGGGTCTGCGACGATGGGGGCATGCGCGCGCGTTACGGAGTTCCCCTGAAGGTCACCGCTTCCCTCGCGGCCGTGGGGGCCGCCGGAGTGGCCTATGCCGCCGGCTTCGAGGCCCGGTCGTTCCGACTGCGCCGGATCACGGTGCCCGTCCTGCCGGCGGGAGCGCGACCGCTGCGCGTGCTCCAGGTGTCGGACATCCACATGGTCGGCGGGCAGCGCAAGAAGCGCGCCTGGCTCCAGTCCCTGGCGGGCCTGCGCCCCGACTTCGTCGTCAACACCGGCGACAACCTCTCCGACACGGACGGCGTTCCGGAACTCCTCGACGCGCTGGGCCCGCTGATGGAGTTTCCCGGCGTGTACGTCTTCGGCTCCAACGACTACTACGGGCCCCGACTGCGCAACCCCGGCCGGTACCTGATCGAGAAGGCGCAGGGCCGGCACGGGCTCAACGGCAACAAGCCGGTCGTCGGCGCGGTCCACAACCCGTGGGAGGGCATGCGGGACGCCTTCGACGCCGCGGGCTGGCTGGACCTCACCAACACCCGGGCCCGGATGAAGGTGAACGGCATGGAGCTGGCGTTCACCGGACTGGACGACCCGCACATCAAGCGGGACCGCTACGAGCGCGTCGCGGGCGGTCCGGAGACGGACGCCGACCTCTCGCTGGCCGTCGTGCACGCCCCGTACCTGCGCGTGCTGGAGGCCTTCACCGCGGACCGCTACCCGCTGATCCTCGCCGGGCACACGCACGGCGGGCAGCTGTGCGTCCCCTTCTACGGGGCCCTGGTCACCAACTGCGACCTCGACACCAAGCGGGTGAAGGGGCTGTCTACCTACGAGGCCCAGGGGCACCGCTCCTACCTGCACGTCTCCGCCGGCTGCGGGACGAACCGCTTCACCCCGGTCCGCTTCGCCTGCCCGCCGGAGGCGACGCTCCTGACGCTGGCCCCCAAGGCCTGACCCCTTCCCCCGGCCCCGCCGTGGCCCCCGCGAAAACCGGATTTCGTCTCCGGGCGCGGGTCGGCTAAAGTAATCGATGTCGCCAGGCAGCACGGCTGCGGGGCGGCGATCGGGGTGTAGCGCAGCTTGGCAGCGCGCTTCGTTCGGGACGAAGAGGTCGTGGGTTCAAATCCCGCCACCCCGACTTCGTAAGACCAGGTCAAGGGCTTGATCCGCATCGCGGGTCAGGCCCTTGAGTGGTTTCCGGGGGCTTTTCGGGGGTTCTCGGGGGTGTGCTCCGGGTGCTTCGCTCGACGTGCGGAGTGGGGCGGGCGGTGCTGGAATGCCTGGGAGGGGCCGCCGGTCCTGGGCGAGGTGTGGCATGGGCGACGACGGCTCCGGTGAGCGGCGCGGCCGGTGGGGGCGCGTGCTTCCGCTCGTGGGCCCCCTGCTGCGGAGCCTCGGCGCGGTCGTCCTGCTCACCGCGCTGTACTACCTGGCCCCGCTGGACTACGGGTTCGGGGTCGCCACCGTGGCCGGGTTGTTGTGCGGGTTGCTCGTCTTCGGGTGGGTGGTCGTCCTCCAGGTGAACGCCATCGCCCGTTCCCGGTTTCCGCGGCTGCGGGCCGTGGAGGCGCTGGCCACGGCTGTGCCGCTGTTCCTGCTGCTGTTCTCCGCGACGTACTTCCTGCTCTCCCAGAGCCGGCCCGAGGCGTTCACCGAGCCGCTCAGTCGCACCGACGCCCTGTACTTCACGATGACGGTGTTCGCGACGGTGGGCTTCGGCGACATCGTGCCGACGACCGGGGGCGGGCGGGTCCTGACCACCGTTCAGATGGCGGCGGACCTGATCGTCGTCGGGCTGGTCGCCAAACTCCTCTTCGGCGCGGTACGGATCGGCCTGTCCCGGCACACGTCCGGCGGGCCGGGAAGGAGCGACCCATGACTGCGGACCAGGGCGCGGAGGCGGGTGCGGGTGCGGGTGCGGGGCGGCCGGCGCAGCCCGTGCAGTCCGCCGAGGCCGATCGGCTGGGGGACATCCTGCGCTCCCCCGGCTATCTGAAGACCCTGGTCATCTGCGGTCTCGTCGGCATCCCGGTGTCGCTCGCGGCCTTCTGGTTCCTCGCCGGGATGCACTGGCTGGAGCACGCCCTGTGGGACGACCTGCCGCATTCCCTCGGCTGGGACACCGCGCCCTGGTGGTGGCCGCTGGTGCTGCTCCCCCTCGCCGGCGTGCTCGTCGCCCTGGTCGCGCTCCGCCTGCCCGGCGGGGGCGGTCACATCCCGGCCGCCGGGATGGGCGGGGGCGCCACCCTGCCCATCGCGCTGCCGGGCGTGCTGCTCGCGGCGGCGGCGAGCCTGCCGCTCGGCGCGACGCTGGGGCCGGAGGCCCCGCTGATCGCCCTCGGCGGCGGGCTCGCGCTGATGTTCCGGGACCTGACGCGCTCCCCGGCGCCCAAGAGGACGGCCGTGCTGTTGGGCGCGGCGGGTGCCGGTGCGGCGATTTCGGCCATTTTCGGCAGCCCGCTGATCGGCGCGGTGCTGCTCATCGAGATGGCCGGCATCGGTGGGCCGCAACTGTTCGCGGTGATGCTGCCCGCGCTGCTCTCCAGTGGCATCGGAGCGCTGGTCTTCACCGGGTTCGGGCACTGGACGGGGCTCCAGACGCCCGGCCTGGCCATGAAGGTGACAGAGCCGTTCCAGCGGTTGGACGCGCTTGACGTGCTGTGGGCGCTGCCGATCTCCGTGGCGGTGGCGTTCGCGCTGCACGCGGTGATCGGCGGGGCCCGGCAGGTCGCGGTGTTCGTGTCCACCCGGACGGTCGAGCGGAGCCTGTTGTGCGCGCTGGGGGCCGGCGTGTGCGCGGCGCTCTACACGCTGCTCACCGACCGCAGCCCCGTCGACGTGGCCTCGTCCGGACAGGCGCTGATGTCCGGGCTGGTCACCGACCCGCGGGCCTGGGGGATCGGGGCGCTGGTCGGCGTACTGGTGTTCAAGGGGCTCGCGTACGGGCTCTGCCTGGGCACCCTGCGCGGTGGGCCGATCTTCCCCGCGCTGTTCCTCGGGGCGGCGGCGGGGCTGCTGTGCGCGCCGCTGCCGGGGTTGGGGATCGTGCCCGGGTTGGCGGTGGGGCTGGGCGCGGCGGCGGCCGGGGTGCTGCGGCTGCCGGTGAGCAGTGTGGTGCTCGTGGTGTTGCTGCTGGGCAGCACGGCCGCGGCGCCGTTGGTGATCCTGTCGGCCGTGGTCGCGTTCGTCACGACCGAGCTGCTGCCGGCGCACGGTCCGGTGCCGGCGCCGGAGCGGCGGGTGCGGGGGGCGGTCACGCGGCCTTGAGGGAGGCGGCGCCGAAGGAGACGTCGAAGCGGTCGCACCAGATGGTGACGCTGCCGTAGTCGGTCGGGTTCACGCCGGCGGGGAGGGCGTAGTTCTGGTCGCCCTTGTTGCCCTTGAGGCGGCCGAGGCTGACGTGGCGGCCGTCGTCGAATACGCGCCAGCCCGCCACGCCCTCCTTGACGGGGGCGTCGCTGAGCAGGACCCGCAGGTCGGGGCCGTTGCTGGTGTCCAGGCCCTCCAGGCGCAGGGTGTGCGAGCCGTCGGGGAGGCGGACGAGCCTCGCGGTGCCGGTGGTGGCGTGCTCGTGGCTGATGAAGGTGCCCTCGGCGACGGTCAGGGGGGCCGCGGGCGGTGCGGAGCCCGGCCCGGAGGGGCGTGCGGCGGGGGCGGTGGGCAGGGCCTCGGCGATGGTCGCGTCCTGCCAGAGCTTCCACGGCTGGAACCAGTACAGGCCGACCGCCAGTACGGCCACGGCGGCGAGGGCCGCGCCCGTCAGAATCGCGCCACGTCGCCTCGTCATCGCCATCGGGGGTTCCCCTTCTTCCGTTTCCCGCGTCAAGATCCTCACGGGAGATTCAAGCGCGGCGCGCGGCGCGGGGCCATGGCCGGCACGGTGACGGAATCCTTACGGCGGCCGCGGCGGGGTCGTGGCACGAAGTTGATGTCACGGGTGCAACAAGCTGACACCGATCTCCGTGGAGGGGACCGCGGGCCGCTGACAAGGTTGTTCCCACGGGCCAACAGCCCGGGAACCCACCGCTCTTCCACCCACGGAGACCACGATGAGCGTCAAGAAGATCAGCGCCGCCCTGCTGCCCGCCGCCGCCTTCCTCGTCCTGCTGACCCCGGCCCAGGCCTCGGCGGCGCCCGCCCCGCAGCAGGCCGCCGCCTCGCAGCCGGCCGCCGCCGCGCAGAAGCCCTGTCCGACGACCCCCTCGATCCCGCTCCCCGACCTGCTGCCCGACTCCCTGAAGCGGGCGCTCCCGCAGCTGCCTCAGCTGCCGGTGAAGCCGCGCTGCGTCAACGGCTGGCAGTGAGGGCCTCGATGAACGAACGGCGACCGGGCGAGGTCGTCCTGGTCCGGGCCGGGCCCGAAGGGGCGGCGGCGGAAAGCACCGTGATGCGGCTCGTGGTCCTGCTGCCCGCGCGGTGGACGTTCTCCCAGCGGGTGACGGACGACCGGATCACGATGCTGATCGACACCTCCGCGGACACCCCGGCGGCGGCGCGGACCGAGGCGGTCCGGGACTGGCTGGCCCGGACGCTCGCGGACGGGTCCCTGCGCGGGTGGCGCGCGGAGGAACCGTAAGGGCTGCCGAGCCCGTCGGGTCCCCTCAGATCCAGCCGCGTTCGCGTGCGAGCAGCGCGGCGTGCGGCCGGCTGCCGGCGCCGAGGATGCGCAGCACGTCGGCGACGTGGCGGCGGTAGGTCCGCACGGAGATGTCGAGGTTGCGGGCACCCGTCTCGTCCTTGCCCACGCGGCACATCTCTTCCATCACCCGGCGTTCGATCTCCGACAGCACCTGCGCGGAGTCCGAACCGTCGTCGGTGAGCACGGCCAGGTCGACGGCCTGGTCCCAGATCTTCTGGAAGAGGGCGAGGATGTTCGACACCAGACCGGCCTGCTGCGTGAGCAGCGCGCCGCGGGAGGTGTCGGCCGGGTCGACGGGAACCAGCGCGGTCTGCCGGTCGTAGACGAGGATCCGCTCGGAGAAGCTCTCGGCGACCCTGATCGAGGCCCCCTGCGCGGTGAGTTCGCGCAGGTAGGCGACGGTCGGCGGGTGGTCGAGCGCCTCCTGGAGGACCACGCTGCGGATCCGGACGCCTCGGCGCAGGCAGCGGGCGTCGAGGGGCCGAGCGTGGACGATGTTGTCGGGGGTGAGCGCCGAGTAGGGCTCCACCGACAGGATCTCCTCGCGGGCGAAGAAGGCGAGGTCGTCGATCCGGTCACGGATCTGGGGCAGCGATTCCAGCCGCTCCACGCCCTGGGGGGCGAGGGACCGGGCGCCCTGTTCGGCCTTGAGTTCCGCGATCAGGTGGCGGGTCCGGGTGACCTGTTGGAGTTGTTCGTGCAGGACGCGGAGCCGGTGGTCGGTCAGCCGGCCGACGGCCGTCTCGGGGTCGGCGGCGTAGATCCCGGCGCGGTCGCCGTGCAGCAGGCCCAGGTGGACCAGCCTCTTCTGGCCGGTTTCGACCTCCTCCCGGGGCGCGTGGAGGAGGACGTGGATGTCCTCACCGAGCGTGCCCGGGTTGCGGAGGAAGTGGCGGTATATCCGCTCCTCCGTCGCCGATAGTCCGAGTATGTGCAGGCTGGTGCCGTTCACTATTGCCCCCGCAGGCCGTGCCGATGTTCGCCGCTCGGCATGGGTCATATGCCGTGCGATCTCGCGTACTGAGAGGAAGAGTAATGCCAAGGTAAAAAGCGGAGTCCGGCGTAGTGGCCGAAAGTGACCTGAATCATGAACCTTCCACGGGGGAAGCTACTTTGAAGCCATTGACTGAGAACCACCTGTTGGACTTTTCCTCCCTCACGGGGCGTGAGGTGGAAGTGCTCCTGCTGCTTGCGTCCGGGGAACAGAACCGCCGGCTCGCGCGCCACCTCGGCATCGCGGAGCGCACCATCCGGGCCCACACGGCCAGCATCGTGCGCAAGCTGCGCCTGAAGTCGCGGTTCGAGGCGGCGCTCGTCGCCCACCTCTACGCCGACGACATCAGGGACGCGATGGCCTCGGCGGATCGCGGCGCGGCCACGGCCGCCGCCGCCTGATCCTCCGAAGCGCGCGCCCCGTCGACGCCGTCGATACCGCTGATACCGCTGACACCACCGATACCGCCCGGCGAAAGCCGAGAGGCCCCGACCGGTCCACCCGGTCGGGGCCTCTCGCGTCCTTCGTGCCCGTCGCGCTACGGCAGCGCGCTGCTCACACCGTCGACGATCATCATCCACATCGGCTGGCCGCCCGTCCCGAAGGCCGAGGCCAGCGCGTACCCGATCGCCGCGTCCGCGGGCCGCAGTTCCACGCCCTCCTGCCACTCGGCGATCACCGACTCGTCGCCGTCGGAGGAGAAGTCGCCGAGGTGGACGCCGTCGCGGGTCAGTCGGCTGCTCGGCACCGAGTCCGGGACCAGCCGGTAGTCCGCGCCGCCGTACGCCACGTCCACCCGGTACGAGCGCCGGCTCAGGGACCCCTTGGCGGGCTTCAGCGCGACCTCCTCGCCGTCGACGCGCAGGGTGAGGAAGGCCGGGTCGCGGGTGCCGATGGCCGTCTGCGGGTCCACCTCCGACGCGGGGTCGCGCTCCAGGGTCACCCGGGGGATCTGCTCGCCCTCGACCAGGAGGAACTCCTGGCCGTCCTGGCGGACGGTGATCGCGCCGAAGCGGGTGTCCTCGATGGGGGTCGGGTTCCGGTCTGCGTCGTTCATGCGTCAAGTCCTTCGGTGCGGGTGGGACGGGTGGTACGAGCGGGACGGGTGCCGCCCAACGGGACGCCACCGGGCCGGCGGAGCGGGTACGGGGCCGCGCGCGGGCGGCCCCGTACCCCTCGCGCGGCCCGGGTCAGCGGGCCCCGGCCAGCTGCGTCGCGGCCAGCTCGCGGTAGGCGTCGTTGCGCTCCAGCAGTTCCCCGTGCGGGCCGTGGTCGCCGACCCGGCCGTCGTCGAAGAGGATCAGCTGGTCGGCTGAGGTCACCGTGGACAGCCGGTGCGCGATGAGCAGCACCGTGCAGTTCTCGGCGGCCTGCTCCACGGTCTTGCGCAGGGCGATCTCGCTGAGCCCGTCGAGGTGGGCGGTGACCTCGTCCAGCAGCAGCACCTGGGGCTTGCGGAGCAGGGCCCGCGCGATGGCGAGGCGTTGCCGCTCGCCTCCGGAGAGGGCGAGGCCGCGCGCGCCGACCGCGGTGTCGAGTCCGTCCGGGAGTCCGGCGACGAAATCGTCGAGGAGGGTCTTGCGCAGCACCTCGGCGATGTCCTGCGCGGAGGCGTCGGGTGCCGAGTAGAGGAGGTTCTCGCGCAGGGTTCCCGCGAGCATCGGGGAGTCCTGTTCGACGTAGGCGATGCGGCGGCGCAGGTCGGCCCGGCTGAGGGTGCGGATGTCCGTACCGTCGAGGCGGATGCTGCCCGCGTCCGTGTCGTAGAAGCGCTGGATCAGAGAGAACACCGTGGTCTTTCCCGATCCGGAGGAGCCGACGATCGCGGTGACCGCGCCGGCGGGCGCGGTGAAACTGGTCCCCTTCAGGGTAGGCGTACGCCCCTCGTAGGCGAACTCCAGGCCCTCCACGACCACTTCCGGAGGCGGGCCGGAGGGCCGCGCCGGGGTCAGGTCCACGTCGTCCTCGGTCTCCATCTCCCGGACCTCCTCGATGCGGGCGAGCGCGCCGAGGCCCTGCTGGAGGGCGGTGGTACCGGAGACCAGCGACAGGATGGGCCCGCCGAGGTTGAACAGGTAGAGCAGGAAGCCGATCAGGGCGGCCAGGTCGAGCGTGCCGGTGGCGACGAGCGCCCCGCCGAAGCCGATGACCGCGAGGAAGGAGGCCTGGACGACGAGGCCGGCCAGGACGGCGATCATCGCCTGGTAGCGGGCGCCCACCAGGCCGGCCCGGTAGGCCCGCTCGGCGGCGGCCTCGGCGCGTTCGGTCTCCTTGGCCTCGCCGCCGTTCGCCTTGACGGTGCGGGCGGCGCCGAGCGCCCGGTCCAGCGCGGCGCCGATCGCGCCGACGGACTCCTGGGCCTCGGTGGTGACGCGCCGGATGCGCGGCATGACCACGCCCATCGCGACGCCGACCACCAGCAGCACCACCGAGGTGATGCCCAGCAGCGGCAGGCTCATGACACCCATCAGCACGATGGTGGCGACGAGGTGGATCGATCCGTCCACGAGCTGGATCATCCCGCCGGTGGCGGCGTGCTGGACCAGGGTGCTGTCGGAGGTCACGCGGGTGGTGAGGCCGCCCGGTTCGGTGCGGTCGAGCTCGCTGGTGCGCAGACGGATCAGGCGGGCGATGAGGCCGCGCCGTACGTGGAGGACCACGCGCTCGGCGGTGCGCTCGCTCAGCCACGCCTGCCCCCACATGAGGGCGATGGACAGCACGAGCAGACCGACCAGGAGCAGGATCTCGTCGCGCAGCCCGGCGCCCGTCATCAGGTTCCCGAGGACCTTCTGGATGACCATCGGTTGGGCCAGGCCGGCGGCGCTGGCCAGCAGGGTGAGGAGCAGCACCACCAGTAGAACACCGCGGTGCGGTCGCGCGTACGAGAGCAGCGCGCGCAGCGCGGGCCGCTCAGCCTTTTCGGCCTTGGGCTGATCCGATTCAGAAGTGTTCACACACGTATTTCTAATGCTCCGCGCGGGCGGGCGGAATTGACACTTGCGGCAATGCCGCAAGTGCCGGTGCCCGCCCTGCGGCGCCCGCCGGAACCCCGGGAACGCGGACGCGGCCGGCGCGACCGGCGAATCGAACCGGCATTGCCGCCTGCGGAGTTGACGGTGTGGTCAATGCCGCAAGTGGCAATGGCGCGGGACTTCTCCACCGGGTCAATATCGATGTGTCCCCAGCGGACACCGGCCGCCGGTCAGGCGGATCCGGCACATTCACCGCGATTTCTTCGAGGAGCTTCGCCATGCAGAACGTCAGCGAGAAGGACCTGTTCGACGGCTACACCGCCTACACCTCCGCCGAGGAGCTGGGCCTGCACGACGGCAACACCGCCGGCCCGGCCTTCAGCCCCACCGTGCCGTGGGCGATCCAGGCCACCGTCATCACCGCCCGCTCCTCGCAGGCCTGCGCCTCCGCCCTCGGCTCGCTCGCCGCGAAGACCGTCGAGAAGAAGTGCTGATCCGAGCCACTCGGCAGCACTCCCGGTAACCGGCACTCCTGGTAACCCCGGTAACTCCGGCAATCCCGGCGATCCCGCGCACCGCGGTCATCCCGGTACGACCGACACACCACGAGAACAAGGGAATCACCATGCAGAACGTCAGCGAGAAGGACCTGTTCGACGGCTACACCGCCTACACCTCCGCCGAGGAGCTGGGCCTGCACGACGGCAACACCGCCGGTCCCGCCTTCAGCCCCACCGTGCCGTGGGCGATCCAGGCCACCGTCATCACCGCCCGCTCCTCGCAGGCCTGCGCCTCCGCCCTCGGCTCGCTCGCCGCGAAGACCGTCGAGAAGAAGTGCTGATCGAAGCGTGACTTCCGGGGACCGGCCGGTTCCCGCACGACGCACCGTCGTCGTCGCGGGCGGCCGGCCGGCCCCGGCGCGGCGTGAACCCCACGCCCGCGCACGTCCCGTGAGGAGGAGTGAGTGATGGACGGTACGGACGCCGGATTCCGGCGCGTGCTCGTCGTGGGAACCGGGGCCCTCGGGGTGGCCTTCCTCCCCTTCTGGATCAACTGGATCAAGAACGCGCACCCGGAGGTCGAGCTGCGCGTCGCGCTGACCCGCTCGGCCCTGCGCTTCGTCTCCGCCGACGCGATCTCCGTGCTCAACCGCGAGGAGGTCTTCGTCGACGACTGGAACGGCGTCCGCGGCACCGCGGTCCCGCACGTCGAACTCGCCCGCTGGGCCGATCTCGTCCTCGTACACCCCGCCACCCTGCACTTCGTCGGCCGCTACGCCCTCGGCATCACCGACACCCCGCTGCTGCTCGCCCTCCAGTGCACCGACGCGCTGGTGGGCGTCGCCCCCTCCCTGCCCCCCGCCGCCCACCGCAACCCCGTCGTACGCGGCCACCTGGACGCCCTGCGCACCCGCCCCGGCGTGGTGCTCGCCCCGACGATCCCGGCGGTCAGCGCGAGCACCGGGGAACTGGAGGACGGCGGCTCCGCGCCCCTCAACGAGCTCTACGACCTCTGCGTGGCCCACGCCCACACCCACGCCCACACCCACGCCCACGCCTCCGGCGCCACCGCCGCCACGAACGGGAAGGAACCGACGCCATGACCACGGTCGCACCGCGGGACACCCGGACCGCGGTCGTGCCGGACGGCTGCGAGACGGTCGCCGAGTACGGGACGGACCTCCAGGTCACGCGCGTGCTCCGGACGCCCGACGGCGCCCACCTGTGGTGGCAGGGTCCCGGCGCGCAGGTCGCGGGGCCGCTGCGCGCGCCCGCCGCCGCCCTCGTCGCCGACCTGCCCGAACCGCCCCCGGGCGCCGCGCTGCTGACCGTCCCGGAGCCCTGCGACGACGGCCTGCTGCACCGGGTCGCGGGACCTTCCTCCGCCGCCGCCTGGCTGCGGGACTTCCGCCCCCAGGCCCGGGCGCTCGTCGCGCACGCGTTGGCCTCGGTCGGCCCCGCCCTGCGGACGCTGCACGAGGCGCCCGTCCCCGCGCACCGCGCGCCGCCCCTCGCCGCCCCGCCCGGGGTGCGCAGGCTGCGCGACCGGTGCCGCTCGGACGGTGAGCTGCGCCGCCGCACCCTGGCCGTCTGGGGTACCCGGCGGATGGCGCGGCTGCTCGACTGGGCCGACGTCCTGGCCCCGGAGCCGCGGGCCCGGCAGGACGGAGTACGCCCCCTGTCGCCGGTGCACGGCTGGGCCTCGCTCGGGGCCCTCGTACCGCCCCTGAGCGCCGGCAGGGCCGCCCTGCTCACGGGGGAGGACCTGGGCCTCGGCCGGCCCGAACTGGACCTGGGCTGGCTGCTGGGGGAACTCGCGGAGCTGGACTGGACGACCGCGCACCAGGACACGGCCGACCTGCGACGGCTCCTGCTGCGGGCCTACGGCCCCGGCCCCGATCCGGTGCTCGCGGGGCGCGCCGCCGTCCTGCGGGTCGTCACACACATGCAGGACTTCGCGACCTACCGGGGGTGGGACGACGAACTCCTGGACTACATCGCCTTTACCGCCGAGCTGATCGACGAGGAGGGCCGCAGAGCGGTCCCCCAGGGAGTGTCATGACTACTGCGACCCCGACGACCGACGAGAAGACCGACGGGACGACCGGCGGGACGACCGACGGGACGACCGGCGGGCCCGCCGACGAGAAGCGGCCCGCGCTGCTGCGCTTCCGGCCCACCGAGCTGGACACCGTCCCCGAGGTGGCCGAACTGCTCGACCGGCTCGGCCTCGGCAGCTTCGTACCGGACGGCCTGACCTCCTTCGGCGGCCGCAACGACAACTGGGCCGGTACGACGACCAGCGGCGAGGAGGTCTTCGTGAAGACCGTCTCGCGCGGCCCCGACGGCGACAGCCCCGAACTCGACCGGACCCTCGCCTACGAGGCCCTCGCCGGCCGGCTCCCCGCCGACTCCCCGCTGCGCTCCCCCGTCCACCTCGGCGCCCACCGCCCGGCCGCCCTCAACGCCTACCGGCTGCTGTCCGGCTCCCGCTCCGGCTCGGAGATCGCCCTCGACGGCGGCTTCGACGAGGACATGTGCCGCGAGGCGGGCCGCGCCGTCGCCACCCTGCACGCACTGGACCCGGACGGCGCCGACATCGACACCGGCGAGGCCCCGCTGCCGCCGCTGGCCTGGCTGGAGGCCTTCCCGTGGAGCGCGCTCCAGGACCGCAGCATGGCGCAGATCGCCGCCTGGAAGCTCGTCCAGGACGACGTCGAGGTCGTGGACGCGCTGCGTGGCCTGCGTGCCCGCGAGGAGTCCGCCCCGCGCACCCCCGCCCACTGCGACCTGCGCTTCGATCAGTTCCTGCTGCACGAGGGGAACCTCCATCTGTGCGACTGGGAGGAGTTCCGGATCGCCGACCCGGCCCGTGACGTCGGCGCCTTCATCGGCGAGTGGCTCTTCCAGTCCACGTACTCGGTCTTCGCCCCGACCGGCGACCCCGGCGCGGACGCCCCCGTCCTCGGCTTCGACCTCACCCACGAGGAGATCGTCGAGCGCGGTTCGGCGAGCCTGCGCCGGCACGTCCCCCGGATCGCGGCGTTCTGGGAGGGCTACGTCGAGTGCCGCACCCCGGATGCCGAACTGGCCGAACGGGCCGTCGGGTTCGCCGGCTGGCACATGTACGACCGGCTGATCGCCACGGCCCAGGCCCACGCCATCCTCAACCCCGTCGCCCGCGCGGCGGCCGGGATCGGGCGCGTCCTGCTGCTCAATCCGTCCGGAGCCGTCGCCACGCTGCGGCTCGAAGCGCCCTCCGGGAGCTCCCGATGACCCTGACCCCGCCCCTTCCCGCGCCCGTGCCCCTCGCGGACGTCCTCGCGCCGCGGCTGTCCGCCGCCCTCGACCTGGTCACCGTACGGGCCGACGGCCTGCGGGCCACCGTCTCCGGGCGGGAGCTCACCACGGAGAGCCCCCGCGACCTGCGCGGACGCCTGGCCCACGCGTTGTACGAGGAGTTCCACGCGGGCAATGGCGCGCAGCGCGGCGAGCCCGGCGGGGCGCCCCGGCGCAACCTGCGCGACGCCGACCTGGAGCGGCGGTTCGCGGCCGGGGTGCCGCACGCCTGGACGCCCACGCGGGCCCGGCTGATCGAGGTGCTCGACCGTCCAGGTGGTGCCCAGCTCGTCGTGCGCATGCCGGACATCACCGCCCGGGTGCCCGCCGACCGGCTCGTCGGCGACCTCGACGCGGTCCGGCCCGGGGACCTCGTCGAACTGGCGCTGGAGGCGGCCCGTCCCGCGCTGTCGCCCGGCTTCTTCTACGTGATGGGCTCGCGGGCGCTGCCCCGCCCCGCCGGACCCATCCGCCGGGTCTTCCTGCACGCCGTCGACGGCGACGCCGCGGCGGGCCTGTGGGAGGCGGCGCTCCACGCCTTGGAGGGGGTCGGCGCGCTCTACCACGCCAAGGCCCTGTCCGACCCGGACGACTTCCCGCGCCGCGACGGCCTGGTCGTGTACCTGCACGGTGCGCACGAGGCGGCCGAGCGCGCCGTCGTCGAGGCCGTACGGGACCTGCCCGGCCGGGGCGCGGACACCTCGCTGTTCACCGAGCGGCTCGCCCCGGGCGTGGCCGCGGCCTGGGACCCGCGGGACCCGCGTCCGGGCCAGAGCAGCATGAGCTTCGGCCAGCACCGCAGCTTCGCCCTGGCCACCGCCCTGGTCGACCACGCGACGACGGCGGGCGGTTGGGGGGCCGGCGCGGCGCGCGGGCCGCTGGAGGAGCGCGTCGCGCGGGAGTTCCGCAAGGCGGGGATCGACCCGCTGCGGCCCGAGAACAACATCGCCACGACGGAGGGGAACCGAGCATGAGCGCCACGACGAAGACGACGGACACGACGCCCACGGACACGACGGCGGCCGAGACGCAGGCGGCCGAGACGCAGGCCGGCGCGACGGCGGAGGCGACGAAGGCCACGGAGGCGGCGGAGGCCCTGGAGGCGACGGCGACCGACGCCGCGGCCGGGGCCCCCGCCGACGCGAGCGGGCTCGGCACGGCCATCACCACCGCCTACAGCGACGCCCTCGCCTCCGTCTACGACGACATCCACCCCGCCACCGACGAGATCGCCGAGTACCTGACCACCATCGCCGAGCCGGGCGCGAGCGTCCTCGAACTCGGCGTCGGCACCGGCCGCGTGGCCCTGCCGCTGGTCGAGCACGGCTTCCGCGTCCACGGCGTGGAGACCTCCGAGGGCATGCTCGCCAAGCTCGCGGAGAAGGACCCGCAGGGCCGCGTCACCCCCGTACTCGGGGACCTCGTCCAGCTGGACCTGGGGCGGACCTTCGACGTGGTGCTGGCCCCGTTCAACGTGCTGTGCTGCGCGATGACCATCGACGAGCAGATCGCGATGATGCACGCCATCGCCCGGAACACGGCCCCCGACGGCCGCGTGGTGATCGAGACCTTCGACCCGAGCGACTACCACGTCCAGCGCAAGGCCGACGTCACCACCCGCCCCGCCGGCACCCGCGGCGTGGTCATCGAATCGCTGGAGGTGCTCCCCGCCTCGCAGAACATGCTGCTGAACAGCACCCTCTTCCTGGACGGCGAGGCCCCCAGGTCCTCCTCCACGGTGATGCGCTACCTGTGGCCGAGCGAGCTGGACCTGCTGGCGGCCATCGCCCGCCTGGAGCTGGTCGGCCGGTACGCCGGCTGGCAGGAGCAGCCCTTCGACGGCGGCGACAGCCGCAAGATGTGCGTCTCCGTCTTCCGGCCGCTGGCATGAGCCCCCACGACAGCCGGTTGCCGAACGGCCTCGGGCTGTCGGTCGAACCCCTCCCCGGCCACGGCGGCGGCCTCGTGTCGGTCGCGCTGACCGTGGCGGTCGGCGGGGACGCGGATCCGGTGGACCGGCACGGCATGGCCCACCTGGTCGAGCACCTGATGTTCCCGCGCGCCGCGGCCCCCGAGGGCCACGGCCCCGACGGCTCCGACCGCCCCGACGGCGCAGCGGACGACCACGTCGCCCGCGTCGAGGCCGCCGGCGGGGTCTGCAACGCCGAGACCCACCGCGACCACACCGTCTTCCACACCACCGTGCCCGCCGGGATGCTCACCGAGGTCCTGGAGTGGGAGTCGCGCCGCCTGCTGGACTTCGCCCCCGCGCCGGACGTCATCCGTACGGAGGTGTCCGTCATCGCGGAGGAGATCCGCGGTGCGGCGCCCGGCGGGCGGGTCTGGGAAGCGGCCCTCGGCGCGCTCCACCCCGGCGCCCGGGACTGTTTCGGCACGGCCGCGGAACTGGCGGGGGTCACCACCACCGAGGTGGAGGCGTTCTTCCGCCGCCACTACCGGCCGGAGGCGATGGTGCTCTCCGTGGTGGGCGACGTGGACGCGCACCGGGTCGCGAGCACGGTCGGCGCGCTCTTCTCGGACCTCCCGGCGGCGCCTCTCGCGGCCGCCACCGCGCCCGCCGCGACTCCTTCTCCGGCGCCCCGGGCCCCGGCCCGCCCCGGCGCGTCGGCCCGCTCCGGCGCGTCGGCCACGATCCGGACGGCACCGCTCGTCTCCCCCGTCGGCGGTGCCGCCCTGGGCCATCCCCTGCCCGACCCCGTCCGCGACCGCGCCGGCTACCTCGCCCAGGTGGTCCTGGCCGAAGTCATCGGTCGCGTCCGGCTGCCGCGCCTGGTGCGCCGCGACCCCCGGATCGCGGCGGCCGGCGTCACCTGCGGCCTGCACGGACAGTGGCTCGGTTCGGCGGCGCCGGACCTGACCCTCGCGCGGTTCGCCGTGCCCCGCCCCGAGGCCCCCGCGCCCGGCACCGCGACCGACCCGACCGCCGTCGCCCTCGACGCCTGGCGGGAGCTCCTGACGGAACTGGCCGCGCACCCCACCGACGCGACCGAACACCGGCGCGCCCTGAACGGGCTGCTGCTGGCCTGCCACCGCCGGGCGGACTCCCTGACCGCCCGCAGCGTCTCCCTCGGGCGCACGGCCCTGGTCTTCCCCGGCAGCGGTGGACTGGACGCCCTGCCCCACGACCTGGCCCGCGTCACGCCCGCCGAGGTGTCCGCCGCCGCCCGCACCCTGCTGACCGGCCCCTGCTCGGTGACCGAACTCGGAGACGCCCGGTGAACCGCACGACCAGCGACACCCTCCTCGGCAACGGCCTGCGGGTCCTCGCCGTCCGGGCCCCCGGCGCCCCCCTGGCCGAGGTCCGGTTGGTCCTGCCCTACGCGCGCACCGCGCCGGACCGTCTCGCCGGGGCGCGGGACGTGCTGGCCGCCTGCCTCGGGACCGGCACCACGGCCGGCACCACGGCCGGCGCGTCCGGCGGCGGCACCCGGCAGGACATCGCCGACCGCGCCGCCGATCTGGGCGCCGAGCTGAGCACCGTCGTCACCGCCGAGTCCCTGGTCATGGCGACGAGCGTGCTCCGCCCCGGGTTGCCCGGAGCCCTCGCGCTCCTGTCCGACCTTCTGCTGCGCCCGGCGTACCGGGAGGACGAACTCGCCCTCGCGCTGCGCCGCGCGGGCGCCGCCCCCCGTACCCCGGGCCCCCGGTCGCGGCTCCACCGCGCGCTGCTGGGCCACGCCTTCGGGGAGCACCCGCTGCTGTCCCCGCCGCCCGTGCCGCAGGCCTCCACCGACGACCTGTACGCCCTGCACGCGCGGGCCGTGGTGCCCGCCGGCGCGGTGCTGCTGGTGATGTCCGCCGACGAACCCGACGCGGTGTGCGCCCTGGTGCGGGAGCGGCTGGAGGGGTGGTCGGGCGGCCCGTCCGGGCTGGTCCCGCCGCCCTTCGCCCGCAGCACCCCGCGCCCGGGCCGGCTCTCTGCGTCGGCCGTCCCCGCGGGCTCGGACGACGACGACCCCGGGCAGGCCCTCGTGCTGTGCGCGGGCCCCGCCGTCGCGGCGGACGACCCCGCGCACGTCCCGCTGCACCTGGCGCACACGGTGCTGGGCGGCACCGCCTCCTCGCGGCTGGTCCGGCGGATCCGGGACCGGCACGGGCTCGCGTACGCGGTGTCGGCGGAGCCGCGCGGCAACCGGGCGGGCGACTGGCTGGAGATCGAGGCCGCCGGCGCCCCGGGCACGGCCGACCGGATCGCCGAGGAGATCGTCGGCGTCCTGCGCGAACTCGCCGATCGGGGTCCCTCCCCCGAGGAGGTGGAGCGGGCCCGCGCCCACGCGATCGGCTTCACCCGCTTCGCCCTCGCCACCCGGACCGAGGAGGCGAGCGCGCTGGCCGGTTTCGCGTCCGCCGGGCTCCCCCTGGACTGGCTGGCCACCCATCGGGAGCGGCTCGCCGAGGTGACGCCCGACCAGGTGGCCGAGGCCGCCGCCCGCCACCTGGACCCCGACCTCTTCCTCGTGGCCACCCTCGACACCGGCGCCGACACCCGCGCCGACACCCGCGCCTCCGCCGACTCCGACGAAGCCCCTGCCGAAGCCCCCGACGAAGCCCCCGACGAAATCCCCTCCCCCGCACAGGAAAGCGACCGGTGGACCCCGTGAACGCACCGCACCCGAGCCCGGCCCCCCACCGCCCCGCCGTCCTCTACCCCCTCCAGCCCGACCACCCCGAACTCGTCGCCCCCTTCGCCTCCCTCGTCCGGCGCACGGGCGCCCGCCGGCTGTGGATGTGCCAGTCCTTCAAGGCCGAACCGCACCAGGTCATCGCCCACCTCGCGGGGCAGGGCCTCGACACCCCGGTCGGCACGAGCGTGACGCTGATGCCGCTGCGCCACCCCTACGAGGCCGCCCTCCAGGCCCGCTCCCTCGCCCTGATCACCGGGCGCCCGGTCGTCGCGGGCTTCGGCATCGGCAATCCGGGCTTCGTCTCCGGGCTGACCGGCAGCCCGTACGCGAGCCCGCGCACGGCCGTGCGGGACTATCTCTCCAGCGTCCGCGCCCTCCTGAACGGCGAGACCGTCGCGCACGACGGCCCGTACCACCAGATGCACGGGGCGCTCACGCCCCTGGACCACGCCCCGGTCGAGGTCGGGGCCGGGGTGCTGCGTCCGGGCATGGCGCGTACGGCCGGGGAGGTCGCCGACGTGGCCATCACCTGGATGACCCCGCCGTCCTATGTGGAGGGGACCCTGGTGCCCGCCCTGGAGGAGGGGGCTCGCGAGCGGCCCGCGCGCCCGCGGATCGCCACCGCCGTCCACGTGGCCCTGACCCGCCCCGGCCGCGACCCGCGCCGGGTGGCCCTGGCCGCGGCCGGCTCCCACCTGGAGGTCCCGCACTACGCCGACATGCTGCGCCGCGCCGGGGTGTCCGTGGACCCGCACGACCCGACGGCGACCGCCGACGCCCTCCTGGGCGGGCAGGTCGTGCTGAGCGGCACCGCTCGGGAGATCGCGGAGGGCCTCGACGCCTACCGCCGCGCCGGCGTGGACGAACCGATGCTCAACCCCTCGGGCGTGATGCTGACGGAGGGCGTCCCCGCGGCGGTCGCCGACCTGGAGGAGATCCTCGCGGCCTGCGACAACTTCCTGCCGGGCGCCCGGCAGGAAGCTGCTGCCCGATAGCGGCCGAAGGGCCCGCCCCCGCTGCTTTGCTGGGAAACCCGGAAGACGCGAACAGCGCGTTCCGCTTCCTCCCCGTCCACCCCCCAGCAGGAAGAAGACTCGTGAGCAGGGAACACCCGGACCGGCCGGGCGGCGCCAGCGTCGCCCTGTCGGGCATCAGCAAAAGGTTCGGCGACCACCAGGCGCTCCAGGACGTCTCGTTCGAGCTGAGGCCCGGCAAGGTCACCGGCCTGCTCGGCCCCAACGGCGCCGGCAAGAGCACCCTCCTGCGGATCATGCTGGGTCTGGCCCGCCCCGACGCCGGCACGGCCCGGGTCCTGGGCGCGGAGCCCGGTACGGCGCCGCACAGCGCCCGTCGGATCGGTGTCGTCGCCGACTCGATCGGTTTTCCGCCGCGCCTGACGGTCCGGCGGCAGCTGGAGATATCGGCGCGCTCGCTGGGCCTGCCCGCCTCCCGCGTCGACGAGGTCCTCGCGCAGGTCGGTCTGGAGGGCGACGCGACCCGTCGGCGGATCCGCGCCTGCTCCACCGGTATGCGCCAGCGCCTGGCGCTGGCCGTGGCCCTGCTCCCGGATCCGGAACTACTGATCCTCGACGAGCCGTTGAACGGCCTCGACCCGGACGGCATCCGCTGGATGCGCCGGCTCGTCGAGCGGTCCGCCGCCGAGGGCCGCACGGTCCTGATGGCGAGCCACATGCTCTCCGAGGTCGAGCAGAGCGTGGACGACATCGTGGTCCTGCGCCGCTCGGTCCTGTTCACCGGCACCCTCCAGGACCTGGTCCGCCAGGGCCGCGGCCGGCTGGAGGACGCCTACTTCGGCCTCGTCGAGGGCTCCGGCCCCGGCGCCCCTTCCCACCTGGAGGCCTCCCGTGTCTGACGCGACCCCGACGGGCAATCCCCTGCGCGACCAGATCTCCGCGGAGCTCCTGCGGGCCCGCTCCGGCGCCGCCCTGCCCGGGCTGCTGCTGACCGCCCTGGCCTTCGGCGCGCTCGGCCAGCTCGGCTCGATCTACGCCGAGGCCGACCTCGCCGCGAACGCCGTGGCCTCCTCGCACCAGGTCGTGAACCTCGCCGCCGCCGCGACCCTGTTCGCCTCGCTGTTCGGCGCGCTCCTGGTCACCTCGGAGTTCAAGTCCGGCTCCATCGGCCGCAGCGTGCTCTACGCCCCCGGGCGCGGGGCCGTCGTCGGCGCGAAGCTGCTGGTGGCCGGACTGGTCGGACTGGTCTACGGGCTGGTCTCGGTCCTGTGCGCCCTCGGTGTCGGGGCGGCCGCCTTCGCCTCGAAGGACGTCTCGCTGGTGCTGGACGGCCGGACCTGGCAGCTCGCGGCGGTCGTGGTCGGCGTGTGCGCCCTGGCCGGTTCCTGGGGCGCGGCGATCGGCTTCGTCGTGCGCAACCAGTTGGTGGCGGTCATCGGACTGCTGATGTGGGGGACGGTCGGCCAGTTGCTGGTGCTGACCCAGTTCCCGAAGGTGGGCCGCTTCCTGCCCGACGGCGCCCAGCTGGCCGCGCTCGGCGACAAGCTGACCTTCCCGAACGCCCTGGACGCCCCCTACGGGGCCCTGGTGCTGGTCGCCTGGGGCGCCGCGGCGGCCCTGTCGGCCCGCGGCCTCTTCACGCGCCGGGACGTCTGAAGTCCACCTCCGACGGTGCCTCCCCCGGCCAGGACAGCCGGGTGGGGGCCGGCGGCGTCTGCGCGAGGACCGTGCCGCGCGAGACCACGTACCGGGGGCGGACCTGCCGGCGCAGCGCCTCCTGCGGGGTCGGCGCGGGCAGGAGGACGAAGGAGGCGGGGGCGCCCTCGGTGATCCCGTACTCCCGGGGCGTGAGGCCGAGCACCCGCGCCGCGCGGTCGGTCACCATCGAGAAGGCGAGCGGGATCTCCTCGCCCCCGGTCAGCTGGGCGGCGTAGAGGCCGACGAGGGCGGTCTGGAGGGGGTTGGCGGTGCCCAGCGCGTTCCAGGGGTCCATCACGTCGTCGTGCCCGAAGGCCACGTTGACCCCGGCGGCGAGCATCTCCTTGACCTGGGTGAGGCCGCGGCGCTTGGGGTAGGCGTCGAAGCGGCCCTGGAGGTTGAGGTTCGCGAACGGGTTGGCGACGAGGTTGATGCCCGAGCGGGTCAGCAGCCGCTGGAGCTTGTAGGCGTAGGCGCCGTTGTAGGAGCCCATGGCGGTGGTGTGGGAGGCGGTGGCCCTTTCCCGCAGCCCCGAGCGCAGGGCGAGGGTCGCCAGCACCTCCACGAAGCGGGACTGTTCGTCGTCGATCTCGTCGCAGTGGGCGTCGACGCGCAGCCCGTGTTCCTCGGCCAGCGCGAACGCGATCCCGAGCGAGGCGACCCCGTCCTCGCGGGTGTCCTCGAAGTGCGGGATCGCCCCGACGACGTCCGCGCCGCGCGCGACGGCCTCGCGCAGCAGGGCCTCGCCGCCGGGGAAGGAGACGATGCCCTCCTGCGGGAAGGCCACGATCTGAAGGGTCATGACGTCGCGCACCCGGTCGCGGACCTCCAGCAGCGCGTCGAGCGCGGTGAGGGCGGGGTCGGTGACGTCGCAGTGCGTCCGGACGTGCAGCACGCCGTGGGCGGCCTGCCAGCGCAGCACCTCCGTGGCCCGGGCGACGACGTCCTCACGGGTCAGGGTCGCCTTGCGTTCGCTCCAGCGGGCGATGCCCTCCCACAGGGTTCCGGAGGCGTTGGGCCGGGGTTCCCCGGCGGTCAGCGCGGTGTCGAGGTGGATGTGGGGCTCGACGAAGGGGGCGGTGAGCAGGTCTGCGCGTGCCTCGATCAGCACGCCGGTCGCGGGCGGTTCCTTCTGGTCGTCGTGGGGCACCACGCGTGCGATCCGACCGTCCTCGGCGACCTCCACGTCGAACAGACCGTGTGCCGACGGGGGAAGCAGCCGGGCGCCCCGGACGATCATCCGCATGTCCTCAGCGTACGCGGACGGCATCGTGTTTCACGTGAAACACGATGCCGTCCGAGCGGGCGCGGTCGCGAACGCGGTCGCGGTCAGCCCCGCTTGGCCTGTGCCTTCTGCTGCATGCCCCGCGTCTTCGCGGCGACGGACTGGACGTCCCTGACGGCGGCCTTGGCGCGTGCCTCGGCCGCCGTGTTCTTCGCCATCGCGCGCTCGGAATCCTGATGGCCGTGGTGACCGGTACGAGCCTTCTTGGCCATGATCAACACCCTCTCCGGAAACGGTCGGCGTACGCACACCACCTTGCGCCCGTTCGGCCCCGTCGGCATCTCGACGCGTCGACGCCGCCCGTCCGGCAAGAATGGAGGGCATGACCAGCGACAGCGATCTGACCCCCGGCGCGACCAACGGCGAGACGGACGGCGCGGCCGACCCGGGAATGCCCGACTGGGAGAAGCGGTTCAGGGCGCCGCGCGTCAGCCTGCCCGACTGGGCGGAGGACGCCCCGGACCGCTCGCTCTTCGTCTCGAACGCGACCGGCACCTACGAGCTCTACGCCTGGGACCGCGCCACCGGATCCCAGCGGCAGGCCACCGACCGCCCCAACGGCACCACCGACGGCGCCCTCTCCCCCGACGGCAAGTGGATCTGGTGGTTCTCCGACACCGACGGCGACGAGTTCGGCACCTGGGTCCGCCAGCCCTTCGCGGGCGGCCCCGACGAGCCCGCCACCCCCGGCCTGGAGCCCTCCTACTCCGCCGGTCTGGCCATCGGCCGCGACGGCACGGCGGTCGTGGGCCGCTCCACGGACGACGACGGCTCCACCATCCACGTCGTACGCCCCGACGGCAGCGCCCCCGCGGTCGTCTACCGCCACCGCGAGTCGGCCGGCGTCGGGGACCTCTCCCACGACGGGACCCTGCTCGCCATCGAACACACCGAGCACGGCGACGCCATGCACTCGGCGCTGCGCGTGATCACCCTCGACGGCGCCACCGTCGCCGAGCTGGACGACTCCCGCGGCGGCACCGAGGAGCTGGGGCTGGAGGTCCTCGGCTTCGCCCCGGTCGCCGGCGACACCCGGCTGCTCATCGGACACCAGCGGCGGGGCCGCTGGGAGCCGCTGGTGTGGAACGTGGCCACCGGCACCCAGGAGGACCTGGCGATCGACCTGCCCGGCGACGTGAGCGCCGAGTGGTACCCGGACGGGTCCGCGCTGCTCATCGCGCACAGCTTCGAGGCCCGCGGCGAGCTGTGGCGCTACGACCTGGGCGCGCGGGAGCTCGTGCGCGTGGACACGCCGCCGGGGACGGTGTCGGGCGCGACGGCCCGCCCCGACGGGACGGTGGAGTACCAGTGGTCCTCGGCGGCCGAGCCGGCCACCGTACGCTCCACCGCGGGCGGTGTGGTCCTGGACCCGCCCGGCTTCCGGCCGCCGGGCTCGGTGCCGGTGGAGGACGTGTGGGTGGAGGGCCCCGGCGGGCGCGTCCACGCCCTGGCGCAGCGTCCGGTCGGACACGGCGACGGCCCCTTCCCCACGATCTTCGAGATCCACGGCGGCCCCACCTGGCACGACAGCGACTCCTTCCTCGCCACCCCGGCGGCCTGGCTGGACCACGGCTTCGCCGTGGTCCGGGTCAACTACCGGGGCTCGACGGGCTACGGCCGCGCCTGGACGGACGCCCTCAAGCACCGGGTGGGGCTGATCGAGCTGGAGGACATCGCCGCAGTCCGGGAGTGGGCGGTCGCCGAGGGGCTCGCGGACCCGGCGCGCCTGGTGCTGTCGGGCGGCTCCTGGGGCGGCTACCTGACGCTGCTGGGCCTCGGCACGCAGCCGGACGCCTGGGCCGTGGGGCTGGCCGCCGTACCGGTCGCGGACTACGTGACGGCGTACCACGACGAGATGGAGGCCCTGAAGGCCCTCGACCGGACCCTGTTCGGCGGGACGCCCGAGGAGGTCCCCGACCGCTTCGAGGCCTCCTCGCCGCTGACGTACGTCGATGCGGTGAAGGCACCCGTGCACATCGCGGCGGGCGTCAACGACCCGCGCTGCCCGATCCGCCAGATCGACAACTACGTGGACCGGCTCGCGGCGCGCGGCGCCGTCCACGAGGTGTACCGCTACGACGCCGGGCACGGTTCGCTCGTCGTGGAGGAGCGCATCAAGCAGGTCCGCATGGACCTGGAGTTCGCCCTGAAGCACCTGCCGCGCTGACCTCGGGCCGCTCCACCCCCTCCGGGCGCACGCCGCCCGGAGGGGTTCGGGTCCGCCCCGGAGCGGGGTCCGGTCGGGGTCCCCCGTACCGTTGGTGGCGTGCACCGGTTTCTCCTGACCCCGCGCTGGTGGGGGATCAACGTCTTCGTCGCGCTCTCCATCCCCTTCTGCCTGTTCATGGGGACCTGGCAGCTCGACCGGTTCGAGGACCGCGTCGGCAGCCACCGGGAGGCGACCGCGGAGCGGCCCGCCGACCGGGCGGCCGAGCCGCTGGACTCGCTGCTCCCGGTGGACACCGAGACCTCGGGCCGCCTGGCCTCGACGGCGGGTGAGTACGGCCGGCAGCTGCTGGTACCCGAACGGACCCTCGACGGCGCCCCCGGCTTCTACGTCCTGACCCTGTTGCGCACCGATTCCGGGAAGACCGTTCCCGTGGTCCGGGGCTGGCTGCCCGGTCAGGCCGATCCGGCGAAGGCCCCGGCCCCGCCCACCGGCCGGGTCGAGGTGACGGGCGCCCTCCAGGCCTCGGAGAACTCGGGCACCAAGGGCGTGCACGCGCAGGGCGGGCTGCCCGAGGGGCAGCTCGGGGTGATCGGAGCGGCCACGCTGGTCAACCTGGTGCAGGACCCGCTCTACGACGCGTGGCTGACGGTGCAGAGCCCGGCCGACGGGATGACCCCGGTGCCGGCGAAGGCCCCGAACAACACCGGGCTGGACCTGAAGGCCTTCCAGAACCTCGGCTACACCGGCGAGTGGTTCGTCTTCGTCGTCTTCGTGCTCTTCATGTGGTTCCGGCTCTACCGCCGCGAGGTGGAGACCCTGCGGGACGCGGAGGCCGGGCTGCTGGCCACCGCCACCGACGGCGCCACCGCCACGGGTGCCGGCGCCACGGGTCCCGGCGCCGGTACCGCCGGGAGCGACCCCGACGGCGCCGCTCCCGCCCCGGCTACGGCACCGCCGGCGCGATGAGCCCCGTCCGGTAGAGGGTGCCGCCGCAGGCCGCCGGGATGGTGGCCTGCGTGACGGGGGCGCCCGCCACCGGCGTACCGGGGGTGTGGGACACCTCCACCGCGGCGACCGGCTCGGGCGACTTGGCCGCGCCCTCGTCCTTCGCGGGGACCCCCGCCTGCCCGTCCTCCGTCGCGCCCGTCGCGGGAGGCTGGGCCGGCGCCTGCTCCGTACGCCCCGTCTCGCCCTGCTGGGGCTTGGCGGAGGGCTGCGCGGACGCGCCCGTCGCGCAGGACTGCGCGGGCGGCACCCAGGCGAAGCGCACCTCGTAGCCGGTGTTCGGCTGGAGGAAGAGGGTCGGGGCCTCGGACGACGGGTCGGGCAGCAGCCCGGTCGCCGGATCGCCGGCCGTGTGACCCGCCACGGTGATCCCGGAGGCCGCCGGCGCGGGGGGCGGACCGGCGGGCACCGAGACGGCCGTCACCGTGTCCGGGCCCGTGACCCTGCACCCCTTGGCGGAGACGTTGGTGACCTTGAAGCTGCCGTAGACCCTGCCGTCGGCCTCGGGCGCGCGGGTGCTGCCCGCCACCCCCAGCTGGCCGGCGGTGCACTCGGGCAGTCCCGGCGCGGCCGCGACCGGCGGCCGGGGTCCCGACCCGGCGCCACCCGTGCCGCCCGTGGCGCCAGCGGTGGCCGTGCCGCCGGCGGGGCCCGCCGAGGCACCGCCGGAGGGGGAGCCGCTCGCTCCGGGGGTCGGCCGGCCGGTCGTGCCGCCGACCTCCTGCACCGGCTGCGCGGAGGGGGTGGGACCCGGCTGCGCCGCGCCGCCGGCGCCGTACTGCTGCGGGTCGGAGGGGCCGCCGGTCCGGCCGCCCTGGGCGGTGCCGTGTCCGGCCATCGTGGAGTGGTCGGCGGTGGCACCGTGCTCGGCGCTCAGGTGCAGCGCCGTGGGGATCCCCGTACCGACCAGCAGGGCCGCCGCGGCCGCTCCGACGAGGGCCCGACGCTTGCGGGCCCGGCGGGCGGGCACCGCGTGGCGCAGCCGTTCCAGGGCGCCGTCGGCGGGTCGCAGGCCGTCCACGGCCCCGGTCAGCAGGCTGCGCAGCGCCTGCTCGTCGCCGGGGGTGGGGGCCGGGATGCCGGCGGGCGGGGTGGTGTGGTCGTCCCTCATGACTGTGCGGCCTCCATCGCGACCCGCAGGGCGGCGATGCCCCGCGAACCGTACGCCTTGACCGAACCGAGCGAGATGCCGAGCGTCTCGGCCACCTGGGCCTCCGTCATGTCGGCGAAGTAGCGCAGCACCAGCACCTCGCGCTGGCGCCGCTGGAGTCCGCGCATCGCCTTGATCAGGTCGTCGCGTTCCAGTTGGTCGTACGCGCCCTCCTCCGCGCTGGCCATGTCCGGCATCGGCTTCGACAGCAGCTTGAGGCCGAGGATGCGGCGGCGCAGCGCGGAACGGGAGAGGTTGACGACGGTCTGGCGCAGGTACGCCAGGGTCTTGTCGCGGTCGCGGACCCGGTTGCGGGCCGAGTGGACGCGGATGAAGGCCTCCTGGACCACGTCCTCGCAGGAGGCCGTGTCGTCGAGGAGGAGCGCGGCCAGACCGAGCAGGGACCGGTAGTGGGCCCGGTAGGTCTCGGTCAGGTGGTCGACGGTGGTGCCGGCGACGACGGCCTTGTCGGCCCCGTCGGCCTCGACGTCCACCGCGGTCGAGGGGTCCGCGGTCGTCGAGGGGGCCGCGGCGGGGGCCGCCACGGACTCCGGTATCGCGGCGTCGGCCCCGTCGCGCGGAGAGGGCACCCGGCCGACCGGGAGGGGGGCGACGGGCGGCGATATGTGGGCGGTCGGCGGAACGGGAACGATCACGGGGAAGCCGCCGCCGGGCAGGAGGGGGCGACGGCGCGGGGGAAGGATCCCGACGCGCGCCGACGGTACGACTTGGTCCAACAGTGCCTCTGCCACGCCCGTTGGACACGCGTCCCCCGGTCAGGGTTGTACGCGCGGGGCAGAGTAACCAGCAATTTCCCCATTGCCTTCATGCGTACCCGCTCTTCCCGATTGCCCCATTTATCCAGGCGGCAGTCGGGCCATCACCTTGATCAAGGGATCAGGAGAGATCCTACAAAGCGAATTAAGCGAATTCACCCGCGATCAGTTCCGAGATCTGCGAGGCATTCAAAGCGGCACCCTTGCGTAGATTGTCCGCGCACACGAAGAATTCCAGGGCCCGCGCGTCGTCCAGCGATCCCCGCAGCCGCCCCACCCACGCCGGGTCCGTACCGGCCGCGTCCACGGGCGTGGGGAACTCCCCGGCCGCCGGATCGTCCACGAGGACCACACCGGGCGCCGCCTCCAGGACCTCCCGGGCGTGCCCCGCGTCCACGTCCCGCCCGAAACGGGCCCGCACGGTCAGGGAATGCCCGATCACCACGGGCACCTGTACACAGGTCACGGAGACCGGCAGCGAGGGAAGGTCCAGGATCCGCCGGGTCTGCGCCCGTACGGCCAGCTCGTGCGAGGACCATCCGCCCTCGCGCAGCTCACCGGACCAGGGCACCACGTTCAGCGCGAGCGGAGCCGCGAACGGCCCGGTGTCCTCGCCCACGGCCCGGCGCACGTCCCCCGGCTGCTCCCCGAGCGCGCTTCCGGCGACCAGCGACAGCTGCCGGCGCAGCGCCTCGGAGCCGGCCCGGCCCGCGGCGCCCGCGGCCTGGTACGAGGAGACGACCAGCTCCGTCAGGCCGTACTCCGCGTGGAGCGCGCCCACGGCCGCGATCATCGCGGCGGTCACGCAGTCCGGCCCGGCGACGATCCCGCGCGGCCGCTCCCGTACGGCGCCGGCGTTCACCTCGGGCACCACCAGGGGCACCTCGGGGTCCTCCCGGAAGGCGGCGGACTGGTCCACGACGACGGCCCCGCGCGCGGTGACGGCGGGGGCCCAGTGTGCCGACACCTCGGCAGGGGTCAGGAAGACGACCACGTCGCCCGCCCCGAGGCCGTCGAAGGCGTCCTCGGTGAGGGCGAGCACCTCGGTCTCCTCGCCGCGCACGGCCAGCACGCGGCCGGCCGAGCGCGGGGAGGCGATCAGGCGTATGTCGCCCCAGACGTCCGCCCGCTGGGACAGGATCTGGAGCAGTACGGACCCGACGGCCCCGGTCGCCCCGACCACGGCGAGCGCCGGAGCCGGGGCGGACCGGTCGGCGGTCATCGTCCGGTGCCTCCGTAGACGACGGCCTCGTCGCTGTCGGAGTCCAGGCCGAAGGCCGTGTGCACGGCGCGGACGGCCTCGTTGACGTCGTCCTGGCGGGTGACGACCGAGATGCGGATCTCCGAGGTGGAGATCAGCTCGATGTTCACGCCCGCGTCGGACAGCGCCTGGAAGAAGGAGGCGGTGACGCCCGGGTTCGTCTTCATGCCCGCGCCGACCAGGGAGATCTTGCCGATCTGGTCGTCGTAGCGCAGCGAGTCGAAGCCGATCTGCGCCTTGGCCTTCTCCAGGGCGTCGATGGCCTTGTGGCCCTCGGCCTTGGGGAGGGTGAAGGAGATGTCCGTCAGACCCGTGGAGGCCGCCGAGACGTTCTGGACGATCATGTCGATGTTGATCTCGGCGTCCGCGATGGCGCGGAAGATCGCCGCGGCCTCGCCCGGCTTGTCCGGGACACCGACGACCGTGATCTTGGCTTCGGAGACGTCGTGAGCGACTCCGGAGATGATGGCGTGCTCCACCTGCGCGTCCCCTTGCGGATTCTCGTTGCTGACCCAGGTGCCCGGCAGTCCGGAGAAGGACGAACGGACGTGGATCGGGATGTTGTAGCGGCGCGCGTACTCGACGCAGCGGTGCAGCAGCACCTTGGAGCCGGAGGCCGCGAGCTCCAGCATGTCCTCCGAGGAGATCCAGTCGATCTTCTTGGCCTTCTTCACGACGCGGGGGTCCGCGGTGAAGACGCCGTCGACGTCGGTGTAGATCTCGCAGACCTCGGCGTCCAGCGCCGCGGCCAGCGCCACGGCGGTGGTGTCCGAGCCGCCGCGGCCGAGGGTGGTGATGTCCTTGGAGTCCGCGGACACGCCCTGGAAGCCGGCGACGATGGCGATGTTGCCCTCGTCCAGCGCGGTGCGGATACGGCCCGGCGTCACATCGATGATGCGCGCTTTGTTGTGGACCGAGTCGGTGATCACTCCCGCCTGGCTACCGGTGAACGACTGGGCCTCGTGGCCCAGGTTTTTGATCGCCATGGCCAACAGGGCCATGGAGATCCGCTCTCCGGCGGTCAGCAGCATGTCGAATTCGCGCCCGGCAGGCATCGGGGATACCTGCTCGGCGAGATCGATCAACTCGTCCGTCGTGTCGCCCATCGCGGAAACCACGACGACCACCTGGTGGCCGTTCTTCTTGGCGTCCACGATCCGCTTGGCGACGCGCTTGATGCCCTCGGCATCGGCTACGGAGGAGCCTCCGTACTTCTGCACGACAAGGCCCACGTGCGCTCCTCGCTCGGTCCGTCTCAATTTGCTGGTGCAGTCTAACGAGCGGTCGCGATCCGACCGCTTCGTACCACATCATGAGACGAAATGATCAGGGAATCGGTTGCCGCGCCCGGGGGTCCCCCGGGCTCCGCACCCGCCCCTCACCTGCGTCCGAGGCCGCCCAGCTCCTGCGCCATGACCTGCCCGGCCTGCTCGGCGAGGTCGTCCTCGGTCATGTCCTCGTCCGTGTCCAGGCCGTCCAGGGCCGCCAACGGCTGGTCCAGCCGGACGTGCGCGATCAGCGACTGGAGGGCGCGCAGCGCCGCGGAGGCCGTCGGACCCCAGTTGGTGAAGTACGAGAACTGCCACCACCACAGCGCCTCGGTGATCCGGCCCGCCTGGTGGTGGATGAGGCCGTGCCGCAGGTCCGCGACGATGTCGGCCAGGTCGTCGGAGATCCGGTGCGCCACCGGCGCCTTGCGCGGCTCGTAGGGGTCGAAGACCTCGGAGTAGACGTCGACCGGCTCCAGCATGATCGCGAACCGCTCGCGCAGGTCGTCCACGTCCGGCTCCGGACCGAGGTCGGGCTCGTAGCGCTCCTCGGGCAGGACGTCCTGGTACGCGCCCAGCCGGCCACCGGCCAGCAACAGCTGGGAGACCTCCAGCAGGAGGAAGGGCACGGAACTGTCCGGGTCCTCGCCCTTGGCCACCTCGGTGACGGCCACGATGAACGACTCGATCTGGTCCGCGATCGAGGCGGCGAAGTCGTCCGGGTCGAGGCCGAGGGCGTGCAGCTGTGCGTCAGACATCGAGAAGTCGCCTTCCTTCAAAGGCCCGCCCGAGCGTGACCTCGTCCGCGTACTCCAGATCTCCCCCGACGGGGAGCCCGCTGGCCAGGCGGGTGACCTTGAGGCCCATGGGCTTGATCATGCGGGCGAGGTAGGTGGCGGTCGCCTCGCCCTCCAGGTTCGGGTCGGTCGCCAGGATCAGCTCGGTGACCGTACCGTCCGCGAGGCGCGCCAGCAGCTCGCGGATGCGCAGGTCGTCCGGCCCGACGCCCTCGATCGGGCTGATCGCGCCGCCGAGGACGTGGTACTTGCCCCGGAACTCGCGCGTCCGCTCGATCGCGACGACGTCCTTCGGCTCCTCGACCACACAGATGACGGTGGTGTCGCGGCGCGGATCACGGCAGATGCCACACCGCTCCTCCTGCGCCACGTTCCCGCAGACCGCGCAGAACCGGACCTTGTCCTTGACCTCCAGCAGCGCGTGCGCGAGGCGACGGACGTCCGTGGGCTCGGCCTGCAGGATGTGGAAGGCGATCCGCTGCGCGCTCTTGGGCCCGACGCCGGGCAGCCTGCCCAGTTCGTCGATCAGGTCCTGGACCACGCCTTCGTACAACGGACTGCCTCTTTCGGGTTCGGGTTCGGGGTCTGGGTCGGGTTCTACGGGGCCGGGAAACGGAACGGGGCGGAACGGAAGGGTACGGCTAGAACGGCAGGCCGGGAATGCCGCTGCCGCCGCCCAGCGCCTGGGCCAGGGGGCCCATCTTCTGCTCCTGGAGCGCCTGGGCGTTCTCGTTGGCCGCCTGGACCGCCGCGACGATCAGGTCGGCCAGGGTCTCGGTGTCCTCCGGGTCCACGGCCTTCGGGTCGATGACCAGGGCCCGCAGCTCGCCGGAACCGGTCACCGTCGCCTTGACCAGACCGCCGCCGGCCTGGCCCTCGACCTCGGTCCTCGCCAGCTCCTCCTGAGCCGTCGCGAGGTCCTGCTGCATCTTCTGGGCCTGCTGGAGCAGCTGCTGCATGTTGGGCTGGCCACCACCGGAAATCACAGGTACTCACTCCATGCTTCGAAACGACCTTCGGGAACGCTTGGTCAATCCGAGCCTACGTGCTCCCCGGGCGCCGCGCCCTACGCCGGGAGGACCAACTCTTTCGAGTGAGTGGCAGGGCGTGCGCGGGCCTGATGGAGACCTCCTTGCGGGCGGAAAACACGGGATTCGTTGTCCATCGCGTGTCATTCGAAGGTAGGAAGAGCATGCGCACCATTGCGCACACGCGCACCACCACACGTCAGCGCAGGCAATAGGGAGTGCCGGGTGAGTCAGCCGGAGATGCAGCCCGAGGGGCCACCCCGGGATCCCGCGGAGGACGGCGCCGGCGACCTGACCGGCCGGCCGTTCCCCCTCGGGGACTGGGGCGAGCCCGCGGAGCGGCTCGACGAGCTCTACCGGCGGGTGGAGGCCGATGCGCTGCGCACCGCCGAGTGGTACCTGTCCGACCGGGCGTGGAAGCGTCGGGGCGCGCGGGCGCTGCGCGCGGGCGCGGCCGTGGGGGCCGTCACGGGCGCCGCGATGCCGCTGCTGGAGCTGACCGGGTCGGCCCCGGGCGCGGCCTCGTACGGGTACCTGTCGCTGCTGCTGGCGGCGGCCTGCCTGGCCTGCGACCGGTTCTTCGGCCTGACCTCGGGCTGGATGCGGGACGTCGCCACCGCCCAGGCGGTGCAGCGCCGGCTCCAGACGCTCCAGTTCGACTGGGCCTCGGAGAACGTCCGGGAGGTGCTCGGCCCCACCGAGGGCACCGCGAGCGAGGCCGCCGAGCGCTGCCTGACGGTGCTGCGCCGGTTCTCGGAGGACGTCACGGAGCTGGTGCGCTCCGAGACGGCCGACTGGATGGTCGAGTTCCGCGCGGGTCCGGCGCCGCTCGTGATGCAGTCCCTGAGCGCCGCCCCGGCCCGGCCGGACGCCCACGTCCCGCCGGCCCGGTTCCCGCTGCCGCCCGGCACCCGCCCGAACATGCCCCGCCAGCGTCCCCCGGAACAGCCCCGCTGAGGCGGGGCCGGCCGGCGCCCGCGCCGCGCCCGCGCCGCGCCCGCACCGACCCCGACCGGAACGCCGTACGCGGACCCGCGCACCGGTCAGCTGAAGATGATCATCGACCCCTGGCCGAGGCACCGGGTCGCCGCCGCGTGCAGCCCGAGCCACACGTGCCGCTCCCGCGCGAAGGGGCTCTCGTCGTACGGGATCGGCCCCGCGGGCTCCTCCAGCGACGTCGGCCCGCCCGGCGGCGCGGGCGCGGCCGGCGGGTTCCCGGGGTCTATCCCGATCGCCGGAGCCACCACGGCCAACTCCCGCAGCAGCCCCTGTGCCGACCCCAGCGGGCCGCCGCCGGAGAGGAGCTCCTCGTTCGCCAGGGGCACGGGGAAGTCCACGGGCACGTACGCCCCCGCGTGGTCGTAGTGCCACACCAGGTGCGACTGCTGCGCCGTCGACTCGAACATCTCCAGCAGCTGCTCGTAGTCCCCGCCCAGCTCGTCCACCGGTGTCACCGGCAGCCCGCAGATCTGGAGGAGGTAGGCCCTGCGCAGGAAGTGCAGGGCGTCGTAGTCGAATCCGGCCACCGGGGCCACGTCCCCGCTCAGGCCCGGCATGTAGGCGAACACGGGCACCGACGGCAGACCCGCCTCGCCCAGTGCCTTGTCGTACGAGGCGATCTCTTCCGCGAAGGGGTTGTCGGGGCTGTGGCACAGCACGTCGACAAGGGGGACCAGCCACAGGTCACAGGCCACGCGGGCTCCGATCAGTCGTTGCCGCCGATTCCGCCAGCGTAGTGTGCCGGACACGCTCCGCGAAGGGGTGCGCAGAACCCCGGCCGGGACCGGCGCGCGGTCTGACGCGCGGGGTGACCCGCTGGGCGCCGGGCGCGGCGCCCGTTCAGAGACCTTCGGCCCAGTCCAGCCCGTGCTGGTTGTAGGCGCGCACGATGCGCCGCACCTCGTCGGCGTCGGCCCGCGTCACGGCGTCCACCAGCTCGTTGTGTCCGTCCCACAGGGCCTCGCGCAGCTCGCCGGCCCCCTGGAGGTGCGGCACGGAGAACACCCAGCACTGCACCCTGATCCGGTGGAGGAACTCCGATATGTACGTGTTCCCGACCAGCCCGCTCAGTTCCCGCCAGAACCTCAGGTCGTAGCCGATCAGCACTTCGAGCGAACCGCTGCTCGCCGCCCGCCGCGCCTCCTCCGCGCGACGGCGTACGGACACCAGCCGCTCGCCGGCCTCGGGCGAGACCCCGCGCTCGACGAGCCGGCGGAAGATCCCGTCGAGGATCAGCGTGCGCGCCTCGATCATGCTCCGGAAGTCGTCGACGGAGTAGACGCGGACCCGGAAGCCCCGGTGCTGCACCGACTCCAGCAACCCCTGTGCGGAGAGGTCGACCAGCGCCTCGCGCACCGGGGTCGCGGAGACCTCGTACTGCTCGGCGATCTGCTTGACCGTGAACTCGGTCCCCGGCGGCAGACGGCCCGCGAGCACCTCGTCGCGCAGCGCGTCCGCGATCTGCTGTCGCAGCGTGTTGCGCGTGACACCTCCGCTGCCTGGCATAGGGGTCCGTCTCTCCTCCGTAGATCTTCGGACACCTTAGGCCAGGCAGCGCGGCCGAAACCGATCGGTTCGTGGTCGTTATGCGGATGTACCAACCGTTATACGGACGATCAGCCGCCGGCGGTGTGGCGGTCGGCGACCGTGAGGGCCTCGTCGAGGAGCGCGAGGCCCTCCTTGGCCTCCGTGTCGGTGGTCGTGCAGGCGGGGACGACGTGGGTCCGGTTCATGTTGACGAACGGCCACAGCCCGGAGGCCTTGCAGGCGGCGGCGAACTCGGCCATCGGCGCGTTGTCCGCGCCGACGGCGTTGTACGGCACCAGCGGCTCGCGCGTCGCCTTGTCGCGTACGAGTTCCACGGCCCAGAAGGTGCCGAGGCCGCGCACCTCGCCGACGGACGGGTGGCGCTCGGCCATCGCGCGCAGCTCGGGGCCGATCACGTCCCGCCCGAGGCGGTCGGCGTTCTCAACGACGCCCTCCTCCTCCATCGCGTTGATCGTGGCGACGGCGGCGGCGCAGGCCAGGGGGTGCCCGGAGTAGGTGAGCCCGCCCGGGTAGGGACGGCGGGCGAAGGTCTCTGCGATGGCGCCGGAGATCGCCACGCCGCCGAGCGGCACGTAGCCGCTGTTCACGCCCTTGGCGAAGGTGAGCAGGTCGGGGGTGACGTCCCAGTGCTCGGCGGCGAACCACCGGCCGGTGCGCCCGAACCCCGACATGACCTCGTCCAGGATGAAGACGATGCCGTGGCGGTCGCAGAGCTCGCGCACTCCCGCCAGGTAGCCGGCCGGCGGGACCATGATCCCGGCGGTGCCGGGGACGGTCTCCAGGATGATCGCGGCGATCGACTGCGGGCCCTCGAAGGCGATGGTGTCGGCGAGGTGCGCCAGGGCGCGCTCGCACTCCTCGGCCTCGGTCGTCGCGTGGAACGGCGAGCGGTACAGGAACGGGCCCCAGAAGTGCACGACGCCGGCGGAGGCGGTGTCCGAGGGCCAGCGGCGCGGGTCGCCGGTCAGGTTGATCGCGGCGGCGGTGGCCCCGTGGTAGGAGCGGTAGGTGGAGAGGACCTTCTGGCGGCCCGTGTGCAGACGGGCCATCCGGACGGCGTTCTCCACGGCCTCGGCGCCGCCGTTGGTGAAGAAGATCTTGTCGAGGTCCCCGGGGGTGCGCTCCGCGATGAGGCGTGCGGCCTCGGAGCGGACGTCCACGGCGAAGCCGGGCGCGAGCGTGCAGAGCCTGCCGGCCTGCTCCTGGATCGCGGCGACGACCTTGGGGTGCTGGTGACCGATGTTGGTGTTGACCAGCTGGGAGGAGAAGTCGAGGAAGCGGTTCCCGTCGTAGTCCCAGAAGTACGAGCCCTCGGCCCCGGCGACGGCCAGGGGGTCGATCAGGGCCTGGGCGGACCACGAGTGGAAGACGTGAGCGCGGTCGGCGGCCTTGACGGTCGCGCCGGTGACATGAGGGGTCATGCGGCCACGCTAGAAGTGCGCAGGTGGGGAGGGGTATCGGCGGACTGTATGGGGGTGGGGGGCCACCCTCGGCAGTCTGTCGCGCGAGGAAGGTGGTTGACAGCATGCTGACGTAATGACAGTCTACTGTCATGAGCGGGGGCGGTACGAAACCCCGTCGGCTCGCAGGAACACCGTTCGACCGTCGGACCCACCGGGCCCACGGGACCCACAGGACCCATCGACACCTCGACATCTCGGCTTCACGGAGGCGATCTTCATGAGCGCGACCCCGCACCGGCCCGTCCACCTCGCCGTCTACGACACCTACGCGGACTGGGAGACCGGCCACACCACCGCCCACCTCACCCAGCGCGGCTACGAGGTCCGCACGGTCGCCGGCGACGCCGACCGGCCGGTCACCACCATGGGCGGCGTCCGCGTCCTGCCCGACCTGGCGCTCGCCGACCTGCGCCCCGAGGACTCCTCGCTGCTGATCCTGACCGGCGCCGCGCTCTGGGACACCGGCGACGACCTCGCCCCCTTCGCGGAGAAGGCCCGCGAGTTCCTGGCGGCCGGGGTACCGGTGGCGGCGATCTGCGGAGCCACGGCCGGACTCGCCCGCGCCGGCCTGCTCGACGGTCGCCCGCACACCAGCGGAGCCTCCTTCTACCTCGCCGGCCAGCCGGGATACGGGGGCGCCGAGCGGTACGTGGAGGCCGACGCGGTCACCGCGGGCGACCTGATCACGGCGGGCCCGACCGAGCCGGTGGCCTTCGCCCGGGAGGTCTTCGCCCGACTCGGCGTCTACAAGCCGGACGTGCTGGACGCCTGGTACCGGCTGTTCCACGACTCGGACGCGAGCGCGTTCCCGGTGCTGATGGCGGCGGCGGAGGCCGGCGATGCCTGACCCGGTCCCGGCGCACCGGGAGCCCCCGGCGGGCTCGGCGCTGCCGGCGGGCTCGGCGCTCCCGGCGGGGGAAGGGCTCTCCGTACGGGCCCGGCAGGACCTCCTCAGCCGTACCGCGCTCGGGGTGTTCCACCTCAACGGCCGGTTCCTCGCGATCTCGGAGGAACTGGCCCGGCCGGCCGGCCTGACGGCGGCCTGGTGGCAGGTCCTCGGCGCCGTACTGCGCGAACCGCTGCCGGTGGCGGGCATCGCCCGCTCGATGGGCATCACCCGCCAGAGCGTGCAGCGCGTCGCGGACCTGCTGGCGGCCAAGGGGCTCGCCGAGTACGTCCCGAACCCGGCCCACCGGCGCGCGAAGCTCCTGCGCCCGACGGAGGCGGGCCGGGCGGCCATCGCCCGCGTGCATCCGGGCCACGCGGCGCTGGCCGCGCGCCTGGCGGAGGAGCTCGGCGAGGCGGCGTTCGCGCAGACCGTCCACACTCTGGAACGGTTGTCGAAGGCCCTCGACGCCATCGGGGCCCCCGGTGGGGAACCGGCGCCCTGAACCGGAATGTGTCGAAGTCAATAAGCCTGCAAGCAAAGCTTGTTGCGCGAAACGGCCCCGTCGCACACTGCGGCACATGGAGCCGTTGAAGGTAGTGGCACAACTGTGGGAGCGGATCGAGGCACGCGACTGGGACGGCGTGGCCGGGCTCGTCGCCGAGGACGCGGTCATCGAATGGCCGGTCAGCGGTGAACGCATCGTCGGCAGGGCCAATTTCATCGCCGTCCTGAGCGACGAGGGCGAGGCCCGCGCCCCGGGCACGGGCCCGGGGCCCGGTCCGGGCGCGGGTCCTGGCGCGGGGTCGGGGCCGGGCGCGGGGCCCGGCCCCGAGGATCGGACGGCCGGAGGATCGGTCGAGGTCCTGCGGATCCTCGCCGACGGCGACCTCGTCGTCTCCGAGGTGGAGATACCCGAGGAACACGTCGTCTACCGGGGTCTTTCCCTGTGGACCGTGCGCGACGGGGAGATAGTCGGCGGCCGGGAGTACTGGACCAGCCCCGGCCAGGACCCCGCCCCGCGCTGGCGGGCGGGCTACGTCGAGCCCCTGGTGGCAGACTGAGCCGCGTGCTCACCCAACTCCTCGCGGCGACCGGTGTCCTGGCCCTCCTGACCCTCGTACCCGGGCCCGACATGGCCGTCGTGACCCGCCGCGCCGTCTCGCGCGGACGCGGCGACGGGCTGCGCACCGTCGCCGGCATCGCGGGCGGCCTGCTGCTCTGGGGCGCCCTGACCGTGGCCGGGCTCGCGGCCCTGCTCGCCGCCTCCGCCGAGGTGTACACGGCGGTGAAGCTGGCCGGCGCGGCGTACCTGTGCCTCCTCGGGATCCAGTCCCTGCGCCGACCGGGCGCGCGGGCGGAGCCCTCCGCGGGGAGCCGCTCCGGGGACGGGGGCGGGGGCAGTGGTTGGCGGACCGGGCTGGTCAGCAACGCCCTCAACCCGAAGATCGCCGTGTTCTACACCGGCCTGCTGCCGACCCTCGCGCCGCCGGGACTGTCCCCGGCGGCGGGCATGGCGGTGCTCGTCCTGGTCCACGTCCTGCTGACGCTGGCCTGGCTGGGCACGTACGTCTACGTCCTGACGCGCGCCCGGCGGTTCTTCGCGCGGCCGCGCGTCCGCCGGGCGATGGACCGGGTGACGGGCGTCGTGCTGATCGGCTTCGGGGTGCGCGTGGCCTCGTCCACGGCCTGACTAGGGTCTGTCGGCGAGGAGCCGGTCCAACTCCTCGGCGATGGCCGCGCGCAGGTCGTCGTGGCGGGGCGCGAGCGCGTGCCGTTCGCCGCGCCAGCACTCCTCGTCCTCGTAGAGCCAGACCGGCATCCGGACGAGGTCGGCGGGCTCCCAGTCGTAGCGGGGCCAGATGTGGGCGTGGAGGTACGGGTCGGTGTTGCCGAGGATCTCGATGTTGACGCGGCGGAAGGCCGGGTCGAGGCGCGCGCAGGCCCGCTCGACGGCCTCGGCGAGGCGCTCAAGGTCGGTGAGGTAGGCGCTCCGACGGGCCGGAGGGAGGTCCGAGAGCCGGGTCACAGTCGGGTCGTCGGTCAGCAGGACGGTGTAGCCGGGCAGGAACTGGCGGTCCCCGATGGCGGCGAATCCCGCGTCGAGGCGGCGCAGGACGGTGGGGTTGAGCCCGCGGTGCGCGCTGCCTATGCGGTCGTTTCTCCAGTCGGTCGCGTTCATCCCGGGACCCTAACGGACCGACGGAGTGTGGCGGGTCGGGTGGTTGGCCGGCTCTCAGGTAGCGGGCGTCATACCTGAGAGCTACTCACGAAGGCCGCTCCGCAGCGGGACGCCGACCATGGGGGCCACTTCCTAACTTCGTTGTCGGATCGGGTGCTCGACCGCCCGGGACCGAGGACGAGGGAGAGGGACCCGGTCATGACCAGCACGAGCAGCACGAGCAGCCCCATCGACACCGGTACCGGCGCGGTCGCCGTCACAGGCGCCGACACAGGCACAGGAACGGGCACGGGCACGGGCACGGGAACAGGCACAGGAACGGGCACGGACGCCGACACGGGCACGGGCACGGGCACGACCACCGGGCGGAGCACCACCGGCATCGGCACGGGGCGTCACGGGCGCGCGGTCAGAGGTCTGTTGGCCGCTCTGGTGGCGGCGGCCGTCGTCGTTCCCGTCTCGGCCGCCGCGTCCCCCCGGGTGCCCGCACCCGCGCCGGCCGTCCTCGCCGCATCCGCCGACGCGCCGAGCCGTTACGCGGCCAACCTGGCCAACCTCGGCGAGGCGGAACGGATGGCGCGCGACACGGGCCGCGCCGGCCGCGCCGAGAGGCTCCGGGAGATGGCCCGCGCCGGGCAGGGGCCGAGCGGGGCGCCCGCGCGGTTCCTCGCCTTCGACGGGCGGGGCGGGGGGCGGGCCGTCGAGGTGTTCGGCGATCTGGACACCGCCGACCGGATCGCGGTGCTGATACCCGGCTCGGACACCTCGCTGGACACCTACGGGCGCTTCCGCGCCGGCGCGGCCTCCCTCCAGGAGCGGCTGCGGGCCGAGCACCCGCGCTCGGCCGTCGTCGCCTGGCTGGGGTACGACACGCCCGGCACCGTCAGCACCACCGTCCTGACGGCTTCCCGCGCCGACCGCGCGGCCCGCGCACTGGGCCCGTTCCTGACCGGTCTCCAGGGGCTGACCCGCGCCGACGCCCGGTTGTCGCTGCTGTGCCACTCGTACGGATCCGTGGTCTGCGCCCGTACGCCGACGCCCGAGCGGGTCTGCGACATGGCCCTGTTCGGCAGCCCGGGCACGGGTGCCGAGCGGGTCTCCGAGCTGGCGACCCGGGCCCGGGTGTGGGCCGGCCGGGGCGACGGCGACTGGATCGGCGGCGTCCCCCACCTGCGGCTCGGCGGGATCGGCTTCGCCACCGATCCCGTGGACCCGGCCTTCGGGGCCCGCGTGTTCGACGCCGCCGACGCCGGCCACAGCGACTACCTGAAGCCGGGCACCACGTCCCTCGACAGCCTGGCCCGCATCGTCCTCGGCACCACCCCGGAGGCCTCCCGTGCGTGAGCTCCGCGCCCGCTGGTCCGCCCTCGCCGGCCGCGTCGAGAGTGCCACCCCCGCACACCGGGACCGCACCCTGGACGCCCTGCGGGCCCTCGCGATCCTCGGGGTGGTGCTGGGCCACTGGCTGGTGACCGCGCTCACCGAGGTCGACGGCGCCCTCCAGGGGGCGAGCCCGCTGGCCCGGATGCCCTGGTTGGCCCCGGTCTCCTGGGTGTTCCAGACCCTCGCCGTGTTCTTCCTGGTCGGCGGGCACGTCGCCGCCCGCGGGTACGGGGCGGCGCGGGCGCGCGGGATCTCGTACGGGGCGTGGGTGGGGCAGCGGCTCGGGCGACTGTTCCGCCCGGTCGCGGCCGTGGTCGGGCTGTGGGCGGTCGTGGCGGGGGGCCTGCTGCTCGGCGGTGCCTCGTTCGACACCGTCCGGACCCTGCTCAGGCTGGTGTGGTCTCCGTTGTGGTTCCTGCTGGTGTTCGCGGCGCTCACGGCCGCGACCCCGCTCGTCGCCCGGCTGAACCCGCTGTGGCCGGTGGCCGTGGTCGCCGGGGTCGATCTGTGGCGCTTCGGCTTCGCGGGCCCCGAGTGGATCGGCTGGGTCAACGTCGCCGCCGGCTGGCTCGTCCCCTACGCGCTGGGGGCCACCTGGTCCCGGGGCGCCTTCGGGAGCCGCCGGCCGGTGCTGCTCCTGCTCGCCGGCGGGGTGGTCGCGACCGCCGCGCTGATCGTGTGGGGCGGGTACCCGGCGTCGATGGTCGGGGTTCCCGGCGCGGCGGTCTCCAACCTCAACCCGCCGACCCTGGCCGCCGTCTGCTTCGGTCTGGCCCAGTGCGCGCTGGCCCTGGCGGTCCGCGCACCGCTGGCCCGGGCAATGCGCCGGCCCCGCACCTGGGCGAAGGTGGCCCTGTTGAACCTGTCCGCGATGACCGTCTTCCTCTGGCACCAGACCGCGATGATGGCCGTCACCGCCGTGGGACTGCTGTTCGGCGGGGGCCTGCCCGGACTGCACACCGCACCGGACTCGGCGGGCTGGATCCTGTCCCGGTCGCTGTGGCTGCCCGTGTTCGCCGCGGCCCTCGCCGTCTGCTGGTCCGCCTTCCACACCCAGGAGAATCCCCGTGCCCGTGGCCGTCGTTCCTCGCGGATCGTGGTGGGCGCGCAGGTCCCGGCCCCGCGCGGGCCGGATGCTCCCCTCCCCGTCCCCACGGCCGGAAAGCCGGAGGTGAGCCGTGCTTAGGCTGACCCGTGTGACCGAGCCGCGCCCGCCCCTGACCGACCCGAACCCGAACCCGATCGCCTCCGGCGCCGGCGCCGTGCTCCGCGATCTGCTCACGCTGCGCAGGGACCCGCTCCCCCGCATGTCGCGGCCCCGCCGGATGGCCCGCCTGCCCCACGTCCTGGTGGTCTACGCGGCCGTCTTCTTCGGCTTCATGACCAACCTGCAGTTCAGCGAGCACTACGACGTCGGCGGTGAGGTTCCGCTGGTGATCGCGGTCCTCACCGGTGCCTCGATCGTGCTGGCCATGTTCCGACCGGTGGCCGCCTGGTGGCTGGGCCTGCTGGGGGCGGCCGTCACCGCCGCGGTGATCCACGAGAACGTGGGTCCGGGACAGACCTGGCCGTGGATGCCCGGCGGCTTCGTCGCCTTCGCCCCCCTGATCCTGCTGCTGGCCCTGCGGGTGCCGGCCCGGGTGACCATCACGGCCGTGGGGATCACCATGGGCCTGACCGGCCTGGCCGAGATCCTCGCCCGACCGGAGCGGAGCTCCAGCTCGTTCTTCATCGCCGGCCTCCTCTTCGGCTTCACCGGACTCCTCGGGTACGCGCTGCGCGCGGTGCGCCTCACCCGCGGCCAACTCGTCGTCCAGGAGACCCTGACCGAGGAGGAGCGGGCCCGGCGCACCCTGCTGGAGGAACGCAGCCGCATCGCCCGCGAGCTGCACGACGTCGTCGCCCACCACATGTCGGTGATCTCCATCCAGGCACAGGTGGCCCCGCACCTGGTGGAGAACCCCTCCGAGGAACTGAAGGAGAACCTGGCGGGCATCCGGGAGAACGCCCTGGAGGCGTTGACGGAGTTGCGGCGGGTGTTGGGGGTGCTGCGTTCCGAGCACTCCGCCGGGGCGGCCGGACCGGACCATCCACACCATCCACAGCCCACGCTCGCCGAGCTGGAGGGGCTCGTGGACAACGTGCGCGGTGCGGGACTGTCGGTGACCACCGAGATCTCGGGCGACCGCCGGCCCCTGGCCCCGGGTACCGAGCTGACCGCCTACCGGATCGTGCAGGAGGCGCTGAGCAACTGCCTGCGGCACGCACCGGGGTCGCGGGTGGAGGTGGGCATCGCGTACGGGCCGCGCGAGCTGCACCTGTGCGTCGCCAACACCGCCCCGACGCTGCCGGTGTCCCCCACGTCCGGGGCGGGGCACGGGCTGCTCGGCATGCGCGAGCGTGCGGGCATGCTGGGGGGCGAACTCGCGACCGGTCACCGTCCCGGTGGCGGGTACGAGGTGAGCGCCGTACTGCCGATGGACCCGCCCGACAGTTCCCGTACCGAGACGAAGAAGGACGTATGAGTGCTCCGATCAAGGTGATGATCGCCGACGACCAGATGATGGTCCGGCAGGGATTCACCGTCCTGCTGAACGCCCAGCCCGACATCGAGGTGGTCGGGCAGGCCGTGGACGGGGCGGACGCGGTGGAGAAGGTCTCCGTCCTCGCGCCGGACGTGGTCCTGATGGACATCCGCATGCCCGGCATGGGCGGCATCGAGGCGACCTCCCACATCACCGCCCTCCCCGGGTCGGAGGTGAAGGTGCTGGTGCTGACCACCTTCGACCTGGACGAGTACGTGTACGAGGCGCTGCGGGCCGGTGCCTCGGGCTTCCTGCTGAAGGACGCCTCCGCGGACCAGTTGGCGGAGGCGGTGCGGGTCGTGGCCGCCGGTGAGGCCCTGCTGTCGCCGAACATCACGAAGCGGCTGATCACCGAGTTCTCGCGGATGGGGGCGCCGCGCGCGCCCTCGAAGGCGCGGATCGACGAGCTGACGGAGCGGGAGACGGAGGTGCTGTCGTTGATCGCCCAGGGGCTGTCCAACATGGAGATCGCCCGGCACCTGATCGTGGCCGAGCAGACCGTGAAGACGCACGTGGGGCGGATCCTGGTGAAGCTGGGGCTGCGGGACCGCACCCAGGCGGCGGTGTTCGCCTACGAGACGGGGCTGGTCCGTCCCACGGGCTACTGATCACCCGCGTAGTCCTTGAGGGGGACCTCGAAATCTCCCCAATACCGCCGACGCGGACGACGAGGGCCTCGACCTACGGTTTGGGTATGAACCAGACGACCACCGGGGCGAGCCCCCGACCACCCGAATTGCGGCTGGCGTCGGGCCTGATGCAGCGCCTGCGGGCCGACCTCGTCGACGATGCCTTCGCCTACCGCCCGTTGGCCCCGTTGCGCGTGGACGGGCCGCTGATCCGCAGGCTGCCCCGGTGGATACGGCCCAAGGCGGTCTATCTGCCGCACGCGTTCGTCGCCGCGACGGCCTTCCTGGTGGCCTGTCTCGCCACGGCGCAGAACACCTTCTCCGGGCCGCCCCTCGAGTTCGCGATCATGGGGGTGCTCGCGGCGGCTCCGGTGTTGATGACCCTCGTGCGGCCCGTGGGGGCGTTCTGGTCGATGCTGGCCGTGACCACGGTGCTGGCGCTGTTCGTGGACCGCAGCCTGATCTGGCCCTGGTCTCCCAGCACGTTCCTCGGCCACCTGGCCGTCGTGACCTTCGTGGCCCTGCGGCTGCGGCCGCGGGCGGCCGGCTGGATGTGGATCATCACGGTGCTGTACGGGGTCACGCTGCCGCTGATGCTCGGCCAGGGGCTCGGGACGGCCACGATGGCCTTCTTCTCCGGGGTGTCCCTGCTGGTGGTGACGGTGCGCAACACCCGTCGGGAGGCGCGGGCCGAGGTGAGCGCCCAGCAGGTGGTGACGGCCTTCGAGCGGGACCGGCGGACGCTGCTGGAGGAGCGGACGACGATCGCGCGGGAGTTGCACGACGTGGTCGCGCACCACATGTCGGTGGTGGCGATCCAGGCCGAGGCGGCTCCGTATCGGGTGAAGAACCCGCCGCCGGAGTTGGAGGCGGCGTTCCTGACCATCCGGGAGAACGCGGTGGCGGCGCTGACGGAGCTGCGGCGGGTGCTGGGCGTGGTCCGCTCGGCGGACTACGAGGCGCCCGATGCCCCGCAGCCGACGCTGGCCTCGTTGGACGGGCTGCTGACCAATGTGCGGGAGGCCGGCCTGAGCGTGGACAAGACGGTCACGGGCGCGGTGCGGGAGCTGCCGCAGGGCGTGGAGCTGTCGGCGTACCGGATCATCCAGGAGGCGCTGAGCAACAGCCTGCGGCACGCGCCGGGCGCGGCGGCCGGGGTCGAGGTGTCGTACGTGCTGGGTGGTCTGGGGATACGGGTCGTCAACGGTCCCGCCGTCGGTGACGTGCCGCCCTCGCCGGGCGCGGGACACGGCATCACGGGGATGCGGGAGCGGGTGGCGATGCTGGAGGGCGAGATGACGGCCGAGGCGACGGACGCCGGCGGCTACGAGGTGTCCGTGTTCCTCCCGGTGAGGGGCCCTGTGAAGGGGGACGAGGGGTCGGTATGACGATCAGGGTGTTGATCGTCGACGATCAGATGATGGTCCGTGAGGGCTTCTCGGTCCTGCTGAACGCGATGGAGGGGATCGAGGTCGTCGGCGAGGCCGTCGACGGCCGGCAGGCCCTCGACCGGGTCGCCGCCCTCCGGCCGGACGTGGTGCTGATGGACATCCGGATGCCGGAGATGAACGGCCTGGAGGCGACCCGGCAGATCGTGGCGGGTGACTCGGACGCGAAGGTGCTGGTCCTGACGACCTTCGACCTCGACGAGTACGTGTACCAGGCCCTGCGGGCGGGGGCTTCGGGGTTCCTGTTGAAGGACGCCTCGGCCCGTCAGTTGGCTGACGGCGTGCGGGTGGTGGCGTCCGGGGAGGCGTTGTTGGCCCCTTCGGTGACGAAGCGTCTGATCGTCGAGTTCTCGAAGCTGTCGCAGGCCCCGAGGCTCGCGGATCCGGCGGGGGTAACCGAGTTGACGGAGCGGGAGACGGAGGTCCTGGTCCTGATCGCCCAGGGCCTGTCGAACGCGGAGATAGCGGACCGGCTGGTGGTCGCCGAGTCCACGATCAAGACCCATGTGAGCCGGATCCTGGTCAAGCTGGGCCTGCGGGACCGTACGCAGGCGGCCGTGTACGCCTACGAGACGCGGTTGGTGATCCCGCAGTAGGTACCGCCGCCCGCAGGCGTCCACCGCCGCTCCACGGGATGCCACCAGGACACGGCCTAAGGTCGGGGGATGCGCTTTGATCCTTGGGATGCGGCGTTCGTCGCCGATCCGTATCCGGCCTATCGGGAGTTGCGTGAGCGGGGGCGGGTGGTGTGGGCGGAGGCGACGGGGCAGTGGCTGGTTCCGCACCACGCCGATGTCAGCGCCCTGCTGCGGGACCGTCGGCTGGGGCGGACCTATCTGCACCGCTTCACGCACGAGGAGTTCGGGCGGCAGGCCCCGCCGCCGGAGCACGAGCCCTTCCACGTGCTCAACGACAACGGGCTGTTGGACCTGGAGGATCCCGCACACGCGCGGGTGCGCCGGCTGGTGTCGAAGGCCTTCACCCCGCGGATGGTGGAGCGGCTCGCGCCGGCCGTGGACCGGCTCGCGCGCGAACTCGCCGCCGGTCTGCGGGCGGAGGGCGGCGGCGACCTGCTGACGGCGGTGGCCGAGCCGCTGCCGGTGGCGGTCATCGCGGAGTTGCTCGGCGTGCCGGAGTCGGACCGACCGTTGTTGCGGCCCTGGTCGGCGGACATCTGCGGGATGTTCGAGTTGCGTCCGGACCCGGAGACGGCCCGGCGGGCGGTGGTGGCGAGCGTGGAGTTCAGCGCGTACCTGCGGGCCCTGATCGAGGAGCGTCGGGCGCGCCCCGGGTCCGATTTGATCTCCGGCTTGATCGCCGCCCACGATGAGGAGGGCCGGCTCAGCGAGCAGGAAATGATCTCCACCTGCGTCCTGCTGTTGAACGCCGGGCACGAGGCGACCGTCAACACGACGGTGAACGGCTGGTGGGCCCTGTTCCGCAATCCGGAGCAGCTCGCGGCCCTGCGCGCGCACCCGGGGGTGCGGGAACCCGAAAAGTTGTCCACAGCTGTGGATGAACTTCTGCGTTACGACACTCCGCTCCAGATGTTCGAGCGCTGGGTGCTCGACGACGTCCGCATCGGCGACACGGTGATCCCGCGCGGAGCCGAACTCGCACTTTTGTTCGGTTCTGCGAACAGGGACCCGGCCCGTTTCACGCGTCCGGACGTCCTGGACCTCACGCGCGCCGACAACCCGCACGTCGGCTTCGGCGCGGGGATCCACTACTGCCTGGGCGCACCACTGGCCCGCCTGGAGCTGGCCTCCTCCTTCGCCGCCCTCCTCGATCCCGACCTCCCGCCCCTGCGGCTGGTGCGGGAACCGCGGTGGCAGGAGGGGTACGTCATCCGGGGGCTGCGCGAGCTGCTGGTGGAGTGTTGAGCCTGCCGGGGCGGACGTGCCGGTCGGGGCGGGCCCGTCAGCAGGTGGAGTGGAACAGCCCGCCGACCCGGCGGGCGCCGGCCAGTTCGTTGTAGAGCGCGACGGCCTCCCGCGTCCCCTCCACGTGGAACTCCACCCCGGCCGCCCGCAGGAGCTCCAGGGTCTCCGGGGCCACGCCGAGGCGCAGGTCCATGCCGCGGCTGAGGACGATCACCTCGGCGCCCCGCTCCAACAGGTCGCGTACGTCGCCCGGTCGGATCCCGGGCGCGTGCCGGGTGCCGTGCTCGGCCCAGTCCCACGGCCGGCCGCCGCCCGGGTACAGCGCGAAGTCCTTGGCCGGGGCGAGCCCCTCGACCTCCATCAGGCCCCACTCCAGCGCGGTGACACGGGGTGAACGGGGCCCGGGGCCGGGGTCGGAACCGGGGCCGAGGTCGGAACCGGAACCGGGGCCGGGGCCGAGGCCGAGGTCGGAACCGGAACCGGGGCCGGGGCCGGGGCCGGGGCCGGGGGAAGCTTCATGATCGGTCATGGCCCCAGCGTGCCGGCCGCCCCGCCCCCGGTCGACGCCCTTCCCACACGGCGGGACGATGGACGAAGGGGTCACGGGCGGGGGAACGCGGCACGTCACGCCGAAGGACTGATCATGTTCCAGGACAGCAAGGCTTTCAGCGGCTTCTCGGTCGACGACCTCGACGCGGCACGGGCGTTCTACGGCGACACCCTGGGCCTGCGGGTCTCCGCCGACGACGGCATGCTCTTCCTGCACCTCGCCGGCGACACCACGGTCCTCGTGTACCCGAAGGAGGACCACGTGCCGGCGAGCTTCACGATCCTCAACTTCCCCGTGCCCGACGTCGAGCGGGCGGTGGACGCCCTGACCGCGGCCGGTGTCCGCTTCGAGCGCTACCCGGGCTTCGACACCGACGACAAGGGCATCGTGCGGGGCGGCGAGGAGGGCCCGACCATCGCCTGGTTCAAGGACCCCGCGGGCAACGTGCTGTCCGTCCTCGAACCGATGTGAGCCGGCCACCGGCCCCGCGCGGACCCGCGCGAGCCCATGTGAGGGGCGCACCGGCGAGTGCGGTGGCGCGGTCACGGGGGCCTGCCTAGCGTGGGCGGAGCAGTCCTGAGCAGTCGGACGCCACCTCCCCCACGCAGGAAGGCCCTCCCATGGCCGACAGGTCCACCAAGCCCGCCATCGTCCTGGTCCACGGTTTCTGGGGCGGCGCCGCCCACTGGTCCAAGGTCGTCACCGAGCTCCACCGCCGCGGCTTCGGCGACCTCCACGCCGTCGAGAACCCGCTGACCTCGCTCGCCGACGACGCCGAACGCACCCGCAAGATGGTCCGCCAGATCGGCGGCCCCGTGGTGCTCGTCGGTCACTCCTACGGCGGCGCGGTGATCACCGAGGCCGGCGACCTGCCCAACGTCGAGGCCCTCGTCTACGTCGCGGCCTTCGCCCCCGACGCCGGCGAGAGCCCGGGGGGCATCAGCCAGGAGCTGCCCCCGGCCGCGTTCGCGAACATCGCGCCCGACTCCGACGGCTACCTGTGGGTCAAGCAGGACCTCTTCCACGAGAGCTTCGCGCAGGACCTCACCCCCGACGAGGCCCTGGTCATGGCGGTGACGCAGAAGGCTCCGCTCGCCTCCACCTTCGGCGACGCCGTCACCGCGCCGGCCTGGCGCGCGAAGCCGTCCTGGTACCAGGTGTCCACCGAGGACCGAATGATCCACCCGGACAACGAGCGCCGGATGGCCGAGCGGATGAACCCGCGCAAGACCATCGAGCTCGACGCCTCGCACGCCTCCCTGGCCTCACAGCCGGGCCAGGTCACCGACCTGATCGAGGCCGCCGCGAACGAGATCTCCGGCCGCTAGCCCGAACCGGCCGCCGGGAGGCCGCCTCGACCGGCCGCCTCGACCGGCCGCCCGGCCGACCGCCACCCCGACCGCCCGGCCGACCGCCACCCCGGCCGCCCGCCCGGCCGGCCGCGCCCCGACCACCCCCACTGCCCCCGCTACCTCGGCAGCGTCAGCGACCACGCCGCCCGCCGCACCGTCCACGTCCGCCGGCGCACCGGCCCGGCCAGGACGTGGTCGGCCCGGTAGCGGAAGTCGGCCCCCGACACCGTGACCGCCTCGGCACACCCCGTCAGCGGCGGGGCCCCGGCGAGCCGGACCACCACCTCGGCGGGGCCGCCGAGCCCGCCGGTGCGCACGGCGACGTCCTCGACGGGGTGTTCCACGTCCGCGAGCACCACCCCGTCGACCTCCACGCGCAGCCGGTGCACCGGCCGCGCGGCGGCGGCGGGGTTCGGCAGCAGGGTGCGCAGCAGCGAACGGTAGGTGCCGCCCCAGCGGGTCACGGGCACCGTGCGCCGCGGCGCCCCGATGCGCAGCCCGCCCAGCACCACCCCGTCGCTGTCGTCCACCAGCAGGTCCCGGGGGTGGGGTACGCCGTCCAGTGCCGCGCGCGCCGCCAGTACGGCGGACTGCGGCACGCCGAGCGTGCGGGCCAGCCCCAACGAGGCCGCCGGGCCCACGGGCACCAGCGACACCACCGCTCCCTGCGGATCGCGGCGCCGGGCGCCCCGTTCCCGCTGGAGCAGCCCCACGACCCGCACCAGGGCCCGGTCGTCCCCCACGACCACCGGCCGCCGATGGCCCCGGCGGGCGAGGGCCCGCGCGAATTCCTCCTGCGAATCCGGGAGGCAGATTTTCGCCGCCGCTCCCGCTGACAACACATCCTTCGCGATTCGCACGGACTCGCCGTCAAGACGGCGGGCGACCGGGTCGACGAGCACGAGCAGTCCGCCTACCGGCGCACCCGCTTGGCTCATGGCGGGCTCTGGAGCCGACACCTCGGTCCTTCCTCGGGTAGCATCTTTGTGCAAGAGGCCCTTGCGCTATTGCGCCAGGGCCTTCGTCTATTCCGGGGCACCGGTCCGACGGCTCAGCCTGCGGTGTACATCGTCGTACGCCCCCTGACCTTGGACATGCCCCATCCGGAAGAGGTGTACGCCTGTGCCCGCTCTTGTGCTGCTCGGAGCTCAGTGGGGTGACGAGGGCAAGGGAAAGGCCACCGACCTGCTCGGTGGATCCGTTGACTATGTGGTGCGCTACCAGGGTGGCAACAACGCCGGCCACACGGTCGTCGTAGGCGACCAGAAGTACGCACTGCACCTTCTCCCTTCCGGCATCCTCTCCCCCGGATGCACCCCGGTCATCGGTAACGGTGTCGTCGTGGACCCGGCCGTCCTGCTCTCCGAGCTGCGCGGCCTGAACGAGCGCGGCATCGACACCTCCAAGCTGCTCATCAGCGGTAACGCGCACCTGATCACGCCGTACAACGTCACCCTCGACAAGGTCGGCGAGCGCTTCCTCGGCAAGCGCAAGATCGGTACGACCGGTCGCGGCATCGGTCCGACCTACGCGGACAAGATCAACCGCGTCGGCATCCGCGTCCAGGACCTCTACGACGAGTCGATCCTCACGCAGAAGGTCGAAGCGGCGCTGGAGGGCAAGAACCAGCTCCTCGCGAAGCTCTACAACCGGCGCGCCATCGAGGCCGGCGCGATCGTCGAGGAGATGCTCCAGTACGCGGACCAGATCAAGGGCTACGTCGCCGACACCACCCTGATCCTGAACAACGCGCTGGACGAGGACAAGGTCGTGCTCTTCGAGGGCGGCCAGGGCACCCTGCTCGACGTCGACCACGGCACGTACCCCTTCGTCACCTCCTCGAACCCAACCGCCGGCGGCGCCTGCACCGGCACCGGCGTGGGCCCGACGAAGATCAGCCGCGTCATCGGCATCCTCAAGGCGTACACGACCCGCGTCGGCGCGGGCCCGTTCCCGACCGAGCTGTTCGACGAGGACGGCGAGGCGCTGCGCCGCATCGGTGGCGAGCGCGGTGTCACCACCGGCCGTGACCGCCGCTGCGGCTGGTTCGACGCCCCGATCGCCCGCTACGCGACCCGCGTGAACGGCCTGACGGACTTCTTCCTCACCAAGCTGGACGTGCTGACCGGCTGGGAGGAGATCCCGGTCTGCGTCGCGTACGAGATCGACGGCAAGCGCGTCGAGGAGCTGCCCTACTCGCAGACCGACTTCCACCACGCGAAGCCGATCTACGAAACCCTCCCGGGCTGGTCCGAGGACATCACCAAGGCCAAGACCTTCTCCGACCTGCCGAAGAACGCGCAGGCGTACGTGAAGGCCCTGGAGGAGATGTCGGGCGCCCCGATCTCCGCGATCGGCGTCGGCCCCGGCCGCACCGAGACGATCGAGATCAACTCGTTCCTCTAGGCGGTACGGCAGTACGGCACCACCGCACCACCGCACCACACCGCAGGGGCGGGCCGCGCACATCGCGCGCCCGCCCCTGCGGCGCGTCCCGTTCCGTCCCGTCCCGTAAAAGGTGACGTGTTCTGTCGGGTATGGGGTGAACGATGGACGGCATGACCAACGAGGACATGACCATCCGGAACGTCGACCCCACCGTCCCGGAGCGTCCGCTCGCGGGGCGGATCGCCCTGGTGGCGGGCGCGACGCGGGGTGCGGGCCGCGCGCAGGCCGTGGAGCTGGGCCGGGCCGGCGCGACCGTCTACGTCACGGGCCGCACCACCCGCGAGCGGGCCAGCGAGGTCGGCCGGACCACGGAGACGATCGAGGAGACCGCCGAGCTGGTCGAGGCCGCCGGCGGCACCGGGATCGCGGTGCCCACCGACCACCTCGACGAGGAGCGGGTGCGCGCCCTGGCCGCGCGGATCGACGCCGAGCACGGCCGGCTCGACGTCCTCGTCAACGACCTGTGGGGCGGGGAGCACCTGCTCGTGCGCTCCGTCTTCGGGAAGAAGAGCTGGGAGACGCCGCTCGCCGACGGTCTGCGGATCCTGGAGCTCGGCGTCCGCTCGCACGTGATCACGGCGGCGCTGCTGCTGCCGCTGCTGATCCGTTCGGACGCTCCGCTGCACGTGGAGGTCACCGACGGCACCGCGCACTTCAACCGCCGCTACCGCGACAACATGTACTACGACCTGGCGAAGAACGCCCCGATCCGGCTCGCGTTCGGCCTGGCCCAGGAACTGGCGCCGTACGGGGGCACGGCGGTCGCGGTCACCCCGGGCTTCCTGCGCTCCGAGCAGATGCTCGCGCACTTCGGGGTCGCGGAGGAGAACTGGCGCGACGTCGTCGCGCAGGAGCCGTCGTTCGGGATCTCGGAGTCGCCGTACTACCTGGCGCGGGCGGTCGCGGCGCTGGCGGCGGACCCCGACCGGGCCGACCGCTGGGGCGGGAAGTCCACGTCGAGCGGTGAACTCGCCCGGGTCTACGGGGTGCGGGACGTGGACGGCAGCCGGCCGGACGCCATGGCCTACTTCGAGGAGGTCGAGTTCGGCGGCAAGCAGGCCCCTCCGGAGGACTACCGCTGATCCGGGCTGCCGCCGGTCCGGGCCGTCACCGGTCCGGGCCGTCACCGACCGCTACCCGTAGAGGGCGGCCAGGGCCCGCGCGCGGTCGCGGAAGCGGGCGCGCAGGGCGTCCGGGGCCAAGACCTCCACGTCCGCGCCGAGCCCGGCCAGCTGCTCGAACGCCACGTCCTCGGACTCGGTGGGCAGGTCGAGCGTGACCAGCCCGGCGGCGTCGGGGGCGCTCGCGCGGGCCAGTGCCTCCTCGACGGCGGCCCCGTCCACGACGGCGGGCAGCCGGCGCAGCCCCCGGGCCGTCAGCCGTACGGTCACGGTGGTGCGCAGCAGCGCCCGCGCGAAGGCGGCGGCGTGGGCCCGCCAGTGCGCCGCCAGGTCGAAGCCCGGCTCGCGCGCGAACGGCTTGGGTGCTCCGGGCGCCGGCGCCAAGGCCGTGATCCGGTCGACGCGGTGGGTGCGCCAGGCGGCGGCCCGGTCCTCCCGCGCGCCGTCCGGGAGACGGACGACGACGTACCAGGTGCCGGCCTTCAGGACGAGCCCGTACGGCTCGACGGTACGGGTCACCGTGGCGGCCGGGGCGCCGCCCCGGCCCGGGCGGGCGTAGGACAGCTCGACGGTCCGGTCGTCCCACACGGCCCGGGCCAGCTCCGGCAGCAGTTCGGGCGTCGAGGGCTCCCGGAACCAGGCCGGGGCGTCGAGGTGGAAGCGGCGCACCGAGGACTCGGCGGCCTCGCGCACGGACGGGAGCAGGGTGGCCGTCAGCTTGAGGCGGGCGACCTCGGCCGCGTCCGACAGCCCGAGGTCCCGCAGCGCCGACGGCAGCCCGGAGAGGAACAGGGTCTCCGCCTCGCCGCGGTGCAGGGTGGTCAGCCGGGTCCGGTAGCCCGGGGCCAGGAAGTAGCCGCCGACCCGGCCCCGGTCGGAGCGGACCGGGATCCCGGCGTCCTGGAGGGCCTGGGCGTCACGGATCACGGTCCGTTCGGAGACCTCCAGCTCCCGGGCGAGCGCGGCTCCGGTCAGGCCCGGGTTCGACTGGACGAGGAGGGCCATGCGGATCAGGCGGGCGGCGCGCATGCCCCCAGCATCGCGTCCGGGACCGGTCGCGAAGAACCGGCCGGGAAAAAACTTCCCGGTTCCCGTCACATCCGCGCGCTCCCCCGGGTCATTGCAGTGAAGCCGCCGAACGATCCCGAGGAGAGCAGCCATGACGCACGACAACGCCACCGCCCCCGCCACCACCTCGACCTCGATCTCGATCTCCCGCATGCCGAACCCGGGCGAGTTCGTGCCCGAGCTGGCCGACGTCAGCGCCGCCCTCTTCCGGGCCACCGGCAACCGCTCGGTACCGCGCGCCACGATGAGCCTGGTGCACCTGCGGGCCGGTCAGATCGTCGGCAACACCTACCTGACGGTCCTCAACACCGGCTTCCTGCGCAAGGCCGGGGTGTCCGAGGAGCGCATCACGGCCGTCTCCTCCTGGCAGGACGCCCCCTTCTTCACCGACGCCGAGCGCGCCGCGCTCGCCCTGGTCGAGGCCACCCTCCAGCCCGCCCCGCACGGCCGGGAGCGCGTCACGGACGAGCTGTACGCCGAGGTGGCGAGGCACTACGACGAGAAGGCGCTGGCCACCCTGACGATCGCGATCGGGCAGATCAACTTCTTCATCGCCCTCGCCGTCATCGGCAAGCCCCAGCCGGTGGCCTCGCTCGCCGATCAGCAGTGGGACTGACCTCCCGTCCGCGCGGGGGCGGGGCCGCCGCGCGGCCCCGCCGGTCCGGGCCTAGCCTGGGTGGACCGTCCAGGTCCCCCGGACGACGGGAGAAATCAGATGAACCCCATTCCCGTACGGCTGCGCCGGGCCGCTCTGGCCGCCGCGGCGGCGGCCGTGCTCATCGCTCCGGCGGGCACGGCGGGCGCGGTGTTCGCGCACGGGGCGACCGCCGCCCCGACACCGACACCCACGACGACCGCGCCCGCCGCCGCCGACGACACGCCCTTCCCGCAGCTCACCCCGGCCGTGGCGGCGAAACTCGACGCGGCCGTCGAGAAGACCCTGCGCGAGACGAAGGTGCCCGGCGCGGTCGTCGGACTGTGGGCCCCTGGCAAGGGCTCCTACGTGAAGACCTTCGGGGTGTCGGACAAGGCGACGAAGGCCCCGATGGCGACGGACATGAACTTCCGCATCGGCAGCGAGACCAAGACGTTCACCGTCACCGCCCTGCTCCAGCTCGTCGACCAGGGCAAGGTGGGCCTGGACGACCCCATCGGGAAGTACGTCGCGGGCGTCCCGAACGGCGACCGGATCACCCTGCGCGAGCTCGCCGGCATGCGCAGCGGGCTCTACAACTACAGCGAGGACCCGGACTTCGACAAGGCTCTCCTCGCCGGGCGGACCTTCACGCCGCGGCAGCTGCTCGACTACTCGTTCGCGCACGCGGTGCAGTTCGCGCCGGACGCGGAGTTCGAGTACTCCAACACCAACCTGATCCTGCTGGGCCTGGTCATCGAGAAGGTCACCGGCAGACCGCTCCAGCAGGTGATCAACGAGGACGTGGTGAAGCCGGCCGGACTGCGCCACACCCTCTTCCCCACGGGCGCCGAGTACCCGAAGCCGCACCCGCAGGGCTACACCGACGACGGCGGCAAGACCGTCGACGCGACGGACTGGAACCCCTCCTGGGCCTGGGCCGCCGGCGCGATGATCTCCGACCTCGAAGACCTGCGCAGCTGGGCGAAGACGCTGGCCACGGGCACGCTGCTGAAGCCCGCGACCCAGGCGCAACGGCTGGCGGTGAAGCCGATCGGCGGGATCCCCGGCGCGGGCTACGGCCTGGGCATCTTCGACGTGCAGGGCTGGATCGGCCACAACGGGTCCCTGCCCGGCTACGAGAGCCTGACCGTGTACCTGCCGCAGGAGCGGGCGACGATGGTGGTCCTGCTCAACACGGACTCCCTGGTCGACGGGCAGGAACCGACCACGCTCTTCGGGGAGGCGATCACCTCGATCGTGACCCCGGACCACGTCTACCCGGGCAAGAAGGAACCCCTCACGCGGCCCCGCTGACCCCCGCGCAGACAGCCGGGCCACCGGGCCACCGGGCCACCGGGCCACCGGGCTACCAGGCGAGTTGGGAGATCTCCTCGCAGACCACCGCGCAGGCGTCCGCCGCCGGGTCGATCAGCGGGAAGTGCCCGACGCCCTCCACCAGCGTCAGCCCCACCATCTCGCCCGCCTTGGCCGCCGCGGCCACGTACGACTCGGCCACCGCGGGCGGGACCACGATGTCCTCCCGCCCGTGCACCACGGCCGTCGCGATCCCCGTCGGCAGCAGCGCCGCCGGGTCGGCGGACGGCAGCCGCTCGTCCCAGTGTTCCGGCCCGCCCAGCAGCTGCCCGGACGCGCCCCCGCACACCCCCAGCCGCTGCGCCACCGCGAAGTCCGCGATGGGGGCCAGGGCCACCACCCCGCGCAGCGGCGGCGGGGAGGGGAGCCGCCACGGGGACCCGTACGGCAGGACGTGTCGGGCGGCGGCCCACAGCGCGAGGTGGCCGCCCGCCGAGTGGCCCGTCACCACGGTCCGGCGGACGTCTGCGGCGGGCAGCGCCGCCCCCACCAGTTCGGGCAGCGCGTCCATGGCGGCGGCCACGTCGTCGAAGGTCTCCGGCCAGCGCCCCGCGACCGGCCCCTCCGCACCCTGGTGGGGCAGGGAACTCCCGCGCCGGTACTCGACGTTGGCCACCGCGAAACCGCGTCGGGCCAGCAGGTCCGCGAACGGGGTGACGTGCAGGCGGTCGTACGGGGCCCGCCAGGCCCCGCCGTGCAGGAGCACCACCAGCGGGGCGGGGGCGCCGGCGCCGCGCGGGGCGTAGAAGTCGACGACCTGGTCGGGGTGTTCCCCGTAGGCGGCGGTGGCGTCGGGGGCGACCGGGGGGTGGGCGAACGCCGACGCGGCCTCGGCGGCGTCCCGTTCGACTGCGGGGTCCGTCATCGGCTCCACCTCTCGGTACGAGTAACGCGTGGGACAGCAGGGCACGGCGGGGTACAGCGGGGACAGATGTTCCGGTGTTTCCCGTGTTTCCGGCAGAGCGGGACCGTATCAGGCCGGACCGCGCCGTTCCGGGGCGGGAGAGGGCCACACGACGACGGGCGGGGCCGCGGCCCCGCCCGTCCCGTGCCGTGACGTTTCGCTACGGCGTGCTACCGCGTCACCCGAAAATGTGACCCAGTGTGCGGGCCGCGCGCTCGGCGTCCGCGAAGGAGACGTAGAGCGGGGTGAACCCGAAGCGCAGCACATCGGGCGCCCGGAAGTCCCCGACGACACCGCGCGCGATCAGCTCCGTCATCACCGCGCGGGCGTCGGCGGTGCGCAGCGAGACCTGGCTGCCGCGTTCGCCGTGCCCGGCCGGGGTGACGGACTCCACCGCCCCCTCGGGGACGTACGCGGCCACGCAGTCCAGGAAGAAGTCCGTCAGCGCGAGGGACTTGGCGCGGACGTCCTCGACGTCCACCCCCTCCCACACGCCGAGGGCCGACTCCAGGGCGAGCATGGACAGGATGTCCGGGGTCCCGACCCGGGCGCGGGCGGCGCCCCGCGCCGGCTCGTACTCCGGGGTCATCGCGAAGGGCTCGGCGTGGCTGTTCCAGCCCGGGAGCGGGGAGTCGAAGGCGTCCTGGTGGCGTGCGGCCACGTAGAGGTACGCCGGGGACCCCGGGCCGCCGTTGAGGTACTTGTAGGTGCAGCCCACCGCGAGGTCGACGGCGTGCGCGTCGAGCCCGACGGGCAGGGCGCCGGCCGAGTGGCACAGGTCCCACACGACGAGCGCGCCCGCCGCCCGCGCCGCCCGGGTGAGGGCGGGCAGGTCGTGGAGCCGGCCGGTGCGGTAGTCGACGTGGTTGAGCAGGACCACCGCCGTGGCGTCGGTCATCTCGCGCACCGCGTCGGACGGGTCGACGGGGACGACCTCCAGGCCGGTCAGCCGGGCGGCGGAGGCGGCGATGTAGCCGTCCGTCGGGAAGGTCGTGGCGTCGACCAGCATCCGGGTGCGGCCGGGGGCGGCGAGCCGGGCGGCGCCGACCAGCGCCTTGAACAGGTTGACGCTGGTGGAGTCGCCGACGGTCACCTGGCCGGGGGCGGCGCCGACCAGCGGGGCGATCAGGTCGCCGATCCGCTCGGGCGCCGTCCACCAGCCGCTCTCGTCCCAGGATCGGATGAGGAGTTCACCCCATTGGCGGCGCACCACGTCCTCGACGGCGCCCGGGACGGCGGCCGGGAGGGCGCCGAGCGAGTTGCCGTCGAGGTAGACCACCCCGTCGGGGAGGGTGAAGCGCTCGCGGAGCTTGGCGAGCGGGTCGCCGTCGTCGAGCCGGGCGGCGCGGGCGAGGAGATCGGCGCGGCCCGGGAGGTCCCCGCCCGCGGGGGCGGGGAGGTCGCGGGTGGCCTCGGGGCCGGGGGCTATGGCGTCAGACATGGCTGCGCGCCGTCCACAGCTCGGGGAAGACGTTCTTCTGGGCGCGCTTCTCCAGCCAGGTCACCCCGGCGGAGCCGCCCGTGCCCGTCTTCGCGCCCATCGCGCGGCGGGTCGCCACCAGGTGGTCGTTGCGCCAGCGCCAGACCAGTTCGGCGACGTCGGTCAGGACCTCGCCGAGGCGGTGCAGGTCGGAGTGCTCGCCGCGCGGCTCGGCGTACAGGGCCGTCCAGACGGCCTCGACCGCCGGGGAGGGCTCGTAGCGCAGCGCGAGGTCGCGCTCCAGGACCTCGGTCGGGACGGGCAGGCCCCGGCGGGCCAGCAGGCGCAGGGTCTCGTCGTACAGGCTGGGCTCCTGGAGGGCCTTCTCCAGCTCGCCGTGGACGCGGGGCGCGCCCCGGTGGGGGACCAGCATCGAAGCGGACTTCTCGCCGAGCAGGAACTCCATGCGGCGGTACATCGCCGACTGGAAACCGGAACCTTCGCCCAGGGCGCCGCGATAGGCGTTGAACTGGGCGGGAGTGAGCTGGGCGAGGGGTCGCCAGGAGGCGTTCAGGGCCTCCAGCTCGCGGAGGGATCGTTTCAGCGCGTCCATCGCGACGGGGATGTCGTCCTCGCGCAGGGCGCGGGCGGCGGTCTCCCACTCGTGGACGATCACCGTGAACCACAGTTCCATGACCTGGGTCGTGACCAGGAACACCATCTCGCCGGGATCGTCCGAGCGCAGGTGCTGGAGGTGGGTGAGGACGTCGGCCTGGACGTAGTCCTCGTAGGGGGTCGTGCCGGCGAAGTCGAGGTTCGGGGTGTCCGAACCGGCTCCGGAGGCATCAAGGGCGTGCGACATTTCTGTCTCCTCGACACGTGCTTCCGGGTAGCGGTCCGCTCCTTCCGATGAGGTAAGTGGAGCCCCGGTCCCCTGCCTCGCATCATAAGCAGGGGATCCGGAGCGCCTCTAGGGGAGACTTCGCGTGGTTATGCGAGCGTGTCCGGGGCGAGCACGTCCGCGGCGGTCTCGGAGGAGTCGCGCAGGAACGTCGAGCAGCGCGCGTACTCCTCCTTCTCGCCGATGGCGCCGGCCGCGCGGGCCAGGGCGTTCAGCGCGCGCAGGAAGCCGCGGTTCGGCTCGTGCTCCCACGGCACCGGGCCGTGGCCCTTCCAGCCGGCGCGGCGCAGGGCGTCGAGGCCGCGGTGGTAGCCGGTACGGGCGTACGCGTACGACTCGACCGTGTTGCCGGCCTCGAAGGCGCGGTCCGCGAGGGCCGCCCAGGCGAGGGACGAGGTCGGGTGCGCGGCGGCCACCTCGGCCGGGTCGGTGCCGGCGGCGAGGGCCTCGCGGGGCGCGGGCTCGTCGGGCAGGTGGGTGGGGGCGGGACCCCCGAGCAGGTTCTGGTGAATCGACATGGGATCAGTGTGTACCGACGGCGCCGGCGACGGGGTCGAGGGGCCCGCGCGCGGCCGGCCGGCCGGGGCCCGCGGGGAGCGCCGGCGCGGGCCCGTCCGGGACCCCCGGGCGGGGGGCGGCCAGCTCCCGGCGCAGCGCGGGCACGATCCGCTCGCCCAGCAGGTCGATCTGCTCCAGCGCGGTCTTCAGCGGCAGCCCGGCGTGGTCCAGCAGGAACAGCCGGCGCCGGTGGTCCCCGCAGGCCTCGCGGGAGGCGAGGAGCTTCTCGACGATCTGGTCGGGGCTGCCGACGGCCAGCGGGGTGCGGGCGGCGCACTCCTCCAGGGAGCCGTGGCCCCCGTAGACCGGGGAGCGGTCGAAGTAGGGCCGGAACTCGCGGAACGCGTCCTGTGAGCGCGCCCGCGCGAAGAGGTGTCCGCCGAGGCCGACGACGGCCCGTTCGGCGGGGCCGTGGCCGTGCTCGGCGTACCGCGACCGGTACAGGTCGACGAGGCGGGCGTGGTGCTCGACGGGGCCGAGGGGGTCGTGCACGAAGAAGCCGTCGCCCCAGTACGCGGCCCGCTCGGCGGTCTCCGCGGAGCGCACGGCGGCGTGCCACACGAAGGGCGGTACGCCGTCCAGCGGGCGGGGCACGGAGGTGAAGCCGTCGAGGCGGGCGCGGGAGCGGCCCCGCCAGTCGACGTCCACCTCGCGCCACAGGCGGTGCAGGAGGGCGTAGTTCTCGCGGGCCAGGTCGAGGCCCTGGCGCAGGTCTTGGCCGAACCAGGGGTAGGCGTTCGGGTTGTTCCCGCGGCCCGTCATCAGGTCGAGCCGGCCGTCGGCCAGGTGCTGGAGCAGCGCGTACTCCTCGGCGATCCGCACCGGGTCGGTGGTGGTGATCAGGGTGGTGGCGGTGGAGAGGAGCACCCGCTCGGTGCGCGCGGCGAGGTAGCCCAGCAGGATCGGCGGCGAGGAGGTCACGTGCGGCGGGCCGTGGTGCTCGCCGGTGGCGAAGACGTCGAGCCCGACCTCCTCGGCCCGTACGGCGAGGGCCGTCATCGCCTTGATGCGCTCGTGCTCCGTCGGGATCCTGCCGGTGGCCGCGTCGGGGACGACGTCGCCGAGGGAGAAGATCCCGAACTGCACCCCGACCCCTTCACGGCTTTCCGTCCGAACTGCCCCGTGCCTCGACCGTGCCGGACGCCGGCCGGCGGGACCAAGCCCGCCGGGGCAGTCCGTCAAGTCGTCGCCGATCCGCCCGGGGTGGTGACAGGCCCACCACCTTTCGCCGAAGTGCGGTGGTCGGACCACCTCCCGAGAAAGGGGGTCACGGGCCGACGGTAGAGGGCAGTGGACGCACGCCGGGGGAGGCATGACGTGAACGCGATCACCCAATGCAGCACGGACAGCAGCACGGACAGCAGCACGGACAACGCCGTCGTACACGGCATCGAGAGGGGCGTCGAGCGGGGTACGGACCGCCGCTCCGCCCGCGACACCGACGGCGGTGCGGACCGGGCGCCGGCCGCCGCGCCGCACCGCCCGCCGGCCCGGCGGGAGGCGACCCGACACGACCCGGCCCGGCAGGCCGCCGACGACCTGTGCGACACGGTCTTCGCCTCGCTGCGCCGCAAGGACCAGCGGGAGAAGGGCCGCCAGTACGTCCAGGGACTGCTGTCCCTGCCGGGCCGCAAGTCGATGCGGGGCATCGCGGGCCGGCTCGGCGGGCCGGCGGCCGAGCAGAGCATGCACCACTTCATCTCCGGTTCCACCTGGGACTGGGAACCCATCCGCGCCTCGCTCGGCGCCTTCCTCCAGTCGGCGACCCCGCTGACCGCCTGGGTGGCCCAGCCGATGGCGATTCCCAAGGGCGGCGAGCACTCGGTGGGCGTGGCGCACCGCTTCGACCCGCACCAGGGGCAGATGTTCCGGGGGCAGCAGGCCTTCGGCACCTGGTTCGCCTCCGCGGGCCTCGTCAGCCCGGTCGGGTGGCGCATGTTCCTGCCGGGCGAACCGGAGGCGGAGCCCGCCGGGGGCCCCGACCGGCTGCGGGCGCGGCGGGGACCGCTGACCGGTCCCGACCTCGCCGCCCGTGCCGCGTACGAGGAGAGCGCGTACGCGGAGTCGGCGACGGCCTCCGTCATCGAGACGGTGCGGCGCGGCGGCGGGGCCCCGCGCCCCGTGGTCCTCGACATCATGCGGATCGGCACCCGCTCGACGATGAACCGCTTCGCGGAGGCCGGACTGCCGGTGATCGCCCGCGTCAGCCCGACGACCCCGCTGCTGGTCACCGACCCGGCGCTGCCCGGACACGGCGGCGGGGTCCGCTCCGCCCGGGAGATCCTCCAGTCGGTCAAGGGGCTGTGCACCCCGGTGGAGTGGACCGACCCCGACCCCAGGCACCCGACGGGCCGGCACCGCAGCACCCTCGCGGTGGCCGTCCGCGTGATGATGCCGGACCCCTCCCCCGCCCGGCGGCGGCACCTGCTGCTGGTCGGGGAGTGGACCGATCCCCGCCGTCCGCCCGCGCACATGTGGGTGACCGATCTCGTACGCCTCCCCGTGGGCCCGCTGCTGCGGCTGACGAAGCAGGGCCTGCGCGTGGGCCACGCGGCCGAGCACAGCGGCCGGGAGGCGGGGCTGCGCGACTTCGCGGGCCGCGCCCTGCCCGGCTGGCACCGGCACGTCACCCTGGCCTCCGTCGCGCACGCCGCCCGGGCCCTGACCGGGACGGAGCGCTACCCGCTCGCGTAGCGCGAGGAGTCCTTACGGGGCTTCGCCCGCCGTACGGCGGTCGTGCAGGACGGTACGGGCCCGGCGCAGGCGCAACGCCATCTGGATCTCCAGCGCCCGGCCGGGCTCCTGCCAGTGCTCGCCGAGCAGTTCGGCGATCCGCTCCAGCCGGCGGGAGACCGTGTTGGGGTGCACGTGCAGGGCGTCGGCGGCGCGGGTGGGGCTGGAGCCGGAGGCGAAGTAGGCCTCCAGGGTGCGGGTCAGTTCCGTCAGCCGGTCCGCGTCGTAGTCCAGGACGGGCCCGACGGTGGCCGCGATGAAGGACTCCACGTCGTGATCGGCGGACAACAGCAGCCCGAGGAAGCCCAGTTCGCGCAGCGAGGCGGTACCGCCGACCCCGTCGAGGGCGGTCAGCGCGTCCAGGCAGCGGACCGCCTCCGCGTACACCCGGGCCACCGCCCCGGGGCCTTCGGTGGGGCCGGCGGCGCCGGTGGAGACGGCGTGGCCGAGCAGCGGCGACAGCTCGCCGGAGGCCCGGTGCGCGACGGCGGAGGCGTCGGTGCCGGGCAGCACGAGCACGATGCAGCCCCGCCGCACCCCCTTGAGCCCGCCCATCCGGTAGGCGTACGAGGACGCCCAGGCGACGGCCTTGCCCAGCTCGCCGCCCTCGGGCCGGGCGACGACCACCACGTGCGGGCGGTCGAGGTCGATGCCGAGGCGTCGGGTGCGCTCCAGCAGGTGCAGGTCGACGGAGTGCGGCCGGTCCAGCAGGTCGGCGAGGATCTCGTCGTGGACGGGGCCCTCGGCGGCGGCCGTGCCCCGCTGGATCAGCATCAGCGAGGCCACGCACTGGGCGGCCAGTTGGAGCAGGCGCACGTCCTCGTCGGCGAGCGGGGCGGAGGCGCTGAGCAGCAGCACCCCGAGGTCCTCGGCGCCCGCGAGGACGGGGGCCAGCCACAGGTCCCCGGGCAGCCGTACGGGCCACCGGTCGGTGAGGGCCTGGAGGGCGGCCCGGGTCACCGCCTCCTCGTCCAGGTCGGGGAGTTCACCGGTGGCGGTCAGCGGGCGCCCGCCCGGGTCGCGCACCTGGAGCACCCCGTCCAGGGCGTCGGCGGTGGCGCGGGCGAGGGTGGCGAGGCCGGCGCCGTCCAGGACGAGCCCGGCGAGCCGCGCGTGGCACTCCCACAGGTAACGGACCCTGGTCAGGGCCGTGTTGGTGCGCGAGCCGAACGCCTCCAGTTCGGTGACCTCGTCGCGGGTCTGCTCCAGCAGGCGGGCCTTCTCGATGGCGACGGCCGCGAGGTCGGCGAGGGAGAGCAGCGTGCCGATCTCGTCGGGGGTGAACTCCCGCACCGAGCGGTCGGATCCGTAGAGCGCGCCGAGGGTGGAGTCGCCGCGCCGCAGCGGGACGGCGATGATCGCGTGCAGGCTCTCCGCCTTGACGACGGCGTCGATTCCGGGGGCGTGCGCGATGGCGGGGTCGTTCAGGTAGTCGGCGGTCCACACCGGGGAGCGGCGCGCCTGGGCGATGCTGCCCAGGCCCCGGCCGGTGCCGAGTTCGAGGCCGACGTTGAGCGCGGTGGTCTCGCCCTCGGAGGTGCGGACGTACGCCGATCCGTCGGGCCGCGACAGCGACAGCCAGGCCATGTCGAAGCCGAGGAGCCGCCGGGCGCGGCGGGTGATCAGGCGCAGCAGGCCGTCGATGTCGTAGGGGGAGGTCAGGTCGTGCGCGGTGTCGACGAGGGCGGTGAGGGCCGCCTCGCGCTGCTTGTGGCGGCTGGCGCGGGCCCGTACGGAGCGGGCCAGGTCGACGGCGCGGGCGATGTCGGCGAGCGCGGGCCCGTCCGGGCCGTCCGGGCCGTGCGCGTCGGGGGCGCGGGAGCGGGAGCGGGCTCGGGAGCGGGCGCGGGCCAACAGGTCGTCGTAGGCGCTCTGCGGGGCGTCCGCCGCGAGCAGTTCCAGTACGGCCAGGGCGTCGCGACCGTCACGGCCCTCACCACCCTCGCCGCCGTCGCCGGCATCGCCGTCGACCTCACGCATCCGCGGTCCCCTCGTCCCCCACCCGACCAGGCGTTTTCCAGCCCGCCCCGAACCTAGGTTCCGGGCGGCGGAGGGTCAAGGCGGCGGCGGGGGACGGAGGTCAGGGGGCGCGGGCCCAGGCGTCGGGCGCGGGGCCCGGTCAGCAGCCCGTCGTGCACGCCAGGCTCGGGCCGACGAGGGGGTGGGCGCCGCGCGCCGTCAGGGAGCGGTCCTCGGCGCGGCGCAGGGCGGCCAGGTAGTCGTCGCCGAGGGGACGGCCGCCGGCTCCGCGCAGTCCGGCCAGTTCCAGGCGCAGTTCGCGGTGGCGTCCGAGCGCGAGTTCCGCCTCGACCCACTGGCCGAGCACCGAGAGCCGTTCGGAGTCGAGGACGGCGATCCGGGCGCCGAGCCAGTCCCCCGCGTCGATCCCGTCCAGGGCCGGTCCCCTCCACAGCGACAGGGCCCGGCGCAGCCTGGGCGCCGCCCGCTCGAAGTCCCCGCGGCCCATGGCCCGGTAGCCGGCGCCCGCCTCGCGGGCGAACTCCCGCACGTCGGAGCGACCGCCGCCGGTGTCGAGAAGATACCCGCCGGGCCGTGTCGACAGCACCGTCTCGGGAGTGCGTACCGAGCCGGCGCCGAGCGCCTCCGCGAAACGCTCGCGCAGCCGGCGCACGGCGGTGTGCAGGGCCCCCCGGGTGTGTTCGGGCGGGGTGCGGCGGGAGAGTTCGTCGGCGAGGACCGACACGGGCACCACCCGGTCGGGAGAGACCGCGAGGACCGCGAGGACATGTCTGGACTCGGGCGTGGGCGCCGTGATGGGCACCCCGTTCTCGATGACCCGTGGTGCTCCGAGTACCTCAATGTCCACAGTTTTCCCCCTGGGCAGTCGAGCAAAAAAATAATACCCAGAAGGATCTTTTTTGGAAGGGGAAGGGACGGGGATACGACAGACGGGAGCCGACTCCCGGCCACCGGCCACCGGCCACCGGCCACCGGCCGTGCTACTGCCCGCCGAGACAGCCGATCTCGCACGGATGCGTGCCCTGCGGACCGTACAACGCCCGGGCGCCGCGTCCCGGGGCCGTGTCCAACCGGATCGCCACGGCCGGCACGACCACGTTCGGCATCACGTGCGTGTACAGCTCCGACACCTGCGCGTCGAGGTCCAACCCGAGCATCTGGGACATGGTGTTGAGCCCCGCGTACGCGCCGACGATCAACCGCGACGGCACCACCGGGTCCACGTTCGGCAGCAGTTCCCCGCGCCGCTGCGCCTCCTCCAGCACGGTGACGTGCAGGTCGATCCACGCCTGGTAGGGCGCCGCCTTGTCCAGTTCGCGGCCCGCGTGTTCCAGGGTGAGGCGGGCGCTCGCCCGCATCAGCGTCTCGTGCCGCAGCCGGTGGGAGAACACCATGCCGATGTCCAGGAACTCCTGCGCCTTGTACGGCTGCGGCAGCATGGTGGGCCGGGAGGCGTTCTGGGCGTCGATGACGGACTGGGCGAGGCCTTCCTTCGAGTCGAAGTGGAAGTACAGGGCGCCCTTGGTGACCTTGGCGATGTTGACGATGTCCGAGAGCTTGGCCGCGTCGTACCCGTGCTCCTCGAACACCTCGGCCGCCGCGTCGATGATGGCCTGACGCGTGCGCACCGCCCGGTCCTGCTTCACCTGGGCTCGCTCTGTCCTCATGTCGTGGCGTCGCCTCTCCTGGCCCGCCGGCTTTACATCCCCACGGGTACGTTTTTTCTGTGCGTAGATTTCACACCATCGGGCGGCATCCGTCCAACGCCCCCCGTCCCCTCCGTCAGGTCCCCCCGAACCGCCCGGACATGCGCCCGGACACACGATCGACGGCGCGGCGGGACACACGACCGGAGGGGGTCCACCGCCCCTGACGGGCGGTGGACCCCCTCCGGGTCCTCGTACGGTCTGCCGACTGCCGGCCGCCGACTACTTCAGCCGGGTACCGGTGGAGCGCAGGTCGGCACAGGCGGCGGCGACGCGCTTGGCCATGCCGGCCTCGGCGAGCTTGCCCCAGGTGCGCGGGTCGTAGGTGGACTTCGTACCGACCTCACCGTCGACCTTCAGGACACCGTCGTAGTTGCGGAACATGTGGTCCGCGACCGGGCGGGTGAAGGCGTACTGGGTGTCGGTGTCGAGGTTCATCTTCACGACGCCGTTCTCCAGCGCGGTGGCGATCTCCTCGGCCGTGGAGCCCGAACCGCCGTGGAAGACGAAGTCGAACGGCGAGGCCTTGCCGAACTTCTCCGCGACACCGGCCTGGAGGTCCTTGAGCAGCTCGGGACGCAGGACGACGTTGCCCGGCTTGTACACGCCGTGCACGTTGCCGAAGGAGGCGGCCAGCAGGTAGCGGCCCTTCTCGCCCAGGCCCAGCGCCTCGGCGGTGCGGATCGCGTCGTCGACGGTGGTGTACAGCTCGTCGTTGATCTCGTGGCTGACGCCGTCCTCCTCGCCGCCGGTCGGGGTGATCTCGACCTCGAGGATGATCTTCGCGGCGGCGGCCTTGGCGAGCAGCTCCTGGCCGATGGCCAGGTTGTCGGCCAGGGTCTCGGCGGAGCCGTCCCACATGTGCGACTGGAAGAGCGGGTTCAGACCGCGCGCCACGCGCTCGGCGGACACCTCCAGGAGCGGACGTACGTAACCGTCCAGCTTGTCCTTGGGGCAGTGGTCCGTGTGCAGCGCGACGGTGATGTCGTACTTGGCGGCGACGACGTGCGCGAACTCGGCCAGGGCGACGGCGCCCGTGACCATGTCCTTGTTGTGCTGGCCGCCCAGGAACTCCGCACCACCGGTGGAGATCTGGATGATGCCGTCGCTCTCGGCCTCGGCGAAGCCGCGCAGCGCCGCGTGGAGGGTCTGCGTCGACGTCACGTTGATGGCCGGGTAGGCGAACTTGCCTGCCTTCGCCCGGTCGAGCATCTCGTTGTAGATCTCGGGGGTTGCGATGGGCATCTGTCCGCTCCTTGGTTGTGCGGGGAAGGGTGCTGATTGCGGGCCCTGACCTGGGGGCGACGTCATCGTCGCGCCTATCTTTCCAGACTCGGCGCGACACTCCACCCCCCTCTGCGCCCCACGGTGCGCGAACCGGGTGGAGCGTTTCACGTGAAACACTCCACCCGACCCGAAAAGGGCAGGTCAGGACGGACTCAGGGACGACCCGGGACCTTCGTCACGAGTTGTCGCCCTCCGTCCCGTTGCTCAGCCTCCGCCCCGGATCAAGAAAGACCCAGGTCGCCCAGCTCGTACCCGGTCAGGTACGGGAGCCCCGCGCCGGCGATGGCGTCCGCCGCGCCCCGGTCCACGATCGTGGCGACCGCGACGACCTCGCCGCCCGCCTCGCGGACGGCCTCGACGGCCGTCAGCGGGGATCCACCCGTGGTCGAGGTGTCCTCGACGACGAGGCAGCGCTTGCCCTTGACGTCGGTGCCCTCGATGCGGCGCTGCATGCCGTGGGCCTTCTGCGCCTTGCGGACGACGAAGGCGTCCAGGCGCTCGCCGCGCGCGGCGGAGGCGTGCAGCATCGAGGTGGCGACCGGGTCGGCGCCCAGGGTGAGGCCGCCGACGCAGTCGTATTCCAAGTCGGCGGTCAGGTCGAGCATGACCTGACCGACGAGCGGGGCGGCCTCGCCGTCGAGGGTGATGCGACGGAGGTCGATGTAGTAGTCGGCCTCACGGCCGGAGGAGAGCGTCACCTTGCCGTGCACGACGGCCTTGTCCTTGATCTGCTGCAGAAGCGCATCGCGTACGTCAGTCATGCCGTCGAGCTTAGAGGGGCTCTAGCCGAGCCGCCGCCAGGTCCACGTGGTGGAGATCTCCAGCGGGTCGACGGGCGTGACCAGGCGCGGGAGGGTGTTCAGCCCGTTCGGCGGGCCGGACTGGGGCTCCACGCAGACGGCTTCCTCCTGCTCGTCGTAGACGACCACCCATTCGGTCGGGCTGGTGACCTTCAGCTCCAGCTCCCCGGGCCAGGTGAGGGTGACGTCGACCCCGTCGGGCATCCCGAAACAGTCGTCCCAGGGGCCGGGAAGCGGGTCGATACGGCGGCCGGTGGGCAGGTGGTCGTCGCCGCGCTCCTCCTGCCACGCGGGCTCGAAGGCGATCTCGGCCCGCGCGCCGCCCTCGGTGAGGACCCGGTTGAACCACGGGTGCCAGCCGGCCTGCGCCGGGAAGGAGTCCTGGTACGTCTCCACCCCCATGGTGATCTTCAGCGACCGCTCGTCCAGCTCGAAGATCTGCGTCACCCGGCCGGAGTAGGGCCACGGGTCGGTGAGGTCGTAGGTGAAGACCGCCTCGGTGTCGGTCGTCCTGGCCGCCTTCCAGGGCGCGTTGCGGCCGAAGCCGTGGATGGCGTGCGGGGGGTGGTTCAGCGGCATCTGGTGGACGTGCGCGCCGTCCCGGAACCGCCCGTTCTCGATGCGCCCGCACCAGGGCACCATCGGGAACGCCCCGAACTGCGGTCCCTGGCGCAGCAGCTCGGTGCCGTCGACGCGCAGCGCGCTGATCCGGCAGCCGTTCTCCTGGTCGATGGTGATGTCGGCGCCGCCGGCGCTCAGTCGCGTAGTCATACGGTGACCCTACGGCGCGTCAGCGGCGGCGGCGCAACGCCCTTCCGACGACGACGGCGGAGGCCAGCGCCAGGGCGGCGGCGGGCCCGATCCAGCGCAGCGCGGGAGCGGTGCCGGCGGTGGAGGGGGCGGGGACCGGTGCGTAACGCCCGCGCGGGGGCGCGTGGTCGACCTCCTCGGCGCTGCGGCCGATCATCGTGCGGCGGGCGTGGGCGGCCTCGGCCGGGGGCCGCGGGGGGCGGCCGGGTTCGCCCGCTCCGGCGCCGGTCGCGGTGAAGTCCGTGTCGAGGAAGGGGTCGAGGGCGGGGTCGAGGGACGGGGGCGGCACGTCGGTGTCGAAGACGGACGCGCCCGCCGGCTCCCCGGGCCCCTTCCGCCCGGCGCCCTCCCCGTCCGGTTCGCCGAAGTCGCCGGGGGCTCCGGGGGCTCCGGGGGCTGCGGAACCGTCGGAGTCGTCGGGCTCCCCGGACCGCCCGGAGCCCTCGGCCGCGGCGGCCTCCTGCGCCTTCTGCGCCTCCTCGGCCTCCTCTGCCTCGGCGACGGCGTCGCGCAGTTCGGAGCCCTCCCGGCTGCCCGGGACCACGGGACCCGCACCCGCCTCGGCGGCGAGGTTCGCGGTGAAGCGGTCCAGGAGCCGCCGTACGGCGGTGCCGGTGGCCTCGGGTTCGAAGCCGGCGGCCCGGCCGTCGGCCTCGGCGGAACCGGCGAACTCCAGCCGGGTTCCGCCGTCGTGCGGGGTCAGCCTCAACCGGAGCGAGAGCGTGACGGTGCCGCTGCCCCGGACCTCGGTGCCGCCGCCCTCGACGTCGAACCGCTCCGGGGAGCGCTCGGTGACGCTCAGGCCGCCCCGGTAGGTGACGGTGTGGCCGCCGACGCGGACCCTGAGCCGCCCGGCCAACGATCCCGACCCGTCGCCGGCGTCGTGTTGGAGCCCGGGTACGCAGCGGGCCACCCGGGCGGGGTCGCGCAGCGCGGCGCGGAGGTCTTCTGCCGGTACCGGAACGAACACCTGATGCTCCATGCGGTCGAGCCTACCGACGGGAGCCGTCCCTGCACACGGACCCGCACGCGGACACGACGGGCGGGCCGGGGCTCAGCTGTAGCGCGGGTGGGGCAGCGTCGAGGGGGGCAGTCCCTCGGCGGGGCGTCCCCGGGCGGCCTCCCGGGCGGCGTCCCGCAGGGAGCGGGTGGACACCGCGCGCAGGGCGGGCGCGTCCTGGTCCACGCGCAGCTCGGGCGTCCCCTCCCGGGCGGCGAGGACGAAGCCCCAGTCCTGCGGGAGCGCCGCCGAGCCGCCGCCGAGGGTGCGGTCGGGGCCGGCGGCGAAGCCGGAGAGCCGGCCGCCCGCGCTGTAGGGGGAGGTGTGCAGGCCGGCCGCGCGCAGGGTGGACTCGACGGTCCAGTAGGCGCGCGGGCGGGTGGTGAAGGGGCCCGCGTGCACCGCGAGCCGGCCGCCCGGGCTCAGGGCCCGCGCGGCGAGCCCGTAGAACTCCTGCGAGTACAGCTTCGTGCTCGGGGTGATCCCGGGGTCGGGCAGGTCGGAGACGATGACGTCGAAGCGGTCCCGGGCGGCCGGTCCGCGCAGCCAGCCGAAGGCGTCCTGCGGGGTGACGACGCCGAGGCGGGGGTCCTCGTAGGCGCGGCCGTTGAGGGCGGACAGCATGGGGTCGGTACGGGCGAGGCGCACCACGCCGGGATCGAGCTCGACGACGGTGACGGAGGCGACGTCCCGGTAGCGCAGGACCTCGCGGGCGGCCAGCCCGTCGCCGCCGCCCAGGACCAGGACGCGGGCGTGCCGGCCGGTCATCGCGGGGTGCACCAGCGCCTCGTGGTAGCGGTACTCGTCGTATCCGCTGACCCGCAGCCGGCCGTCGAGGTACAGGTCGAGGGAGCGCGGGGAGCCCACGGACGGTCCGGTCAGCACCAGCTCCTGCACCCCGGTCTGGACGGCGACCCGCACCTCCGCGCCGTAGACGGCCCGGCGGGCGACGCGCTCGAAGTCGTCGACGAAGAAGGTCGCGCCGGCGAGGACGGCGAGGACGACCGCGTTCAGGGCGATCAGCAGCCGGCGGCAGCGCGGGCTGAGGTCGCCCCGGAACAGCCACAGGACGAGCGCCCCGCCCACGGCGGCGTTGACGGTGCCGGTCACCATGGCCCCGGTGAGCTGCCCGAACACCGGCAGCAGCAGGAAGGGGAAGGCGAGCCCGCCGATCAGGGCGCCCACGTAGTCGGCGGCGAACAGGTCGGCGACGGCGCCGCCCGCGTCCTGCCGGCGGATCCGCTGGATGAGGACCATCAGCAGGGGGATCTCGGCGCCGATGAGCACCCCGATGGCGAAGGAGAACGCGACGAGCGCCGGCCGGGACTCACCCAACCAGGCGAAGCTCGCGTACAGGGCCATGGCGGAGAGGCCGCCGAGCAGGGCGAGGACCGCCTCGATCGCGCCGAAGCCGAAGGCGGGCCGCCGGCACAACCGCTTGGCGAGCAGGGAGCCCACCCCCATGGCGAAGACCATGACGGACAGCACGACGGACGCCTGGGTGACGGAGTCGCCGATGAGGTAGGAGCCGAGGGCGAGCAGTTCCAGTTCGTACACGAGCCCGCAGGCGGCGCATACGAACACCGTGGCCAGGACGAGGAGTCGGCCGGTCCGCGGGTGTACGGGCAGGGCGGCCGAGACGGTCTGCACGCCCCGCGGATCCGGCGCCGGGAGCACCCCGCGCGGGGCGGAACGGTCGATCATGAAGCGAACCGTACGTCACCGCCCACTGACACCCTGTCACCCACATGGGTGCAACTGTCGCTCGCGTCCGGCCAGTTGGCGTAACGCCTCGTCAACACCGGTGTCTAGACGGGCGCCCCCATCCGCACGCCGACCCGGGTGCGGGTGGCCACCAGCTGGCCCTCCTGCGGGTAGGCGTGCCAGGTCCGCCACCGCACCTGACCCTCGTGGCGCTGCGCGAGCAGCGCGGTGAAGGCGTGCGGGCTGCCCGGGAAGGTGCCCGCCAGCCCGTTCGGGTGGTCCGCGACCAGGGCGAGCAGCTCCTGGGCCCGTCCGGCGAACGAGCCGCGCGAGAGGGTCTCGACGCGCGCGGCGAACTCGTACTCCCAGTCCCCCACCCGCTTCGCCACGCCGAGCGGCAGTGGCGTGCTGCTGCCGGGCATGCACGCGACGGTCTCCGAACAGAACACCTCGCCCTCCTCCAGGAGCACCTGGTGCGAGGCCCCGAGCAGGCGCAACTCCACCTTCGCGTCGGCGAGCCGGAGGTTCAGTACGGCCAGGGCGGGCAGCCGGTCCCGTCCCAGGGCCCAGGCGAGATCGGCGGCACGCGTGTCGGTATAGGTGGTCTGGAGGGTCGTGAGCATGAGTCGGCTCCGCAAACGCGCGAGGGAGATGGGCCGGGGCCCGCCAGCGGTAGTCAACGGGTGGGGGGACACCGGCACGGGTCCACAGGAAGTCCCGGGAGGTCCGGGGACTGGTCTACTCAACCGAGGGAATCATGAAAGGCACGGCACTCACAGCGTTTTTACCCAACTTGACGGGGTTTACATCCCCCCGGGGGCCACCCGGTTCACGTGTTCAACAACATCCCGCCCGTACGCCGTAACGCCGAGCCGAACAACAGGACGCCCAAGGGAAGTTGTCCCCACCGGGCGGCCTGTTCACGCAGGTCCGGACACCCCCATCAGTGTCAGCTCCCGCCGCATCCTCCGCCACCGCAGGAGGACGAGGACCCGCACGACGAGGAGGAACCGCAGGACGACGAGGAGGAACCGCATCCTCCGGACGACGAGCCGCCGGACGACGAGGAGCTCCCGGCCACCCACCAGCCGCTGTCCCGGCCGCTGCCGCGGGAGCCGGTCCCGCTCTTGTGGAGGCGGTCGGTCGCGCGCCTGCCCGCCCTCACGGACGCGTAGACGATCGAGCCGATCACCACGGCGGAGACGATCACGATGAGAACGATGACGAGGGCCATGTCCTCTCCCCCTTCCTGAACACCCCGGTCCCCCGGGGCCCGGGATCCCCATGTCCCGGCGTGTCGTGGTGATTCCCTCGGCCCGTTCCGGCCAAAGCGCACTTGAGCAACTCCAGAGGTTCCCCGCAGGATGACGCCCATGAGCGCACCCGCGAGCAGCAGCCGTCCCTTCCTCAACCGCCGTCTGGCACCCTTCGGCACCACGATCTTCGCCGAGATGTCGGCCCTGGCCGCCCGCACCGGGTCGATCAACCTGGGCCAGGGCTTCCCCGACACCGACGGCCCCGCCGAGATCGCCGAGGCGGCCGTACGCGCCATCCGCGACGGCCGGGGCAACCAGTACCCGCCGGGCCCCGGCGTCCCCGAGTTGCGCACCGCGATCTCCGCGCACCAGGAGCGCTTCCACGGGCTGTCCTACGACCCCGACACCGAGGTCCTGGTCACCGCCGGCGCCACGGAGGCCATCGCCGCCTCCCTGCTCGCCCTCCTGGAGCCGGGCGACGAGGTCATCGCCCTGGAGCCCTTCTACGACTCCTACGCCGCCTGCATCGCCATGGCCGGCGCCGTCCGCGTGCCCCTGACCCTGCGCGCCCCGCACTTCCGCCCCGACCTGGACGCCCTGCGCGACGCGATCACCCCGCGCACCCGTCTGCTGCTGCTGAACACCCCGCACAACCCGACCGGCACCGTCCTGACCCGCGAGGAACTGGCCGTCATCGCCGAGCTCGCCGTGGAGCGCGACCTCCTCGTGGTCACCGACGAGGTCTACGAGCACCTCGTCTTCGAGGGCGCGCACGTCCCGCTCGCCTCGCTGCCCGGGATGCGCGAGCGCACGGTCACCATCTCCAGCGCGGGCAAGACCTTCTCGTTCACCGGGTGGAAGGTCGGCTGGATCACGGCCCCGCCCGCCCTGGTCGGCGCCGTCCGTTCGGCCAAGCAGTTCCTGACGTACGTCTCCTCCGGGCCCTTCCAGTACGCCGTCGCCGAGGCCCTGGCCCTGCCGGACTCCTACTACGAGGACCTGCGCCGCGACCTCGCGGACAAGCGCGACCTGCTCGCCGGGGGTCTGGAGGCCGCCGGTCTCCAGGTGTTCCGCCCCCAGGGCACCTACTTCATCACCACCGACATCGCCCCCCTGGGCGAGAAGGACGGCCTCGCCTTCTGCCGGGCGCTGCCCGAGCGCTGCGGGGTCGTCGCCATCCCGAACCAGGTCTTCTACGACGACACGGCCGCCGGCGCCACCCAGGTGCGGTGGGCCTTCTGCAAGCGCGTGGAGATCCTCCGGCAGGCCGTCGACCGACTGGTGCGGCTCTGACCCATGAGACCCGCCCCGACCGACACCACCGTCGACACCCCGATCAGCGCGACCGCAGGCACCACCACCGCCCCGAGCGCCACCGCGAGCACCGCCCCCGGCACCACCCCGAGCACCACCCCGGGCGCCACCCCGGGCGCCACCCCGGACGCCGACACCGCCACCGTCCCGCCCCGCGCCCGGACCACCGCCGCGCCCTCCGCCGCGCCCGCCGCCGCGCCCGCCGCCGCGCCCTCCGCCTCGCCCATCGGACGGCCCGGCCGGCCCGCGGGGCCGGGGCGGCGGGACCTGTGGGCCCGCGCCGCTGCGGCGCCGCCCCACCTGCTCGCCCTCGCGGTGTTCCTCGCCGTGCGCGGCGTCGGGGCGGTGGTCGTGACCGTCGGCGCCTGGTGGGTCGACCGCAACCCCGTCCGGGTCCTCGGCGGCTCCTGGGACTCCGTCTGGTACCTCGGGATCGCCGGCCACGGCTACGGCCGCACCCAGATGTGGGCCGACGGCTCCATCCAGAGCGACTACGCCTTCTTCCCGCTCTTCCCCGCCCTGGTCCGCCTCGCCGGGGGCACCCCGCTGTCCGCCCTGGCCGTGGCCTGGATCGCCGCGGCCGTCGCCGCCGTCGGCGTGTACCGGATCGGGGAGCGGCAGCTCGGGGCGCGGGCCGCGGTGCTCCTGGTGGCCCTGTGGGCCGCGCTGCCGCACGCGGTGGTGCTCACCCTCGGCTACACCGAGGCGCTGCTGTGCGCGCTCGCCGCCTGGGCCCTGTACGCCCTGCTGCGGGAGCGCTGGGCCCTGGCGGCGGGGCTCGCGCTGCTCGCCGGGCTGACGCGCCCGACGGGGATCGCGGTGGCCGCCGCCGTGAGCCTGCTCGCGCTGCGGGCGGCGGTCCGGGGCGAGCGGCGGCCCGCGGTGTGGGCGGCCGTGCTGCTGGCCCCGGCGGGCTGGGCGGCGTACGTCCTGGCGGTCGGCGCCCGCCGGCACGACCCCTTCGGGTACTTCACCGTGCAGCGGCAGTTCGGCTCGCGGTTCGACTTCGGCGTCGGGACGCTGCGTTCGATCTGGAAGGTGCTCTCGGGCGCGCCCGTGCCGTTCGCCACGTCCGTCACCGTGGGCGTCCTGGCCGTGGCGGTGCTGCTCGCGGCCTTGGCGGTCCGGCGCCGGCTGCCCCCGGCGCTGCTGGTGTACACCGGGACCCTGCTGGTGATCACGCTGGGCGGGGCCGGGTTCTTCGAGTCGAAGCCGCGGTTCCTGGTGCCGGCGTTCCCGCTGCTGCTTCCGGTGGCGGCCGCGATGACCAGAGCCCGGCCACGCGCCGCGGTCGTGATGACCGGGTGCCTGGCCGGGCTCTCGTACGGCTACGGGGTCTACCTGCTGCTCGCGGCGGACGTGCCCCCGTGAGCGCGGCGGATCAGTTGCCGGCGCCGTCCTCGGGCTTCTCGTCGCCCTCGGCGGAGTCGACTTCCTTCTCCAGCCCGAGCTGCTCGATGAGCCACTTGTCGAACTCGATCGAGGCGCGGACCCAGCTCACCGTGGAGGACACGAAGTGCTCCAGGCTGACGCCGGTGCCGATCAGCATCTGGGCTTCGCCGATGAGGCGGACGGAGCCGTCGTCGTGGGTGTGGCTGTAGACCTTGGGCCACAGGGTGCGGCGGTTCCAGTCGTCGATGGACTCCAGGAGCTGCGGCTTGTCGTCGATCGCGTGCGGGCGGTCGTAGAAGGTCCGCACGGAGAAGACCTGCTGCTCGTCCTCGCCGCGGAACATGAAGTACGTCCGGAAGTCCTCCCACGGCGCCGCGAGGTCACCCTCGTCGTCGACGACGTACTTGAGCTCCATCTGCTCCAGGAGCTGCTTGACGAGCTCCTGGTCGGGGACGACGGGGCCCGCCGGTCCTGTGGCCTGCGGCTCGGGCTGCTGCCCTCCGAAGTTCGGAATCGAGGCCGGGTCGATGCTCACCGTGTACTTCCCTTCGTGCGGATACCTTCATCCTCCACCATCCGGCCCGCTTCGTGTCCAGCCAACGGGCACGATCCGCTCCGGGCGGACAGCCGAGCCGGGCGGGCCGGGCGCCCTCCCGGCACCCGGCCCGCCCGGCTCGTCCCCCTACAGGGCCTTTACGGGACCTTTCCGACCAGCAGGCCCTCGCCCGCCACGTCCACGCGTACGGTGTCCCCGTCGCGGACCTCGCCGGCGAGGATCTCCCTCGCGAGGCGGTCCCCGACGGCCGTCTGGATCAGCCGGCGCAGGGGGCGCGCCCCGTACGCCGGGTCGTTGCCCTCGTCCGCCAGCCAGGCCAGCGCGGCCGGGGTGACGTCCAGGGTGAGGCGGCGTTCCGCCAGGCGCCGGGCGAGGCGGCCGATCTGGAGCTCGGCGACGTGGGCCAGCTCGTCGCGGGTCAGCGCGGAGAAGACCACCAGGTCGTCGAGGCGGTTGAGGAACTCCGGCTTGAAGCTCGCCCTGACCACGTCCAGGACGCGGGCCTTCTTGTCCTCGGGCGTGGTGGTCGGGTCGACGAGGAACTGGCTGCCCAGGTTCGAGGTCAGGATCAGGATCGTGTTGCGGAAGTCGACCGTGCGGCCCTGGCCGTCGGTGAGGCGGCCGTCGTCGAGGACCTGGAGCAGGACGTCGAAGACCTCCGGGTGGGCCTTCTCGACCTCGTCGAGCAGCACCACGGAGTACGGGCGCCGGCGGACGGCCTCGGTGAGCTGGCCGCCCTCCTCGTAGCCCACGTAGCCGGGCGGGGCGCCGACCAGGCGGGCGACGCTGTGCTTCTCGGAGTACTCCGACATGTCGATGCGGACCATGGCCCGCTCGTCGTCGAAGAGGAAGTCCGCGAGCGCCTTGGCCAGCTCCGTCTTGCCCACGCCGGTCGGGCCCAGGAAGAGGAACGAGCCGGTGGGCCGGTCGGGGTCGGCGATGCCGGCGCGGGTGCGGCGCACGGCGTCGGAGACGGCCCGCACGGCCTCGGTCTGGCCGATCAGGCGGCGGCCCAGCTCGTCCTCCATGCGCAGCAGCTTCTGCGTCTCGCCCTCCAGGAGGCGGCCGGCGGGGATGCCGGTCCAGGCGCCGACCACGTCCGCGATGTCGTCGGGGCCGACCTCGTCCTTGACCATGGAGTCCTTGGCGGAGCCGGCCTGGGCGGCGGTGGCCTCCTCCTCGGTGGCCTCGGCCAGCTCCCGCTCCAGGGCGGGGATCTCCCCGTAGAGCAGCTTGGAGGCGGCGTCGAAGTCGCCGTCGCGCTGGGCGCGCTCGGCCAGGCCGCGCAGGTCGTCCAGGCGCTCCTTGAGCTCGCCGACCCGGTTGAGGGACTGCTTCTCCTTCTCCCAGCGGGCGGTCAGGCCGCGCAGCTCCTCCTCGCGGTCGGCGAGGTCCTTGCGGAGCTTGTCGAGGCGTTCGCGGGAGGCGGGGTCGGACTCGTTCCTCAGGGCCAGCTCCTCCATGCGCAGCCGGTCCACGGAGCGCTGGAGCTCGTCGATCTCGACGGGCGAGGAGTCGATCTCCATGCGCAGCCGGGAGGCCGCCTCGTCGACGAGGTCGATGGCCTTGTCGGGCAGGAAGCGGGAGGTGATGTACCGGTCGGAGAGGGTGGCGGCGGCGACGAGGGCGCTGTCGTTGATGACGACCTTGTGGTGGGCCTCGTAGCGGCCCTTGAGCCCGCGCAGGATCGCGATGGTGTCCTCGACGCTGGGCTCGGCGACCAGCACCTGCTGGAAGCGGCGCTCCAGGGCGGGGTCCTTCTCGATGCGCTCGCGGTACTCGTCGAGGGTGGTGGCGCCGACCATGCGCAGCTCGCCGCGGGCCAGCATGGGCTTGAGCATGTTGCCCGCGTCCATGGCGGAGTCCCCGCCGGCGCCCGCGCCGACGACGGTGTGCAGCTCGTCGATGAAGGTGATGATCTGGCCGTCGCTGGACTTGATCTCCGCCAGGACGGTCTTGAGCCGCTCCTCGAACTCGCCCCGGTACTTGGCGCCGGCCACCATCGCGCCGAGGTCGAGGGAGACGAGCCGCTTGTTCTTCAGCGACTCGGGGACGTCGCCCTTGACGATGCGCTGCGCGAGGCCCTCGACGACGGCGGTCTTGCCGACGCCGGGCTCGCCGATGAGCACGGGGTTGTTCTTCGTACGGCGGGAAAGGACCTGGACGACGCGGCGGATCTCGTGGTCACGGCCGATGACGGGGTCGAGCTTGCCCTCGCGGGCGGCTGCCGTGAAGTCCGTGCCGAACTTCTCCAGGGCCTTGTACTGGCCCTCGGGGTCGGGGGTGGTCACCCGCCGTCCTCCTCGTGCGTTCTGGAAGGCGGCCAGCAGCTTCTTCGCGGTCGCGCCCTGGGCGGAAAGGACCTCGCCGGCCGCGCCGCCCTTGGCGGCGACGGCGATGAGGAGGTGTTCGGTGGAGAGGTAGTCGTCGCCGAGCCGGCCCGCCTCGGCGTCGGCCTCCGCGAGGACGGCGAGCAGCTCGCGGGTGGGCTGGGGCGGGGCGACGGTGGAGCCGGTGACGCTGGGCAGGGCCGCGAGGAGCCGCTCGGCGCCGGCGCGTACGGCCGCCTGGTCGGCTTCGGTGGCGGCCAGCAGGTCGGTGATGTTCTCGTTGTCCTCGCCGGCGAGCAGGGCCAGCAGCAGGTGGGCGGGGGTCAGGTCCGCGTGGCCGTCCTTGACGGCCCTGCTGGTGGCGGCGTTGAGGGCGTCCCGGCTCCTGTTGGTCAGTTCGGCGTCCACGTGCGACTTCTCCTCTCCGGAGGGATCGGGTACGTGCATGGATCTGACACGTACAGCGTGCGTAAAGTTGAGTCTATTCCACTCAAGGCAGCGCGCCGTACGCTTCGGCGCATGTCCCATGACGTACTCAACCCGACGGCCGAGTACCTCGCCTTCTGGCGGGAGCGGCACGTCTGCACCCTGACCACCCCGCGACCGGACGGAACGCCGCACGTGGTGCCCGTCGGGGTCACCTACGACCCCGGGGCCGGACTGGCGCGGGTGATCAGCAATCGGCACAGCAAGAAGGTCCGCAACGTCCTGGAGGCGCCGGAGGGCTCGGCGCGGGTCGCGGTGTGCCAGATGCAGGGCAAGCGCTGGGCCACCCTGGAGGGGCGCGCGGTGGTCCGTACGGACCCGGCGTCGGTGGCCGAGGCGGTGGAGCGCTACGCGGAGCGCTACGGGCGGACCCCCTCGCCCAACCCGGACCGGGTGGTCCTGGAGATCAGCCTGGACCGGGCGATGGGTCGCGCCTGAGGTCCGACGGGCGGAGGCCGGAGGGCGGCCGACGGCACCCGGAGGGCGGCCGACGGCACCGCCCGACGTCCGGCCGACGGCGCCGGACGCCCCGGGGCGCCGCCTCGATGATTGTCCGGTTCAACCACTGGACGCGGACATCACAACGGCGCCATCGTGGTCAGGTCCACGATGGCGCCGTTGTGTGGGGGTAGCACCTGAGGCGATCTGCAACGACGGGGGAATCGCTTCAGGCACTGCGGGGGGTGGCGGCGGTGGTGACATCGGGTTCGAAGAGCTGGTGGTCGCGCTGATCGAGGTTGACGAAGACCATGCCGTACCGCACTTCGCAGCGGACGGGCTGCGGTGCGCCCCGGGGGCGGCGCAGGCAGCGGTAGGCGCGGACGTCTTCGTCCTCCTCGCGCACGACGACGATCGGCTGGCCGAACAGGGTGACCATCAACGAGTCGCCGGCGTAGGGGATTGCGGTGACGAGATCGATGAACTGCCAACCCGACCGGTACGCCGAAGCCATCTCGCGTCGGAAGTCGCGGTCGTCGGGGGTCATCAGACGACCGTCACGGGGGTGGTGTTCCAGCCGCTGTCCGACTCGTCGTTCGGTCCGACGATGTTCCAGCCGCTGTCGAAGTCGGCTGCGACGATGTTCCAGCCGCTGTCCGCCTCGCCTGCCGGCGTGGCGTTCCAACCGCTGTCGGGCTTACCTGCCGGCGCGGTGTTCCAACCGCTGTCGGCCAGAGCGCTCCCCGCATCTCCGCTGGCGGCGCTGACTGCCCCAAAGACCGCAACAGCGGAGAAAACAACGGCAAGCGCCGAGCGAAGCATTCTCTTGTACATGGTCGGCTTCGTCCTCACTTGATGGAATCCTCTCCCCCGCACGTCAGACCATGGCTCATTCAGGCACGTTACGGCCACAGGGACGATGCATCATGTTCTTGCATGTTCAGGACCCTGGGGGGTGGAGATTTGCCCATAAGAGACACAAACCCGACACATCCCCACCCCGTGACGGCCATGTGCGACGAGGGCGCACGACTGTACGCGGCGGCGCTCAGCACGGGCCGGGTGCCGAGGGGAGAAGTTGAAAACGTCCCCTGCCTGCTTGAATTCGCCCTGCTGCGACCCGACCCGGATGACGCGAACCAGCTCCGCGCGGTTCCGCCCGCGGTCGCCCTCGCACAGCGCCTCCACCCCCTGGAACGCGAGATCCAGGACCGCAGGCGCAGCGCCGTCGACCTCACCGATGCATTCGAGCCGTTCCTCGCGCTCAGCGCGCAGAACCCCGCCAACACCCACGCCATCACTGTGCTGGAGGGATTCGACCAGATCAACGCCGCGCTCGATCTGGCGACGGCCGAATGTCATACGGAGATGCTGACCGTCCAGCCCGGCGGCGCACGGCCCTCCTACGCCCTCAGCGAGGCCCTGGAGCGCGACGCCCCGCTCATCGACCGGGGCGTGAGCATCCGGACCCTCTACCAGCACACCGCCCGCCACAGTCAGGGCACGCTCGCCTACGTGGACCGGATCTCCACGGGAAAGGTCGAGATCCGCACGCTGGAAGAACTCATCGAGCGGCTCATCGTCTTCGACCGGACCGTGGCCTTCATCCCGGTCAGCGACGACCGCCGGGTCGCGTTGGAGCTGCGCCACCCCGGGCTGGTGGACTACCTCATCAAGGTCTTCGAGCAGCTGTGGCGGCGCGCCGTGCCGCTGAGCGACGAGGTCACGTACACGCACACGCCCGACGGGATCTCGGGCGTGCAGCGCTCCATCGCCCAGTTGCTGGTCGAGGGGCACGTGGACGAGGCCATCGCGCGCCGGCTCGGGATGAACGTCCGCACCTGCCGGGCCCACATCGCACGCCTCGCGACGGCCCTGGGCAGCGGCAGCCGGGCACAGCTCGGCTACCTCATCGCCCAGTCCGGCATCCTCCACCACGCGGGAGCGCCGGAGGGCCCGGAGGCCTGAGCGGCCCCCGGGGGCCCGTACGGACCCCGGGGCCACCCGGAACCCCCCGTACCGCCCCCGCAGGGCCCCACGGAGCCCTGGAGGGCCTCCGGCGGGGCTTCCCGGACCGTGCTTCCCGGGCGGACGTACGACGAACAGACGCGCGAAGGCCCCGCCCGGGATCCGGGCGGGGCCTTCGACGCACTGTGCGGGCCGTCAGTCCATCGGGCGCTTGGGGCGCCAGACGACGAGGGCGTTGCCCGGCTGCGGCGGCTGGTACGGCACCAGGTCGCGGCGGTACGAGGCGTGCACCTGCGCCTCGCGGGCCTGGAGGGCGGCGGCCGCGCCGTCCACGGCGGTGGACAGCTCGGCGACGCGCTGCTGGAGCGCCGCCACCTGGTTCTCCAGTTCGATGATCCGCTTGATTCCGGCCAGGTTGATGCCCTCGTCCTGCGACAGGGCCTGGACGGTGCGGAGCAGTTCGATGTCCCGGGCGGAGTACCGCCGGCCGCGGCCGGCCGTCCGGTCCGGGGAGACCAGCCCGAGACGGTCGTACTGGCGCAGGGTCTGCGGATGCAGGCCCGAGAGCTGGGCGGCCACCGAGATCACGTAGACCGGGGTCTCGTCGGTCAGTTGGTAGGGCCCGTTACCGAAACGGGGCTGACTGCGGCGGCCGTCCATTTCATGCTCCCTTCACGGAGTCGAACAGCTGGGCGCGCGGATCCTCCGATACCGTCGCGTCCCGGTACATCTCCAGGGCCTCCCGGGCCTTGTCGGACAGCTCCGTCGGAACCGCCACCTCCACCGTGACGAGGAGGTCGCCGCGGGTGCCGTCCTTGCGGACCGCACCCTTCCCGCGGGCCCGCATCGTACGGCCGCCGGGGGTGCCCGGGGGGAGCTTCAGCGTGACCGAGGGGCCGTTCAGCGTGGGGACCTTGATCTCCGCGCCCAGGGCCGCCTCGGCGAACGTCACCGGAACGGTCACCGTGAGGTTGTCGTCCTTGCGGCCGAACACCGGGTGACCGTCGACGTGCACCACCACGTACAGGTCGCCGGCCGGGCCGCCGCGCTCGCCCGGGGCCCCCTTGCCGCGCAGCCGGATCCGCTGGCCGTTCGAGACGCCCGCCGGGATCCTGACCTGCATGGTCCGCGAACTGCGGGCGCGCCCGCTGCCCTTGCAGACCTCGCAGGGGTTCTCCGCGATCAGGCCGCGGCCCTTGCAGTCCGCGCAGGGGTCGGTCAGCGAGAAGCCGCCGCCGCTGCCCCGCGAGACCTGGCCGGTGCCGACACAGGTCGGGCACACCCGGGGGGTGCCGTTCTTGTCGCCGGTGCCCGAACAGGCCTTGCAGGGAGCCTGCGAGGACATCCGCAGCGGGACGGTCGCCCCGTCCACCGCCTCCGTGAAGGAGAGCGTGACCTCGGACTCCACGTCCTGACCGCGGCGCGGCTGGGTACGGGGGCCACCCGCGCCGGCGCCGCCGCCGCGGTTGAACAGGCCGCCGAACACATCGCCCAGGCCGCCGCCGAAGCCGCCGCCCGGACCGCCCTGCTGGGTCCCGCCGAAGAGGTCGCCGAGGTCGAAGTTGAACGAACCGCCGCCCGCGCCCGGGCCGGGGCGGAAGCCCCCGCTGCCGAACAGGGCGCGCGCCTCGTCGTACTCCTTGCGCTTCTTGGCGTCCCCGAGGACGTCGTTCGCCTCGGAGATCTCCTTGAAGCGCTCCTCGGCCGAGGCGTCGCCCTTGTTGGCGTCCGGGTGGAACTCGCGCGCGAGCTTCCGGTACGCCTTCTTGATCTCGGCCTCGGTGGCGTCCTTCGGGACACCGAGGACCTTGTAGTAGTCCTTCTCGACGAAGTCCTTCGTGCTCATCCCCGGTGTCCCTCCTCTCGGATCCCTCTGCCTACATGGTGTGCGTCAGCCCTTGTCGGGGGCATCCGCGTCCTTGTCAGACGGCGTGTCGCCATCCGCGGACTCGGACTTGGCGGCCGGCGCCGCGCCCGGCTGGGGCTCGGCCACGGCGACCCGCGCGGGGCGGATCGTACGCTCGCCGATCCGGTACCCGGGCTGCAGGATCGCCACACAGGTCGTCTCCGTGACGTCCGGCGCGTACGAGTGCATCAGGGCCTCGTGGATCGTCGGGTCGAAGGGCTCGCCCTCCTTGCCGAACTGCTGCAGCCCCATCTTGGCGGCGGCGGTCTCCAGCGATTCGGCCACCGACTTGAAGCCGCCGACCAACTCGCCGTGCTCCCGGGCCCGACCGATGTCGTCCAGGGTCGGGAGGAGCTCCGTCAGGAGGGACGCGACCGCGATCTCCTTGACGGCGACCCGGTCCCGCTCCACGCGACGGCGGTAGTTCTGGTACTCGGCCTGGAGCCGCTGGAGGTCCGCGGTGCGCTCACCGAGCGCGGTACGGGCCTGGTCCAGCTGCGCCAGCAGGGCCGTGTCCTGGGCGGACTGTGCTGCGGAGTCCCCGGCCGGGGCCGCGGCCTCCTCCTTGGAGGAAGCTGCGGCCTTCGGCTCGGCGGCGTCGTCAGGCGTGCCGTCGGCGGGGACTTCGGGCTTCTCGTCGAAACCCGGGGTCTCCTCCGACATCAGGCAGCGCCACCCTTCGGCTTCTCGTCGTCGACGATCTCGGCGTCGACGACGTCGTCGTCGGCCTTCGCCTGGGCGCCCTCGGCGCCACCGGCGGCCTGGGCCGCCTGGGCGTCGGCGTAGATCGCCTGGCCGAGCTTCTGGCTGACCGCGGCGAGCTTCTCGGTCGCGGTGCGGATCTCGGCGGCGTCGTCGCCCTTGAGCTTGTCCTTCAGCTCGGTGACGGCCGTCTCGACCTCGGTCTTGACCTCGGCCGGGACCTTCTCCGCGTTGTCCGCGAGGAACTTCTCCGTCTGGTAGACGAGCTGCTCGCCCTGGTTGCGGGACTCGGCGGCCTCCTTGCGGCGCAGGTCCTCGTCCGCGTACTGCTCCGCCTCCTGGCGCATGCGGTCGACCTCGTCCTTGCCGAGCGAAGAGCCGCCGGTGACGGTCATCTTCTGCTCCTTGCCCGTGCCGAGGTCCTTCGCGGTCACGTGCATGATGCCGTTCGCGTCGATGTCGAAGGAGACCTCGATCTGCGGGACGCCACGCGGGGCCGGCGGCAGGCCGGTCAGCTCGAACATGCCGAGCTTCTTGTTGTACGCCGCGATCTCGCGCTCGCCCTGGTAGACCTGGATCTGCACGGACGGCTGGTTGTCCTCGGCCGTCGTGAAGATCTCGGACCGCTTGGTCGGGATCGTGGTGTTGCGCTCGATGAGCTTGGTCATGATGCCGCCCTTGGTCTCGATGCCGAGGGACAGCGGGGTCACGTCGAGGAGCAGGACGTCCTTGACCTCACCCTTGAGCACACCGGCCTGGAGGGTGGCGCCGATGGCGACGACCTCGTCCGGGTTGACGCCCTTGTTGGCGTCCTGACCGCCGGTGAGCTCCTTGACGAGCTCGGCGACGGCCGGCATGCGGGTGGAGCCGCCGACCAGGACCACGTGGTCGATCTCGGACAGCTGGATGCCGGCGTCCTTGATGACGTTGTGGAACGGGGTCTTGCAGCGGTCGAGCAGGTCGGCCGTCAGCTGCTGGAACTGGGCGCGCGTGAGCTTCTCGTCCAGGTGCAGCGGGCCCTCGGCGGAAGCCGTGATGTAGGGCAGGTTGATCGAGGTCTCCGTGGAGGAGGACAGCTCGATCTTCGCCTTCTCGGCGGCCTCGCGCAGACGCTGGAGCGCCATCTTGTCCTTGGACAGGTCGACGCCGTGACCGTTGGCGAACTGCTTCACCAGGTAGTCGACGACGCGCTGGTCCCAGTCGTCACCACCGAGGTGGTTGTCACCGTTGGTGGCCTTCACCTCGACGACGCCGTCACCGATCTCCAGGAGCGACACGTCGAAGGTGCCGCCACCGAGGTCGAAGACGAGAATGGTCTGGTCGTCCTTGTCGAGGCCGTAGGCCAGGGCGGCGGCGGTCGGCTCGTTGACGATGCGCAGGACGTTGAGGCCCGCGATCTCACCGGCCTCCTTCGTCGCCTGACGCTCGGAGTCGTTGAAGTAGGCCGGGACGGTGATGACCGCGTCGGTGACCTTCTCACCCAGGTAGGCCTCGGCGTCGCGCTTCAGCTTCTGCAGGATGAAGGCGCTCATCTGCTGCGGGTTGAAGTCCTTGCCATCCAGGTTGATCTTCCAGTCAGTGCCCATGTGGCGCTTGACGGAGCGGATGGTCCGGTCCACGTTCGTGACCGCCTGGCGCTTGGCGACCTCGCCGACGAGGACCTCGCCGTTCTTGGCGAAGGCGACGACGGACGGCGTGGTCCTGGCGCCCTCGGCGTTGGTGATGACGGTGGGCTCGCCGCCTTCGAGAACGCTGACGACGGAGTTAGTGGTGCCCAGGTCGATGCCGACCGCACGTGCCATTTCGATTCCTCCAGCTGACTTGAGTGGAACAGGCTCAAGAATGCCCCACCAGTGCGCTCGCGTCAACAGAGGTGAGTCGAAGGGACTCAACCTTTAGGCGGCCCTTACGCTCATGGACAGATCGGACAGGGGTGGAACCGGGCGCCCGGGCACGGACGGGGCCCGCGGGACGCCCCCCAAGCGGGGGACGCCCGCCGCGCGGCGCGCCCGGGGCGCGGCGGGCGTCCGGCACGCTGCCGGCATGCCTCTGCTGCTCACGCTCCCCGCCCGACCCGGGCCGTGGCCGGCCAAGCGGGTGTTCGACCTGGTCGGCGCGGCGATCCTGCTCGGGCTGCTCCTCGTGCCGCTGCTGGTGGCCGGCGCCGCGCTCGGCCTGCGCCCGCGCGCGCGGGTCCTCGTACGCGAACCCGTGCTCGGGATGGGCGGGCGACCGTTTCGTGCCTGGCGGCTGCGCACGGAGGGCGCGGGGCGGGTGGGCGCGTGGATCCGGCGGTGCGCCCTCGACGGGACGCCGCAGCTGCTGAACGTGCTGCGCGGGGAGATGTCGCTGGTCGGCCCCCTCGCGCGGGCTGAGGCGGATCGACCCCTGCGCCTGTGGGTAAGACCCGGAATGACCGGATTGTGGCAGGTCAGCGCACGCTCGGACCTCCCCTGGGAGGAGATGGACCTGCTGGACCGGCACTATGTGGAGAGCCATTGGCTGGGGATGGATCTCGCGATCCTCACTCAGACGCCTCGGGCGGCCTACCGACAGAGGCATGCCTGAGCGACACAGATCACCGCTCGCTCACCTACAGTGCGGCGCGGGAAATGGGTAACCTCAAGCCTTGACTCAATAAGTTACCGCTTAGTAAGTCCCGCCCGAGGAGCCCTTCCATGCAACTCGCCGCGATCATCGTGTCGCTGGTCCTGACCGTGGTCGGCGTCGCGCTGCTCGCCCGAGCCGTGGCGCAGATCTACCGGTTCGTGAAACTCGGCCAACCCGTCCCGGCGGGCAGCCGCACGGACCGTCCGAAGGAACGAACGATCACCCTGGTCAGGGAGTTCCTCGGGCACAGCCGGATGAACCGCTGGGGCATCGTCGGCTTCGCCCACTGGTTCGTCGCGATCGGCTTCCTGACGCTGCCGCCCACCCTCGTGCAGGCGTACGGCCAGCTGTTCCAGGCCGACTGGATGCTGCCGATCGTCGGCGAGTTCCTGCCGTTCGAGATGTACACCGAATTCATCGGCATCATGACGGTCGTCGGCATCGTCGTGCTGATGGTCATCCGACTGCTCAACCTCCCCTCGCGGGCCGGTCGCAAGTCGCGCTTCGCCGGCTCGAAGGCCTGGCAGGCGTACTTCGTCGAGTACATCATCCTCACCATCGGCCTCGCGATCCTCGCGCTGCGCGGCCTCGAGGGCGCGATCCACCACGTGGACTCGTACGAGCCGGCGTACTTCGTCTCGTACCCGCTGGTCCTGGCCTTCAAGGGGATGTCGCTCGGCGCCCTCCAGAACGCCATCTACTTCACCGCGATGATCAAGATCGGCACCTCGCTGATCTGGATGATCACGGTCTCGCTGAACACCAACATGGGTGTCGCCTGGCACCGCTTCCTCGGCTTCCCGAACATCTGGTTCAAGCGCAACGCCGACGGCGCCACCGCGCTCGGCGCGCTCCAGCCGATGACCAGCGGCGGCAAGGAGATCGACTTCGAGGAGCCCGGCGAGGACGACGTCTTCGGCGTCTCCCAGGTCGAGCAGTTCTCGTGGAAGGGCATCCTCGACTTCTCCACCTGCACCGAGTGCGGTCGCTGCCAGTCGCAGTGCCCCGCCTGGAACACGGGCAAGCCGCTCTCCCCGAAGCTCCTGATCATGTCGCTGCGCGACCACGCGCACGCCAAGGCCCCGTACCTGCTGGCCGGCGGCGGCAAGACGATGGAGGGCGAGGAGAAGGCCTCCGCCGAGCAGCTGAAGGACGTCCCTGCGGCCGCCCTGGCCGAGGCCGAGCGCCCGCTGATCGGCACCGCCGAGGAGAACGGCGTCATCGACCCCGACGTGCTGTGGTCCTGCACCACCTGCGGCGCGTGCGTGGAGCAGTGCCCCGTCGACATCGAGCACATCGACCACATCGTCGACATGCGCCGCTACCAGGTGATGATCGAGAGCGCGTTCCCGTCGGAGGCGGGCACGATGCTCAAGAACCTGGAGAAGAAGGGCAACCCCTGGGGTCTGGCCAAGAAGCAGCGCGTGGAGTGGACGAAGGAGGTCGACTTCGAGGTCCCGATCATCGGGAAGGACGCGGAGGACCTCTCCGAGTTCGACTACCTGTACTGGGTCGGCTGCGCGGGCGCCCTGGAGGACCGGGCGAAGAAGACCACGAAGGCCTTCGCCGAGCTGCTGAACATCGCGGGCGTCAAGTTCGCGATCATGGGCGGCGACGAGAAGTGCACCGGTGACTCGCCCCGTCGCCTCGGCAACGAGCCGCTGTTCCAGCAGCTCGGCCAGGAGAACGTGGCCATGCTGAACATGGCTTTCGGCGAGGACGACGACGACCCGTCGACGAAGAAGCCGAAGTCCGCGAAGCGGATCGTGTCGACCTGCCCGCACTGCTTCAACACCATCGCGAACGAGTACCCGCAGCTCGGCGGCGAGTACGAGGTCATCCACCACACGCAGCTGCTCCAGCACCTGATCGACGAGGGCCGGCTGCTGCCGGTGACCCCGGTCGACGGCCTGATCACGTACCACGACCCCTGCTACCTGGGTCGGCACAACAAGGTCTACACGCCGCCGCGCGAGATCATGTCCGCCGTTCCGGGCCTGCGCCAGCAGGAGATGCACCGCCACAAGGAGCGGGGCTTCTGCTGTGGCGCGGGTGGCGCGCGGATGTGGATGGAGGAGCGGATCGGCAAGCGCATCAACAACGAGCGCGTCGACGAGGCCCTGTCCCTGAACCCGGACATCGTGTCCACCGCCTGCCCGTTCTGCCTGGTCATGCTGACCGACTCGGTCAACGGCAAGAAGAACGACGGCCAGGCCAAGGAGTCCGTCCAGGTCGTGGACGTCGCCCAGCTGCTGCTGGAGTCGGTCAAGGCCCCGGAGCCGACGGAAGAGGAACTGGCCGCCGCGGCGGCGGAGGCCGAAGCGGTGGCGAAGGCCGCCGCGGAGGCCGAGGCGAAGGCGGCCGAAGAAGCCGCTGCCGCCGCGAAGGCGAAGGCCGAGGCGGAGGCCGAAGCTGCTGCCGCCGCGAAGGCGAAGGCCGAAGCCGAGGCCGAAGCCGAGGCCGAGGCCGAAGCTGCCGCCAAGGCGGAGGACGAGGTCAAGGCGGAAGCCGAGGCGAAGGCGGAGGCGAAGCCCGAGGCGGAGGCCGAGGCCGAGGCCGCTACCGAGCCCGAGTCGAAGCCGGAAGCCAAGGGGAAGGCCGCGGCCACGCCCGACGCCGAGGTCAAGGCCGAGGCCGCGCCCGAGGCAGACGCGAAGGCCGAGACGGAGCCGGAAGCCGAGGCGAAGGCGGACGAGGAGGCCGCCGTCGAGGCGAAGCCGGAGGCCCTGGCCGAAGCCGCTGCCGAGCCCGAGGCGAAGTCCGACGACAAGGCCGCGGTCGAGGCGAAGGCGGAGACCGCCGACGAGGCCAAGGCCGAGGCCGACGCCGCGTCGGAGGAGACCGAGCCCGAAGCCAAGGCCGAGGAGGCCCTGGACGCGGAGGTCGAGGCGAAGGCCAAGGAGACCGAGACCGAGACCGAGGCCACCACGGCCAAGCCGGACGAGGCCAAGCCGGACGAGGCCAAGCCGGACGTGGCCAAGGCGGACGAGGCCAAGCCGGACGTGGCCAAGGCGGACGAGGCCAAGTAACCGGCGGCGCCCCCGGCGCCCCGTCACGACGGACGACGGCCGGTCCCCCTCAGGGGGGACCGGCCGTTCCCGTATCCGTACCGCGGTGGGCGACCGGAGGACTAGCGCCGCCGCAGCATCGCGAAGCCCAGGCCCGCCGCGCCGACCGCGGCCATGCCGCCACCGGCGGCCAGCAGCACCGGGGCCTCGGCCCGCGGGGTGTGGACGCCCTCCGCGCCGGCCTTCACGGCGCCCTTGGGGACGACCCGCTCGGGGGTGCCGGTGACCGCGGCGGGAACCGGCTTGCCGCCGCGGCCCCGCTCGACCTTGTACGTCTCGATCAGTCGGCCGGTGGCGAAGTCGTAGACCCAGCTGTCCCCACCGCCCTTGCCGTCGATGACGACGAACTTGACCCGCTTGCCGTCCTGGACGAGCTTGTACGTCCAGCCGTCCTTCATCACGCTCGGGTGCTTCAGGTCGATCGTGCCGAGGAGGTGCCCGTTCGAGGTGCGGATCTCGACGCGCTCGCCCTTCGGGCCGTCGATCAGCTTCGCGACGCACCCGTCCGGCACGGCGATCCGTACCGAGCGCTCCTTGCGGACCTCACGGTCCGGCTTCGGGTCCGGCTTCGGTTCCGGCTTGGGCTTCGGCTTGGGCTTCGGCTTGGCGCCCTCGATCCACGAGGTGACGGTGCCGTTCGGCTGGAGGACCACGTGCAGGCCGTTGTGCTGTCCGTACGCCGGCTTGCCGCCCTTGCTGACCAGGGTGTCGAGCTTCGTGCCGCCCGCGAGGACGTCCGCCTCGAAGTGGCCCCCGCCGATCCGGTAGACCTTGGCGATCGATCCGTCGGCCAGCTTCACCGTGGTGACGTACGCCCGACCCTCGACCGGCGGCTTCGCGGCCGGGTCGGTCGGCCGGGTGCTCGGGTCCACCGCGGGCAGCACGGAGGGCTCGACCGACGGGTCGACCGACGGGTCGACCGACGGGTCGACGGCCGGCCGCTCCACCCCCGGCAGGACTTCCGGCTGCTCCGGACCCGTCGGGGAGTCCGCGAAGGCCGCGCCCACGGGCAGCGCCAGGACGGCGGCGGCTCCGGCGAGGACGGTGGCGGTACGAAGGGTGCTGCGGCTGGTGCGTCGGGTGCTGCTGCTGCGCATGGTGAGGGACTCTTTCCGTGCTCGTGCGTCACTCCTTGGCGGCGACATCGACGAAGCTACGGGCCCGATATGTAGGCATTCCCTCGGCAATGTAACGAACCTCCGCAGACTGACCCGCAACCGGGTAAATCACCCACCGGATCCCCGTCCCCCACTCCCCCTAGGGGATGTCACAGCTCAGCCGCAAAGGCGGCGTGTTCCGGCGGCCCGGCCACCCTCGCCCGACGGAGCAGGTACTTTCGATCACGTGGCTGGATTCAGGATCGGACGCGGGCGCGACAACAACCGCCCCCCGCAACAACCCCCGCACACCCCGCGGCAGCAGCCGTACGGTCAGCAGCAGCAAGCGCCGCAGGCACCGTACGGGCATCAGCCGTACCCTCCCGCCGGCCCACCGCCGCAGCAGGCCTGGCCCCAGCAGGGCGCGGCCGGGGGGCACGGAGAGCCGGAGTACTTCGACCCGTACGGGCAGCAGCCGCAGCAGCCGCAGAGCCCGTACACGGCCCCGCACGAGTCCTCGTACGCGAACAACCCGGGCCACACCCAGGCCTTCTCCTTCGGCGAGGACCCGTACGGCCAGGCGGCGAGCTACCAGGCGGGCCCGGGCCCGGCCCCGGCCGCGGCGCCGGTGGGACCGCGGCTGCACTGGAAGGAGCTCCTGCGCGGCATCGTGATGCGCCCGGGGCCGACGTTCCTCCAGATGCGCGACTACGCCGTGTGGGGTCCCGCGCTCGTCGTGACGTTCCTCTACGGCATGCTCGCGGTCTTCGGCTTCGACAAGGCCCGCGAGGACGCCATCAAGGCGACCCTCACCCAGGCGATCCCGATCGTGCTCAGCACGGGCGTGGCCTTCGTCATCTGCGGGCTGATCCTGGGCGCGGTCACGCACACGCTGGCGCGCCAGCTCGGCGGTGACGGCGCGTGGCAGCCGACGGTGGGGCTGTCGATGCTGGTGATGTCGATCACGGACGCCCCGCGTCTGATGTTCGCGATCTTCCTGGGCGGCGACAACATGTTCGTCCAGGTCCTGGGCTGGATCACCTGGCTCGCCGCCGGCGCGCTGTTCACCTCGCTGGTCAGCAAGTCGCACGACCTGCCCTGGCAGAAGGCGCTGGGCGCGTCCGCGATCCAGCTGGTCGCCCTGCTGTCGATGATCAAGCTCGGCACTCTCTAGAGCCACGCGAGAGGGGCCCGGCGCACGCTGTTCCGCGTGTGCCGGGCCCCTCTCGCATGCGCCTCGCGCGTACGTCTTGCGCGTACGTCCTACGCGTCGAGGACCTGGCCCTCGCGCTTCACCACGGGCGGCTGGACCGACCAGGGGAACTCGATCCAGTCGTCGGTGCGCTTCCACACGTACTCGCACTGGACGAGCGAGTGCGACTTCTCGTAGATGACGGCGGAGCGGACCTCGGCGACGTGGCCGAGGCAGAAGTCGTGGACGAGCTTGAGCGTCTTGCCCGTGTCGGCCACGTCGTCGGCGATCAGGACCTTCTTGTTCGTGAAGTCGATCGCCTCGGGGACGGGGGCCAGCATGACCGGCATCTCCAACGTCGTCCCGACGCCCGTGTAGAACTCGACGTTCACGAGGTGGATGTTCTTGCAGTCCAGCGCGTACGCCAGGCCACCGGCCACGAACACGCCGCCGCGGGCGATGCTCAGGATGATGTCGGGCTCGTAGCCGTCGTCGGCGATGGTCTGGGCGAGTTCTCGGACGGCGTTGCCGAAGCCCTCGTAGGTCAGGTTCTCGCGTACTGCGCTCATGCGTCGTGCCTCACCTGGGTGCGGTGGAAGTTCTGGAAGGAGCGCGAGGCGGTCGGCCCGCGCTGTCCCTGGTACCTGGAGCCGTAGCGTTCGCTGCCGTACGGGAACTCCGCGGGCGAGCTGAGCCGGAACATGCACAGCTGCCCGATCTTCATGCCCGGCCAGAGCTTGATCGGAAGGGTGGCCAGGTTCGACAGCTCCAGGGTCACGTGCCCGGAGAAACCGGGGTCGATGAACCCGGCGGTCGAATGCGTCACCAGACCCAGCCGGCCGAGGCTGGACTTGCCCTCCAGACGGGAGGCGATGTCCTCGGGGAGGGAGATGACCTCGTACGTCGAGGCGAGGACGAACTCACCCGGATGCAGGATGAAGGCCTCGTCCCCCTCGGGCTCGACCATGCGCGTCAGGTCGGGCTGCTCGATCGCGGGGTCGATGTGCGCGTAGCGGTGGTTCTCGAAGACCCGGAAGAACCGGTCGAGGCGCACATCGATGCTGGAGGGCTGCACCATCGACTCGTCGAACGGGTCAATGCGAACCCGTCCGCTGTCGATCTCGGCCCGGATGTCTTTGTCGGAGAGAAGCACGTCCCGAGGATACGCAGAGCGCGCGGGCCACCCCCAATCGGAGCGGCACCCGCGCGCCCGGCCCAATCCCGTCCGCTAGCGCTTGGGCGAACCGCCCACGGGCACGGCGTGACGCAGCCGCGCGCACCGCGGACACCGCAGCAGCCGTCCGGGCCCGATCCGGCCGGCACCGAGATGCTGCAGCGGGAACGAAGCGGTACTGAACACGTGCCCTTCGGCACAGCGGACGACGGTGTGCTCCATCGAGTCCCTTTCCCCAACGAGCCGTACTGCGATGAATCGCCACATTAGGGGATGAAGAGGACCCCGCGCCGGCCGCCGCTCCGCACCGCAACGGTACGCCCCAACTCCCGCCCCCACGAACCGCGATGCCACCCGAAAACACCGACGACCCCACGGGTCGATTCACCGGGGGTCGATCATGGGGTACAGTGTGCAACGATACGGCTCCAGGAAACTGGACCGCTGTGCGGATGTAGTTTAATGGTAGAACATGAGCTTCCCAAGCTTATAGCGCGGGTTCGATTCCCGTCATCCGCTCCAAAGCAAAGCCCCAGGTCAATGACCTGGGGCTTGTTTGTTGTCTAGACCCATTCGGCCCCGCATGCCATTCGCGTGCCATAACTTCCCTAATGGGGCGTCAGGTTGAGGGGCTTCCGCTCACAGCCCACGACGCGGCCCTGCCATGGGATGCGCATTCACCCTCTGACGCCGCCTCTGCACGGCAGACTGTCCGCAGGAGGGCGCCATGACGAGTGGTCCATCGCGCTGGGAACTTGTAGCGCAGCAGGCGGACGCCTACGAGACGGCGGCTGCCGTCCTGCTGAACCTCTTGAACCCCGAGGTGCTCCGTGTCGACGGGGCAGGGGGTGATGGGGGGCGGGACGCACTGTTCCGATCCGATGACGGCCTCCTCTCGATCTACGAGATGAAGTCGTTCACAGGCCGGGTCGACCACGGCCGCCGCCGCAAGATCGAGAACTCGCTGGCGCGCGCCGCGGGTCACCAGCCGACGAGCTGGACCCTCGTGGTCCCCATCGACCCCAGCCCTGCAGAGCTGGAGTGGTTCGACGGACTCCGCGGTCGCTACCCGTTCCCATTGAGCTGGTACGGATTGAACTGGCTGAAGGCGCGGGAGCTGGAACAGCCAGCATTCGCCCACTATTACCTCCACGAGGGGGGCTTCTGGACCACGAGAGAGGTCCTGCACCGGCTCGCTGAAGGCCAGCACGTCGCTGTCGCAGATGGGCCGGAGGCGCTCGCACGCGTCGGGGATGCAGTCACGCAGCTCAACGAGATCGAGCCTCATTACCGGTTCTCCGTGACGGTCGGCCCGTCCGGCGAACGCATTTCGATGGAACCGGCGTACCGTGGAGCCGAGGTAGACCGGCCGACCACCCTCAGCCTCAGCGCGGCCTTTCCCGACACTCCCGAAGGGCGGGATGCGCGTGACGCGTGGGAGCAGTTTCTGGACTTCGGTGATCCCGTTGAGCTCACTGGCGACCACCTCACCCGGCTGGTCCTGGACCTTCCAGCCGGCCTCGGAATTCAAAATGAGCCCCCACACCCATCCGCGCTTCTTCGCCTGGGATCTAGCGACGCATCCGGCCCCGTCATCGCTGCACGCGCCTTGATCGAGGACGAGAACGGCCGACGATTGGCTTCCCTCCCCGTAGACCTGCAGGCACGCCACAGGGGGAGGCGAGGCGCAGTCGCTACGGGGACGGATCGCACAGGCTCGCTGAAGATCAGTCTTCGGCTGGACGCGCAAAACCGGACAGCCCATACGAGCTTGTCCATGTCCCCTGTCCCGGGCCTGCACCCCAGTGAGAGGCTGGCTCTCCTTCGCTTCGCACGGCTGGCCCGGGCCCCACATCGGTTCCAGATGCACTTGCAGAACACACCCGTGGGCCCTTCCGTGCTGTGCGGCACCGTGGACGACGACACGGTCAGTGATGAGGCGCTGGACGACGAGATCCTCCTCATGGAAAAGCTGGACGAGGTCCAGCGGCGTACCGGCACCCCCTTCGGTGTTCCGGAGCACATCTCTCCGGGCGACCGAGCAAGCATCAAAAGGGCATGCGAACTCCTCCGTGGCCTCAGCGTCGAAGTACCGCCCACGCTGAAGCATTGGACCCTTGCCCGTCCAAGGGACCTCCCCGAGGCTGCCGCGCAGTACCTACAGGTCGACGAACGGATCGAGCTAGCACTGAAGGATCCGGACTTCACCGTGGAGATCTTCGGACAGCCTGTGCCTCTCGGGGCTGCCGAGGTGACCATGCCGGCTTCGCGGATCACCGCCATCGTGACCGCAGAGGAGGGAGGCGAAGACCAAATCACAGCGCAGCCATTCGCGCCGGCCAAGCGGCGGCGGGTACGTCTCCTCGATCTATCGGCCGACGACAACTGACCGCAGCCCACGCAGCAACAGGCAAGTGCGAAAACAGCCCCACCGGGGCAAGGCCGGACCTACGATCGGTGCCGTGATCAACTGGGAACGTGCCACCTTCGGTATATGCGCCTCAGGGCTGAGCGTCGGCGAGGGGTTCGCGGCAGATGACCGATGGGCCATCGTTGAAGACCCTTACGAGCACCTGTTCATGCCCATCCCTCTGTCCACGGATGGGCAGTACGACCCGAACGCCGACCACGCCTCCCTGGGGCAGACCCTGTTCTTCGCGGACTGCCTCGCGTTCGATCACGACTCCCCCACTACCGTCCTGCCGTACAGGAGGGACACCCCGCCGCCGTACGAGGCGATCGGGCATTGGAGGGCTCGGGAGGACCCTAGCCACTACTACCGTGATTCCCTCGCAGCCGTTGTAGAGCACGCGCACGCGCTCCGGTATACGGGCGGACTTACCCTCCGGTACGCAATCGAGGGCGACCCCCTCACGCGGTTCGAGGACCGGTTCGAAGGCCGCCAGGAGGCCCTGTCCCTCTACTCCGCGACACTCCGGCAGGTTGACTTCCTCTCCGAGTACCTCGGCCTCTATCGAGTCCTTGAATGGCCGTGCAAGGACAACGGGAAGGCATTCATCGAGGCCAACTTGGATGAACTGCGCGACTACGACTTCGGATCCTTGCAGACGTTCGAGTCAGACTTCCCGCTGAACAAGACCGAGGACCCGATCGACGTGTTCGAGACCCTCCGAGAACGGGCACTTGGACGGATCGAAGCGCTCCGGACCGCAGCCATCGACATCCCCAAGCACCTCTACGCTCTCCGCAACGGGCTGGCCCACGGGAAGCAAGACCTGATCCTGAACGACCTCGGCCCCAGCGTGGACGCGGTTGCCGCCGACCTCCCCGTGGTCAAGCTCCTCGCCCGCATGGCTGTGGAAAAGGGGCGGTGACCTGGCCAGGCCTCGGGGCGTGTGCCCGACGAAACGAGGACTTTCCCGCACCCTCTGCTTGACCCACGCCGCCCGACATCGTATCTCGCCACTTTCGCGGGGCACATGGGCAAGCTCAGCAATCGTGATTCTCGTTCCGTCGCGATGCTCGGTGCCTGGACGAGGCAGGCTCAACCGGCAAGATCCGAATGAGTCGACCTTGCAGACAGAGGCAACATGTTCGCGGCAACGCTCCCTGCTCTTCCATGAGCCCCGCTCGCTGTCTGGCTGCGGACGGTGGCGTCTATGTCTTCGGCGAGGCGGCGCTGGTGCTCCTTCGTGGAGTGCTGGTAGATCAGCTGGGCCCGCTCCGAGAACTGGCCCGCACGGAGCATGAGGTCCTTCAGCTTGGCGCCGGTGTCGGCAGCGAGGGTGTTCCCGGTGTGGCGCAGGTCGTAGAAGCGGAACTCTTTCGGCATGCGGACCGCCTCGCGGGCCTTGCGCCACTTTCGGCCGAAGGACGTACCGCGAAGGGGCTCGCCCTTCTCGCCCACGAAGACCAGGCCGTCGGGTCCGTCTTCTGCGAACCACTCCAGGTGCCGGCGGACGTCGAGGAGCACGAAGCTGGGCAGCATGATCTCCCGCTTTCCCGCACGGGACTTGGGTTCTCCTATCACCCTGTGGCCCGTGTTCAGCTCCGGGGCGGCCCTGCGCACGCGGACCGAGCCCGCGTCGAGGTCAACGTCGGTGCGTCGCAGCTCGGCCAGTTCCTCGGGCCGCATGGAGGCGCCCATCTTCTTCCTGTCCTCCCAGGGAGCCGCGTCGACGTACCACAACGACTCGCACGGCCTCGTCTGGCAGGTCCACGGCACCAAGACCTTCCACAGCTACCACAACCCCGACAAGCACCTGACGGCTGAAGCCGCCATCATTGGGGGGACCACTGCTGAGGAACCGCCAGCGCACGACGAGGCCGAGCGGCAGTCGGTGACCATGTACCCCGGTGACTAGCTGTGGAACCACGCTCTGACCCCGCACTGGGTCACCGCCGAGTCCCCGTTGGCGCTCAGCGTCACGCTGTCCCACGGTGGCCTGTGCCACCAGGGCCGGTACGCCGACCGCGAGCTGGCCCTCCGGTCCCACTGGGACAAGTACCCGGCCGAGGCGTGGACTTTCGACCTGGGACACACCCGCTACTGATCACGGCCCTGCCGCTGCCCCCACCGCCGAACCGGCGGCGGGGGCAGCGGCACGTACGGCTACGTCAGGGGGTGAGGCGGTTCGGTCCGCAGAAGAGGAAGGCCGCCTCACGGATCGAGTCCAGGCCGAGCATCACCATGAGGATCCGACCCAGGCCAGCGCCGAGGCCGCCGTGGGGCGGGCAGCCGAAGCGGAAGATGTTCAGGTAGTCCTGCATCGGCTCGGTGCTCATGCCCTTCTCCTCCGCCTGCTTCAGCAGGACGTCGGAGCGGTGCTCGCGCTGGGCACCGGTGGTGACCTCCAGGCCCTTCCACAGCAGGTCGAAGCTGAGCGTCAGGTCCGACCGGTCCGCCGGGCGCATGTGGTAGAAGGGCCGGATGCTCGCCGGGTAGTGCGTGATGAACGCGAACTCGTGCCCGGTCTGCTCCTTCATGTGCGCGGCGATCCGACGCTCACCGTCCGGGTCCAGGTCCTCCTTCGCCCACTCCGGGTCCCAGCCGCCGGCCCGCAGGACCTCTTGCGCCTCGGCCATAGTGATCCGCGGGAACGGCGTCTCCGGAACCGCGACCTCGACCCCGAAGACCTCGCGGATCCGCTCACCGTGGACCTCGGCCACCTTGGCGATAGCGTGGGCGAGCATCTGCTCCTCGAAGGCCATCACGTCCTCGACGTCGTCGATCCACAACAGCTACACGTCCACGCCGGTGAACTCGGTCGCGTGCCGGGAGGTGAACGACGGCTCGGCCCGGAAGACGGGGCCGATCTCGAAGACCCGGTCGATGCCAGCGGCCACCGCCATCTGCTTGTAGAACTGCGGCGACTGCGCCAGGTAGGCCGACCGGTCGAAGTACCCGAGCTTGGACACCTCTGCCCCGGAATCCGAGGCGGTCCCCATCAGCTTCGGGGTGTGCATCTCCGTGCACCCGTGCTCCATGGCGTACTCGCGAAGCCCCTGCTCCAGGGTCGTCTGCACCGCAAACACCAGCTGCGCGGTCTCCCGCTTCCGCACGTCGAGGAAGCGCCAGTCGAGCCGGTGCTCGGGCCCGGTGTGCTCGTCGATCGGCAGCGGGGTCTCCGCCAGGTTCAGCACCTCGACCGACTCGGGGACGAGCTCCAGACCGCCGAGCTTGACCTGGGCCGCGTCCACGACGCGCCCGGTGATCCGTACGGCGGACTCCGGGGTGAGGGACTCGAGCAGCTCCTCCAGCGGGCCGCCGTCGCGCTTGTGGGTCACCTGGACCATGCCGGAGTGGTCGCGCAGGATCACGAACTGCATCTTACGCTGCAGCCGGAGACAGAGACGATCCGGTCGATGTGGCCGCGTAGGTCAGAGGTCAGAACGCGGCTCGTGGTGTGGATCATCGCAGCCCTTCAGGGGCGTCGTCATGATCCCTTGGGAGTGCGGGCGAGAAGGGAACTCGCGGTACCACCGCACTTTCGCCGCCACCCGAGGGCAACAGCCTCATTCAGCCCGATGACGGGGGCGACCCGGCCGGACATTGGGCCTGGCGGCCGTTCCTCCCCGCGCTCAGGAGGATCTTCACCTCGGGCGCGAGTCCGCCTTCCCAGCTACCGGCGGCTCTCTCTGCTCGCGTGATCCTTGGCTACTCGTCTCCAGCAACGCGTTGCCCACGAGAATAGGGAGCTCATGGGCACCTCGCAACGGATCAACAGCGATGGCGGAGGCGATGGCCGAATGCCGCTCTTGCTCGCAGTCGGCCCTATGCCCCACCCGCGTCATGCACCTCGTGCCACCACCGAGGGGGAGGTCACCTGCCCCTCGGAGCAGAAGTGTTCTCCGGGGTGCCGAGCCGAAGCTGTCGCAGCGTCTGCTCAACACGATCCGCCGCCGAGGCAGAATCATCATGCTCCCAAACCCTGACGACCGTCCATCCGGCAGCGAGCAGCTTTTCATTGGTCTCGGCGTCGCGGGACCGGTTGCCGTCGATCTTGTCGCGCCAGAAGTCCGCGTTCTTCACAGCTGGGCGGTAGTGATCTGGACAGCCGTGCCAGAAGCAGCCGTCAACGAAGACCGCGAGCCGATCGCGGGGGAAGACGAGGTCCGCCCTGCGTCGAATCTCCGCGAGTGGCCTCGCGTCCACTCGATAGCGCAGACCTCGCTGATAGAGCAGGCTACGCAGGGCCAGCTCCGGCCCTGTGTCCTTTCCTCGGTTGCCCCGCATGGAGGCACGAACCTCGGGTGAGGAGGCAGTCGACTGCGAGGGCAGCGGTTCCTCCGTCACGAGTCGCTTGTCCCAGGCACACTGCCACGCCTCGACCAGGTTCTCCCGCCTGGAGTCGTGCTCGACCTCACAGACGTACTTCTCTTGGGTCTTTCCATCCTGCGACCAGCGCAGATAAGCGCGAATGCGCCGCGTGCTCCTGTAGAGCCGGAGGCTGATCGAGGCCCTCGCGAAGCGCCCATCCCCCAAGGCGATGTTGCGCCGACCACGGCCTCCAGCGGCACGGTCCTGCTCCACCGCCGGCGCGATAGAGCCAGACCGACGCTTATACGCCCGCTCCGGTGGTAGCTGCTCCTTCCACCCTGTCTGCGGCATGCTCTTAGTGTCCCGCCGCCGCAAGGGCCTCGGCGACGGCGTTGGCAAAGAACTCACCGAGCACGACGGGAACCGCGTTGCCCAGCTGCCGCATCTGTTCTCCGCGGGGGCCGGATCCGAGCCACTCGTCCGGGAAGGTCATGACTCGGGCGGTCTCGCGAACCGTCATGTAACGGTGGAGGTGGGTCCAACCAGTAGGCGAATCGGAGTCGCGAACACGGTCGTCCAGCAACATCACCGATTCGCCGCCGGGTACACCGTGCACACCGGCCTTGACCGTCTTCGCCGGCCGATCGAGTCCATTCGGGGTGTGCCCCTTGTAGATGCGAGCGCCAGGCCAGCCGAAGTGATCGGCGATGCCGACGCTCTTACCGAAGTCGGGGCCGGGGCCTCGGCGGTACTCCGCGAGCTGGTCAAGGTCCACGGGCGGCAGCGCCGGAAGTCTCACGTCCGTGCCGTATCCCTGGATGGCGTCACGCAGCGTGCGCCACGGGCGGCAGTCGTCCTCCTTGATGACCTTGGGCAGGTTCGCTCGAACCTGATCACGCACATAGTCCGGCACAACATCGCCGTGACGCCGCCAGTACTCGCCGTCCTCATCTCGCATAGACCGAAGCAGCGCCGCGTCGGAAAACCTCGGCGTGTTGACGTCCTTCGTGAACGCGTCGATGTCCACTCCGAGGTCGGCCCGGAAAGCGATGAGGACAACGCGATTGCGTACCTGAGGCACTCCGTAATCAGCCGCGTTGACCGGCACCATGACGACCTTGTAGTGATCCGGGTCGCTGTCTTCGTCGGACAGCTTTCCGAGGATGCCCTGCAGGTGCGAGTTGTGCGCCTGCCACTTGACCTCGTCATCCCGCTTCTCGAAGGGAAGACGCAGTTCGTTCTGGATGTACTCGAAATACCCCTCAAACGAAGGGCGCAGCAGGCCGCGGACGTTCTCACAGATGACCGCCTTCGGCCTCATCTCGCGAACGGCCTTGAACATGGCGGGAAACATATTGCGCTTGTCCTCGTCGCCCTTGGCGACGCCACCCGCACTGAACGGCTGGCACGGCGGCCCACCGGCCAGCACGTCGACCTTCCCCTCAAGGGCCCCCAGATCGAGGTCGCGAACGTCTCCGGGATAGAGGGGCGCGGGCTGGCCGGGCTTCGGGGGTTCGGGCTTCTTCCCGTCGGAGAGCAGCAGACCGTCGACGCCAAGGGTCTTCTGCGCGCTGGCCACGAGGGTCTCGCAGGCGCGCTTGTTGAACTCGTTGAACAGGAGCGGACGGAAGCCCGCTTGGTGAACCGCCATGGCGAGGCCGCCCCCACCCGCGAACAGCTCAACACTCGTACGCGGAGCCTGTGTGTCTTTTGCCTGTTCAACCATGAGAGAACCATACCGCGGAGCGGCCCATCCAGGCACTACTTTCACTCGATTGGCTCGCCTGAAAGTGAGCAAGACCATAGTCTTCGCGGTGATCAAGACCGTAGAAGGGGCGGGGAGAATGACACCGGCAGCAGCCATGCCCAACGGCCGGGGCGCCTACCACGACGACTTCCGACTGAGTATCACCAAAGCCCTTGGCGATCAGCTGTCCGAAGCACTGTCCCACCTGGGGCGGGCCCCACTAGCCGAAGAAACCCTCGTGCTGCTCGATGAGCGGCCCGGCGTGTACCAGCTCTACCTCGACGGTGACTTCGTCTACGTCGGCAAGGCCGACAAGACCCTCCCCGGTCGGCTACGCAACCACCTGCGCAAACTCTCGGGCCGACGCAATCTCGACTTGATGAACGTCGCCTTCTCCTGTCTGTATGTCGCAGAGGACTTCTCCGCGCTCGCACCAGAGCAGCTCCTCATCAGTCACCACAAGGGGCAGGGCGGCATCCCTTGGAACAACAACGGCTTCGGCAACAAGGACCCCGGTCGCCAGCGCGACAGCACGATCCTGAAGAAGAACCACTTCGACGTCGTGTATCCGATCGACTTGGACAGGCCCGTCGAAGGGATTCGGCCCGGCGACACCACGCTGCACGCTCTCCTCAAAGCGCTCAAGGGCGGGCTTCCCTACAACTTCCGGTACTCCGAGCCGCCGCGCTCGAAACTAGAAGTGCTAAGTGTGCCGCCCGCTGGCCTCACCGCCGACGAGGCGTTCCTCTTGGTGTCGGCGGCACTCCCCAAGGAATGGCAGATCACCGCGCTCATGGGCTACGTGATCATGTACGCGGACTCTCCCAACGAGTACAAGAGCGCTTGGCGGTACTACCGATCCGGTGACGCGATCGAAGCCGTACCCGAGGCGTCCCTCGAGGAGATGACCGCCGAGGACACGTTCGACGTCGAGTGGTGACGTCTCAAGCTCCGCAGCGAACGCGATCACGCCCTCTTGGGCCCGCCGCCGCGCGGCCGATCCGACAACATCTTCAACACGAACAGGAAGCCATGTCGGCCGAATACACGCCCTCCGAGTTCGACCCCTTGTCAACCATGCAGATCGCGAACACCATCTGCGAGACCCTTGAACGCCAGCCACTTGTGTCCATGGCCCATGAGATCGCGAAATTCGAGGGTTCCGGTCTGTACGCGATCTACTACAGGGGGGAGAGTGTGGAACTCTACCTCCCTCTCAAGAGTCTCCAGATCCCCGTTTACGTAGGGCAGGGCGCTAGCAACAGCGCCACTGGAGCGAGAGTCCGGCAAAAGTACCCCCTCCATAACCGCCTGCGAAAGCACCGGATCTCGATCTCCCAAGGCGGTCTCCCCCTCTCGGAGTTCTGTTTTCGGGCCCTGCTGTTGCCGGACGTGCACGCGGACCTGGGTGAAAACGGGCTCCGCGTCGGCTATCAGCCAGTCTGGAACAGCAAGCTCACGGGGTTCGGTAGCAATGAACAGGGACCCTCCACCCGCCAAAGCAAGAAGAGCATGTGGGACACCGTGCACGACGGGCGGGACCGCACACACGGTGGAGTCGTCCACGACGCCGCAGAACTCATCGACGAGGCCGAGGCCCACATAGAGTGGCAAGTCAGAAGCTACGACACGCTCCCCTGGCAGCATCCGGACACCGAGACGCTCCTCGACTTCCACCCATCCTGAGGTCGGCGTACGTGCCCGAGCCCTCGGCGGGTCTGCGCGTGACTTCGCTCCTGCGGATGCCCGAAGGCCTGGCCATCCGGCCGGCCTGTGGACACGGTTCGTGGCCGCCGCCGGTCCTGCGGCCCGAACACGGTCGCCATCAGCCACCCCTGCGACCTGTACGACAACGAAGGGCATGCACGCTCAGGCTGCGGGGAGCGGGAGCCTCAGGCGGATCAGGGGACCCTCACGGGTCGGATCGTCCAGGACGACGGCAACGGCGTTCGGTCGGCGATCCGTGGTGGCGGTGACGGCCTCGTTTTCGTCGAAGTGCGGGGGTGTGCCGCCTCGTCCACCGGAAATCTCTTCAGGTTCGCCGCGCTCGGGAGTAGGCCCAGGTCGGTGGCCCGGGCCTGCCGCGTGGTGCGGGGGTCGTTACGGTCGGGCGGCGGTGCGGCGGGCGGAGAGCATGCGGAGCAGTGCCGTCACGCTCAGGCCGAACATCAGGACGCCCAGGGGGACATGGAGCGACGACACGTGCGCGACGCCCAGGACCACCTGTGCCGAAGCGAGGGCGAGGAAGCCGGTCGCGTACAGGATGGGGCGGGGTGAGCCGCCGCCCGGGCGCCAGGCCAGGACCGCGGCGACGACGTACAGCATCGAGGCGCCGTACATCACCTTCGATCCGGCGTCGTGCAGCGCGTAGCCGTGGGACGAGGAGAGCAGCATTCCGGCGGTGACCGCCTGGAAAAAGAGGGCCAACGTCTGCAGGGCCATGGCAACCTGCGGAAACGTGACTCTGCCCGGTACTGCCGTCGTCGTCGTGTGTGTGGCCATGACGCGGTCCCCTCTTCTGCCTCGCGGCGGCGGATCGTGGTGTCTCGGTGGTACGACGACGCGGCTCCTCGAAATGTGAGGTGGGCCGGCGGACCTGACCTTTCGGGGTGCCGTTTCGTCGAGGTGGTCGAGGTACCGAAGTGGCGGGCGCGAGCGAACGAGAAGCACAGGGAGCGATCACGACCATGAGCACCCCATCCGAGCCGGAGCTGAGCGCCGTCGTCGACGAACGGCGCCGGCTGATCAACCTCGCCTACCGGCTGCTCGGTTCACTGGCCGAGGCCGAGGACGCCGTGCAGGAGACGTACACGCGCTGGTACGCGATGTCGCGCCGGCAGCAGGAGGCCATCGAGTCCCCCGGCGCCTGGCTGACGACGGTGGCGGGCCGCGTCTGCCTGGACATGCTCGGCTCGGCCCGGGCCCGGCGGGAGCGGTACGTCGGCGCGTGGATACCCGAGCCGCTGCCCGACCGTACGGAGTGGTCCGTCGGAGCGGCGGGCGGCGGCGGGGCCGAGCCGGCCGACCCCGCCGACCGGGTCACCCTGGACGAGTCGGTGCACATGGCCTTCCTCGTCGTACTGGAGTCGATGACCCCGGCCGAACGCGTGGCGTTCGTCCTGCACGACGTCTTCCGCTACCCCTTCGCCGAGATCGCGGGGATCGTCGGCCGGACGCCGGCGGCCTGCCGGCAGCTGGCGTCGTCGGCCCGTCGGCGCATCGGCGCCGCGCGGACGCCGGCGGCCGCGACGGCCGGGCAGGCCGGGCTGGTGCGGGACTTCAAGGAGGCGTGGGAGGCCAAGGACATCAAGGCCCTCGTCGGCCTCCTCGACCCCGGCGCCACGATGACCGCCGACGGCGGCGGCATGGTCGGCACCGTCCTGCGGCCGGTCGAGGGCGCCGAGCAGATCGCCCAGTACCTGATCCACATCGCCGACAAGGTGCCCGGGATGGCGCTCCTGGAGCGTACGGTCAACGGCCGGCCCGGCCTGGTCGCCCAGCGCGCGGGCCGCACCGTCACCGTGGCGGCGTTCGACCTCGCCGGCGACCGCATCGCCCGCATCTGGGCGGTCCGCAATCCGGAGAAGCTCCGGGCCTGGACCGAGGAGGAGGACGAGGGCGAGGGCGAACGGGGCTGAGCGGGCGGTCTCGACGCCGTGTGTGTCCTTCGTACCGGTATCTCGGCGCCCGCGGCGAGCGGTTGACGTGATCAGGGGGCGGGAGGGCGGTGGCCCGGACCCTACGCGGGCTTCGTCATGAGCTCCACGACGGAGGAGAAGCTGTCCGCGGCGTGGCCGGCCTCCATGCCCCGGCGGAAGAGGTCGACGACCGCGGCCGGGAGGGTGGTGTCGACGCCCGCGTCGGCGTGGGTGTGCAGGACGTGCTCGACGCTGGCCGTGCCCATGGCCAGCCGGTCCACGTCGCCGGTGTGGACGCCCGCGTCGATGCGCTCCGCGTAGAAGGTGAGGAACCCGGGGAGGGAGTTCGCCGTGTCGACGGCGTGCTCCAGGATGTCGCCGGCGGTCAGGCCGTTGGCGCGGGCGAGGGCGGTCGCCTGCCAGTAGCTCAGCATCGAGGTCCAGAACATGGTCATGCCGATCTGGTAGAAGAGCGCGGCCAGTCCCGGGTCCTCCCCCTTGTGGTCCGCCCGGCCCGTGACGACCTCCAGCGCCGCCCGGTGGGCGTCGAACGCCTCGCGGGGGCCGCTGTAGAAGGTGGACGACTCGGCCTTGCCGATGCCGGAGGGCGGGACGGTGACCCCGCCGGTCAGCTGGACGGCGCCCCGTTCGGCGGCCCAGCGGGCGGCCTTGCGGGCCTCCTCGGGGGTGTCGGAGCTGAGGTTGACGAGGACCTTGCCGGTGAGCCGGGTGGTGGCGGGCTCCAGTACGTCGTACATCGCCGCGTAGTCCGTGAGGCTCAGGATCACGAGTTCGTTCGCGTCCAGGGCCTCGGCGACGGTCGGCGCGAGGTGGGCGCCGCGGGCCACCAGGTCGGCGGCGCGGGCCGCGGTGCGGTTCCAGACGGTGACCTCGTAGCCGCGGTCCAGGAACACCTCGACCATCGCGCGGCCCATGGGGCCGAGGCCGATGACGGTGACGGACTGACGGGTGCTGCTCATGACTGATCCCCCATGTGTGGTCGCCGACGTGGTCGCCGGCTCGGATGCCTGGACTAGAACGAGCGCTCTATCCAGCGGCTGGACAGAAGGTAGCACAGTTCTAGAACGAGCGCTCTACTCAATTGCCGGGTACGGTGAGCCCATGCAGAACACCACCCGCGACCGGATCGTCGTCGCCGCCGCGCGCCTGCTCCAGCGCCAGGGATACGTCGGTACGGGCATCAAGCAGATCGCCAACGAGGCCCAGGCGACGCTCGGTTCCGTCTACCACTTCTTCCCCGGCGGCAAGGAGACCGTCGCCGTGGCGGCGATCGCGCACAGCAGCGCGGAGTTCGCCGCGCTGCTGCGGGGGGCGCTGGCCGGCGAGGAGGATCCCGCCGAGGCCGTGCTGGCCTGCTCCCGCCAACTCGCCGAGGAGCTGCGCCGATCGGGCTGGATCGACGGCTGCCCCGTCACGGCGGCGGCCCTGGAGACGCTCGGCACCGACTCGGAGATCCAGCGGGCCTGCGCCGACGCCCTGCGCGACTGGACCGCCCTGGTCCACGACAAGCTCCTGACGGCCGGCTTCGACGCGGCGACCGCCCGGGAGGTCGCCGGCACGGTCATCAGCACCCTGGAGGGCGCCGAGGTCACCGCCCAGGTCAACCGCAGCGAGGAGCCCCTGCACGCGGCGGGCCGGCAACTGGCCCGCCTCGTGAGGTCGTACGAGCTCCGGCCGGCGGGCTGACGGACCGCCCGGCGTGGTACGGGTGAGGATGGGCGCATGCGGATTCGGATCGAAGCGAACGACCTCCCCGGCCGGGCCTGCGCCGCGCGCCCCGGCTTCCCCGGCTACGGCAACATCCACGTCGCGGTCCAACGGCGCACTCCCCCGGGCGAACTCCTGGACCCGCGGCCCGCGGACGCCGACGCGGCGACGTGGACGCTGGAGTGCACGGCGACGCCGACCGACGCGGGCCTCGACCTGAGGGGCCCCTGCGTCCAGGGCCGCCCGGCCGGCCGGTTCATCTACCTGACCTGGGGCGACGTGGACGAGGCCGGGAACTTCGCGATGTTCCGCCGCGCCAAGCTGATGCTCGACGCCATCGACCCGGACACCGTCGCGGCCGCGACGCGCTCCGGCACCCTCCTCGCCCGCCTGGGCCTCACCGACGCCCAGGGCCTCCCCCTGTGCGCCGCCGTCCGCCCGCCACTCGTCACCTGGTCCGCCCCACCCGCCTGAGCGCCCGCCCATCCGGGCGGTCCGGGACGGTTCGGGGGCGGGCCTCTGCCTTTCGGGAGAGGTGGGGTTCGGTCCGTGGGGGCATGTTCCGGGGCGGGTGGGCGTCGATACTGGGCAGCGTGCCGGTCGTCAGCGTTTTGCGTCGTTTCGCCCCCGGTCGCGCGGTCGCGGAGACGATCGGCGTGGCCCTCGCCGGGCTGGGGGTGTACGTGGCGCTCGGGCTGCTCCACTGCCTGGAGCGTCCGCGGGCGCAGCTCGCGCTGCTCGTCGCCGGGGTCGGGTTGTTCGCGCTGCGGCGCCGGCTGCCGGCCGCCGCCGTGCTGCCGGTGCTGGCCGCGCTGGCCGGGGTCGCGCCCGTCCTCGGGCCCGTCACGGCCGGCGCGGCGTACGTGGTGGCCCGCCGGTCGGTCCGGGCCCGGTTGCTCGCGGGCTCCGGCGCCGCGCTCGTGGCGGCGGCCACGGCGGCCGGGAGCGGGTTCGGGCCCGGTTCCCCGGCGTACGGGCTGGCCCTCGGCCTGGTGCTCGCGCCGACCGCCGTGATCGTGCCCGGCCTCGTCGGCACGGCCCGGGGGCAGCAGGAACGGCTGGTACGGGCGCTGCGCGAGCGCGGTGACGCCGCGGAACGGGCCCGCAGGCTGGCGGACAGCGAGGCCCGCACCCACGAGCGTTCCCGGATCGCCGCCGAGATGCACGACCTGGTGGGGCACCGGCTGAGCCTCGTCTCGTTGCACGCCGGCGGGCTGGAACTGGCGCTGGAGCGGGCCGCGCCCGAACTGCGCGAGGAGGCGGTGCTGGTACGCCGCACCACCCGGGACGCCATGCGCGAGCTGCGCCAGGCCCTCGGGGTGCTCGGCCCGCTCGGCCGGGACACGGGACCGCACGCGCTCACCGACGCGACGGGCACCCGCGCCGACGTCGAGGCGCTGGTGGCGGAGTCCCGCGACGGGGGGATCGCCGTACGGCTCGACTGGACCGGGCCGGACCTCGACGCCCGGCCCGCGCCCGTGCGCCGGGCGGTGCACCGCGTCGTGCGGGAGGCCCTGACCAACGTGCACCGGTACGCCGCCGAGGCACACGTCGCCGTGTCCGTGGAACACGACGCGCGGCGGGTACGGGTCACCGTGCGCAACGGCGCCCCGGCGGGGCCCGCGTCCGCCGGGGAGGGCCTGGGCACCGGGCGCGGGCTGGCCGGGCTGCGGGAACGGGTGGAGCTGCTCGGCGGGACGCTGGAGGCCGGCGCGCTGCCGTCGGGCGGGTTCCGGGTGGTGGCGTCCGTACCGGCGGAACCGGACGAGGACCCGGCACCGGGCGAGGACCCGGCACCGGGGGAGGACCCGGATCCGGCGGCCCCGCGAGGGGCCGTGGCCGGGACGGGGGACGGTACGGGGGACGGCGCGGCCGAGCGTCGTACCGCCGGGGCACTGCTCGTCTGTGGGCTGCTCACGCTGTGCGTGCTGATGGTCCTCGGGGTCGCCTTCGTCTTCGCGGTACGGCCGACCGGTCCCTCGGGTCCGGCTCCGCTGCCGCGCGTCGGCATGACGTACCAGGAGGTGGCGGCGACGGGCGTCCTGGACAACAAGGCCGTGCGGGCCGCCGCCACCGGGCACGAACCGCCGCGCCCGGCCGGCACGGCCGGCTGCGTGTACCCCTTCAACGGGGCCACCGAGTCGGGCCCGGACGGGCTGGTCGTCGCCCGCTACTGCTTCGACGCCGCGCAGCGGCTGATCGCCATCGACCGCTTTCCCGTGCCGTCGGTCCGGGACACCACGCCCTGGGAGACCCCGTGACCGAGCCGAACCGTCCGATCCGCGTCCTGCTCGCCGACGACGAGGCGATGATCCGGGCCGGGGTCCGCCTGATCCTGCGGCACGCCGGCGACATCGACGTCGTCGCCGAGGCCGCCGACGGCCGGCAGGCCGTCGACCTGGCCGCCGCCCACCACCCCGACGTGGCGCTGGTCGACATCCGCATGCCGGTCCTCGACGGGTTGGCCGCGATCGCGCCGCTGCTCGCGCTCGATCCCGCGCCGCGCGTGGTGATGCTCACGACCTTCGGCGACGAGGACAACGTCCTGCGGGCGCTGCGGGAGGGAGCCACCGGCTTCCTGCTGAAGGACGAGGGCCCGCAGGAGCTGATCAGCGCGGTACGGGCCGCCGCCGGCGGGGACGCCGTGCTGTCCCCGGGCGTCACCGCCTCGGTGATCGGCCGGATGCTGGACGGCGGCGGCGCCGGTCCGGGTCCCGCCGAGCGCGCGCTCGGGGACGAGCGGATCGCCCGCCTCACCGCACGGGAGCGGGAGGTCCTCGCGATGCTCGGCGAGGGCCTGTCGAACCAGGACGTCGCCGACCGGCTGGGCATCGGGATCGGCACGGTGAAGACGCACGTGGGCGCGATCCTGGAGAAGACGGGGTCGACGAGCCGGGTCCAGGCGGCGCTCCTCGCCCACCGGTCGGGCCTGGCCTCCTGACACCGAGGACGGGGGGGCGGCGGACCGGGGGCGGCCCGGTCGCGGCCTCTGTCCAAAGGCGGGGAGCGCCCCGCCGGCCCGGCCTTTCGGCAGAGGCCGGCTCCAGCCCGCAGGCCGATGTCCGCGCAGGTCAGGGCGGTGACGATGGGAGAGTCCCCCCTCCTCGCACCGCTCGGAGCATCCCCGTGTCGCAGTTCTCCCCGTACCCCGGCGCCGCCCAGGCGGCGCGTCCCGTCGCCGAACCCGCCGCCCGCGCCACGGGCCTGACGAAGGTCTACGGGAAGGGCGGGACGCGCGTCACGGCCCTGGACGGGGTGAGCGTCGACTTCGCCCGGGGCCGGTTCACCGCCGTCATGGGCCCCTCGGGCTCCGGGAAGTCCACGCTGATGCACTGTCTGGCCGGACTGGACACGGTGTCGTCCGGTTCCGCGCGCATCGGCGACACCGAGCTGTCCTCGCTGAACGAGCGGCAACTGACCGCCCTGCGCCGGGACAAGGTGGGCTTCGTCTTCCAGGGCTTCAACCTGCTGCCCACCCTCACGGCCCTGGAGAACATCACCCTGCCCCTGCGGATCGCCGGGCGGGCGCCCGACCCGGACTGGCTGGAGACCGTCGTCGCCACCGTCGGGCTCGGCGACCGACTGGGGCACCGTCCCGCCGAGCTGTCCGGCGGGCAGCAGCAACGGATCGCGGTGGCCCGCGCGCTGCTCTCCCGGCCCGAGATCGTCTTCGCCGACGAGCCGACCGGGAACCTCGACTCGCGCTCCGGGGCCGAGATCCTCGGCTTCCTGCGCGACTCCGTACGGGAGTTGGGGCAGACGGTGGTGATGGTCACGCACGATCCGGTGGCCGCCGCGCACGCGGACCGGGTGGTGTTCCTCGCCGACGGCCGGCTCGTCGACGAGCTGCGCGAGCCGACCGCGGGCGCCGTGCTCGACCGGATGCTCCGGTTCGAGGCCGAGGCCGAGGGCGCGGGCCCCGGCCCCGGCCACTGAGCCCCGCCCGCCGAGTCGCCCGCCGAGCCCGGCTCCCGAGCCCGGCCACCCCGTGCCCCTCCACGCCTCCTCCTCCCGAAAGCTCCCCATGCTGCGAACAGCCCTGCGCAACCTCCTCGCGCACAAGGCCCGTCTGGCCATGACCGTGCTCGCGGTCTGTCTCGGTGTCGCGTTCGTCTGCGGCGCCCTCGTCTTCGCGGACTCCTCCGCCGCGGCCCACCGGGCCGCGACCTCCAAGGACTTCGCGGACATCGCCGTGTCCGTGGGCCCGAAGAGCTCCCCGGCCGAATCCGTCGAGGAGCGGGGCGCGACCGCCCTCGACGACGCGCTCGTACGGAAGCTGGCCGCCCTGCCCGGCGTCGCCTCCGTACGCCCGAACGCCGACGGCTCGGCCACCCTGGCCGACGCGGACGGCGCTCCGCTGCGGGCCGGGAACGCCCGCTCGAACCTGGCCGGCGCCTACGTACCGGGCGCGGACGGCGCGGACGGCCGCCACCCGCTGGTCGCCGGCCGCGCCCCCGCCGGCCCGGACGAGATCGTCGTGGACGAGGGCACGGCCGCGGCGGGCCGGCTCTCGCTCGGCGACACGGTCCGGCTGGCCACGGACGGGCCGGTCATGAGCAAACGGCTCGTCGGCCTCGTCCGGTCCTCGGACAGCCGGGTGACCGCCGGCGGGACCCTCGTCCTGTTCGACCGGGCCACCGCTCAGGGGCTGTTCGCCTCCCCGGGCCGCTACACCGGAATCGACCTGGCGGCCACGCCCGGCACCCCGGCGCAGGAACTGTCCGCGCGGGTCTCGGCCGCCCTGCCGGCAGACCGCGCCGAAGCCGTCACCGGCGCCGCGCTCGCGGCCCAACAGGCCGTCCTCGTGGACACGTTGACCCGGGGCTACACCAAACTGCCGCTGCTCTTCGCCGGGGTGTCCCTCTTCATCGGGTCGTTCCTGATCGTCAACACCTTCACCGTGCTGGTGACCCGCCGCACCCGTGAGATCGCCCTGCTGCGGGCGATCGGCGCCTCCCGCCGGCAGGTGTCCGGCGCCGTCCTCGTCGAGGCGGCCCTCCTCGGCCTGGTCGCGTCGGCGGCCGGGTTCCTCCTCGGGCTCGGCGTGGCCGCCGCCCTGCCGGGCCTGCTGAGCACCGACCGGGACGCGCTGCCGAACGGCCCGCTGGTGATCGGACCGCTGCCCGTCGTCGCCGCGCTCGCCGTCGGGGTCGGAGTGACCGTGCTCGCCGCGTGGCTGCCCGCGCGCAGGGCCGCGAAGGTCGCGCCCGTCGAGGCGATGCGCTCGGCCGAACAGCCGCCCTCGACCGGCCGGCAGCGGGTGCGGGGGGCCGTGGGCCTGGCCCTGCTCGCCCTCGCCGCCGCCCTGCTGGTGTCACTGTCCGGGGCGAAGGACGCCTCGACGGACAACCTTCAGGACGCGATGGTCGCCTGCGGGCTCCTGATCGCCGCGCTGATCGTGCTGGCGCCGCTGCTCGCCCGACCGGTGATCCGGCTGACGGGCGCCCTGGCCGACCGGGTCACGGGCCGGGCGGCGGGACGGCCCACGGGCCGGGCGGCGGGCCGCTCCGGGCTCGTCGGGCACCTGGCGCGCGAGAACGCGTTGCGCGACCCGCGGCGTACGGCGGCCACCGCCTCCGCCCTGATGATCAGCACGGCGCTGGTGGCCGGGCTCGCCGTCATCGGGGAGTCCACCGGGCGGGCCCTGGACCGGCAGGCCGCCGCCGGGCTCGCCGCCGACTGGGTGATCGGCACCCGCACCCCCACCCACGGCATCGACGCGGACGCCGTGCGCCGGGTGGCCGCCGTCCCCGGGGTGCGCACGGCCACGGCCGTCGCGGACTCCACGCTCGTCACCGGCGGCATGGTCCGCCGGCTGTCCGGGGTCGACCCGGCCGTCGTGGACCGGGTCATGCGGCTGGACTTCGTCGGCGGCTCCGCCGAGGGCCTCGGCCCGGGGCGGATCGCGGTGTCCCGCAGCCTCGCCCGGGAGAACCACCTCGCGGCGGGCGACCGGCTCGCCGCGCGCATGGGCCGCGACCAGGAGCCGCGTCCGTACACCGTCGTCGGCGTCTACGAGGACAACCCGACGGCGGGCGACGCGCTCGGCGACCGCTCCGAGGTGCGGCGCAGCGCCTTCCGGCCCGATTCCGCGCAGCGGGTCCTCGTACGCGCCGACGGCGGGGCCGCGGGCGCGGCGACGTCGGACGCGACGGCGAAGCGGCTGCGGGCGGCGGTGGGCGACAACCCGCTGCTGAAGGTGCAGGACCGGGCGTCGTTGGTCCGGGAGGCGGCGGGCAGCGTCGGCGACCTGCTGGCCCTGATGTACGGGCTGCTCGCGCTGGGCGTCGCGGTCGGCGCGCTCGGCATCGTGAACACGCTGGCCATGTCGGTGGCGGAACGGACCCGGGAGATCGGCGTACTGCGCGCGCTCGGCATGGACCGCGCCGGCGTGCGGCGGATGATCCGGTCGGAGGCCGTGCTCGTCGCCGCCTTCGGCACGCTGTTGGGCCTGGTGGGCGGTGTGTTCAGCGCCTGGGCGGTCGGTTCGCTGGCCAACGGGGCGATGAAGGGGTACGCGCTCGTGCTGCCCTGGGGGACCCTCGCCCTGGTCTGCCTGCTGTCGCTCGCGGTGGGCGCGGTCGCGGCGTTCGTCCCCGCGCGGCGGGCGGCGGCGCTGGATCCGCTGCGGGCGGTGGCGGACGCGTAGCGCGGCCGCGCGGGGCTCGGCGCCCGCCTCGGGCGAGGGCCCCGCCCGGACGAGGGCGGCGACCGGTCCGTTCGGGCGTGGCGGGCCCGTCAGGCCGGGCGGGGGGCGGTGACGCCGTGGCGGGCCGCCGTCGCGGCGCGTTCCGCGCGGCGGGCCAGCAGGTAGGCGTGGGGCTGGGCACCGTACGCGAGGCGGAAGAGCCGGCTGAGGTGGCGGGGCGCCATGTCGGCGGCCCGGGCGAGCGCCTCGACGTCCAGGGCCGGGCGTGCTCGCGGTCGATGCGGTCGCGGACGCGGCGCAGTCGGGCGAAGTCGCTCCGACGCCGGGCGAGGGTCAGGGCCTCGCCCCATCCGGGGAGGCACATGCGGTACCTCCGCCCGGCCCTAACGCAGTTCCTGGATGCGGATCAGGTTGCCCGCCGGGTCGCGGAAGGCGCAGTCGCGGATGCCGTACGGCTGCTCGATCGGCTCCTGGACGACCTCGACGTCACCGGCCGACTGGATCTTCTCGAAGGTGCCGTCGAGGTCCGGGGTGGCCAGCAGGATCCAGCCGTAGGTGCCCTTGGCCATCATCTCGGCGATGGTGCGTCGCTCGTCGTCGGTGATCCCGGGGTCGACGGCCGGCGGGGCCAGCAGGATGGAGGTGCCGGGCTGTCCGGCGGGGCCGACGGTGATCCAGCGCATCTTGCCCTGGCCGACGTCGTTGCGGACCTCGAAGCCGAGGACGTCGCGGTAGAAGGCCAGGGAGGCCTCGGGGTCCTCGTGCGGGAGGAAGCTGGTGTGAATGCTGATGTCCATGGCCGAAACGTTAGTCCGGGCCCCTCCCCGCCGGCTTCTCCATTCGTGACCGGTCGGCGACGATCACGGGATCGGGTGGGGCGGGGCGGGACCCGTTCGGGCTACCGGGCGTGGTCGAGGGAGTCGACGTCCTCCATGAAGCTCAGCATCCGGGGGTTGACGAAGGCGGGGTGGTCGATCTGGGGGCCGTGTCCGGTCCCCTCGACGATCTCCGCGCGGGCCCCGGGAATGATGCGCGGGACGCGTTCCAGCTGTCGCTTGGGGTGCACCAGCAGGCTGCGCTTTCCCATGATCAGGTAGAACGGCGTGCGGATCGTGCCCAGTTCGGCGTCGCTGAGCGGCAGCGGGGCGGGTCGGCGGATCCGGAAGGCGCGGACCTGGGCCTGGATCCAGACGCGCAGCTCGGGGACGACCAGCACGGGCTGCTCCAGCCAGGAGGCCAGGCGCGGGCGCAGTGCCTTGGGCGCGAAGGTGGCGAAGAGGCTGGCGAAGATCCACACGAAGAAGCGCAGGCCCACCTTCTCCAGTCCGCCCGGGTCGAGGGCGGTGACGGAGGCGAGGCGTTCGGGGCGGCGGTGCACCTGGTTGATGACCAGCCAGCCGCCGTAGGAGGACCCGACGAGGTGGACGCGGTCCAGGCCGAGGCCCTCGAACACCTCGTCCATCCACTGGGCGGCGCGCTCGGGCTGCCACATGGGTTCGCGATGGACGCTGCGGCCGGGGTCGCCGGGGGTGTCGAAGGCGTAGACGGGTCGTTCGGCGCTGAGCGCGGGGGTGTTGGGGTACCACATCGCGGAGCAGCCGCCGGAGCCGTGGATGAGGACGACGGGCGTACGGGACTCGGCGGCGGGGTCGGTGGGGCCGAACCGGTAGACGCGGGTGGTGCCGAAGCTGGTCTCCACGTCGGTCTCGGAGCGGATGGGCGCCCCCATCGCGAAGAGGGCGTCGCAGGTGGCGAAGTAGCGGTCGCGCAGGGTGTCGTTGACGTAGCGGCCGATGTCGCGGCGCGGACGGGACGGGGACGGCGCGGACGGGGAAACGGGCACGGGGCACCTCCTGGTGGATCCGTTCTTCGTGGTACGACCGTATCATTGTCTTGGTACGGCGGTACCATGAAAATCACCGGGACCCACCGGGACCCATCGGGACCCACCGAGGCCGACGAACAGGAGAGCCGCAGACCATGCCGAAGCGCGTGGACCACGAGGAACGGCGGGCGCAGATCGCCGAGGCGCTCGTCCGGGTCGCCGGACGGCGCGGACTGCACGCCGTCGGCATGCGCGACGTCGCGGCCGAGGCCGGGGTGTCCCTGCGGCTCGTCCAGTACTACTTCGAGACCAAGGAGAAGCTGCTCCTCTACGGGCTCCAGCACCTGACCGACCGCTTCACCGCCCGCGTCGGCGCCCGCCTCGCCGCCGTCGGGCCCGCCCCGGGCCCGCGCGAGACCGCCGAGGCCCTGCTGCTGGCCTCGCTGCCCACCGACGAGGAGAGCCGCACCTTCCACCTCCTCTACAGCGCCTACGCGATCCTGTCCGTGACGGACGAGTCCCTCGCCGACCGGTCGTTCATCGCCAACCCCGACGCCGCCGAGGACGCCCTGGCCGGGCTGATCGCCCGGGCGCAGGCGGACGGCGCCGCCGATCCCGCAGCGGACGCCCGGATCGAGGCGATCGGCCTGCTCGCGATGGCCGCGACGATGGGCACCTCCATCCTCGTCGGCCAGCGCGGACCCGAATCGGCCGTCGAGGTGCTGCGCCACCACCTGGACCGGATCTTCACCGTCCCCGCCCCGACCCCGGCCCCGGTGGACGGCGACGGCGACGGCGACGCGCACCGGTCCGCCCGGTACGACGGAGCGGCCCCGGATCCCATGGATCCGGGGCCGCCGCCCGCCGCCGCGCCCGAGGGCGTCAGTCCTCCGGCCGCACCTCGATGAGTCCGCCGCTGCGGTCCAGCGCGAGGACGTACTCGGTGTCCCGCGCGAGCACGTCCGGGTCCTCGTGGGCGAGGACGACCCGCCCGTAGGAGGTGATCAGGTCGACCGTCTTCTCGATCCGGTCGCCCGGCACCTGCGCGCAGGTGTCGAACAGGAAGCTGTCGAGGCCCCCGCACCGCTCCGCGATCCGGTTCGCGGTGAGCACGCCCGCCGTCGGCGCGAACAGGAAGCACTCCACCACCCCGCGGCGCAGGGTCGGCCGCACCCGGGTCCGCTCCAGGAACTCCGCCGGCGCCACGCGCGAGGCCAGCGTCAGGTCGATCAACGAGTGCGAGGACGAGGCCTCGACCAGCTTCGGTCCCAGCCCGCCGTGCATCCGCGCGCCCGTCTCGATGAGCACCGGGCCGTCCGCGGTGAGGATCAGTTCGCTGTGGGCCGGACCGTTGTCGATGCCCAGCGCCGCGAGGGCCCGCTCCACGTAGGCCACGACCTCCGGGTGCTCGCCGACGTCCACCGAGGCCATCGCGCGGTAGACCGGGTTCCCGTCGACCGTCTCCTTCTCGTACCGGAACATGTCGACGACGAACGCCTCGCCGTCCAGCGACACCGAGTCGACGACGAACTCCGGCCCCACCAGCCGTTCCTCGACCAGGATCTCGGTGATCGGCACCCCGGACAGGTCGCTGCGCGCGAACAGCAGCCCGCAGGCGGCGCGCACCTCGTCCAGGTCGGCGCAGAAGAACACCCCGTCGGTGGCGAAGGACTTCACCGGCTTCAGGACGTACTGCGCCAGGCCGCTCCCCGCGCACCAGGCCACGATCGACTCGGTGTCCGTGCCCAGGTGGTGCGGGATGTAGGGCACCCCGGCCTCCTTGAGCCGGGCCTGCATCAGGAACTTGTCCCGACGCGGCTCCGAAGGGCCGGAGTTGGGGCGCAGCCCCCAGTGTTCCGCGAGGGCGTCGTAGGCCTCGACGCCGGGCTCGGAACCGCAGATGAGGTGGCGCGGCCGGCCGCCGCACAGGGCCTCCACGGCCGCCGCGGTCCTCGCCACGTCCGTGAAGGGCACCTCCGCGGCGAAGTCGCCGGCCGGGTAGGAGGCGCGGAGCGCGGCGGGGAGCGTCCCGGGGGTCAGTACGGCGACGGCGTCCATGCCGTGGCGCTCGGCGGCGCGGCGGGCGAGGACCGAGCCGCTGGAGTACGGGTCCACCACCACGAGCCGGCCGGTCGGGTTCGGGGTGTCAGGCATGTGCCGCCTCCTTCTTCGGCTTCTTCGGCGTCGGCCCGTCCCCGTCGGCGGCCGTGGCCTCGGCCGTGTCCGCGGCCGCATCGGCCGGTCGGCCGGGCTCGGAGCCGCGTACGAACGTCATGGCGAGCGAGCCGACCAGGGCGCAGCCGGCGGAGAACCACAGGGCCGCCTGCCACCGGCCGTCGTCGAGCAGCCATCCGTAGAGGGCCGCCGCGCCGGCGCCGCCCAGGTAGAACGAGGACTGGCGCAGGCCGATGGAGACCATCTGGCGGGCCGGGGCGAAGCCCGACATCGCGACCGTGTCCAGCAGCGGCATCAGGCAGTAGTTGAACAGCAGGCGCAGCAGGTAGAGCACGACGAAGACGACGAGCGGCACGGTCAGGGACTGCACGAGCAGGCCGACGACCGCGAGCACGCCGAAGATCACCGCGCTGGGGCGCAGGGAGTAGCGCTTGACCAGCACGGGCGCGAAGATCGCGCCGAAGATGCTGACGATCTTGTCGGTGCCGAGGATGAGCGAGATGTCGCTCACGGAGATGTCGTAGACCTGCGCGAAGAGGACGTTGGCGAACCGGAAGAACAGCGCGATCGACGCGCCCAGGAAGCCGGCGGCGAGGAACAGCGCGACGAAGTTGCGGGTCTCCGGCGGCGCTTCGGGCGCCCGCTCCCCGGTCGCGGCGGCGGCCTGCGGGACCGCCTTGCCGGACGGGAAGCGCAGCACGAGCATCACGCACGCCGCGAGGAACGACAGCAGCAGGAAGAAGCGGTACTTCTCCAGGTCGCTCGTGTCCAGCCAACCGCTGACGACGGACACCAGCGCGGAGCCGATGACGCCGGCGCCCAGGTAGCTGATGAAGAACGCGCTGAACAGGCGCGTCCGGGCGGATTCGGGGACCTGCGCGCCCGCGATGGCGTTGCCCACCGACAGCAGGCCGAGCATCCCGGAGAGGATCAGGCTGAGCACGACGGAGGCCGAGGCGACCGAGGAGACGAACGGCAGCCCGGCGAAGGGCACGGTGTAGAGCACCGAGGCGCCGATGAGGAGCGCGCGCTGCGAGGCGTACCGGCGCAGGAACAGCAGCGGGACGACCGCGACGGCCATGGCGCCGGTGGCGATCGCGTAGATCACGCCCGCGTCGGCCTCCTGGATGCCGCGCTCGGCGAGGTAGAAGTTGAACACCACGTCGAAGATGGTGTTCGCGAGCCCCATGAAGAAGGAGGCGGCGAGATAGAAGTAGACGGGCCGGGGCACCGCCGAGAACCTACTGGGCAACGGGAACACGTTCCTGGGTCGGTACGGGAGCGGCTCCGGAGAGCCGCCCGATCAGCTCGGCCGCGTACGGCCACGGGCCGAAGCCGTCCCGCGTGGCGAAGTGGACCCCGCCCGGGATGACCTCGACCTCGCTCCCCCACCGCTTGCCGAGCGCCATGCCCCGCTGCAGCGACAGGAACGGGTCGTCGTCGGAGACGACGAGGTGCGTCGGCAGCGGCAGCGCGCTCGTCGGCAGGGGGGCCTGGGGGGCGATGGCGGGCATCACGTCGGGCGCGTCGACGTCGGCCGGGGCCACCAGCAGCGCGCCGACGACGCGGCGGTCGTAGCGGGTCGCGGCCCACTGCGCGATGGTCACCGATCCGCAGCTGTGCCCGATGAGGAAGACGTCCCCGTCGACGGCGCGCACGGCCTCGTCGAGGCGGGCGACCCAACGGCCGCGGTCGACGACCTCCCAGTCGTCCTGGACGACGCGGGTGAAGTCCGCGTAGGTGTTCTCCAGGTGCGTCTGCCAGTGGTCGGGGCCGGATCCGGTGTAGCCCGGGACGGTCAGGTAGTGCATGGGTCAGTGCCTTTCGGGCGCGGAGGCGTACGCGGGAACGGGCGCGGCGGGGGCGGGAGCCACGGCGGGAGCGCCGGCCGCGGGAACGGGCACGGCGGCCGGCGAGGGCTCGGGCGCCCCGGCCAGTGCCGGTGCCAGCTCGCGCTCGGGCACGACGAGGCCGAAGTGTCGTTCGAGCAGCGCGCGCAGTTCCGCGCGGTCCGCGATGGGGGTGGTCGTGCTGACGCCGTCGTGGACGACCGTCAGGAACAGGTCGCGGACGCTGACCCGCCCGGTGGGGGTGGGGACGCTCGCCACCTTGTGCCGGTTCAGCAGGCTGTCGGGGGAGGCGACCGTGTAGAAGTGCGCCATCTCCAGGTCGATGTCCGCCGCCGGGGCGTCCACGAAGCGGTAGATCTCGCGCCACTCGGTCGCGCCCGTCGCGTGCTCGCGGATGGAGACCTCCCACACCGGGGCGCCGCCCTCGCCGGCGGGGGCCACCTTGGCGACCCGGGTGGACAGCGCCGGGTGCTCGAAGCCCTCGCCGTCCACCAGCGGGAACGGGCCCCGGGGGCCCTGGGCGCCGTAGCCGATGTCGAAGAGCCAGCGGGTTCCGTCGATGGTCACGACGAAGACCTGGTGGGTGGCCGGGCCGAGACCGTACGTCGGGTTGACGCAGGAGGCGAGGCGGACCTCGTGGTCGAATCCGCAGGCCTCGAACAGCCACCGCATCATCAGTCCGGTCTCGAAGCAGATGCCGCCCCGGCGGCCCCGCACGATCGCCGCGTGCAGGACCTCCTCGCCCAGGCCGCGCTCCGCGTTGCGGTGCATGCCGAAGTTCTCGAAGGGGACGGTGTACAGGTGGGCCTCGTGCAGCCGGCGCAGGCAGTCGAGGGTCGGCTCCAGGGGTGTGCTCAGGCCGAGTCGGCCGGCGTAGTCGTCGATGAGCTGGTTCACAGCGGTCTTCCTGGTCATGAGGCGGGGGGCACCGGGCGTTCGGGGCGGGTCAGACGTTGAGGACGAGCCGCTCGCCGATCGACTTGCTCACGCACGGGATCATGTAGCGCGACTCGTCCTTCTCCTGGTCGGTCAGCACCTCGTCGCGGTGGTCGATGCGGCCGTCGTGCACCTGGACCTCGCAGGTCCCGCAGATGCCCTGCCGGCACGAGGACGGCACGGGTACGCCGTTGCTCTGGAGCGCGTCCAACAGGGGCTGGTTCTGCCCGAACTCGAAGGTGACGCCGGTCTTGGCGCACTCCACCTCGACGGACGCGGGCACGTCGCCCGCCGACCCCGCCGAGGGGCCGTCGGTGGCCAGGTTCCGGGTGCCGGGGACGAGTTCCGCGGCGGCCCGGACCTGCGCCACCATCGCGGGCGGCCCGCACACGCCGAGGGTGGCGCCGGTCGGGATGCCCGTGACGACGGCGGTCCAGTCGGGGCGGCCGTGCGCGGCCGTGTCGAAGACGACGACGGTGCCGTTCTGCGCGGCCGCCAGCGCGTGGAGCCGGTCGAGGAAGGGGAACTCGGCGGCGCCCCGGTCGACGTAGACCAGCCGCCAGTCGCGCACCCGGCCGCTCTCCAGCAGCGCGAGGATCGGGTTGACGCCCACGCCGGCGGCCAGGAAGTGGCTGAACGGTGCGGGGTTCTCGGCGGTGAACCGGCCGCCCGGCTCGCCGACGCGGACCCGGGCGCCGACGTGCAGCCGCGGCGACACGTGGTCGCGCTGTCCGCCGCGCTCGCGGGTGCGGACGGCCAGCTCGTAGCCGTCCTCGTCGGCGGCGACGACGGTGAAGGTCTTCACCCGGGGTCCGACGCGCAGCGTGACGTGCTGACCGGGTACGGCGGCCGGCAGGGGCGCGTCGCCGTCCTGGTGGGTGAGCCAGTACTGGGTGACGGTCGGCGTCAGGGCCCGTGCGGCCGAGACGATGGCGGGCCTCACGCGATCAACCCCGATTCCTGGAAGGCCTCGAGGGTGGCGCCGTGTTCCAGCGCCCCGGCCTCGATGAAGTACTGGAGGGTGGGCGCGGCGCCGCGGCGCACGTCGTCCACGGTCTTCTCGCGGGTGTAGACGTCCGTCATGACCTCTTCGACCTCGTGGCCGGCGAGCCCGGACGCCCGCAGGCCCAGGGCGGCGCTCTCGTAGTCCGGCTCCAGGAAGGCGAAGATCAGCCGGGGGATGTACGGGCCGGCGAGCTCGCGTTCGCGGCGCGTCATCGCGGGCCACAGGTGGCGCAGCAGCGTCGAGAAGTAGGAGTGGTGCTTGGCCTCGTCGACGGCGTGGTCGGCGACCATCTCGCGGACGCCCTCGGGGAGCCGTTCGTCGCGGGGCAGTTCGTCGAGGATGGAGGAAATGAGCGTCTCGCTGACGATGGCGAAGAGCATCTCGTCCAGGCCGCGGATCTCGCTCGGGAGTTCCTCGTGGATCCGGGCCAGTTCGGCGGTGAACGTCGGCGTGTCCGGCAGGGCCGGTGCGATGCCGGTGCGGGCGCGGACGTCGCGCAGGATCTCGTAGGTGAACTGCGCGTGCCAGGCCTCGTCGGTGACGATCTTGAAGGCGTCCATGCGCATCGGTTCGGGCAGGTCCAGTCCGGACATGCCGCGGCTGATGTGCCCGGTGACCGGGATGACGGCGCTCTGCTCGAGGTCGATCGTGAACTTGAGGTATTCGTAGAGGCGGTGGACGAGCAGCGTCTCGCGGACCTGCGGCCGCGCCGCCCGGAGGATCGGGTGGGCGAGGGCGGGTACGAGTTCGGGGCTGAAGAACAGCTCGCCGTCGCCGTCGAGCACCCGGACGGGGCTGTTGCGGACGGTGGCGACGCGTTCCCAGGTACGGAAGCGGCTGCGGTAGTCGGCTTCGACGAAAGCCTGGTCGAGGCGATTGCGTTGCCGGCGGGCGAGCACGGTCCGGTTGGCCGTGCTCGCGAATTGCAGTGCCATGCTCTAAGACCTTCATGTGACTGCTCAGGCCGTGGTGCGACCTGTAGGTGGACGTCAATGGCAGCGCGGTGCGCGCGCGATCTCAGGAATCGGTCAGGATCTCCGACGGGAAAATGCCCGTACGCGCCCACGAGATGACTCGCGTACGCCGGGACGGAGTCGACCGGATATCGGTCGACCTGTGTGAACGATGCGCCGGAAGGCTTTCGGTGGAAAACGCTTTCGGTGGCACGAGGATGGTCGGCGGCTCAAGCGTTCGTCAAGCGGCAGAAGTTTGCCGCTGTACCGACTTGTCCGTTTCCTGAGCATTGGGAATCGGACAAGGAGAACAAACGAAAGGCGACCGGCAAATGTTTGCCGGTCGCCCGTCGGAAGAATGCGGAAGCGGCAGAACTTTGCCGGTCCGCGGCGCGGTTCCGCGTGTACTGTGACGTTATTGCGAGTGGGGAAGGACGGACCCCGACGCGGCGGGGGGCCGCGCGGGGGACGTCGACACGGGAGGCGTCTGCGGAAGCAGCATCACGCAGCGCAGTCCGTGCTGATAGGCGGGGAGCAGCACCTGGGAGTTGACGGTGATCGGCTCCGGCGAGACGTGCGGCAGGCTCAGCCGGTACCGGTGCCCGTGGCGGAAGGCGATGACCTTCGGCCCCCGCGCCCAGATCCGGGCGCACTCGGGATCCCGCAGGACCTGGTCGAGGAGCTGGTCGAACGACTCCTTGTGCGTGCCCGTGGCCAGGGCGAACCGCACCATGGCGAGGTAGACCTCGGCGTGCCGGCCCCAGTCCAGCATCTGCTCGCGGGCGCTCGGATCGGTCAGCGCCCACCGCATCAGGTTCGCGCCGGGCTCCAGGACCCAGGGGAACCAGGTGGACATGAGGGTGTTGTAGCCGACGATGTTCCAGCAGGCGTCGGTGAGATAGGCGGGGAATTGCGTCTGGGCCGTCACCACCTGCAACAGCGCGAGCTGGTTCTCGGCCGCGCCCTCCTCGTCCGTGAGGGCGAGTCCCGCCCCGTCGAGCGCGCGACTGTAGAGGACCATGCGCTCGTCGGGCCCCAGAACCAATGCCTCGGAAAGCCGACCCAATATGTCACTGGACAGCGAAATAGAATCACCGGATTCCAGACTCCGGTACCACCGTTCGCTCACGCCCATGATTTCGGCGACTTCCTTCTGCGGAATCGCACGGTCCCGGCGCAGTTTACGACCCGCGTCACTCCGCCAGACGCGCAGGAGCTGAGGCAGCTCCATCACCTGGGGAGCGGGCTCGGAATCGGGAGCCCGTCTGTGAACGCCAGTTGTCCCCATCGTTAAAATTCCCCCCGCGATGGTGCTCACCCGTTCAGGGCGTGATCTGGTGTCGAAGTGTACCGCGCACCCCTGTCACGACCGCCGACTCGAAGCCCCATTGCGGGGTATCGGGTGACGCGCGTCTCAAGACCTTGCGCGGGCGTCCACGACGTGACTTTCATGCAGGCAACTGTCGAGCACGGACCGACAGTTGAAAGCATGGAACAGGAAAGCAGAACCACATGCACCAGCCGCCCACCACCCCCGGCCGGCACGTAGAAGTGACCCACGCGACACCTCGCAGGGTCGTCATCACCGGCCTGGGGGCGATCACCCCGCTCGGCGTCGGTGTCCCCTCCCTGTGGCGAGGACTCCTGGAGGGACGCAGCGGCGTACGCGCCCTGCCGGACGAGGAGTTCTCCGACCAGACGGTGCGCATCGCCGCGACCGTCCCCGTCGACCCCGCCGACCTGCTGCCCCGCGTCCGGGCCCGACGCATGGGCCGCGCCGCCCAGTTCGCGGTGGTCGCCGCCCGCGAGGCCTGGCGCGACGCCGGCTTCGAGGAGTCGGGGACCCTCGACAGCGGCCTCGACCCGAGCCGGGTCGGCGTGAGCGTCGGCACCATCATCGGCGGCGCCCCGGTCCTCGTCGAGGGGGACCGCAGGATGCGCGAGAAGGGCCCCGAGCGGGTCTCACCGCTCACCGCCGCCATGACGGTGCCCTCCCAGCCGGCCGCGCAGATCTCCCTCGAACTCGGGATCACCGGCGAGGCCCGGACCGTCATCAGCGCCTGCGCCTCGGGCACGGAGGCCATCGGAGCGGCCATCGACCGCATCCGCCACGGCCACGTCGACGTCGTCCTCGCGGGCGGCACGGAGGCCGCCGTCACCCCCGCCGTGATGGCCGCCTTCACCGCCATGCGCGCCCTGTCGACCCGCAACGCCGAACCCGACCGCGCCTCGCGCCCCTTCGCCAAGGACCGCGACGGCTTCGTCCACGGCGAGGGCGCCGGACTGGTCGTCCTGGAGTCCGAGGAACACGCCCGCGCCCGCGGGGCCCGCGTCTACTGCGAGGCCGCCGGCTGGGGGCTGTCCGCCGACGCCCACCACCTCGTCGCACCCGACCCCTCCGGCGCGGGGATCCTCCTCGCCCTGCGCCGCGCGCTCGCCGACGCGGGTTCCGTCCCGGCCGACGTCGTCCACGTCAACGCGCACGCCACCGCCACCGTCGAGGGGGACCTGGCCGAGGCCACGGCGCTGCGCCGCTTCCTGGACGAACGCGCGGCCGGCTCCCCGGACGCCGAGGGGGTGCCGGTCACGGCCGTCAAGGGCAACATCGGGCACCTCCAGGGCGGCGCCGGCGGCGTCGAGGGGGTGGTGGCCGCGCTCACCCTGCACCACGGCCTCGTACCGCCCACCCTCGGCTGCGACGACCGCGACGACGCCTGCGACCTGGACGTGGTGACGTTCGTCCCGCGCGGCCTGCCGACCGGCGGCGACGTCGTCCTCAGCAACTCCTTCGGCTTCGGCGGCCACAACGCGGTGCTCGCACTGCGCCGCGCCGGCGCCGACCACGCCTCCCCCACCTCCCCCACGACCGAAGGCAGGGCCGCATGACCACCTCACCCACCCCCCAGGAACTGGTCCGCGCGTTCCACGAGGCCTTCGGGCTGGACCTCGCGACCCGACCGACCTCCGTCGCGCCCGCGTTGGCCGCGCACCGTCAGGTGCTGCTCCAGGAGGAGGTGACCGAACTGGCCGAGGCCACCGAGTCCGGGCGGCTCGTCGACATCGCCCACGAGCTGGCCGACGTGGTCTACATCGCCTACGGGACCGCCGCCGTCCACGGCATCGACCTCGACGCGGTGCTCGCCGAGGTCCACCGCGCCAACATGTCCAAGCTGGGCCCGGACGGCCGCCCCGCCCGCCGCGAGGACGGCAAGGTCCTCAAGGGCGAGGCCTACGAGCCCCCGCGCGTGGCCGACGTCCTGCGCGCGCAGGGACACGAGCCGCGGTAGCCGCCGCCGGGCCGGGAGCGGGCCGAACGCGCCCGCCCCCAGGCCCGGACGGGGTAACCGGGCGCGCGGCGGCGCGCGGCCGGGGATCCAATGGACGGCATGAGCGTGCCGTCCGAGAACGTGCCGTCGAACCCGCCGTCGAACCCGCCGTCGAACCCGCCGTCGAGCCCGTCGTCGAACCCGCCGTCGACCCCGCCGCCCGGGAACGGGCCGACCGGTGACGCGCCGTCCGGCCCGCCTCCGCCCGCCGACGGTCGGCGGGGCGGGCGGGGCGGGCGGGCCGCCCGCGCCGGGCTGTCCGCCGTACTGATCGCGCTCACCTGCCTGCTGGTGCCGGTGTCACTGCTGACCGTGTGGGTCCACGACATCGTGTTGGACGACCGCCGCTACGTGCAGACCGTCACCCCGCTCGCCACCGACCCGGCGATCCGGGCCGCGGCCGTCGGGCGGATCACCCAGGCCGCCGACGTACGCGTGGACGGGCCCCGGATCACGGCCGACCTCGCGGCCTGGTTGCAGGACCGCGGGCTGCCGCCGGCGGTCGGCACCGCGGTCAGGGCGCTCGGCCCGCAGCTCGACGAGGCCACCGACCGGGCCGTCACGAAGGCGGCGACCCGCTTCGTCGAGGGCGACCGCTTCGAGCGGCTGTGGGTCGGGGCCAACCGCCTCGCGCACGCCTCCGTCGTACGGGCGCTCACCGGCCACGGGCGCGGGCCCGTCGAGGTCGACGGGGGCACGGTGACCCTGGACCTCGGCGCCGCCGTGGACGAGGTCAAGCAGGACCTGGTGAAGGCGGGGCTGGCCCCCGCCGAGAAGATCCCCGAGGTGGACAAGCGGCTCGTGCTCTTCCACTCCGACCAACTGGGGAAGATCCGCGGGGCCGTGCACCTCCTGGACGTCGTCGGCAACTGGCTGCCCGTCCTCACCGTCCTGCTGGGCGCGGCCGGGGTGCTGCTCGCCCGGCGCCGGCGCCGGGCCCTGGTCACCACCGCGCTGTGCGCGGCGGCCGCCTGCCTCCTGGTGTCCGTCGCGCTGGTCGTCGTACGCCACGTCTACCTCGACCGGCTGCCCGAGCAGGTGCAGTCGCCGGCGGCCGCGGCGGCCGTCTTCGACACCCTGGTGCGCTTCCTGCGCACCGCCCTGCGCACGGCGATCGTCCTGGGCGTGGTCGTCGCGCTCGGCGCCTGGCTCACCGGGCCCGGCCGGCTGCCGGGCGCCGTGCGGCGCGGCTCCGAACGCACCGCGGACTCCGCGGCCCGCTGGGGTCTGGCCCACGGGGTGGACCCGGGCGGCGCGGGCCGGTGGGTGGAGGCGAACCGGCGGTGGCTGACGACCGCCGCGGTGCTCGTCGTCGCCCTGGTCTTCGCCCTGTGGAACCACCCGACGGTGCTCACCGTGCTGTTGCTGGTGCTGGTGCTCCTCGCGGTGCTCGCCGTCCTCGCCCTGCTGGCCGCGGGCGGCCGGGCGGGACCGGCGGGACCGGCGGAGCGGACGGGAGCAGGTCAGCGGGGCTCCTCCTGAGGCGTGCCGAGCAACCGGGCCGGCCAGGGTTCGCGGGCGATGACCTGGCCCAGGGCGATGGCGACGGTGACGATGGTGAACAGCACGATCAGCCACGACAGCAGGACGAAGACCGCGCCGAGTCCGCCGAACTCCCCCAGACTGCGGTTGACCGCGGCCGGCATGTAGATCCGCGACCCCAGCGACAGCGCCTGCTGCCCCACACCGGCCAGCAGCGCGCCGGGCAGCAGCGGCAGCCACGGCACCCGGCCCCCGAGCAGCAGGTGCTGCGTCCACCACCACAGCAGGGTGGCGGCGAGGGTCGCGAGGACCAACCCGGCGATCCGCCCCGTCCCGAAGGCGTTCAGCACGGGGCCCTGGAAGAGCAGCGCCGTCAGCCACACGACGATCCACGCGACCCACCGCCAGGCGGCGAGCGCGGCCTTGGCCTTGGGCAGGTGCCAGGCCCGTTCGCAGGTGCTCTGGAGGGCGCGGCTGCACGCGGTCGCCGACAGCAGGGTCACGATGATGCCCACCCCGCCGGTGCTCGCCTTGGCCACCTCGTCGGTGGCGGCGTAGACGGCCGTCACCTGGTCCAGCGCGGCGTCCTGGAGGCCGACGGCGCTGCGCAGCGATTCGACGAGGTCCTCCTTGAGCCAGTCGGGGGCGAGGGCGGCGATCACGAACAGCGCGGGCACCCCGCCGAGGAAGGCCTGGGCGGCGAGCCGGGTCGCGCAGTCGAGGATCCGTACGCTGCGGAACTGGTCCAGCACCCGGCTCAGCAGCGGGGTGTGCCGGCGCATCCATCCGGGCAGCGGCAGCCGGCGCACCCCGTTGTCCTGTTCGCTCACGTGACGGCTCCTCGGGGACGCGCTCGCGGGCGGTCCCGGCCGCCCTTCTCCGCCCACCATGACGGACGATCGGGGCGCGGCGCGCAGGGCGCGCGCCCGTCCGACCCCGGATCAGACGAGCGGGGGGTTCAGGCGGGCGAAGCCCTCCTGGCGCTCGTAGGGGAAGTGGGGGTACGGGGCCGGGCGCCGGCTCACCGCGTCGAGGCGGGCCACCTGGTCGGGCGTCAGGCTCCAGCCGACGGCCCCGATGTTCTGGCGCAGTTGTTCCTCGTTGCGGGCGCCGATGATGACGGAGGCCACGGTGGGGCGGCGCAGCAGCCAGTTGATGGCGACCTGCGGGATCGTGCGGCCGGTCTCCTCGGCCACCGCGTCGAGGACGTCGACCACGTCGTAGAGGAGTTCGTCGTCGACGGGCGGGCCGTAGTCGGCGGTCGCGTGGAGCCGGCTGCCGGCGGGCAGGGGCAGGCCGCGGCGCAGTCGGCCGGTGAGCCGGCCCCAGCCGAGCGGGCTCCACACGAGGGCGCCGACGCCCTGGTCGTGGCCCAGGGGCATCAGGTCCCACTCGTAGTCGCGGCCGACGAGGGAGTAGTGGACCTGGTGGGCGACGTAGCGGGGCAGGCCGTGTCGTTCGGCGGCGGACAGGGACTTCATGAGCTGCCAGCCGGCGAAGTTGGAGACGCCGACGTAGCGGATCTTGCCGTCGCGCACGAGTCGGTCGAGGGTGGAGAGCACCTCCTCGACGGGGGTCGCGGCGTCGAAGGCGTGGAGCTGGAAGAGGTCGATGTAGTCGGTGTCGAGGCGGCGCAGGGCGTCCTCGGTGGCCTTGATCAGGCGGGAGCGGGAGGTGCCCGCGTCCAGGGGGCCGTCGCCGGTGGGCAGTCCGGCCTTGGTGGAGATCAGGACCCGGTCGCGGCGGCCCTTGAGCGCCTGCCCGAGCACCTCCTCCGAGGCGCCGGCGGAGTAGACGTCGGCGGTGTCGAAGAGGTTGATGCCGGCTTCGAGGCAGATGTCGACGAGGCGGCGGGCCTCCTCGGTGTCGGTGGTGCCCCAGGCGCCGAAGAGGGGGCCGCTGCCGCCGAAGGTGGCGGCTCCGAAGCTGAGCGCGGGGACCTTGAGTCCGGACGATCCGAGCTGCCTGTACTCCATGGCTTCCGTGGCTTCCATGACGGTTCCCTTCGGCTTCGACGGATGGACGATAACGGGACCGCAGACCCGTTAAGGTGATCCCAAAGTAGCAGCCGTGCGCCACTAATGGAACCGGAGACCCGTTATGAAGTTGTCGAACGATCCCGTCGAGCCCGAACCCGCGCCCGAACCCGAACCCGAACCCGAACCCGAGCCCGGGACGCTGCGCCCCGGGGGGCGGACGGCGCGCGTACGGGCGGCCGTTCTGGAGGCGGCCGGGGACACCCTCGCCGAGCAGGGCTTCCACGGGCTGGACCTCGCCGAGGTGGCCCGCCGCGCGCAGGTCGGCAAGACCACCGTCTACCGGCGCTGGGGCACGGTGGCCGCACTCGTCGCCGACCTGCTGACGGACATGGCCGAACAGTCACTGCCGCGCACCGACACGGGCTCGCTGCTGGAGGACCTGACGGCCAACGCCGAACTCGTCCGCCGAACCCTGGCCGACCCGCGCCAGGGAGCCCTGTTCAAGGCCGTGATCGCCGCCGCCACGGGGGACGCCCGCACGGCCGAGGCCCTCCACCGCTTCTACGAGGTCCGGGTCGCGGAATGGGCGCCCTGCGCGGCGTCGGCCGTGGAGCGGGGGGAACTGCCGGCGGGCACCGACCCCGCCGAGGTCGTCCGCGCCGTGTCCGCGCCGCTGTACTACCGGTTCCTGACCAGCGCGCTGCCCCTGGACGAGGCCACGGCGCGGCGCGCGGCGCGGTCCGCCTACGAGGCGGCCCGCGCGGGGGTCTTCACCTGAGGTGCCGGGGGGCCGCGCGCCTCAGACGCGGTCCACGAAGACGCTGGTGGACTTCACCCGGGCGGTGGCCCGCATGCCCACCACCAGGCCCAGTTCCTCCACCGCCTCCCGGGTCAGCAGCGACACCACGCGGTGCGGACCGGCCTGGATCTCCACCTGGGCCCCGACGCTGCCCAGCTTGATGCCGGTCACGATGCCGGGGAAGGCGTTGCGCGCCGAGGTGTACGGGGCGTCGGCGTCCTCCCCGCCCTCCTGGGCGACCTCGACGCAGAACGCCGCCAGGTCCGTGCCCTCGACGATCCGGCGGGTCCCCTCGCGCCGCGTCGGGAAGCGCCCGGCGTCCGCCCACCGCCGGGCGGTGTCGCTGCTGACGCCGAGGAGCCGGGCTGCCTGACCGATCGTGTACGTCTCCATGCGGCGCAGCCTATGCGGGATCGGGGCGCCGCGGACCGTCCGACCCCGGTGGCCGCACGGCCGCCCAGACGGTCTTGCCGGAGGGGTCCGCCGCCTCGACGCCCCAGCCGACGGTGAGCCGGTCCAGCAGGACCAGGCCGTGCCCGCCCGGGCGCCCCCGTTGCCCCGCGGGCCGCCGCCGGGGCGGTTCGGGGCTGTCGTCGCGGACCTCCAGGCGCAGCAGCCCGGGGGCGTGGCGCAGGACCAGCTCGCGCGGGCCGCCCGCGTGCAGGCAGGCGTTGGTGACCAGCTCCGATACGAGCAGCAGGACGTCCTCGGTCTCCTCCGCGTCCGACGGCCACCGCCAGTCGGCCAGCGCGCCCCGGGTGAAGTCGCGGCAGCGGGTGACGACCCCGGTCACGACGCCGCCGGCCAGGACCAGCCTCCGCGTCTGCTCGGCCACAGGCTCTCCCGTCTCCGCGCCGCCCGTCCCCTCGGCGGCGCACCTACCCCCGGCGGAGAAGGCCGAATCCGTACGTTCGGCCACGTGGCCGAGGGCCGCGCCGCCCGGGGGGCGGGCAGTGGGCGCGCGCCCGCCGCGGCCGGCGGCGTACCGGCGCCGGACCGACGGCCGGGCGGCCGGGCGGCCTCGCGGCAGGGGCCCTCCGCGCCGCCGGGGGCCGGCGCGGAGGCGGCGCCCCGGACGTCCCGCCGGTCTCCCCCGTGGAGCGGCGGCAGGTCACGACGACGGTAGGCCGGGCCCGCCGGGCCCGTCGAGGAGGGCCCTCCCGGTCCGTCAGGTCGGCGTTCGGTCGCGCCCCGCCGGAGGCACCCCGGGGTCCACATCCTGGACAACTACCCTCGGGACATGAACGCAGAAGCCGAGCACCTCGCCGCCGTGAAAGACGCCGTGAAAAGCGCCGACCGCCAACACGTCTTCCATTCCTGGTCGGCGCAGGAGCTCATCGACCCCCTGGCCGTGGCCGGCGCCGAGGGCTCGTACTTCTGGGACTACGACGGGAACCGCTTCCTCGACTTCTCCAGCGCGCTCGTCTACACCAACATCGGCTACCAGCACCCGAAGGTGGCCGCCGCCATCGCGGAGCAGGCGGCGAAGCTCTGCACCGTCGCGCCCGGCTTCGCCGTGGACGTCCGCTCCGAGGCCGCGCGCCTCATCGCGGAGCGCACCCCCGGCGACCTGGACAAGATCTTCTTCACCAACGCGGGCGCCGAGGCCGTGGAGAACGCCGTGCGCATGGCCCGGCTGCACACCGGCCGACCCAAGGTGATGTCCGCATACCGCTCGTACCACGGGGCCACGTCGACGGCGATCAACCTCACCGGTGACGCCCGTCGTTTCGGCAACGACAGCGCGACCGCCGGCGTCGTGCACTTCTGGGGCCCGTTCCTGTACCGCTCGCCGTTCCACGCGACGACCGAGGCCGAGGAGTGCGAGCGCGCGCTGCGCCACCTGGAGGACACGATCGTCTTCGAGGGCCCGCAGTCGATCGCCGCGATCATCCTGGAGACCGTCGGCGGCGCCCCCGGCGTCCTGGTGCCCCCGGCCGGCTACCTCGCGGGCGTCCGGGCGCTGTGCGACCGGTACGGCATCGTCTTCATCCTCGACGAGGTCATGGTGGGCTTCGGCCGCACCGGCACCTGGTTCGCCGCCGAGCACTGGGACGTCACCCCCGACCTGCTCTGCTTCGCCAAGGGCATCACCAGCGGCTACGTACCGCTCGGCGGCGTGGCGATCTCCGCCGCCATCGCCGAGACCTTCGCCCGCCGCCCCTACCCGGGCGGGCTCACCTACTCCGGGCACGTGCTGGCCTGCGCGGCGGCCGTCGCCACCGTCGAGACCATGGCCGAGGAGGGCATCGTCGAGCAGTCCGCGCGCACCGGCGCCGAACTGCTGGGCCCGGGGCTGCGGGCCGTCGCCGAGCGGCACCCGTCCGTCGGCGAGGTGCGCGGTCTGGGCACCTTCTGGGCCCTGGAGCTCGTACGCGACCCGGCGACGCGCGAGCCGCTGGTGCCCTACAACGCCGCCGGCGCGGAGGCCGCGCCGATGGCGGCCTTCGGCGCGGCCCTGAAGAAGGGCGGCCTGTGGCCGCTCCTCGCCGGCAACCGCATCCACGTCGCGCCGCCCTGCAACATCTCGGCCGACGACGTGGCCAAGGGGCTCGCGATCCTCGACGAGGCCCTGACCGTCGCGGACGCGCACATGGCCTGACCTGCGGGGCTGTACGGACGCCCAATCCGTGGGTGCTGGTGTTCGGATGATCCGTGCGGTGGTTCACCCGCCGTACACATGGTGCAATCCGAGCAGTACTTCTTCAGTACCACTCAGCACCTACGGACCGGGATGCACGTCAGTCCCGGGGCGGCCCCACGGGGTCGAACGGCGGGGAGCGGCACGTCTTCGGTTGGGGCGGGCGCTGGACGCCGGGCGTACGGGATCCAGACGACCGGACTCCGTGTTCCCGAGTACCCGAAGGAAGACAGCATGAGCAAGCACGTCCTGGGCCAGAACCAGTACGGCAAGGCCGAGAACCGCATCGTGAAGGTGACCCGCAAGGGCAGCGACGGTTCCTGGAGCGAGATCCGCGACCTCAACGTGTCGGTGGCCCTGCGCGGCGAGTTCCGCGACGTGCACCTGACCGGTGACAACGCCAACTGCCTGCCGACCGACACCACCAAGAACACGGTGTACGCCTTCGGCAAGGAACACGGCATCGCCTCCCCCGAGGCCTTCGGCATCCTCCTCGCCAAGCACTTCGTCTCCTCCCAGTCGCCGATCCGCGAGGCGCAGATCCGCATTGAGGAGTACGCCTGGGACCGGATCCCCGTCCCGACGCGCAAGGAGCAGCACTCCTTCGTCCGCAAGGGCCAGGAGGTGCGCACCGCGCAGATCACCTACAGCGAGACCACCGGTCTCCAGGTGATCTCGGGTCTGAAGGACCTGACGGTCATGAACTCGACCAACTCCGAGTTCCACGGCTACATCAAGGATCGGTACACCACCCTCCAGGAGGCGTACGACCGCATCCTGGCGACCAAGGTCACCTCCCGTTGGGCGCACTCGGCGCTGGCCGCCGACGACCCGGAGTTCGACTGGGACCAGTCGTACAAGAAGGTCCGCAAGCACATGCTGGAGGCCTTCGCGGAGACGTACTCCTACTCCCTCCAGCAGACCCTCAACCAGATGGCCGAGCGGGTGCTCGACAACTGCCCGCGGGTCAACGAGGTCCGCCTCAACCTCCCCAACAAGCACCACTTCCTCGTCGACCTGGAGCCCTTCGGCCTCAAGAACGACAACGAGGTCTACTTCGCCGCGGACCGCATGTACGGCCTGATCGAGGGCACCGTCCACCGTGAGGGCGTGCAGCCGGTGATCGCGACCTCCGACTGGATCGTCGCCTGATCCTCGCGCACCACAGTTCGGCCCGGACCGCGTCGCGGGGTCCGGGCCGTCCTGCTGTCCGGGCCCGCCGGGGCGTCCGGCGCGTCAGCGCCCGCCGGGCCGGCCGGGCCCGCCGGGCCCGCCGAGGAGGAGGTTCCAGCGGCCCGAGCGCCCGGTGAGGGTGGTCACGGTGGACGGTCGTACGTCGAGCCGCCAGAAGGTCTCGGCCGGCAGCTCCAGAGCGGCCACGACCACCGCCCGCACGACGCTCGGTTCGACCTCGGCGTGGTGCCGGCCCGGCGCGAGACCCAGGAGGTGGGCGCCCGTACGGGTGATCAGCGCGGCCACCGACTCCCCGCCGCCCGGGGGCTCGTACGCCGGGTCCGTGAGCCAGCGCCGGATGCCCTCGGGGTCCTCGGCGGCGACCTCCTCCAGCTCCCGTCCCGCCCAACGGCCGGTGGCGGGGCCCGCCAGACCCGGGTGTCCGGGGCAGGGTTCCCCGCGCCCGAAGCGGCCCCGACGGGCATCGGGATCGAGCGGAGGCGTGGCCAGGAAGAGGCGTACGGAGCCCGGCGGGACGGGCGCGGCGAGAGGCGCGGAAGGCGGCATGACCAGGAGCGTAGAGCGTGCGCGGGGGGGCGCGGGGCGGCGTCCGCACGCCGTGGTGTTCAAGCCACGCGCGCGGTACGGTCGCGGACGACATGACGAAGGGACGGCGGAAGTACCGGTGTGAATCCGGCACGGTCGCGCCACTGTGAGACCTCCCGCGGCACCCGGGGAGGGAAGTCAGACCCGCCCCCCTTCCTCGACAGCACCACTGACCGGGACGCGTGTTCCCCCTGGAGGTTCTGCCATGGCCCACTCCGCCGCGCCCAGCTCCGCCCCCGCCGCGATCACCCCCCTCTCCCTCTCCGCCCTGGCCCCGTGGGCGGCGTTCGCCGCCGTCGTCACCCTCGTGCTGCTGTACTTCGTCGGCATCGAACAGGGCGCCACCGCCGTCTTCCAGGGCGAGGGCGTCCACGAATGGCTGCACGACGGCCGCCACCTGCTCGGTTTCCCCTGCCACTGATCCCTGCCGCTCCAGCCCGATCACGCAAGGGACACCCACGTGAACCTCTCCCCCCGCGTCCTGCTGCTCCGGGGCATGCTCGCCGGCCTCCTGGCCGGTGTCGCCGCCTTCCTGGTCGCCTACCTCCTCGGCGAGTCGAAGGTGGACGCCGCCATCGCCCTCGAGGAGGCCGGAGCCGCCGTCGCCGGCCACGACCACGGCGACGAACCCCCGGTCAGCCGCGCCCTCCAGGCCACCGCCGGCCTGGGCACCGGCGTCGTGCTCTACGGGGTCGCGCTCGGCGGCATCGCCGCGCTCGCCTTCTGCTTCGCCCTGGGCCGCGTCGGGCGCTTCGGCCCCCGCGCCACGGCGGCCCTGGTGACCGGCGCCCTGTTCGTCACCGTGACCCTGGTGCCGTTCTTCAAGTACCCCGCCAACCCGCCCGCCGTCGGGGACCCGGAGACGGCCGCCCGCCGGACCGCCCTCTACCTCCTGATGATCGCGCTGGGCGCGCTGCTCGCCGCCGCGGCGCTGGTCCTCGGCCGTCGCCTCGCGCCGAGGCTCGGGAACGGGAACGCCTCGGTCGTCGCCGCGCTCGCCTTCGTGGCCGCGATCGGCCTCTCGTACGCCTTCCTGCCCGCCGTCGACGAGGTGCCCGCCGGCTTCCCGGCGGCGCTCCTCTGGCAGTTCCGACTCGCCTCGCTGGCCATCCAGGCCACGCTGTGGACGACTTTCGGCCTGATCTTCGGATATCTAGCCGAACGCGCTATTGCCCCCGCCCTCACACCCAAGGAGGCTGTACAGCCGACGAGTTGAGCGTGTTACACCTGTTGCGGGTGTTGAGGGTGGGAGCCGGGACATGCAGTCCGCGATCTGGGCATGGCGGGGCTGGACCGGTGCCGCACCCTTCTGGCTGAACGCGCTCCTGCTGGTCGTCACCCCGTTCGCCGCCGTGACCCTGCTCGCGCAGATCGGCGTGGTCGGGGCCCTGGCCGCCCTCGGCGGACTGGCCCGCCACCTCTGGTTCGGCGACTACGGCCACCCCGCGATGCACCTCGCCGCCGCCCTCATGGGGGCGGCGGCGGTCGCGTTCGTCGTGGTCTGACCCCGCCCCTCCGCCCGCCGCCGCCTCGACCGCCGCCGCCCCGGCCGCCGCCCTCACGGCCCTCGCCGCCCGTTCCGACCGCGCGCCGTCCTCGGGGGAGAATGACGGTTTGCTACGAACCGGAGGGACCGGCGTGACATCTGGGCGGGACATACCCGAGGAGTACCTGGTCGGGTACGCACGGATCCTGACGGCCGCGGCGGCCACCGGCCGCAGACCGCGCCGGGAGGAACTGGACGCCCGACGCGCCCTCGGCGAGCAGGCCGCCGAGGCCGGCTACGCGCTGCGCACCCTCGTCGGCGCGCACCTCTCCGCCACCCGCACCGCGCTCGCCGGCCGCGTCACCCCCGACCACGTGATGGCCGCCGTCGAACAGTGCGTGGACGCCTTCACCGAGGGCTACGAGCGGGCCCAGCGGCTGGCGGTCCGCCAGGAGGAGGCCGCGCGACGGGAGTTCGTCGACGACCTGCTGCTCGGGCGCAGCGACCTCGGCCGACTCAGCGAACGCGCCGCCCGCTTCGGCCTGCACCTGGCGCACGCGCACGCCGTGGCCGTCGCCCGGGCCGCCGAACCCTACGAGGACACGGGCGCGGCGATCCGACGGGTGGAGGCCGCGCTCCGCGCCCGGTTCGACAGCCGCACCTTCCTCCTCTCGACGAAGGACGGCCACCTCGTCTGCGTGTCCCCGGGCGACACCGGCGAGGTCCTCGCCCACTTCGCCCGCCTGGCCGTCGGCATCGACGCCGCGGCGGGCACGGGAGGCACGGGAGCCGGTGCGGCGGCCGGCACCGCGCAGGGGCTCGCGGCCGTCGGCCGCCCCCATCCCGGCCCGGGCGGCGTGGTCACCTCGTACGAGGAGGCCCTCGCCGCGCTCGACCTCGCGGACCGGCTCGGCTTCACGGGACCGGTGCTGCACGCCGCCGACCTGCTGGTCTACCCCGTACTGACCCGGGACCGGGCCGCGATGGCCGACCTGGTGCTGACCGTGCTCGGACCCCTGCGGGCCGGCCGCGGAGGCCCCGGCCCGCTGCTCGACACGCTGACGGCGTACTTCGACTCGGGGTGCGTGGCGGCGGAGGCGGCACGACGACTGAGCCTGAGCGTACGGGCCCTGACGTACCGTCTGGAGCGGATCCACCGGCTGACGGGAGCCGACGCGGGCGATCCCGTGCAGCGCTACACCCTCCAGACCGCCGTGATCGGAGCCCGGCTCCTGGACTGGCCGGAGCGCCCCCTGTAGTCCGTACGGCCGGCGGGCCTGAGCCGACAGGGGTGTCTTCGTCCCCCGGTCGGGGGCTTCTCGGGCGTGGCCCGGGAGTCGCCTGGGACACCGGGGCATGCAATCCCCCATGAGCGGTGCGCGGAAGGCACGGACCGTGCCGGCAAGGGTCCTGACGGTGGTCTGCGTCGCCCTGCTGTGCCTGTTCGGTGCCGGCCCCTCTGCGGTGATCGCCGCGACGCCGGTGACGGCCGCGGAGTCGCGTCCGTCGGCACCGACCGAACCCGGCGAGGGCCAGGGCGAGACGGGCACCGAGCCCGCCGGACGGGCCACGGCGAGGACCGTCGTCCGCGGGGCACCGACCGTACGGCGGCTGCCGCCGAGGACGTTTCACGTGGAACACCCGGGCCCGTACGCCCGGGTGGGGTCCTACGGGCCCGGCGGGCCGGTCCCGTCCGGGCGGACGGTGCGGAGCGTGGTCCTGCGCTGCTGAGCGGGCCGAGCAGCAGAGCGACCCCCCACACCCCCGAACACCGTGAGGTTCCGCCATGCCCATCGACCCCTACGCCGCCCTGAACGCCATGCTCCGCGCCGAGGCCACCCGCTTCGCCCCGCCGGCCCGGCGCACCGAACCGGCCGAACAGAGCGGGCCCCAGCCCCTGCCGCAGCAGGCGGCCGCGGTGCAGACCGTGCCCGCCGACGCCGAGCCGGGGGGTGAGTCCCCGCAGGCGCAGGCGAAGGCGCAGGCGCCCGTCGACCCGGCCGCGTAGGCCGGCGGCGCGGTCCCCCCGGACCCGGATCACCGGCACCCGGCCCCCGCCCCGCGGAACGGGGCGGGGGCCGGCGCCCCGCGGTCGTTGCCCGGCCGATGTCCCGGCCGGAGTCCGGGTCGGCTCCGGTCAGTCCTCCCGCGTGTAGTAGCGGTAGAACGCGGCGATCCCGACGCCCAGGCCGACGAAGAGGCCGACGGTGGCGCCGCGCAGCACGGACTCGTTGGTGAGGCTGTGCAGGTAGCCCGCCGCGATGCCGCCGAACACGCCGTACGCGGCGGCGTGCACCTCGCGCTTGAGCCGGGGCCCGACCTTGGCGAGGGTGAACATGATCGCGGCGAAGAGCGCGCCGCACAGGATCCCGTAGAAGACGTTGCCCGCGTCGACCGGGCCCATCTGACGCTTGATGAAGGCCGCCCAGACCCCGTAGACGAGGCCGAGCAAGAGCGCGCGGACCAGGCGGTTGCGGTCGGTGTGGTCAGCGTTCACGGATGCCGCCGGACGGTGCCGCCGGACGGTGGGTGCCGCGTGTGCCATGGCGGGCTCCTCTCTTCCACCCTCCAGAGCACACCCACCGCAGGGGAGCGGCAAGTGGATCACCCGCCCGGACGCCACCCGTACGCACCGCACCCGTACGCAGCACCCCCGCCGGCGCCGGCGGTGACGACGCCTTTCCCTGGTGACGTGCGCACCTACCTCTCGGCCGCCCTCATCGTGCTCGTGGCTCTCCTCGTGCCCGCGAGCGCGGTCGCGTACTGGGCCGACCGCGAGCTGGGCGACGTCGACCGCTACACCGCCGCCATGTCCCCCCTCGCCTCCGACCCCGCCGTGCAGAACGTGGTCGTCACGCAGGCCGGTCGAGCCCTGGCCGGGCAGATCGACGCCGGGCCCTTCCAGGGCGGCGTCGAGGCCCTGGTCGACGAGGCCCTGCGGTCCTTCGCCGGCACCCCGGCCTACCGCACGGCCTGGGACGCCGCCAACCGCGCCGCCCACGCGGCGTTCCTGCACGCGCTCACCACCGGTGACGGCGACGCCGTCACCCTCGACCTCGCGCCGGTGATCGCCCGGGTCAAGGAGGAACTGGTGACGGGCGGGGTGCCGTTCGCCGACCGCATCCCCGAGACCCACCTGTCCGTGAAGGTCATGGAGTACGACGACCTCGGCTCGCTCCGGAAGGCGTTCCGCATGCTCCAGATCGCCGGTGTCTGGCTCCCCGCCCTGACCGTGCTGCTCGCCGCGGCGGCCGTCGCCGTCGCCGTCCGCCGCCGGCGGGCCGTCGTGGCCACCGGTCTCGGGCTGGCCGTCGGCGCCGTCCTGCTGTGGGTCGCGATCGCCCTGTGCCGCCGCCTCACCCTGGACGACCTGCCCGCCGACGTCGACCGCCAGGCCGCCGCCGCCGTCTACGACGCGCTCACCGCGTTCCTGCGGAGCACCGCCTGGCTGGTCCTCGCCGTCGGGCTCGCCGCCGCTTCGGTGGCCTGGCTGACGGGACGACTGCGCAACACCCCATAAGCTCGGAACGTACCCATCCTCCGCCTAGCTCCCGGAACGACCGATTCGCGAGCGGTGACACGGAAGCCGGTGACACGGAAGCGGAATGACCACCGAACGACGCACCGAGCACATACCGTCCGGGCGGCCCCGGCCCCGGACGCCGGCACCGCCCTCCTGGCTGCTCGCGGGCCTGCGCCCGACGGGAGCCCCGGTCCCCTGGGCGGCGGCCGTCCGCGCCGGCGTCGCGCTCGCCGCGCCCCTCGCCGTCGGCTTCGCCCTCGACGAGCCCGAGTACGGGGCGCTGGTCTCCATGGGCGCCCTGTCCGGGGTGATCGGCGACACCGCCGACGCCTACCGGATGCGGGTCCTGAACATCGGAGTCCCGCAGCTGTTCGGCGCGGTCGGCGTGGCCCTCGGCACCCTGGTCTTCGGACACGGCTGGCTCGCCGTCGGCGTCCTCACCCTGGTCGCCCTCGTCTCCGGCATGATCTCCTCGATCGGCACGGTCGCCTCCGTGTCCGGGCTGCTGCTCCTGCTGAACGCCGTCGTCGGCGCCGGACTGCCGATGCCCCGACCCTGGTGGACGGCCCCGCTGTTGCTCACCGCCGGCGGCCTGTTCGTCCTCCTCCTGACCCTGCTGGGATGGCCGCTGCGCGGACGACGGCCCGAACGGGTCGCCGTGGCCTCCTGCTACCGGGCCCTGGCCGACGCCCTCGAAGCCGCCGGCGGGCCGGCCGCGCGCTACGAGGAACACCGGCAACGGGTGACGCAGGCCCTCAACCAGGCCTACGACCTCATCCTGGGCCGCCGCGCCCGGGTCCACGGGCGCAGCCCCACCCTGGTGCGGATGCTCGCCCAGCTCAACGTGCTGATCCCGCTGGTCGAGGCCGCCCCCGCCGCGCACCTGCGGGGCCGCCCGCTGCCCGCCGCGATCCCCGCCGCCGTACGGGACCTGGCCGACGCCGTCGAGAGCGGTCGCACCGGCACCCCCTCCCTGGTCCTGCCCCCGCCGCACACCCCGGCCGAGCGGGCCATGGACGCCGCGCTGCGGCACGCCGCGAAGATCGTGCACCTGCCCGAGCCGGACCCGTACAACGTCGACGACCGCCTCGGCCGGCCCGCCGCCCTGCGGGTCCGGGCCCGGCGCGGGGTGCGCGACATGATGCTGTCCGGCTCCTCCTGGCGCTACGGACTGCGCCTCGCCCTGTGCATCGGACTCGCGCAGTCCCTGGTCTCCCTCATCCCCGTGGAGCGTTCCTACTGGGTGGCGCTGACCGTCACCTTCGTCATCAAACCGGACTTCGGCTCGGTGTTCTCCCGCGCCCTGCTGCGCGCCCTGGGCACGGCGGGCGGGCTGGTCCTGGCCGCCGCCGTCCTCGCCGAGGTGCCGCGCGGCTGGTGGTCCGTCCCCGTGATGGTGGTACTCGGCGCGCTGATCCCGGTGTTCTCCGCCAAGGGGTACGCCTTCCAGACCGCGGCGATCACCCCGGTGATCCTGCTCCTGTCCGACCAGCTCAACCACCAGGGCTTCGACCTCATCCGGCCCCGGCTGCTGGACAGCCTGATCGGCTGCGCGATCACCCTGATCGCCGGCTACCTGCTGTGGCCCGAGAGCTGGCGCACCCGCATCGGCGCCCGGCTCGCCGACACCGTGGACGACGCCGCCCGCTACGTGGAGCGGGCCTTCGCCCCCGTGGCGGACGAGGCGGAGCTGAAGGCAGCCCGGCTGGCCCGCCTCCAGGCCCGCCGCAGGATCTACCGCGACCTGTCCGGGGTGCGCAGCGAGTTCCAGCGGGCCCTGACCGAGCCCCCGCCGACTGGGGCCCGCGCGGCCGCCTGGTGGCCGCTGGTGGTGGCGGTGGAACGCGTCGTGGACGCCACCACGGCCGCCCGGGTCCGGGTCAACCACGGCGCCGAGCCGCCCGCGCAGGCGGAGGTCGAACGGATCACGCGCGAGCTGCGCGGGCTCGCGGCCGGCGTACGGACCAGCACCACCCCGGTACGGGTCGAGGTGGAGCCCCCCGAGGACCCGTCGAGCGTCCTCGCCCCCGTCCACCAGGAGGTGGCGGCGGCCCGCGCCATCTCCCGCCCCGAGCCCTGAGCCCGCCCGACGCCCCGGGCCCGCCCGGCGCCCCGAGCCCGCCCGGCGCCCCGAGCCCGTCCGGTGCCCCTGGCGTCCCCGTCGGCTGCCCGCCCGGCGCCGGCCACCGGTCCGACCCGGCCCCGAGCCCCGGGCCCGTCCGCCCCGTCGCCCGAACGGCCCACGGGCCGGGCCGGGGCGCCGCCGGCGGGTGAGCATCGGTACATGCACCGCGCCTCGGCCGTGATGGTCCTCGCCGCCGTAGTGGCGGGGGCGACGGCCGGGTGCGCCGACGTCGAGGGCCTCAAGGACGACGGCGACCTGGGCACCGCCCACGCCCCCCAGACCCTGTGGAAGGACGTCCGCCCCTCCGCCCCGCCCCCCGGCCAGGAATCGGGCACGGCCGCCGTGGTCCCCGGCCTGCCCAAGGTGACGGGCGGGGACATGCGCGGCGTCGACGCGCTCGCCGTCGTACGCGCCGACATCACCTCCGCCGCGGAGCAGGACGGCGGCACCGGACGCCTCGTCGACCCCCGGGCCGTCCAACGCCTCGCCCTGTGCACCGACGCCCCCGACGGCGGCCCCGACTGCCCGGTGCGCCCCGCGGCCCTGCACGACGTGACGGGCGACGGCAAGGCCGAACTGATCACCGCCCTCGACGTCGACGGCCGGATCAGCGAACTGCGCGTCTACACCGTCCGGGCCGACGGCGCCGTCACCCGGATCCTGTCCCGGCGCGGGGTCCTGGAGGGCGTGGAGGTCGCCGCCGAACACCTCGCGGTCCGCGAACCCACCTCGAACCCCCGCTACATCTCCGTCTCCGACTACGTCTGGGACCCCGAGGCCGGGATCATGAACCTGTCCCAGCTCACCCTCGACGAGTGCCTCGTCCTCTCCGACACCCCCCTGAGCCCGGACCGGTCGCGATGCGCCCGATGAGCGGCCTGCGCTGGAAGATCTCCCTCACCACCACCCTGGTGTGCTGCCTGGTGGCCGCGGCCCTCGGCATCCTCGTGCACAACGTGGCCGCCCGGCAGATCGTCGGGGAGGTCCGCAAGGACGCCGACCGCGACCTCGACCACGCCCTCGGCCACTACGAGTACGGCACCGCGCACGGGGACGTGAACGTCGCCCTGGACCCGCCCGGCCTGCCCCCGCCCCTGAAGGCCCTCGTCGCGCGCGGACGCACCGGCAGCATGGTCGGCGTCCACGACGGCGAGCCCGTGATGTGGGCCGCCGGCCCCGCCGACCGGCACGCCCTCGCGGTCTGGATCCCCTACGAGAACACCCGCACCCGGCTGCGCGACATCGACGCCGCCATCCTGGCCTCCTCCGTCCTCGCGGCCGGTGTGGTCGCCCTGGCGGGCCTCTTCCTCGCCAACCGGATCAGCCGCAGGCTCGCCACCACGGCCGCCGTGGCCCGCCGCATCACCGCCGGCGACCTGGACGCCCGCATCGGCCTGCCCGCCTCCGGCGACGGCCCCGGTCCGCGCCGCTACCGCGACGAGGTGCGCGACGTCGCCCAGGCCCTGGACTCGATGGCCGCCTCGCTCCAGCAACGGCTGGAGGCCGAGAAACGGTTCACGGCGGACGTCGCGCACGAGCTGCGCACCCCGCTGACGGGATCGCTGGCCGCCGCCGCCCTGCTGCCCGAGGGCCGACCCAAGGAGATGATCAACGACCGGTTGAAGGCCCTGCACCTGCTCACCGAGGACCTGTTGGAGATCTCCCGGCTGGACTCCGGCGTGGAACGCGCCGACCTCGCCCGGGTGGAACTGGGCCGCGTCGTACGCCGGGCCGTGGCCGCGACCCGGCTGCCGGCAGAGGTCCGGGTGGTGCGGGACCTCGTCGTGCTGACCGACCGCCGGCGCCTGGACCGGATCCTGGCCAACCTGCTCGTCAACGCCCACAAGCACGGCCGACCACCCGTCGAGGTGACGGTGGAGGGCCCGGTGGTCGTGCTGCGCGACCACGGGCCGGGCTACCCCGCCGAGCTGATCGAACAGGGCCCGAAGCGGTTTCGCACCGGCGATCCCGGCCGCGGCCGGGGACACGGCCTGGGCCTGACGATCGTCATGGGCCAGGCCGCCGTCCTGGGCATCGAGCCGGTCTTCTCCAACGCCCCGGACGGGGGCGCGGTGACGACCCTGCGCCTGCCCGTCGGACGCCTGACGGACGACGACGCCTGACGCGGCGCCCGGCACATGACGCGGCGCCCGGCACCCGCGCGACGGGTGCCGGACGCCGGACGCCGGACGCCGGATGCCTGTCGGATCAGACGCCGATGTTCTTGCCGTCCTTGCGCCACACCGACACGACCGCCGGGCGCACGAGCTTGCCCGGACCGTCGGGCCACACCGACTGCGGCTTCTCGACGGAGGCCCCGTCGATCTCGCCCGGGTGCTGCACCGACACCAGCACCCGCCGGTCCTGGATCAGCGGACCGCAGGTCTCGGCGCCGCGCGGCACCGTCAGGAACTGCTTCAGCTCACCGCGCCGGTCACCGGCGGTCGCGACGCCGAACAGGCCGTCGTGGGAGCCGAGCTGGTTGCCGTCCGTGGAGATCCACAGGTTGCCGTGCGGGTCGAAGGCCACGTTGTCCGGGCAGGAGATCGGGCTGACCCGGTCCTTCGGGAAGCCCGCGAAGTAGGTGGCCGGGTCGTTCGGGTCACCGGCGACCAGGAACAGCCTCCACGCGAAACCGTCACCGGCCGGGTCGTCGAAGTTCTCGGCGAGCTCCAGGATCTGCCCGTGCTTGTTCAGGTTGCGCGGGTTGGGCTCGGTCGCGCCCTCCTTGCCCGGCTTGCCGCGGTCGGTGTTGTTCGTCAGCGCGACGTAGACCCGGCCGGTGCGCGGCGACGGCTCGACGTCCTCGGGGCGGTCCATCTTCGTGGCGCCCACCTTGTCGGCGGCCTGGCGCGTGAAGACGTACACCTCCTCGGCGGTCATGCCCTCGACGTGCGAGACGTTGCCGGTGGCGAGCTTGATCCAGACGCCGGAACCGTCGAACTCGCCGTCCGAGGGCAGCTTGCCGGAGCCGTCGATCTCGGCGGCGGGGGCGTCACCGGTGAGCTTGGCGACGTAGAGGGTGCCCTCGTCGAGCAGCGTGAGGTTGTGCTCCTTGGCCGCGCGGGAGTCGCCCCTCTTCATCCGCTTCGAGGAGACGAACTTGTAGAAGTAGTCGAAGCGCTCGTCGTCGCCCATGTAGACGACCGGACGGCCGTCCTCGGTCAGCCGGGGCTGCGCGGCCTCGTGCTTGAAGCGGCCGAGCGCGGTGCGCTTGCGCGGGACCGAGTCGGGGTCGTAGGGGTCCAGCTCGACGACCCAGCCGAAGCGGTGCGACTCGTTGGGCTCCTGCGCCACGTCGAAGCGCTTGTCGAACCGCTCCCACTTGCGCTCGGTGGCGCCCGAGGTCACGCCGTAGCGCTTCAGACGGGCGGCCTGCACGGGGTCGGTGACCTGGCCGGCGTTGGCGAAGTACTGGTTGAAGTTCTCCTCGCCGTGGAGGGTGGTGCCCCACGGGGTGGTGCCGCCGGCGCAGTTGTTGAGGGTGCCGAACACCTTCGTGCCGGACGGGTCGACGGAGGTCTTCAGCAGGGCGCCGCCGGCGGCCGGACCGGTCATCCGGAACTCGCTCTTGGTGTGCAGGCGCCGGTTGAGCCGGTGGCGGGTGACGGCGGTCAGCCGGCCGCTGCGGTGGTCCTCCTGGACGACGACCACGGACAGGCCGTGCGCGGCCCAGGCGATCTCGACCTGCTCGCGGGTCGGGTTGGCCGGGTCGTACCCCTTGAACATGAGGTTCTCGTCCGTGTACTCGTGGTTGGCCACGAGCAGCTGCCGGCGCTCGTAGTCCCCGCCGAGCGGGAGGAGGCTCAGGAAGTCGTTGTTGTAGCCGAACTGGCCCGCCTGCGCGGCGGCGGTCTGCCGGTCCGCGTTGAAGGCCGGGGCGCCCTTGACGATCGGCTCGCCCCAGCGGATGACCACGTTCTGCTCGTGGCCCTCGGGGACGGTCACCTTGTCGTCGGTGTTCGGCGCCACCGCCTTGAAACGCAGGCCGCGGGCGGCCTCGCCGGAACCGCGCTTCGCGGCGTCGACCGGGTCGGCCGGCGCGGCGGTGGCGCTCGGGGCGCCGCCCGCGCCGAGGGTGACCGCGGTGCCGGCGGCGGTCGCGACGGTGACGACGGCGGCGGAGCGCAGCATCGAGCGGCGGGAGTAGGCGCGGGCGATGACGTCGCCGGCGTACTCGTTGTCGCTGGTGTTGGGCACCTCGTGGAAGCAGGCGTCTCCACAGCGGTAGCGGCAGGTGAGAGCGGAACGGCCGCTCCCATGCGGGTTGCCGAGAAGCGGCAGGAGCTTGCGCACGAGGTGTCCTCCGGTAAGTGCACGGCGCCGACAACGTGTCGGTAGGAATCCAGCCGCGACGCTAGGGCCGGGTTGCGCCGATGCGGCGGCGCGGGGATGAACGCTGGATGAACCCGGCACGGCGGAGGGGCAGTTCACCTGGCCGTACCGGTTGCCTGGGGGGCCGGGCGCCACGAAAGGCGCCCCTGCCGAAGTTCCAGCCAAGGGGCCGATAACCTTACGTGTCCACTCTGGGCAGGGATCAACCGCGCAGCACGGACAAATGACGCACGCACTCATGCGAAAGGCCTGGCCCATGGGTATTCGGAGCTTGTTGCGCAAGGTGTTCGGCCGGTCATCGGAACCGGTACCCGAGACGTCCGACGCCTCTACTGCGGCCGTACCGAACCAGGCGGAACGCACCCCCCTGGACGCGGCGGCCGAGCTGGTGGCGGCATCTTTCGACAACCCGACCGTTCCGCCGCAGTCCGCTCCGCGCGACCGCGAGCCGGGGACGTTGCTCACCGCCCCCGCGACCACCTCGGACCCCACGGTCCCCGAGGCCCGTCGCCCCGTGACGCCGGCGGCGGCCGAGACCTCCGGCCGGGCCACGCCTGCGGCCGCCCGGCCCGCCGAGCCGGCACCCGCTCCGGTGGCCGAAACCGAACCCCCGGCAGCGGGTCCCGCCGAGGCGGCCGTCGATACCGAGGTGCCGGCCGAGGCCGAGCCCGTTACGGATGCCGCTCCCGCCGCGCAGGCCCCGGTGGAGGTCGAGGCGACGACCGCCGAGGCAGCGCCCGAGCCCGTCGCGGAGCCCGTCGCGGAGCCCGCCGCCGAGGCCGTCGTGGAGCCGGAAGCCGCGCCCGCAGCCCCCGAGGCCGCCGCCGAGCCCGTCGCGGAGCCCACTGCCCCCGAGGCCGCCGCCGAGCCCGTCGCGGAGCCCACTGCCCCCGAGGCCGCCGCCGAGCCCGTCGCGGAGCCCACTGCCGAGGCCGTCGTGGCATCCGAGCCCGAGGCTGCCGCCGGGGCCGTTGCGGAGCCCGCCGCCGCCCCGGCGGAGCCCACCAAGGCGGAGCCCGCCGCCGAAGCCGCCACCGAGCCGGAGGCCGAGCCCGCAGCCGCGCCGCAGCCGGAAGCCGCCGCCGAGCCCGCCGCCCCGGCGGAGCCCGCCGCCGAAGCCGCCACCGAGCCGGAGGCCGAGCCCGCAGCCGCGCCGCAGCCGGAAGCCGCCGCCGAGGTCGCCGCCGAGCCCGAGCCGGAGGCCGAGACCGCCCCCGAGGCCGCCCCCGAGGCCGTCGCCGAGCCGGAGGCCGTGACGGCCCCCGAGGTCGTCGTGGAACCCGCCGCCACGGCGGAGGCGGCCCCCGAGGCCCCCGAGGCCCCCGAGGTCGAGGTCGACGCCGACGCGGGCGCGCCGCAGGGGCCCGCCCTCGCCGCGGCGGCGGTCCGGCGCCGGGCGCCCGGGGTGTCGTCCGCGTACAAGGCCGCCGGCCAGGTGCTCCGCACCAAGGGCCGGGCCGGGGCCCGCGCGAAGGTGTACCTGGTCCTCGACCGGTCCGGTTCGATGCGCGGCTTCTACAAGGACGGCAGTGCCCAGCACCTCGCCGACCACGCGCTCGGCCTGGCCGCGCACCTGGACGAGGAGGCCACCGTCCACACGGTGTTCTTCTCCACGGAGGTGGACGGCGCCGCCGAACTGACCCTGGACGCGCACGACGCGACCTGGGTCGAGGCCCGCCACGGCGAACTCGGCCGGATGGGCCGCACCAGCTACCACGTGGCCGTCGAGGCGGTCCTGGAGCGCTACCGCGAGGACGGCGGCACGGGCCCGGCCCTGGTCGTCTTCCAGACGGACGGCGCCCCCGACAACCGTCAGCCCGCCCGCCAGGCCCTCGCGGACGCCGAGACCTCGGCGCCGGAGGTGTTCTGGCAGTTCGTCGCGTTCGGCGACGACGACGCCAAGGCCTTCGACTTCCTGCGCAAGCTCGACGCCGCGAACGCCGGCTTCTTCCACGCCGGACCCACCCCCACCGAGCTGACCTCCGCCGCGCTCGCCAAGGGCCTCCTCCAGCGGTTCTGAGCCCGTACGCGGCAACCCCGCCAACGCCGAAGGCGGCGTCCCCTCCACCCGGAGGGGACGCCGCCTTCGGCGTTCAGGAACTGCCCGACCGACGGGTCAGCCGCGCGGCGAACCCGCGTCCGGCGTGACCGCGTCCGACACCGGACGCTCGGAGGCGGCGGCCTTCGTCTCGACCGGCTTGCGCAGCGCGATGTTCAGCTCGCGCAGGCGGGTCTCCTCCAGCACCGTCGGGGCGCCCATCATGAGGTCCTGGGCGTTGCCGTTGAGCGGGAAGGCGATGGTCTCGCGGATGTTCGGCTCGTCGGCCAGCAGCATCACGATGCGGTCGACGCCCGGGGCGATGCCACCGTGCGGCGGGGCGCCGAGGCGGAAGGCGCGGAGCATGCCCGCGAACTCGCGCTCGACGGTCTCGGCCTCGTAACCGGCGATCTCGAAGGCCTTCAGCATGACCTCGGGCTCGTGGTTGCGGATGGCGCCGGAGGACAGCTCGATGCCGTTGCAGACGATGTCGTACTGCCAGGCCAGGATGTCGAGCGGGTCCTTCTCCTCCAGGTCCTTCATGCCGCCCTGCGGCATCGAGAAGGGGTTGTGGGAGAAGTCGATCCGGCCGGTCTCCTCGTCCTTCTCGTACATCGGGAAGTCGACGATCCAGCAGAAGCGGAAGACGTTCTCCTCGAACTGGCCGGCGCGCTTGGCGGCCTCGACCCGGACCGGGCCCATGATCTTGGAGACCTCGTCGAACTCACCGGCGCCGAAGAACACCGCGTGCCCGGCCGCCAGGCCCAGACGCTCGGTGAGGACCTTGACGTTCTCCTCGGTGAGGAACTTGGCGATCGGGCCGGTCAGGGCGCCGTCCTCGCCGACGCGGACCCAGGCCAGGCCCTTCGCGCCGAGCGAGATCGCGTACTCGCCGAGGCCGTCGAAGAACTTGCGCGGCTGGGCGGCGGTGTCCGGGACGGCCAGGGCCCGCACGTGCTTGCCGGCGAACGCCTTGAACTCCGAGCCCTCGAACACGTCGGTGATGTCGACGAGCTCCAGCTTGGCGCGCAGGTCGGGCTTGTCGTTGCCGTACTTCAGCATCGACTCGCGGAACGGGATCCGCGGGAAGGGGGAGGTGACCTCGCGGCCGTTGCCGAACTCGGTGAAGAGCTCGGTCATCAGGCGCTCGATCGGCTGGAAGACGTCCTCCTGCTCGACGAAGGACATCTCGACGTCGAGCTGGTAGAACTCGCCCGGCGAACGGTCGGCGCGGGCGTCCTCGTCGCGGAAGCAGGGCGCGATCTGGAAGTAGCGGTCGAAGCCGGAGATCATCAGCAGCTGCTTGAACTGCTGCGGCGCCTGCGGCAGGGCGTAGAACTTGCCCGGGTTCAGGCGGGAGGGGACGACGAAGTCACGGGCGCCCTCGGGGGAGGTCGCGGTGAGGATCGGGGTCGCCATCTCGTTGAAGCCGAGGGCCACCATCTTCGAGCGGATCGACGCGATGACCGCCGAGCGCAGCATGATGTTGCGGTGCATGCGCTCGCGGCGCAGGTCGAGGAAGCGGTACTCCAGGCGCCGCTCCTCGTTCACACCGTCGTCGGTGTTGATCGTGAAGGGCAGCGGGGCGGCCGCGCCGAGCACCTCGACCTCGACGGCCTCGATCTCGATCTCGCCGGTGGGCAGGTCGGGGTTGACGTTCTCGGCGCCGCGGGAGACGACCTTGCCGTCGACCCGTACGACCGTCTCCTTGGACAGCTTGTCCAGGACGGCGGCGGCGGCGGTGCCGGGGCGGGCGACGAGCTGCGTGATGCCGTAGTGGTCACGCAGATCGATGAAGAGGATGCCGCCCAGGTCTCGACGATTGTGCAGCCAGCCGCTCAGCCGGACGTCGGAGGCGACGTCGGAGGCACGGAGCTCGCCGCACGTGTGGGACCTGTACCGATGCATCAGTCATCCAGTTCTACGCGATACCAGGGTGGATTCAACCGTCCCAAGGTTACCGTCCGGGCGCGGCACCGTGCGGGCGCGCCCGCACGGGCCGGTGAACAGGCAGCTCCGACGGTTGACCTGTAAAGATGACCACGTGCGCACCGAGGACGTCCTGGCCGCCATCGCGACGGGTCTGTGGCGATGGGACAACGCCTCCGGGAAGGTCACCCTCGACGGTGAGGCCGCCCGGTTGCTCGGGCTGCCCCCCGAGCCCGTGACCCTGCCCGAGGTCGCGGTCCGCTCGCGCTTCCACCCGGTGGACTGGAACGAGATCAACGGCATCGTCACCCTCGCGGTCGCCGAGGGCACCCTCGCCGAGGCCCGCCTGCGGATCATGGACGTGGACGGGCGGGTCCTGCGCACGGTGCGCAGCCGCTCGAAGCCGGTGGAGAACCGCACCCCGGACGGCCGGGTCGACTACGAGCTGATCGGCACCATCCAGGAGATCGCCGAACCCCAGCCGGGCACCACCGCCGCGCACACCCCCATCACCGGCGACTGGCGGCGCTCCCGCGAGGCCTTCCTGCTGGACGCGGGCCGGGCCCTGGCCGAGGCCCGCTCCACGGCGGAGGTGCTGCGGGTGGCGGCCTCGCTGTCCATGCCGGGCTTCAACCCGGACGGGCTCGCCGTCTTCGGCATGGCGGGCGAACGCCTGTCGGTCATCGGCCACCACGGGCACGGCCCCGGGGACGAGGGCCCCTTCGCCAGCATGGGCGTGGACACCGACTACCCGGCGGCGGAGGTCGTCCGGACCGGACGGGCGATCTACCTGCCCACGCCCGAGGACTACAAGCGGCGCTTCCCGGCCACCTGGCCGCTCGCCCAGCGCTTCGGCCGCAGCTCCTGGGCCTTCCTGCCGCTGATCGTCGCCGGGCGCACCATGGGCGCCTGGATGGCCGCGTTCAGGCATCCCGTGACCTTCTCCCCCGACGAGCGGTCCGTCCTGACCACCGTCGCCCGGATGCTGGCGCAGGCCCTCCAGCGGGCGGGGGTGGCCGAATCCGAACGGGAACTCACCACGGGCCTCCAGCGGTCGATGATGCCGCAGCTCGGGCCCGAGATCCCCGGGATGACGATCGCCGCCCGCTACGTCCCCACCGGCGGCGGGCTCCAGGTCGGCGGCGACTGGTACGACATGATCCCGCTGCCGTCGGGCCGCTTCGCGCTGGTGATCGGCGACGTCCAGGGGCACGACGTCCGGGCCGCCGGCCTCATGGGGCAGCTGCGGATCGCCGTCCGCGCGTACGCCTCCGAGGGCCACCGGCCCGACGCCGTCCTGTCGCGGGCCTCCCGCTTCCTGGCCGGGCTGGGCGCCTCCCAGGACGGCACCGGCCCGCGCCCCGGCACGGGGGCGGGCGGCGGCGCGGGGGCGCCGGACGGGGAGGACGACCCGGACTTCCACAGCCCGCGCTTCGCGACCTGCCTCTACGTGGAGTGCGACCCGCGGACCGGCCTGCTGGAGGTGGCGCGCGCCGGGCACCCCGATCCGGCGGTGCGGATGGCCGACGGCACCGTCCTGATGCGGCCGACGGCCGGCGGACTGCCGCTCGGCATCGTCCCCGACACCGACTACCCGACGACCCGGTTCACGCTGGAGCCCGGCGAGACGATGATGCTGTGCACCGACGGGCTCATCGAGACGGGCGGCCACGACCTCGACACGGGCTGGGCGCGGCTGCGCGCGATCCTGGAGACGGAGGTCCCCGACCCCGCCGGCGGGCCCGGCGACACCACCGCCCCCGAGGGCCACGACCACGGGCCGGGCGCCGCCGCCCGGGACGCGGCGCGCCTCGAACGCCTCGCGGACCTGCTGGTCCAGGCCGTCCACGGCCCCTCCTCGCACCACACCACCGGCCCCCTCGCGGACCGCCGCGAGGACGACATAGCCGTGGTGCTGCTGCGCCGCGAGGCCCCGGACCGCGGCCGCGGCGACCGGACCCCGCACGCGACCCGGCCCGCCCGGCGCACCATGCTGACGGTGGCGCAGGCCGAACCGGAGCGGATCGCGGGCGCCCGCCGGCAGGTCGGGGAGCTGCTGCACGACTGGGCCGACCCGGAGCAGGTGGACGCGGCGGTGCTGATGGTCTCCGAGATGGTCACCAACGTCCTCGTGCACACCGACGGCGACGCCCTGCTGATGGCGGAGGCCGTGGGCGAGCTGGGCGCGCGCCGGCTGCGGGTGGAGGTCGCCGACGGCAGCGACGAGCTCCCGCACAAGCGCCACCCGGGCGAGATGGCGTCGAGCGGGCGCGGGGTGCTGCTCATGGAGATGCTCGCCGACACCTGGGGCGTCGACCCGCGCGGCGAGGGGAAGTCGATCTGGTTCGAGCTGCACGAGCGCTCCAAACCGATCGAGACGGACATCGAGACGGACGACGGGACGGACGACGTCACGACGTAGCGGCCCCGCGGAACGCGGATGCATCCGGCATACCGCGTTCCGCATCCGGCAAGCCCGAAAGGTAGGTGGACGCGGCCATGACGACCCCTCTGCTGCCCGAGCCGGTACGGCGCGCGGCGGCCTGGTGCGCGGTGCTGCTGCTGGCCGGCGGCGTCCTCGCCGTCGGCGTCTGGCTGTGCGTGGTCTTCAAGAGCGTCGTGACGCCCGTCCTGGTGGCCGTCCTCGGCACCGCGCTGCTCGGTCCGTTGCACCGGCGGCTGGTGCGCATGGGGGTCGGCCGGTCGCTCGCCGCCGCGATCACCTGCCTCGCGGTGATCGCCGTCGTCGGCGGGGCCGTCTACGTGGTCACCCTCGCGCTGATCGAGACCGGGGACCAGATCATCGCCTCGCTGACGCGGGCCGGCGCGAGCCTCGCGGAGCACTTCGGGGCGGCGGGCACCTCCCTGGAGGACCTGGCCGCCAACTCCAAGGAGCTGCTGGCGAAGTTCGGCGGTACGGCCGCCTCCGGCGTGGTCGCCGGGATCAGCGTGGTCGGCAGCATGATCGCGACCGCGCTGCTGGCCCTCGTACTGATCTTCTTCTTCCTACGGGACTCCGACCGGGCCGTGGGCACGCTGCGGGCGATCGTCCCGAGCCGGTCGGGGGACCTGATGGAGGCGATGGGCCGGCGGGGCTTCGAGGCCGTCGAGGGCTTCATGCGCGGCACCACCTTCGTGGCCCTCGTCGACGCCGTACTGATCGGGGCGGGGCTGCTCGTGCTGCGCGTACCGGGTGCGCTGGGCCTGGCGGCCCTGGTGTTCGTGACCGCCTACATCCCCTACCTCGGCGCCTTCCTCTCCGGCGCGGTGGCGGTGCTCGTCGCCCTCGCCGACCGGGGGTGGATCATCGGCCTGTGGGCGCTGGGCCTGGTGGTGGCGGTGCAGATGATCGAGGGGTACGTCCTCCAGCCGATGGTGCAGAGCCGCACCGTGCAGATGCACCCGGCGGTGGTGATGCTGGCGATCACGGCCGGGGCGAGCGTCGCCGGGATCCTGGGGATGCTGCTCGCGGTGCCGCTGGCGGCGGCCGGGTTCGGGGTGGTGTCGGAACTCCGGGGCCGCTACGCGCCCCCGCCCCCCACAACACCGCCGGCCCCGGCCCCCCACCACTCCTGACCACCCCGCGCCGGGCCGTCGATCCCCCGATCGACGGCCTCCTGCGGTGCCCTGACGGGCCCCTGACGGACTTACAGCCCGCCCTCGGTCATCCCGTGCACGGCCGGGACCGTGCCGAGCCGGCCCTTCTGGAAGTCCTCGAACGCCTGCTGGAGTTCCTCGCGGGTGTTCATGACGAACGGGCCGTAGTGGGCCATCGGCTCGCGGATCGGCTGCCCGCCGAGGAGGACGACCTCCAGGTCCGGGGTGTGGGAGTCCTGCCGCTCGTCCGCCCGGACGGTCAGCGAGCCGCCGGCGCCGAAGACGGCGGTCTGGCCGAGGTGGATCGGACGGCGCTCCGCGCCGACCGAGCCCTTGCCCGCCAGCACGTAGGCCAGGCCGTTGAAGTCCTCGCGCCAGGGCAGCGTGATCTCCGCGCCGGGCGCCAGCGTCGCGTGGACCATGGTGATCGGCGTGTGCGTGACGCCGGGGCCCTGGTGTCCGTCGAGCTCACCGGCGATGACGCGCAGGAGCGCGCCGCCGTCGGGGGAGGTGAGCAACTGGACGGAGCCGCCGCGGATGTCCTGGTAGCGCGGCGCCATCATCTTGTCCTTGGCCGGCAGGTTCACCCACAGCTGGAGGCCGTGGAAGAGACCGCCCGAGACGACGAGGTGCTCGGGCGGCGCCTCGATGTGCAGGAGGCCGGAGCCCGCGGTCATCCACTGGGTGTCGCCGTTGGTGATGGTGCCGCCGCCACCGTTGGAGTCCTGGTGGTCGAAGATCCCGTCGATGATGTACGTGACGGTCTCGAAGCCGCGGTGCGGGTGCCAGGGGGTGCCCTTCGGCTCACCCGGCGCGTACTCCACCTCACCCATCTGGTCCATCATGATGAACGGGTCCAGGTGCTGGTAGTTGATCCCCGCGAACGCCCGGCGCACGGGGAAACCCTCGCCCTCGAAGCCGGTCGGCGCGGTCGTGACGGCCAGCACGGGGCGGGACACGGCCTCGGCCGGCGCGGCCACGCGCGGAAGGGCCAACGGGTTCTCAACAGTCACTGCGGGCATGGTCAGGACCTCCTTCTCGGTTCGAGTTTAGTTGAAACTCGAACTTTCTGCCACACCCACACAACAGCGCACCCGCCCGGGCGATTCCCGAGCGGGTGCGTGGGCCGCGACGCGCCTGTGACCAGGCGTTTTCGGCCATGTTCCGTTGTGTTGAGACGTACGCGTCAACCAGATGGGGTCCGGCGCGGTCTTCCCCGGCATGGAGGAGACCCACACCCCCGAAGCCACCGAGACCCCCGACGACCGTCCGCGGCGGGCGCCCGCCGCGGTGGTCGCCGTCGGCCGGGCCGGCCTGGCCGCCGCCGGGATGACGGCCGCCGGGTACGCGGCCGACCGCTGGGCCTCCACCGGCCTGCCGATGGAACCCCTGCCCGGCTCGCCCTGGCCCTGGCTGACGGCCTGGGCGGTCCTGACCTTCCTCGCCGCCCTGCTGCTCCAGTGGGCGACCCACGGGATCGACCACGACGGCCGCTGGGGGCTCGTCGCCCTCCCCGGCTTCGCCGGCGTCCGCCTCTCCCTGGCCCACCACCCCGACCCGGTGCTCCTCTACGCGTACGGCCTGGCCGTCCTGGCCCTCGGGGCGGCGGGCATCGCCCGGTGGCGACGGCGCCGCACCGGGGCTACCGGTCGGCGATGACGATCGAGTTGATCGGCGAGAGGTTCTCCGGCCAACCGTCCCCCGGACGCATCTTCGGCAGGCAGTCGGTGCCGTTGGAGTTGCGGCACAGCGCCACCGTCCAGCCGGCCGTCTGGTTGTTGTAGACGATGTGCTGCCCCTCCCAGCCGTAGATCCGGTGGACGCCCCGGCTCCAGAACGTCTTCGACGGCGCCTGGTACCAGTTCGTGCCCGGGTAGAAGCAGACCGCCCCCGACGGGCAGCCGAACGAATCGGCGGCCTGCGCGGGAGCCGCCGCCAGGATCCCCGTGCCCAGCACCAGCGTCGCGCCGGCCGCCAGGGCGGCGACCCTCGTACGGATCGATGACGTGGACGACGTACGGGCCATCACTGCCTCCTCGGTAGGTGGGCGGAGGATTCCCCCGTGGATCCCCCGCCCCGGCGATACTGCGCCGCGCGCCGCCCGGGCCGCGATCCTTTCGGCCGTGCCCGAAAGCTTCGGCCGCCGCTCCCACGCCGGCCGGCCCCCCGCCCGCCTCAGCCGCCGCTGCGCAGCAGGTCGACCCCCAGGCCCGTCGCCGCGTGGAGGACCGCCTTGCCGTCGCGCCGCGTGGTGATCAGCCCGGCCGCGCGCAGGGTGCGGGTGTGCTCGGAGACGGACGGCAGGCTGATGTCCAGGTCCCGCGCGAGTTCGCTCGTCGTACGCCCGCCCACCAGCGCCTGGAGCAGCGCCGCGCGCGTGCGCCCCAGCAGCGCGTCCAGCGCGGCGCCCGCCGTACCCGGCTCGACCAGTGGCAGCGGCGTCAGCGCCGGGTACAGCAGCAGGGGCGCGCCGTCCGGCCCGTCGGGGCCCTCGGCGAGCAGCGGTCGGCCGGTCCAGAAGGGCGAGGGCATCAGCCGCAGGCCGCGGCCCCCCAGGCGGACGTCGTAGGCGGGCGGGCCGTCGAACTCCAGCACCGTGCCCGTCCAGCGGGCCGACGGGTGGGTGCCGGCCAGGCAGGCCTTGATGCCGTGGGCGGCCAGGAGTCGGGTGCGCCAGGCGACGTCGGCCCGGAAGGCCTGCCGTATCCGGGGCCAGTGCGGGGCGACGAGCACCGCGTGGGCGGTGCGCAGCGCCGCGTCGAGGTGGTCCCAGGCCTCGCGGTCGCCGTCGCGCAGGGCCCGTACCCATCCGGGGCCGCCGGGGGCCCGTCCGGCGGTGGCGTGCCACTGGTCGGGGGTGAGGCGGGCGCCGGCCCGCCGTACGGCGGCGAGGCCCTCTTCCAGGTCGCGCGCGTACGGTTCGACGAACTGGGGGTTCTGGCCGTCGGGCCTCAGGAGGTCCAGCAGCGGGCGGACGGCGCCGGGCAGTTCACGGCCGACACGGGTGCGCCAGCGTCCGAAGACGGCCCGTTCGTCGGTGCGCTGGGCGGCGACGAGCGTCATGGCCAGCTCGACGAGCGGCAGCGGTTCGGGGGCGAAGGTGACGTCGAACAGGTCCTCCGCCGTGAAGTGCACCCTCAGCAAACGCCCGCCCCCCGCCCGCCTCGCTAGCCGTACATGCGACGCATCGCGAAGTCGACCATCTGCTCGACGGCCTTCGCGTCGAAGACCATCCGGTGGTCGCCCTCCATGTCGAGGACGAAGCCGTATCCGGTGGGCAGGAGGTCGATCACCTCGGCGCCGGTGATCACGAAGTACTTGGACTCCTTGCCGGCGTACCGGCGGAGCTCCTTGAGCGTGGTGAACATCGGGATGACCGGCTGCTGCGTGTTGTGCAGGGCCAGGAACCCGGGGGTGTCGCCGCGCGGGCAGTAGACCTTCGAGGTCGCGAAGATCTGCTGGAAGTCCTCGGCGGACAGCGACCCGGTGGTGAAGGCCCGGACGGCGTCCGCGAGGGAGGGCGGGGACGGCTCCGGGTACAGCGGCGGCGCCTGTTGCGCGTAGCCCTGCGGGGGCTGCTGCGCGTAGCCCTGCTGGGCACCCGGGTTCTGGTCGTAGCCGTACATGGGCCGAAGCCTACCGATGCCCCGGGGTGCGGGGAGGCCGAGTTCCGGTCAGGAGGCCTTGACGCCCTCGACGAACGGCACCCAGGCCGCCGCCGAGACCACGAGCACGGGCCCGCCCGTCACCTTGGAGTCCCGCACGGGGACCAGCCCCGCGACTCCGTCGGCCACCTCGACGCAATCGCCGCCCGTTCCGTTGCTGTAGCTGCTCTTGCGCCACCGGGCAGCCCCTTGAAAGCCTTCGGCGACCTCGACGCACTCCCCGCCGGTGCCGTTGCTGTGGCTGCTCTTGCGCCAGGCCGCGGTGCTCAGGTCAATTCCGTTGCTTGCCATTTCGGTAGTCCTCTGCCGCTGCGTCGAGGAGGGCCAGGGACGCCTCCGGCGGCAAGGCGGCGGCCCTCAACAGATCGTAAGACCTGCGGTACTCCTTCACGAGGGCCGGAAAGTCGATGAGTTGGCCGCTGTGCAGGCTCTCCACGTAGACGACGGGCGGCGCGTCCGAGAAGGTCATGAACTTCGCCATGCCCATCATGAGGGCGTGCGCGCCCGTCGTTTCCGGGACGACCTGCAAAACGGACCTGGTCCGGCGGACCACGGCCGCGATGTGCTCCAACAACTCCGCCATCTGCGGCGCGGGCAGGGCCGGGCGACGGATGACCGACTCGTCCAGCACGGCCCAGAAGTCGGGCGGGCACGCCGCGTCGAACAGCTTCGCCCGCCCCATCCGGGCGGCCACCTGCTTCTCGATCGTCCCGTCGGTCGCCCGGGGCATGGCCGCACGACTGATCGCCCACGCGTACTCGGGGGTCTGGAGCAGCCCCGGCACGAGCATCGGGGCCCATTCCTCGATGGTCTCGGCGAACGGTTCCATCTCCGCGACGTCCGCGAAGTACTCCGCGTGCCCCGACTGCCTCGCGCGGCGCGCGTCTTCACAGCGGCGCTCGAAAAAGCCGTCCGTCCCGAGCTTCGCGTCCACGTGCCGGGCGAGGTCGAGCGGCATGCGCCGCTCGCCGCGCTCGATCTGGCTCAGGAACGGGACCCCGCGAAAGCTCCCCTCCGCCAGCTGTTCGAGCGTGAGACCTGCGACTTCCCGCTTGTAGCGCAGCTCCGCACCGTAGAAGGACGGCACGTTCGCCGACGCGTCGGGATCCTTGCGAGCAGGCACGACCGCCACCCCATTTGCCACTTGCCCAGCGCAACCGAAATCCCTTCCCACGGTAGGCAACCGGGCGCCAGCCTGTGAGGGCTTCGTCACAGTCCGCCACGAAAGGGTTCCTCATGAGCGACCACCCCCACGACCGCGAGGCGTTCGCGGCCCTCGACGCGCTGCGCGCCGCGCTCGCCGCGCGCGGCATCACCCTCCCCTCCCTCGACCTGCACCTTCCGTCCTACGCGGGCAGCTACTCCACCCCGCCCCTCATCGCCCTCGGCAACTGCAACGTGACCACCGCGCGGCTCCTCGCCGAGGCCCTGACCGTCGGCGGCGGCGGCCGGTGAACGAACTCACCATCCGGCTGCTCGCCCTGCCCCGGGCCGCCGCCGTCCTGCGGCACGCCGTGCGCGAGCACCTCGGGCCGGGCGCCTGCCCCGAGGCGGAGCTGTGCGTCAGCGAGCTGCTGACCAACGTGATCACCCACCTCGGCGAGGGCACCCCCGTCACCCTGCGGATCACCGGCGACGGAAGGGCAACCCGTACCCGGGTCGAGCTCACCGATCCCGATCCGCGGGCGTGGCCCGTACCGCGCCGGGCGGCCGACACGGACGAGTCCGGGCGGGGGCTCGCCCTGCTGGAGGCGGTGTCGCTGCGGTGGGGGGTGAGTCCAGCGCCGGGCGGCGGCAAGACGGTGTGGTGCGAGCTGGAGGCGCCGTCCGCGCCGCCCCGGTCCAGTGACCGTCGAGCGTTCCTGGCTTGACCCTGGTCACAGTCGTCAGCGAAGGGTTGATTCTTATTACCCACGGGTAGCATCATGACGTTACCGATTGGTATGTACGAGGAACCTGTCTCCCCGAGCCTTAACGGAGCCGTCGCCATGGGGCACTACAAGTCGAATCTCCGCGACATCGAGTTCAACCTCTTCGAGGTGCTCGGCCGCGACAAGCTGTACGGCACCGGTCCCTTCGAGGAGATGGACACCGAGACCGCCAAGAGCGTCCTCTCCGAGCTGACCCGCCTCGCCGAGAACGAGCTCGCCGAATCCTTCACCGACGCCGACCGCAACCCGCCGGTCTTCGACCCGGCCACCAACACCGCCCCGGTGCCGGCCTCCTTCAAGAAGAGCTACGAAGCCTTCATGGACTCGGAGTACTGGCGCCTGGGCCTGCCCGAGGAGATCGGCGGCACCACCTCGCCCCGTTCGCTCATCTGGGCGTACGCGGAGCTGCTGCTCGGCTCGAACCCGGCCATCTGGATGTACTCCTCCGGCCCGGCGTTCGCCGGCATCCTCTTCGAAGAGGGCAACGAGGCGCAGAAGAAGGTCGCGCAGATCGCCGTCGAGAAGCGCTGGGGCTCCACCATGGTCCTGACCGAGCCCGACGCGGGCTCGGACGTCGGCGCCGGCCGCACCAAGGCCGTCCAGCAGGCCGACGGCTCCTGGCACATCGAGGGCGTCAAGCGCTTCATCACGTCCGGTGAGCACGACATGGAGGAGAACATCCTCCACTACGTCCTCGCCCGCCCCGAGGGCCACGGCCCCGGCACCAAGGGCCTGTCCCTCTTCCTCGTCCCGAAGTTCCACTTCGACTGGGAGACCGGCGAGCTGGGCGAGCGCAACGGCGTCTACGCGACGAACGTCGAGCACAAGATGGGCCTCAAGGCCTCCAACACGTGCGAGATGACCTTCGGCGACCGCCACCCCGCCAAGGGCTGGCTGATCGGCGACAAGCACGACGGCATCCGCCAGATGTTCATGATCATCGAGTTCGCCCGGATGATGGTCGGCACGAAGGCCATCGCCACCCTCTCCACCGGCTACCTCAACGCGCTGGAGTACGCCAAGGAGCGCGTGCAGGGCCCGGACCTGGCGAACTTCATGGACAAGACCGCGCCCAAGGTCACCATCACGCACCACCCCGACGTGCGCCGCTCCCTCATGACGCAGAAGGCCTACGCCGAGGGCATGCGCGCCCTCGTGCTGTACACCGCCTCCGTCCAGGACGCGATCCAGCTGAAGCAGGCCGCCGGCGAGGACGCCTCCGCCGAGATCGGCCTCAACGACCTGCTCCTGCCGATCGTCAAGGGCTACGGCTCCGAGAAGTCCTATGAGCAGCTCGCCCAGTCCCTGCAGACCTTCGGCGGTTCCGGTTACCTCCAGGAATACCCGATCGAGCAGTACATCCGGGACGCCAAGATCGACACCCTCTACGAGGGCACCACGGCCATCCAGGGCCAGGACTTCTTCTTCCGGAAGATCGTCCGCGACCAGGGCGCGTCCCTGAACATCCTCTCCGAGACGATCAAGAAGTTCCTCGCCGAAGGCCCCGGCGGCGAGGACCTCGCCCCCTCCCGCGACGCCCTCGCCAAGGCCGCCGTGGACCTGGAGGCCATCGTCGGCCAGATGATCGTCGACCTCACCGCCACCGGCGAGGACGTCAAGAACATCTACAAGGTCGGCCAGAACACCACCCGCCTGCTCATGGCCTCCGGTGACGTCGTCGTCGGATACCTGCTGCTCAAGGGCGCGGCCGTGGCCGCCGAGAAGCTCGCCGGCGCCTCCGCGAAGGACGTCGCCTTCTACACCGGCAAGATCGCGGCCGCGAAGTTCTTCGCCGCCCAGGTCCTGCCCGGCGTCTCCGTCCAGCGCGCGCTGGCCGAGTCCGTCGACAACTCCCTCATGGACCTCGACGAGGCCGCCTTCTAGGCACCACGCCCTCGCCGAATCGCACGTACGCGGTGTACGTACGCAACGTGGCCGGACCCACCCTGTCGGGGGTCCGGCCACTGTTGTCGGCCGTTCGTGGCACGCTCGTAGACATGAGCCCACAGGAGCAGAACCACAGCAGGGGGTATTCCGTCCCCACCGGGAGGCCGTACGCCCTCAAGGAGCTCCAGGCCAACGTGGGCGCCCTCGGCGACCGGATCAAGGACCTCTACGACGGCGCCCACCCCACCGAGTACGACCCGGTGGCCGACGCCCTCTACGTGGCCTTCCAGACCGCCGCCGGCCTCGCCCCCGCCAAGAGCTACACCGGCTGCCCCGAACACCCCAACGGCGCCCTCGACCCCGAGGCCCCCGAAGGCTGGGGCCGCTGCCTCATCTGCAACGACCGGCGCCGCCTCGGCCGCCGGCTCCAGGGCGGCCGACAGGCCGGCCCCGCCCCCGCCGTCCCCGGCGAACAGCGCCGCCTCGGCTACCCCGTCCCCGAGGGCCCCTACACCCTGGACGTCCTGCGCCGCTTCCTGCGCACCATCGACGAACAGCGCTTCCACCTCACCCTCGGCTCCCCCGACCAGGACTTCGTACGCCTCGCCGACGACCTCCACCGGGCCTTCATCGTGGCCCGCGAACTGTCCCGGCCGCGCAACGCCTCGGGATGCTCCGAACACCCCGGCGCGCCCATCGACCCCGATGCCCCTCCCGGCGAGGCCTGTATCTTCTGCGCCGGACGCAAAAGACGCGCGCAGCGCCCGCCGCAGACCCCCGAGATGCTCCCGCGCATCCGCCGGGGCGAGCGCAGGCAGCTCCAGCGCCGTTTCGAGCGTCCGCCGGGCTGAAAATGCCGGGGTCACGGGCCAAACCCCCCGCGTCCCCCAACCCCTTCGGCTATCCGCCGCAGTCCGGCCAAGGCGTACACGACCGTCGTTAAGGTGACACACATGAGTTCTCCCGCCCGCTTCGACCGCGGCCACACCGACGACCTGATGACCTTTCTGACGGCCAGCCCGTCGCCGTACCACGCCGTCGCCAACGCGGCGGAGCGGCTGGAGAAGGCAGGCTTCAGGCAGTTGTCGGAATCGGACGCCTGGGACTCGGGCACCGGAGGCCGCTTCGTCCTGCGCGGCGGCGCGATCATCGCCTGGTACGTCCCCGAGGGCGCGGCGGCGCACACCCCCTTCCGCATCATCGGCGCGCACACCGACTCCCCCAACCTCCGCGTCAAGCCCCTCCCCGACACGGGCTCCCAGGGCTGGCGCCAGGTCGCCGTCGAGATCTACGGCGGCACCCTGCTCAACACCTGGCTCGACCGCGACCTCGGCCTCGCCGGCCGGCTGACGCTGCGCGACGGCACCGAGCGACTGGTGAACGTCGACCGCGCCCTGCTGCGCGTCCCCCAGCTCGCCGTGCACCTCGACCGCTCCGTCAACACCGACGGGCTCAAGCTCGACAAGCAGCGCCACATGCAGCCGATCTGGGGCCTGGGCGACGCGCGCGAGGGCGACCTCATCGCCTTCCTCGAAGAGGAGGAGGGCCTGCCCCAGGGCTCGGTGGCCGGCTGGGACCTGATGGTCCACTCCATCGAGCCGCCCGCCTACCTCGGCCGGGACCGCGAACTCCTCGCCGGGCCGCGGATGGACAACCTCCTGTCCGTCCACGCGGGCGTCGCCGCGCTGGCCGCCGTCGCCACCTCCGGTGCCGCCCTGGACCACATCCCGGTGCTCGCGGCCTTCGACCACGAGGAGAACGGCTCCCAGTCCGACACCGGCGCCGACGGCCCGCTGCTGGGCAACGTGCTGGAACGTTCAGTCTTCTCACGGGGCGGCAGCTACGAGGACCGGGCCCGTTCCTTCGCCGAAACCGTGTGCCTGTCCTCCGACACCGGCCACGCCGTGCACCCCAACTACGCCGAGCGGCACGACCCTTCGCACCACCCGCGCGTCAACGGCGGCCCCATCCTGAAGGTCAACGTCAACCAGCGCTACGCCACCGACGGCAGCGGTCGCGCGGTGTTCGCCGGCGCCTGCGAGCGGGCCGGAGTGCCGTGGCAGACCTTCGTCTCCAACAACTCCATGCCCTGCGGCACCACGATCGGCCCCATCACGGCCGCCCGCCACGGCATCCGGACCGTCGACATCGGCGTCGCGATCCTCTCGATGCACAGCGCCCGCGAACTGTGCGGCTCCGACGACCCCTACCTGCTGGCCAACGCCCTCCTGTCCTTCCTGGAGGGCTGAGCGGCCGTCCCGCGCCCCGGACACCTCGTCCGGGGCGCGGTCACGGGGGCGCGGGACGGACCGCCGCTACGCGTCCAGGCCGGCCAGGACCAGCGGCAGCCGGGCCGCGCCGCCCTCGGCGACGACCACCGGGACGCCCCAGTCCTGCTGGTGGACGTGGCAGGCCGGGTACTCGTTGGCCGGGTCGTCGTCGCAGGACGCGGCCATCGCCGAGACGTGCAGCACGCCCTCGGTGACCTCCGGGTTCAACACCAGCTCCCGGAACAGGTCCGTACCCGGGCCCTCGCCCGCCGCGAGGAGCTCCGGCGGGGTCGAGGAGACCAGCAGCCGCGTCGAGGGCCCGTAGCGGGTGTCCAGCTTCTGCCCGGCGGGCGCCTGGAAGACCACGTCGAGGCGGAGCGTGCCCGGGGCGACCTCGGTGGCCGCCCGCTGCGTGCGGTGGGCGACCGCGTCGACCCGTACGGCCTCCTCGGGCAGCCGCAGCCGCGTCAGCCGGTGCCGGGCCGACTCGACCACCACGATGTCCTCGCCGACCAGTACCGCGTCGCTCGGCTCGCGCAGATCGGTGGCGAGCGTCGAGACCTGCCCGGAGGCCGGGTCGTAGCGGCGCAGCGCGTGGTTGTACGTGTCGCAGACCGCGACCGAGCCGTCCGGCAGGGCGGTCACCCCGAGCGGGTGCTGGAGCAGCGCCTGCGCGGCGTCGCCGTCGCGGTGCCCGAAGTCGAACAGGCCGGTGCCGACGGCCGTCCGAACGGCGTAGCCGTCGCCGTCGGGCTCCACCCAGCGCAGGGCGCTGGTCTCGGAGTCCGCGACCCACAGCCGGTCGTCCCCGGCCGCGGCGAGCCCGGACGGCTGCGCGAACCAGGCCTCGGCGGCGGGTCCGTCGACGAGGCCCTCGTTGGTGGTGCCGGCGGCGACCTGGACGGTGCCCGCCTCGGGGTCCCAGGTCCACAGCTGGTGCACGCCGGCCATGGCGATCCACACCCGGCCCCGCCACCAGGCGACGTCCCACGGGGAGGACAGGTCCACCTCCAGGGCGGGCCCCGAGGTGGGCGAACCCTGCCACCACTGCCGGCCGGTCCCCGCGACCGTCTCGACGCTCCCGTCGGTCGGGTCGAGGACGCGCAGGGCGTGGTTGACGGTGTCGGCGACCACGACGCGGCCGTCGGGCAGCAGCGCGAGGCCTTGGGGCTCGCTGAAGGCGTCCGGACCGAATCCGCGCTCACCGCCGCCGACGCGGCGCACGACGCTCTCCCCGTCCGGGGCCAGCTCCACCAGCTGGTGCCGGGTGGAGTCGGACACCAGGAGGTTCCCGGAGGGCAGCGCGAGCGCCTTCCCGGGGAAGCGCAGGTCGGTCGCGACGGGCTCGGGGGCCACGTAGGGGCCGTCACCGCGCCGCAGGGTGCCCTTGGCCTCGTGCTCGGCCTCCAGCTCCTCGACGAGGCGCGCGATGGCGTGCGCGTGCCCCTCGCCGGCGTGCTGGGCGACGACGTACCCCTCGGGGTCGATCACCACGAGCGTGGGCCAGGCGCGGACGGCGTACTGCTTCCAGGTCGTGAGCTCGGGGTCGTCGAGGACCGGGTGGTGCACCTCGTAGCGCTCGACGGCGTCGACGACGGCCGCGTGGTCGGCCTCGTGGACGAACTTCGGCGAGTGCACCCCGATGATCACCACGGTGTCGCGGTGCTTCTCCTCCAGCTCCCGGAGTTCGTCCAGGACGTGGAGGCAGTTGATGCAGCAGAAGGTCCAGAAGTCGAGGATCGTGATGCGACCTCGCAGGTCGGCGAGGGTCAGCTCCTTGCCACCGGTGTTCAGCCAGCCCCCCTTCCCGACCAGCTCGGGGGCACGGACACGGGCACGGCGGGGCGCGGGCGCGGGGGTGGGCGCCGGGGCTGCATCGTTCATGGTTCAAGCTTGCCATCCGCCCGTGAACGCGAGATCACACGCGTGCGGCGCCGCCCCCGAAGGGCCCGCCCGAGCACCCGCGCCCACTCCCGGTAACCGGGTGGTAGCGGAACTGAAGCGGAACGGTACGCGCGTGTAAGGTTTCGGGCCGTGTCGAGCAACCAGCTGATATCCGGAATCCGCAGTGGGGCGCAGTCGACGGAGCGTGGGGCGGCGGCGGACCGCCCCGTGGCGCTGCCGTCGCTCACCGGGCTGCGCTGGACCGCCGCCCTGATGGTGTTCCTGTACCACGTGCACATCGTGGAGTACTTCGGCGGACGCGCGAACGACCTGGTCACCTTCGCCTTCGGGATGGGCAGCACCGGGGTCTCGTTCTTCTTCGTCCTCTCCGGCTTCGTGCTCGCCTGGTCGACGCCCTCCTCGCCCGCCGGTCGGGGCATCGTCCGGTTCTGGCGGCGCCGCCTCGCCCGGATCTATCCGCTGCACCTGGTCACCGTCGTGGCGGCCCTCGCCCTCGTGTACTTCCTCGGGGCCGGCGAGCGGCCCACGCCGGGGAGCCTCGGCGCGAACCTCGGGCTGATCCAGTCCTGGTTCCCGCAGGTCCCCTACTTCCAGGGGTTGAACCCGGTCAGTTGGTCGCTGGCCGTCGAGGCGTTCTTCTACGCCGCCTTCCCGCTGATGATCGGCCCGCTGCGCCGGCTGGGCCGGCACGCGCCGGTCGTCGTCGCGGGCGCGTGCCTGGCCGTGATCGTGGCGATCCCGACGGTGTGGGAGCTGACCGGCGTCGCCGACGGCCAGGTCTGGGCGAACTACTTCTTCCCCCTCTACCGGCTCCCCGAGTTCGTCCTCGGCATCACCCTGGCCGAGCTGGTGCGCGCGGGCCGCTGGCGCGGACCGGGTCTGACCGTCTCCCTCGCCCTGACGATGGCCGGGTACTTCCTCGGCTACCAGGCCGACTACGCCTTCCGCACCGTCGCCTGCACCATCGTCGGGTTCTCCACCCTGATCGCCGCCGCCGCCCAGGCCGACCTGCGCGGGGAGCCGTCCCCGTGGCGGGGCCGGATCAGCGTCAGGCTCGGCGAGGTGTCCTTCGCCTTCTACATGGTCCACATCCTGGTGATCCGGGCCGGCGAGAGCCTCTTCGGGGGGCACCCCAAGCTCCCGATGTGGGACGGCGGCCTGTGGGCGCTGGCGGCGGCCTTCTCCGTCTCCCTCGCCCTCGCCTGGGCCCTGCACACGTGGGTCGAGCTGCCCGGCCGCCGGCTGCTGCTGCGGTCCTGGCGGCGGGGTCCGGCTACTTCCCGTCCAGGAACGACGTCAAAGACCCCACCAGTGCCGTCACGAAGGACTCCCTGACCTCCTCGGGGAGCAGGTCGAGCGACAGGTACGGGTTGAGGTCCTCCAGTTCGACCAGCAGCAGTTCCCCGGACGGGGCGCGGCAGGCGTCCACGCGCTGGATGCCGTGGTCGAGGGTGTTCCAGTCCACGAAGCGGCGGGCGAAGGCGAGGTCGGCCGCGTCGGGCTCGTAGGGGACCAGTTCCCAGCGGCGTGCCGGGTCCGGGGCGTGGAGGGCGTACTGGAAGGCGTCGTCGACGAAGTAGAAGGACACCTCGTAGGCGAAGTCGACGCGCGGTTGGATCAGGATCTCGCCGGGGACGCCGCTCGGGCGGTCGGTGAAGACGAGGCCGATGGAGTCGGCGCCCTGCTTGGGCTTGACGGCGTACTCGGCCGCCTCGGGCAGCAGGTGCAGGTCGGCGGGGTCGTCGACGGTCGGGATGACCGGGTGGCCGGCTGCCGTCAGGTCGAGCAGGTACTGCTTCCCGGCCATGTCCCCGCGTCCGGTGAGGGGGTTGTAGACGCGGGTCCCGGTGGCGAGCGCGGCGGCCCGGAACTCCTCCCAGGCCTGCCGGTAGTGCAGGACGGGGCCGCTGTTGCGGACGACGACGGCGTCGAAGCCGAACATCAGGGCGCGGGCGTCGAGGGGGTGGCACAGGGCCAGCGGGAAGTGCTCGCGCAACCGGTCGGTGAGGAATATGTCCTCGTCGCAGTAGCGGCGTCCGCGGGCCGGGTAGGCCAGGTCGGTCACGTAGAGAAGGCGCATGACGGCAACCTATCGCGGGCAGCGATCACGGTATGAAATACCTGGTTCGGGACAAAATGCTTGCCGTCGGCGATGACTACCTCATCGAGGACGAGGACGGCCGGCACGCCTTCCTCGTCGACGGGAAGGCGCTGCGCTTCCGGGACACCCTGGAGCTGAAGGACCCGCAGGGGCGGATCCTGATCACCCTGCGGGAGAAGCTCTTCGGCCTGCGCGACGCGATGACCCTGGAGCGCGACGAGCTGCGGCTCGCGGTCATCCGGCGCAAGCGGCTCTCGCTGCTGCGCAACCACTTCCGCGTGACCCTCGCGGACGGCACCGAACTGGACGTCAGCGGCCGGATCGCGGACCGCGAGTTCAAGATCGACTACGCGGGGGAGCTGCTCGCGCTGATCTCCCGCCAGTGGTACCGGATCCGCGAGACCTACGCGGTTGAGGTGGTCCGCGAGGACGCGGATCCGGCACTGCTCATCGCGGTCGCGGTGTGCGTGGTGCGGATGGCGGAGAAGGAGCGGGAGGCCGCCGTCCAGGCCTGACCGGCCCGCGGCGGCGTCACCGGTCCGCGGCGGCGTCTCCCGTCCGCGGCGGCGTCACCGGTCCGTGTCGGCGTCGTCCTCCGGGTCGCCGCCGGCCTCCGCGTCGTCCTCGGCGTGGTGGGCGCGGGCGGCGAGTTGGCCCTGGACGAAGGGATCGGACTCCGGGGCGTACGGGCCGCCGTGGACGGCGAGGTGGTCGGTGAGGCGCTGCCACTCCGCCACGACGGCGGGGTCCGCCCCGGCGTCGGTGGCGGCCTCCAGCGCCTCCTCGGCCTCGTGGTGGCGCATGCCCGCGGCCTCGGCGCGGACCCGGTCGAGGGCCTCGCGTTCCCCGGGGGCGGGGTCGTGCGGCTCCTGCGCGGCCTCCACCGCCCCGGCGTCGACCTCGGCGCCGGTACCGGCGTCGGTACCGGGCCGCGCGGGCTCGCCGGGTCCGGTCACCGCGCGCCGCCGGGGGTGCGCAGGCCCAGGGCGCGGTCCTTGAGCGCCGGGAACTGCTCGCGGGTGTCGGGCACCTTCGCCGGGTCCAGTTCGACGGTCAGGACGTCCTCGCCGGGTCCGGCCTCCGCCAGCACCTCGCCCCACGGGTCCACCACCAGGCTGTGTCCGGACTGCTCGACGCCCGCGTGCGTGCCGGCGAGCGCGCACGCCAGGACGTACGACTGGTCCTCCACGGCCCGCGCCCGGTTCAGCAGCGTCCAGTGGGACCGCCTGCGGGCCGGCCAGCCGGCGGCCACGACCATCGTGGTGGCGCCCGCGTCGACCAGGCCCCGGAACAGCTCGGGGAAGCGCAGGTCGTAGCAGGTGGCGAGGCCGAGGGTCTGCTCCGGCAGGGTGACCGTCGTCAGGGAATCGCCGGGCGACATCAGCACCGCCTCGCCCTGGTCGAAGCCGAAGCGGTGGATCTTGCGGTACGTCGCGGCCAGTTCGCCCGTCGGGGAGAGCACGAGGGCGGTGTTGTAGAGGGAGCCGTCGCCGGCGCGTTCCACGAGGGAGCCGGCGTGCAACCAGACCCCGGCGTCCCGGGCCGCCTTGGACATGGCCTCGTAGGTCGGGCCGTCCAACGGCTCCGCCTCGGTCTCGAACTGCTCGTAGGCGAAGGCGCCCACCGTCCACAGCTCGGGCAGCACGACAAGGTCGGAATCGGCCTGTTCCCGTACGAGATCGGCCGCTCGGGACCGTCGGGAGGCGACCGACTCCCCTTCGTTCACCGCGATTTGGATCAGCGAGGCGCGCACATTACCACCGTCCTGGCTTGTCAGCCGTCGACTCGGGCCTACGATCGTCACACGAAAGCACTGCCGGTGTGCTCCTGGGCAGCGTAGTTTTGGGCACAGTCCACAACGCGCCACTGAACAGCACGCGAGGGGTCCCGTTGACCGTCCATCCCAGCCTTGAGCCCTATGCCGACGCGTGGACGCATTCCATCGAGGCGATATCCGAGCTGGTCCTCCCCCTCACCGAGGGCCAGTGGAACCTCCCCACCCCGTGCCCCGGCTGGTCCGTCCGGGACGTCGTCTCGCACATCATCGGGATCGAGTGCGAGCAGCTCGGGGACCCGCGTCCGATCCACACGCTGCCGCGCGACCTGCGCCACGTGGTGGACGAGTTCACCCGGTACATGGAGGTACAGGTTGACGTCCGGCGCCACCACACGGCGCCGGAGATGACCTCGGAGCTGGAGTACACGGTCATCCGCCGGGCGCGCCAACTGCGCAACGAGAAGCGGGACCCGTCCGCCCTGGTGCGCGGTCCGCTGGGCGACCAGGTGACGTTGGAACAGGCGCTGCGGATGCGGGCCTTCGACGTATGGGTCCACGAGCAGGACCTGCGGGCGGCGCTGGGAGCGCCCGGGAACTGGGACTCGCCGGGCGCGTTCGTGGCGCGGGACCTCCTGCTGGCGGGGCTGCCGAAGGCCGTGGCGAAGGGGGCGGGGGCGCCCGCGAACTCGGCGGTCGTGGTGGACGTGCACGGGCCGGTGGAGTTCATGCGGACGGTCCGGGTGGACGCGACGGGCCGCGCGACCCTGGAGGAGACCCCGTCGCTCGGCCCGGCGGTGACGCTGACCATGGACTGGGAGACGTACGTACGCCTCGCCGCGGGCCGGGTCCGGGCGCGGTCGGTGGCGCCCGAGCGGCTGAGGGTGGAGGGCGATCCGCAGCTGGCCGAGGCGCTGCTGGCGGCGTTCGCGGTGACCCCGTAGGGCCCGCGACGACCTCGGCGCGGGGCCCTCAGACCCCGGCGGGTCGGGTGGTGGGGGCCGGCGCGGGCGCCTGGGCCTCGGCGCGCTCGCGGGGGACGGCATGCCCGCGCTCCCTCGCCCGCTCGCGGTCCCGTTCCCGTTCGCGGTCCAGCGCCCGGCCGCGCAGCCGCAGGATGTTCGCCACGCCCAGGGCCTCCAGGACGAACACCGCCGAGAAGGCGATCCGGTAGTCGTCGCCGGTGGCGTCGAGCAGGACGCCGACGGCCAGCAGGGTGGTCATGGACGCGAGGAAACCGCCCATGTTGGTGATGCCGGAGGCGGTGCCCTGGCGCTCGGGCGGGTTCGCGGGCCGGGCGAAGTCGAAGCCGATCATCGAGGCGGGCCCGCAGGTGCCGAGGACCACGCACAGGGTGATCAGCAGCCACATCGGTGCCCGGCCGCCCGGGTAGGCGAGGACGGCGCCCCACAGCGCGGCGGTCACGGCGACGGTGGTGAGGGCGAGCGGGATCCGGGAGGCCTGGCGGCGGCCCACGACGTGGCCGTAGACCAGCCCGAAGGCCATGTTCGAGGCGACGACCAGGGTCAGCAGCCCGCCCGCGGTGGTCCGGGACAGGCCCTGCGCCTCGACGAGGAACGGCATGCCCCACAGCAGGAGGAACACCATCGCGGGGAACTGCGTGGTGAAGTGCACCCACAGCCCGAGCCGGGTGCCGGGCTCGCGCCACGAGTCGGCGATCTGGCGGCGCACGTAGCCGCCCCCGCCGCGGGTCACGGGCGGCGGCCCGTACCCCTCGGGGTGGTCGCGCAGGAACAGCACCAGCGGTACGAGGACCACCAGACCGGCCACCGCGCTGCCCGCGAAGGCGGGCACCCAGCCGACCCCGTGCAGGACGGGCGCCAGGACGAGGGTGGAGACGAGGTTGCCCGCCATGCCGACCAGCCCGGCGAGCTGCGCCATCAGGGGCCCGCGCCGGGCCGGGAACCAGCGGGTGCCGAGCCGCAGCACGGAGATGAAGGTCATCGCGTCGCCGCAGCCCAGCAGGGCGCGGGCGGCCAGGGCCATGCCGTAGGACGGGGAGAGGGCGAAGCCGATCTGCCCGGCGGTGAACAGCACGACGCCCAGGGTGAGGACCTTCTTGGTGCCGAGGCGGTCCACCATCAGGCCCACGGGTATCTGCATGCCCGCGTAGACCAGCAGTTGCAGGAGGGAGAAGGCGGCCAGGGCGGAGGCGTTGACCTGGAAGCGGTCGGCGGCGTCCAGGCCGGCCACGCCCAGGCTGGTGCGGAAGATGACGGCGACGAAGTAGACGGCGACGCCGATGGACCAGACGGCGACGGCCCGCCGCCCGCCCGGCGGATCCGCGTGGACGCCGGGCCCGGAGGCGGACGCGGCGCCGGGGGAGGCGGAGGGGGAGGCGGAGGCGGAGGGGGAGGGAGAGGCGGCGGAGGCGCCGGAGGCGGCGGTCACCTGACCGGCCCCCGCACCATCTCGCCGACCCGGATCACGTGTCCGCGTACCGCCTCGGCCACCGTGGTGGCGTCCCCGGCGCGCAGGGCGCGCAGGATCTCGGCGTGGTCGGCCAGCGTCCGCTCCACCCGCTCGGGGTGCGCGTGGAGCAGGGCCACGCCCATCCGCAACTGCCGGTCGCGCAGCTGGTCGTAGAGCCGGCACAGGATCTGGTTGCCGGCGTTGCGCACGATCTCGGCGTGGAAGCACCGGTCGGCGGTCATCATCGCGGCCAGGTCCCCCTCGGCGGCGTGCCGGCGCTGGAGCGCGAGGAGTTCCTCCAGCCGCTCCAGCAGCGCGGGCGGTGCGGGCACGGCCCGCGTGGCGGTGAACTCCTCGACCAGCAGCCGGGTTTCGATCACGTCGGTGATCTCCTGCGCGGAGACCGGCAGGACCAGGGCGCCCTTCTTCGGGTACAGCTTGAGCAGCCCCTCGGTCTCCAGCCGCAGCAGCGCCTCGCGGACCGGGGTGCGCGAGACGCCGACGGCGTCCGCCAGACCGCCCTCGGTCAGCAGCGTGCCGCCCTCGTAGCGCCGGTCGAGGACGCCCTCCTTGACGTGCTGGTAGACGCGTTCGGCCGCGGTGGGGGCGGGGGGCGCCGGCGGCGCGGAGGCGAGCATGCGCACAGCATAGATACAAGAAGGGTGCAAGGCGGGTCCCGTCCGGGATGTGGACGCGCCGGCCCGGCCCCTGCATCGAAGGGTGTACGCGGCCTTCGTCCACCGGCAGGAGGATTCGGGCCGCCCCCGCCGGGACGCTTGTTCCATGGCCCACAACGCCCCGCCCGACGCCCACGCCTCCGCTCCCGCGTCCGCGCCCGGGTCCACGACCGCCCCCTCCGCCGACCCGAACCGCTCCCCGTCCGGCTCCCGGATCCCGCTCCTCGACGTCCTGCGCGGCGCCGCCATCCTCGGCACGCTCATGACCAACGTGTGGATCTTCGCCTCGCCCGGTTCCGAGTGGGCCGTGCTCCAGGGCGGCCTGGACGTGCCCGACCCGCTCGCCGACCCCCGGGCCTCCACCATCGCCGAGGCCGTCTTCCGCTTCCTCGCCGACGGCAAGTTCCTCGCCCTGCTGACCATCCTCTTCGGCGTCGGGCTCGCCATCCAGTACGACTCCGCGAAGCGCCGCGGCGAACCCTGGCCGGGCCGCTACCCGCGCCGGGCGGCGTTCCTCTTCCTGGAGGGGACCGTCCACTTCGTCCTGATCTTCGCCTGGGACGTGCTCATGGGGTACGCCGTCACCGCGCTGCTCGTCGCCTGGTTGCTGGCCCGCTCCGAGCGGGTGCGGAGCATCGCCCTGTGGACCGCCGCCGGCCTGCACCTGACCCTGGTCGGCCTGATCACCCTCGCCGCGCTCGCCGACCCCGACGAGGGCCCCGAGGCCCCCGACCCGGACGCCGTCGCGCTCTACGCCCACGGCGGCTGGGGCGACCAGATCCGCTTCCGCCTGGACAACGCCCTCGCCCTGCGCATCGAGCCCGTCTTCTCCTTCGGCCTGCTCGTCTTCCTCTTCCTGCTCGGCGTACGGCTGCACCGCGCCGGCGCCTTCGCCCCGACCGACACCGGCCGCCGGATCCGCGTCCGCATGGCCGCCTGGGGACTGGGCCTCGGCCTGCCCCTCGGCATCGCCGCCGACCTCGGCGGATCCGACTTCTTCGTGCTGGGCCGCTACGGCATCGCCCCGCTGGTCGCCGTCGGCTACATCGGCCTGATCGGCGTCGTCCTCGACCGGTTCCGCCTCCCCGGCGCCCGCTCCCTCGGCGCCGTCGGCCGCACCGCCCTGTCCGCCTACGTCGGCCAGAACCTGCTCTGCGCCCTGCTCTGCTACGGCTTCGGCCTGGGCCTCGCCGACCGCTTCGGCGACACCGGCCCCTGGTGGGTCATGGGCCTGTGGGCCGGCGTCTCCCTCACCCTGGTGCTCTGCGCCCGGCTGTGGCTCGCCCGCTTCGACCGGGGACCGCTGGAGGCCGTCCAGCACCTGGCGCTCAGCCCCCGTCGCCGGCGGTGACCACCACCTCCAGGACGAACTCGTCGTACGGGGCCTCCTGCGGGAAGGGCGGCCGGACCTGCGCGAAGCGGATCCGGGCCCGCCCGCCCGCACGCCGGCCGCGCACCACCCAGGTCCGCTCCACCGGCTCCCCCGGCGCCACAGGCTCCCCCGACGCCGCCCCCTCGCCCGGCGCGGACGCGGCCTCGCCCACCGTGACCGCGTCCGCGTCGCCGGACACCTGCCAGGTCCACACGTACCCGCGCGCGCCCCGACCGGTGAGCCTCAGCTCGTACGAGCCACCGGCGGCCAGGGCGATCGTGCGCACTTCCACCCGCGAGGACCTCCCGGCTCAGGCGGGGCCGATCACCGACCCCTCGTGCCAGCCCGCGCCGTCGCGCCAGTGGTGCTGGAGCAGGCGGTCGGTGCGCAGGACGACGACTTCCAGGTTGAACCCGAAGCTGCCCTGGAGCATCCCGGTGACGGCCAGGACGTCGCGGCCGAAGGTCGCCGAGCGTGTCCACGGCGCCCCGGAGGCGTTGCCCCGCCACCAGTGCTCGACCCGCCCGTCCCCGACCGCCACGCACAGCTCGTAGTTCCCGGCGGTGTCCTCGTCCGCCGCCCCGTACTGGCCCTCGATCATGCAGGGCGCCGAGGTGACGCCGCCCCCGAAGACCTCCCCCGGCCGCCACACGAACCCGTTCGCGTCGTCGCGCCACCACAGCTGCATCCGGCCGTCCGTCCGGGCCGCGACCAGGTCGAGGTGACGGGCCCGCGTCTGCACCAGGGCGGGCCCGTAGTGGGCGATGCCGGAGGCGAAACGACCGCCGTCGTTCCAGGTCCAGGGGGCGCCGTTGATCCGCCACCAGTGGTTGAGCCGGCCGTCCGCGGTGCGGACCACCACCTCGAAGTTGCCGGGCTTGCCGTAGTCGCTCTGGATGAACGCCGGCGTCGAGCCGACGGCCGCGTCCCCCGGCCCGAACGCGCCGCCGTCGCGCCACACCCCGACCGCCTGCTCGTAGTACCAGTGGCGCAACCGGCCGCCCGTGGTGACGTGCAGCGACTCCATGTTCCGGTTGTAGGTGGTGCCGGTGAAGGCCGGCAGGCCCGACGCGTCCCCGGCGAAGGTCGCCTCCGGCGTCCAGGCGAAGGGCGGCTCGCCCTCGCGCCACCAGTGCCGCAGCCGGCCGCCGCCCGCCGTCGCCGCCAGCTCGAAGTTGCGGTGGGCCCGACCGTTGCCGCTCTCGTACACGTTGCCCGTGTGCAGCCGGCGCTTGCTCCACGGGTCGATGTTCGTGCCGAGCAGCCCGCACTTGGCCCAGTGGTCGATGTTGGCCTCGCCGTAGGCGATCCGGCCGTAGCCGCCCACGTGGTGCTCCGGCCCCCAGGAGTTCTTGAACAGCCAGCATCCCGCCGCGTCGTCGTAGCCGACGACCAGCACGCAGTGGCCGCCCGCGAGCCGGTCGACGGTGCGGTGGTAGACGCCCGAGCCGAGCGCGAAGAAGTCCTCGTGGACGTCGAAGCAGGCCGTCAGCGGCCCGACCGTGTCCAGCCACACCTTCTGCTGCTCCACGTCCCCGAGCCGGACGAAGTCGCTGATGCGCACCGTCCGGCCCGAGCGGTCCCAACTCGGCGTGTACTCCGCCCGCCAGGCCTTGCGGCGCCGGACGGGCAGGCCCGCCGGCGGGGTGCCGTACGGCCAGCAGTCCGGGTCGGCGAGACCCCCGTTGAACACGATCCAGTCGAGGGCCGTCTCCGGGTCGCCGCCCTGCCCGCACGCGAGCCGGAGCCCGTCGCGGACGTCGCCCTCGGAACGCTCCGCCCACACGTCGTGCTCGATCCGGGCCATCGACTCAACGAGCCCGACCGCCCCGAACGCCCAGGAGGTACCGCAGGGGTTCTGGTCCTTGACCTTCGTCAGCCACGGCCACCCGAAGCGCTCGCGCCAGTCCACGGCGGCGGGTCGGGCCGTCCCGGACACCGCCGGCCCGGACACCGCCGGCCCCGACACCGCCGGCCCGGCGGCGAGCAGCCCGTGCGCGGCCCTGCGGCGGTTCAGGTGCGGGTTGCCGCTCTCCGCGCCGATCAGCGCCCGCAGGTCGACGAGGCCCGCCTTGGCGGCGGGCGTCAGGTTCGCCCCCGGGTCCAGGCCCAGCGCCGGTCTCGGCAGCGGATCCCCGTCCGCGAGGTGCTCGGCGACCGACCACCTCGCCCCGCGCTCCGCGAGCCGCGCCCGCAACTCCCCCACCGTCCGGACGTGCTCCTCCGGCATACCGTGCCCCCCACTCGGTCGTGCGCCACGGGAGCGTCTCCCCGTCACCGGAGCCCGTCAAGGGGGTCCGTACGGTCGCACGGGAACACGGGGGTCGTACACCGCGGCCGGGAGACAGGACCGGCGGGCGGGCGGCCGGACCGAGCCCCCGGAGCGTCCCGGTAGGGTCCCCGTATGGATGGCTGGACGGCGCCGAGCGCGATCGAGCGAGAGCTGTACGAGGCGAAGTGCCGCGGCGACTGGGGCGCGTACCTGGACGCGCTCGCGCGGGCCCGGCTCTTCCTCGCCCAGCCCCGCGCGCGGGCCGACGCCGAGCCCGGCAGCGTCCGCTTCTTCCCGACCCCGCGGGGCGCCCTCGTCGTCCAGACCGCCGGGACGCTGCCCGCGCCGACCCCCGAGACGGTCTACGAGTCCCAGGGCCTGGGCTGGTTCGCGAAGGTGTGGACCCCCGCCGACCCCGCCCACCTCGCGGTGAACCCGGGCACGCCCTGCGAGGCCTACCTCACCACCACCCCCGCCGACCTGGCCCGCTGGCGCGCGCACGCCGAGGCCGCGCCCTCCCTCGGACTGCCGCCGGGCGGCGTCCACGCCCTGTTCACCGGCGGCCCCCTGCACGGGGCGGTCGCGCACGGCCTGGCGGTGGGAGCCCATCTCTCCGTGTCCAACGGGGAGTTCTGGAACGCCCTCGCCTACCACGGCAACGGCTACGGCCGGCAGCGCGCCCGCCTGCGCGACAGCTGGGACATCACCGACCGCGAGGGCTGGCTCCACACCCTGGAGCAGCTGCTGACCGCCCGCGTCGTCAGCCCGGTCTGGGAGTACGCCCTGCGCGTGCGCCGCGTCCTGGCCTCCGACTTCGCCGGGCCCGTGGACACCGAGCACTGGAGGCACGCCGCCGAGGCGGGCCTGCGCCGCAGCGCGGAGCTGTCCGCGGAACCGCGGCTCACCCCCGACGGGGTCACCCTCGCCCGGCCGCGCCCCGGCGCCGAGGTGGAGGGCGAGATCGCCGGGGTGCGCCGGCTGATCGGCCGCATCGCCCGCTACGAGCAGCGCTTCCGGGCCGACGGGCTGCTCCCCGAGGACGGCTGGGTGCGTTCGGTGGAGGCCTGGGACATCGGGCGGGCCTCGCAGATGGCCCGCTGGGGACTCGGCGCCCGCTACGGCGACCTGGAGGAGGCGGAGCGCGGGGTGCTGCGCGCCGGGGAGGCGGCGCGGCGCACGTACCGGTCGTGGGAGGAGTTCTCCGCCGGGTACGCCCTGGGCCGGTGCCTGCACTTCGACGAGGAGGCGTTCGGGGAGTGGTACACCGGCGCCCTCGCCACCCACCTGACGCTGACCACCGACCCCGCCGGCCCGTGGCGCAACATCCCCTGGCGGTAGCGGACTTCCGCCCCCCTCGGGGCCGGCTCGAAACGAGCGGTGTCGGGCTCCGGCCCGAACTACCCTCGGCCGCATGACCCTTGTGCTGAACGACTCCGTGCGCCGACTGCTGGACACCCCCCACCCGGCGGTGTTGACCACCCTCAACCCCGACGGCAGCCCGCAGAGTTCGGTGATCTGGGTGAGCCGGGACGGCGACGAGCTGCTGATCTCCACCGAGCGCGACCGCGCCAAGGCCCGCAACATCGCCCGCGACGGCCGGGTCGGGCTGACGGTCTTCGACCTGGCCGACCCCTACCTCTACGCGGAGATCCGCGGCGCGGCGACGCTCACGGAGGACGTGGACCGGACCGTCGCCGCCCGCATCGCCACCGAGTACGTCGGGGCGGAGGCCGCCAAGGAGTACCAGGACACCTCGGACGGGGCCGTACGCGTGGTCGTGCGCATCACCCCGACCAAGGTGCTCGGCAGCGCCGCCAAGGCCTGATCCGGCGGGACGACGCGGAGCGGGACGGCGCGGAACGGGTCGGGGCCGGGGTCGGCTACGGCAGCCCCGCGCGCACCCGTGCCCAGGCGTCGACGGTCTCGGTCAGCGCGTCCCCCTCCGGCAGGTGCGGCCGGGCGGCGTCCGTCCACCGCAGCAGCCCCTTGATGCGGCGCAGGTGCACGATCCGCGGCCGGGGCAGGTCCCGCCAGGCGCGGGCCTGCTCGGCCGCCTCCCGCGGGGTGAGGTCGATCAGGGCGAGCACCTCCCGGCACAGTTCGGCCGGATCGCCGCCCGGTCCGGGGCCGAACTCCCGCAGCAGGTAGCCCCGTACGAAGGCGAGCTCGATGCCGCGCACCGGCGCGGAGGCGTCCTCCCACCGGGCGCAGCGGTCCGCCGCCTCCAGCGCGATCCGGCCCCAGCGCAGCCGCACCTCCTGCGGCAGCCGCTCGTCGCGCATCCCGGCGACGGCGAGGCCGCGCAGGGTCCGGGGGCGCGGCTCGTCGCGCAGCGGCGGGTCGGTCGCCAGCCAGGCCTCCAGCTCGGGGAGGGTGTGCCCGTCGGGCGGCACGGAGGTGAGCACCTGGCCCCTGCTGAGCAGCGCGACCACGGGGCCGGCGAGGCGGACCCTGGCGGTGTGGCCGGCGTCGAAGAAGTCGACGGTGCGACCGTGGCGCTCCATGGCGCGGAGCCAGACCCGGTACTCCCCGGCCGCGTACACCTGTCCGGTGCGCGCCACGCCGCCGACGCACCGTACGAGGCAGACCCCGCCGTCGGCGTCGGACTCCTCCACGGCGTACACCTGAAGCTCGGCGATCGGCATGCCGGGAGGCTACCGCGCGTCAGGGCCCGGGCGGGGCCTCCAGGACGAGACGGATCTCGGTGACCTCGTAGCCGGCCCGGTCGAAGGCGGCGGCCATCGGGAGGTTGACGGTGTCGGTGGTCGCGGTGACGCGTTCGGCGCCCTCGGCGGCGTGGAAGCGGGTGATCTCGGCGAGGATCTCGTCGATCAGGCCCCGGCCGCGCAGTTCGGGGACGACACCCAGGTAGCCGACGTTGCGGTGGTAGGGGGTCGCGGAGGGGATCGCCATCCCGGCGAGGGTGCCGTCGGGCAGGTGGGCCAGGCGCCACCAGGAGCGTTCGCCGGGGCAGTCGCGGTAGAACTCGAAGTCCTCGCGGGCGAGTTCCTCCTCGGTCATGGAGGCGAGTTCGTGGCGGGTGGCGAGGTCGAGGCTGCCGCGCGAGAGCCGGACGAAGGCGTCGAGGAACTCCTCGTCGGTGCCCTCGCGGAAGACGAGCGCGCCGGTGGGGGCGGTGGTGCCGGCGGCGGGGGTCCACTCGTAGCGCAGGCGCTCGATCTCGCGGGTCAGGCCGGTGCGGTGCGCGGCCTCCTGGCGCCAGGCCACCGCGGCGGCCAGGGCGGCGTCCTCGCGCCAGCCCCGGGGAAGGGAGAGGTTGTAGCCGGGGCGCTTGCCGAAGGCCTCGTGTCCGGCGGCGAGCAGGGCGCCGGCGACGGCGGCCGGGTCGGTGACGCCGGCGCGGACCTGGAGGCAGTCGAGGGCGAGGGGGCGTTCGCTGTCGGCGCGGCCCCACCACAGGGCGCGGGCGAGCACGTCGCCGTCCTCGTCCTCGGCGAACCAGGTCCACTCGGGGCGGAGGCGGTTCTCGGCGAGCTCCTCGCGGATCCGGTCGGCGGGGAGGGCCTCGACGGGGCCGTCGGCCGGGTGGGCCAGGGCGCGGTCGAGGTCGTTGGGGTCTGCGGTGGCAGGGCGGAATCGCATGGGCCGATGATCACACCGAACAACGCCTCCGGCCAGGGATTTCGTGTTCCGTCGGCGCCGGCCCGTGCGGGGCACCGGGGTGCCCCGCACGCACGGGGGCCGGTCCCCCGCGCGTGCGGGGGACCGGCCCTCGGGTGCGGCGACTACCGGGTCAGGACCAGGTGACCAGTCGGCGCGGGTGCTCCAGGACGGCGGCGATGTCGGCCAGGAACTTCGAGCCGAGCTCTCCGTCGATGAGGCGGTGGTCGAAGGACAGCGCCAGCGTGGTGACCTGGCGCGGCTTGACCTTGCCCTTGTGGACCCACGGCTGGAGCTTGATCGCGCCGACCGCGAGGATCGCGGACTCGCCGGGGTTCAGGATGGGCGTACCGGTGTCGACGCCGAAGACGCCGACGTTGGTGATGGTGATGGTGCCGTTCTGCATGTCGGCCGGGGAGGTCTTGCCCTCGCGGGCCGTGGCGACCAGCTCGGACAGGCCCGTCGACAGCTCGCCGAGGGTCTTGGCGTGCGCGTCCTTGATGTTCGGCACGATCAGCCCGCGGGGGGTGGCGGCCGCGATGCCCAGGTTGACGTAGTGCTTGAGCACGATCTCCTGGGCCGCCTCGTCCCAGGACGCGTTGACGTCCGGGTTGCGGCGGATGGCGATCAGGACGGCCTTGGCGATCAGCAGCAGCGGGTTGATCCGCAGCCCCGCGAGGTCCGGGTCGTCCTTCAGCTCCTGGACGAGCTTCATCGTGCGGGTCACGTCGAGGGTGATGAACTCGGTGACGTGCGGCGCGGTGAAGGCCGAGGTGACCATGGCCTGCGCGGTGACCTTGCGGACGCCCTTGACGGGGATCCGGGTCTCGCGGGCCGTCCCCTCGGACGGCGCGGAGACCGCGGCGGCGGCGACCGGAGCGGCGACGGGCGCCGGCGCGGCGGCCGGGGCCTCGGCGACCGGGGCGGCCTGCGGGGCGAGCGCCGCGGCGGCGGCCGCGTGCACGTCCTCGCGGGTCACGACCCCGCCGTCACCGGTGGGGACCACCGCGGCCAGGTCGATGCCGAGGTCCTTGGCGAGCTTGCGCACCGGCGGCTTGGCCAGCGGGCGCTCGCCGGCGACGTGCCCGTTGCCGTTGAGCACGGCGGTCGCGGGGGCCGCGGCCGGGGCGGCGACCGGCGCGGCCGCCGGGGCCGGCTGCTGCGCCGGGACCACGGGGGCGGCGCCCTCGACGGCCTTGCGCGGCCGGCGCTTGGTGGACGCCTGGGAGACCCCGTAGCCCACCAGGACCGGCTGGCGACCCTCGGCGACCGGCTCTTCGACGGCCGGGGCGGCCGGGGCCGGCGCGGCGGGCGCGGCCGCTTCGACGACGGCCTGCGCGGCCGGGGCCGCGTCCTCGTCGCCGGCGGGACCCGTCCGTACGGAGATGATCACCTGGCCGACGTCGACCGTGACGCCCTCGTCGAACAGCAGCGCGTGCACCACCCCGTCGAAGGGGATGGGCAGCTCCACGGCCGCCTTCGCCGTCTCGACCTCGCAGACGACCTGGCCGTCGGTGACGGTGTCACCCGGCTGGACGTACCACTTGAGGATCTCGGCCTCGGTGAGGCCCTCGCCCACGTCGGGCATCTTGAATTCGCGGATCGTCATGACGCGGGTCTCCTAGTACGCCAGCGAGCGGTCGACGGCGTCGAGCACCCGGTCCAGGCCGGGCAGGTACTCGTCCTCCAGGCGGGCCGGCGGGTAGGGGGCGTGGAAGCCGCCGACGCGCAGGACCGGCGCCTCCAGGTGGTAGAAGCACCGCTCCGTGATGCGGGCGGCGATCTCCGCGCCCACGCCGAGGAACACCGGCGCCTCGTGGACCACCACGAGCCGGCGGGTGCGCTCGACGGAGGCCTGGAGCCCGTCGAAGTCGACCGGGGACATCGAGCGCAGGTCGACGACCTCCACCGACTTGCCCTCCTCGGCCGCCGCGGCCGCCGCCTCCAGGCAGACCTTCACCATCGGGCCGTACGCGGCCAGGGTGAGGTCGGTGCCGGAGCGGGCGACGCGCGCCTTGTGCAGCTCGCCGGGGATGGCCTCGACGTCGACCTCGGCCTTGTCCCAGTAGCGGCGCTTCGGCTCGAAGAAGATCACCGGGTCGTCGCTGAGGATGGCCTGCTGGAGCATCCAGTACGCGTCGGAGGCGTTGGACGGCGAGACCACCTTGAGGCCCGGAACGTGCGCGAAGAGCGCCTCGGGGGACTCGCTGTGGTGCTCGACGGCGCCGATGCCGCCCGCGTAGGGGATGCGCACGACGACCGGCAGCTTGATCTTGCCGAGCGCGCGGGCGTGCATCTTCGCGAGCTGCGTGACGATCTGGTCGTAGGCGGGGAAGACGAACCCGTCGAACTGGATCTCCACGACCGGCCGGTAGCCGCGCAGGGCCAGGCCGATGGCGGTGCCGACGATGCCCGACTCGGCGAGCGGGGTGTCGATGACCCGCTCCTCGCCGAAGTCCTTCTGGAGCCCGTCGGTGATGCGGAAGACGCCGCCGAGCTTGCCGACGTCCTCACCCATGATCAGGACCTTGGGGTCGGTCTCCAGGGCCTTGCGCAGCGACTCGTTGAGCGCCTTCGCGATCGACATCTTTTCGACAGCCATCAGTGGCCCTCCTCGAAGGACGCGAGGTAGGCGGCGAACTGGGCGCGCTCCTCGTCGACGAGCGCGTGCCCGTCCGCGTAGACGTTCTCGAAGATCGCCATGGTGTCGGGGTCGGGCATGGCGCGCACGACCTCGCGCACCCGCTTGCCCAGGGTCTCGCTCTCCGCCTCCAGCTGCTCGAAGAACGCCTCGTCGGCGCCCCCGCTCGCCAGCAGGTGGGCCTTCAGGCGCAGGATCGGGTCCTTCGCCTCCCAGGCCGCGGTCTCCTCGTCGCGCCGGTACTTCGTCGGGTCGTCCGAGGTGGTGTGCGCGCCCATGCGGTACGTGAACGCCTCGACGAGGGTCGGGCCCTCGCCCCGGCGGGCCCGGTCGAGCGCCCAGCGGGTGACCGCGAGGCAGGCCAGGACGTCGTTGCCGTCGACGCGGACGCCCGGGAAGCCGAAGCCCTGGGCGCGCTGGTACAGCGGGACGCGCATCTGGCGCTCGGTGGGCTCGGAGATGGCCCACTGGTTGTTCTGGCAGAAGAACACCACGGGGGAGTTGTAGACCGCCGAGAAGGTGAACGCCTCGGCCACGTCGCCCTGGCTGGAGGCGCCGTCGCCGAAGTAGGCGATGACCGCCGAGTCCGCGCCGTCCTTGGCGACGCCCATGGCGTAGCCGGTGGCGTGCAGGGTCTGCGAGCCGATGACGATCGTGTACAGGTGGAAGTTGTTGGTGGAGGGGTCCCAACCACCGTGGTTGACGCCGCGGAACATGCCGAGGAGGTTCGTCGGGTCGACCCCGCGGCACCAGGCCACGCCGTGCTCGCGGTAGGTCGGGAAGACGTAGTCGTCGTCGCGCAGGGCCCGGCCGGAGCCGATCTGCGCGGCCTCCTGGCCCAGCAGCGAGGCCCACAGGCCCAGCTCGCCCTGACGCTGGAGGGCGGTGGCCTCTCCGTCGAAGCGGCGGGTCAGGACCATGTCGCGGTAGAGCCCGCGCAGGTCCTCGGTGGTGATGTCCGCGACGAAGGGCGCGAACTCCGCGAGGTCGGGATTGTCCTTGACCTCGACGCGTTCGCCCTCGGGCGTCAGCAGTTGTACGAGCTGAGGCTCGGCGTCGTGCGGCTGTGCGGTGGCAGCGGCGGTCTTGCGGGCGCTCGCCGCGCCTGCCGCCCGCTTGGTGCCGCTGCTGCGTCGCGGCTTGCGCGCGGCAGTGCTCTCCACGGTCACGTGTGCTCCTCCGTCGGTCCGGCACCCGGGTTCTCCGGGGACCAGTGCGGCTCACCTGTATCCGGTTCCCGCGCACGGGGTGGGTGCGCGGCGCGTTGGGATTCAGGCGTGACAGGTGCCCCGGCGAGTGCCCTGCGCAAAGCACGTTACCCAGTGCGTCGCATAACTGCGAAACCCCGTTTGACCTGCGATTTTGCTTGGATATCCAACTAAATCGAGGGTTGCGGGAACAACCACTGGTCACAGCCTTGCAGGGGGCCGGAACAACGGCACGTTATCCCGGGTAACTCCGCCAGGGAAGGGGTGAGTATGTGAAACTGACTCCATGCGTGAAACCGGAAAAATCACGGTATTCCTCCTGGACGACCACGAAGTGGTACGTCGGGGTGTCCATGAGCTCCTGTCGGTCGAGGACGACATCGAGATCGTCGGCGAGGCCGGTACGGCGGCGGACGCGCTCGTGCGCATCCCGGCCACCCGCCCGGACGTGGCCGTCCTCGACGTGCGCCTGCCGGACGGCAGCGGGGTCGAGGTGTGCCGCGAGGTCCGTTCCCAGAACGAGGACATCAAGTGCCTGATGCTCACCTCGTTCGCCGACGACGAGGCGCTCTTCGACGCGATCATGGCGGGTGCCTCGGGGTACGTCCTCAAGGCGATCCGCGGGAACGAGCTGCTCAGCGCCGTGCGGGACGTCGCGGCCGGCAAGTCGCTGCTGGACCCGGTGGCCACCGCGCGGGTGCTGGAGCGCCTGCGTGACGGCAAGAACGGCAAGGGCGACGACCGCCTCGCGAACCTCACCGACCAGGAGCGCAAGATCCTCGACCTGATCGGCGAGGGCCTGACGAACCGGGTCATCGGGGAGCGCCTGCACCTCGCCGAGAAGACCATCAAGAACTACGTCTCCAGCCTGCTGTCGAAGCTGGGCATGGAGCGCCGCTCCCAGGCCGCGGCCTACGTGGCGCGCCTCCAGGCCGAGAAGCGCTAGCCGCGCCGGAGCACGGCGCCGGCCGCCCGCCCGGGTGGCTCCGGCGCCGCTCCGGGCGCCCGCGAGCCGACTCCGGGCCCGCTCGACCCGGCTCCGGCCCCGCTCCAGGCCCGCGCGAGCCGACTCCGGCCGCGATCCGGCCGCGATCCGGCTCCTCTCCGGCCGCGCTCCGGTGATCCTCGGGCCGCGCTCCGTCGCCCACCGTGGTCGCGCGGTTCCACACGACACACGGTTCAATTCGGGACCAACGTCCCTGATCATGGGGGCGGGATCCCCTTCCCCGGGCGCCGGGCGCCGGTGGACAGTGGTCCCATGTCCCCTGAGGAACTCCACGCCATCGAACTGCTGCGCCAGGTGCCCTACGGCCGAGTCGCCACCAGCATGCGCGCGCTGCCCTTCCTCGCCCTCGCCCGCCACATCGTGGTGGACGGCAGGGTCGTGCTGAGAATGCACTCCGGGTTCGGCTACCACCAGGCCTGCAACGGGAGCGTCGTCGCCTACGGGGCGGACAACTTCAATTCCCAGGACCCGACGCTGTGGTCCGTCCAGTTCACCGGAACCGCGCGGATCGTCGAACCGACCACCGCCGAGCTGGAGCTTTTCGGTCCCGGACCGCATTTCGTCGACGGCTCCGTCTTCGACCCGGTGTACATGCGAATCGAACCCCAGCTCGTCACCGTGCACACGCTCGCCGGAAATCTGAACCAACACGACAGGCAGTACCACCACGCGCTCTGATCAGCGGTTTTCAACGAAGTGTCGACAAAAGGAAGGGCCCGGCGGAATTGATTCCGTCGGGCCCCTCTTTCGTGTGACGACCGACTAGGGCGGCGTCTGGCCGCCGGTGGGCACGCTCGGCTCCTTCGTCGGCGGTGTCGGAGGCTCCTTCGTCGGAGGCTCCTTGGTCGGGGGCTGCGTCGCCGGCGAGGTCTTCGGGTCCGGCGAGGTGCTCGGCGTCGAAGGAGTCGGGTTGGTCGACGGCGTGTACTTGCTGCGGCTCGGCGTCGGGACGTACGTCTCCTCGCGCGTGCCGCCCGAGGGGGTGCTCGGCTGCGAGGAGGGGGTCTCCTCGGTGGAGTCCGGGCTGCTCTGGCCGCCGCTCGGGGTGCTCTGGCTGCTGGAGGGCTTCCCGCCGTCGCCACCGCCGCTGCCGCCGCCCACGGTCTTCACCGCGTACGCCACACCGCCGGCGATCGCGAGGACCGCGAGCAGTGCGAAGAGCAGCACCTTCCAGCGTCCGCCGCCGCTCGGGCGGTCGTCGTAGCCGCCGTAGCCGCCGTGACCGCCGTTGCCGCCGCCGTTGCCGCCGTGACCGCGTCCGCCGCCGCCCGGGAAGGCGGATCCGTCGTCCGGGTTCAGCGGGGGCACCATCGGCTGCTGGAACTGCGAGGTCGTCGCGTGCGCGGGGTACTGGCCCCCGTTCGCGGCGGGCATCGCCGCGGTCGGGGCGGCGCCGGGCTGGCCGTGCGGCAGCGCCATGGTGACCGGACCGGTGTTCCAGGTGCCGGTGTTCGGCCCCTGGTCCTGGAGCATCTGGAGCGCGTACTGGACGAGCCCGCGCATCTCCTCGGCGCTCTGGAAGCGGTCGTCGGGGTCCTTGGCGAGGGACCGCATGACGAGACCGTCGAGTTCCGCCGGGATGTCGGCGCCCTCGGGGAGCCGCGAGGGCGGCACCGGGATGTCCTGGACGTGCTGGTAGACCACCGACAGCGGGGTCTCCCCGGTGAAGGGGGGCCGCAGCGCGAGGAGTTCGTAGAGGAGGCAGCCGGTCGCGTACAGGTCGCTTCGGTGGTCCACGGCCTTGCCGAGGGCCTGTTCTGGCGACAGGTACTGCGGGGTGCCCATGACCATGCCGGTCTGCGTCATCGTCGACTGCGCGCCGTGCAGGGCGCGGGCGATGCCGAAGTCCATCACCTTGACCGCGCCGGCGTGGGTGATGATGACGTTCGCGGGCTTGATGTCGCGGTGCACGATGCCGTGCTGGTGGGAGTAGGCGAGCGCTTCGAGGACGCCCGACACGATGATGAGCGCCTGCTCGGGCCCCGGGGCCTCGGCGCTGATCAGCAGATCGCGGATGGTGCGGCCCTCGACCAGCTCCATCACGATGTACGGGACGACGTTCGGGCCGACCCGGTCCTCGCCCGAGTCGTACACGGCGACGACCGCGTGGTGGTTCAGCCCCGCGACCGACTGTGCCTCACGGGTGAAGCGGGCCTTGGACACCGGGTCCTCGGCGAGGTCGGCGCGCAGCAGCTTCACGGCGACGGTGCGGCCCAGTCGCACGTCCTCGGCGGCGAAGACCTCCGCCATGCCGCCGCGGCCCAGCCGGTGCGTCAGGCGGTACCGGCCGTCGCCCACGAGGCCGCCCGCGCCCCAGTGCTCCGGACCTTCGGCCATCCCGGCGCCGTTTCCCTCGGGTTCGGGTGCCATCAGTCCTCGCCGTCGTCTCTCTCGTCCGCTCTAGCGGTGGGTCCTCATCGGGTGCTCCGATGAACGCTACAGCCTCCACACCGGTCACCGTTCGGACAAAGGCACCCCGTAGCAGCACGGTCACGGAACGGGGACCTGGCTTGACGTGTGCTTGCCCTCCGGCAGACTGGGCGCCACATGCGCTCAGCCGGACGCGTAGGGACACAGCCCGAGGGGAAGCAACAGTCATGAGCCAGGACGGCACGCAGGGCCGGTACGCAGGCGGCTCCCTGGCCGGTGGCCGTTACCAGCTAAGGGATTTGCTGGGCGAGGGGGGCATGGCCTCCGTCTACCTCGCGTACGACTCCGCCCTCGACCGACAGGTCGCCATCAAGACACTGCACAGCGAGCTCGGGCGCGAGGCGTCCTTCCGCGAGCGCTTCCGGCGCGAGGCGCAGGCTGTTGCCAAACTGTCGCACACCAATATCGTCTCGGTCTTCGACACCGGCGAGGGCGAGGTGTCCTTCGGCGGCGCCGCCGGGGACAACACGGTCATGCCGTACATCGTCATGGAGTACGTCGAGGGCCGGCCGCTGGGCTCCGTCCTGGAGGCGGACGTCCGCCAGTACGGCGCGATGCCGGCCGAGAAGGCGCTGAAGGTGACGGCCGACGTGCTGGCCGCGCTGGAGACCAGTCACGAGATGGGCCTGGTCCACCGTGACATCAAGCCCGGCAACGTGATGATGACCAAGCGCGACGTGGTCAAGGTGATGGACTTCGGCATCGCGCGCGCGATGCAGTCCGGGGTCACCTCGATGACGCAGACCGGCATGGTCGTCGGCACCCCGCAGTACCTGTCGCCGGAGCAGGCGCTCGGGCGCGGCGTGGACGCCCGTTCCGACCTGTATTCGGTCGGCATCATGCTGTTCCAGCTGCTGACGGGCCGGATCCCCTTCGACGCGGACTCCCCGCTGGCGATCGCGTACGCGCACGTCCAGGAGGAGCCGGTCGCCCCGTCGAGCGTCAACCGTTCCGTCACCCCGGCGATGGACGCCCTCGTGGCGCGGGCCCTGAAGAAGAACCCGAACGAGCGCTTCCCCACGGCCGCGGCCATGCGCGACGAGGTCCTGCGGATCATGTCGGCCGGTGGGACGGGCGCCCCGGTGATCGTGCCCGGCGCCGCGACGGGCGGCAGCGGGGCGGGCGTCGGCTCGGCCGTGTTCCCGCCGGTGGACTCCGGCTACCAGAGCGTCCCGCAGTCGCTCCAGCAGCCGTACCAGGCCCCGCAGACGCCGCCGCCGTCCCCGTACGCGCCGACGCCCCCGCCGCAGCAGGGCGGTTACGCCTACCCGCAGCCGGCCGGGCACGGCACGGCGCCGCTGCCGCAGCAGCCGTACGCGGCGCAGACCCCGCCGACGTTCAACATCTCGCCCTCCGCCCCGTCGGGCGGCGGGGCGTCCGGCGGGAAGCGGAACACGCCGGTCGTCGTCGGGGCGATCGTGGTGGCGCTGCTGGCCGTCGGCGGTCTGATCGCGGTCGTCAACATGGGCGGGGACAAGGGCGACAAGGACGACACGGCCTCGCCGTCCACCTCGGCGTCCGCGTCCGGGTCGGCGGTGCCGGGCCACAAGGGTCCGGACCCGACGCGCACGATCGACCCGGAGAAGTGCAAGAACGCCTCCAAGTCCTACAAGGACGCGAACAAGGTCGTGGCGCCGGACTTCCGGTACAAGAACCTGCGCTCGGTCAAGGAGTGCATCCAGGCCGCGGGCTGGCGCTTCGAGATCCAGAAGCGTGACGAGGCGGTCTACGGCGAGGACACCGTCCTGGAGCAGCTGCCGGCCTCGGGGACGGACGTGGCCAAGGCGGACACCGAGTTCACCCTGATCGTCTCCACGGGCGACCCGCAGTAACGGTCGTACGGCCGGCGCGCCGTCGCGGACCGGGGGAATCCCGGTGCGCGGCGGCGCGCCCGTGTGCGGGGCCCCGGCCGCGGGGGGCTGCGGGGGGGGCGGCCCGACGGGCGCGGTCGCCTGGCCCCGGCAGGGCCAGGATCGAACCGCCGCGGCCGGCCACAATCCTCGTATGAGCACAGCGATCGCCATGGGCGAGTTCCTCCGCTCCCGCCGCGCCCTGCTGAACCTCCGGGACGTCGCCCTGCCGGACTTCGGGGGCCGGCGCCGGGTCGCGGGCCTGCGCCGCGAGGAGATCGCCCAGCTGGCCGGGGTGAGCGTCGACTACTACACGCGGATGGAGCAGGGCCGCGTGTCCAACCCCTCGGACGCGGTGCTCGACGCCCTCGCCCGCGCCCTGCGGCTGGACGGGGACGCCACGCGGCACCTGCACCGTCTCGCCCGGCCGCGACCCTCCGGCCGGCAGGCCCCGCGGCGCCCCGATCCGCCGCAGCGCGTGCGCCCCATGTTCCGGCGGCTGTTGGACGATCTGGTGGACATGCCGGCGTTGGTGATGGGCCGTCGCATGGACGTCCTGGCCTGGAACGCGGCGGCGGTCGCCCTCTTCGGCGACTACGGGGCCCTGGAACCGGCGGAGCGCAACGTCGCCCGGATCACCTTCCTCGACGGGGCCTCCCGGGAGCTGTACGCGGACTGGGACTCCTGCGCCCGGGAGAACGTCGCCTACCTGCACCTGGACGCGGGCCGGCACCCCGACGACCCCCGGTTGGCGAGCCTGATCGGGGAACTGTCGATGCGGAGTGCGGACTTCCGGCGCTGGTGGGCCGAGCACCCCGTGCAGGACAAGGCCTCGGGCACCAAGCGGTTTCGCCATCCGGTGGTGGGCGACGTGGAACTGGCCTACGAGACCCTGCGCGCCACGGACGACCCCGAACAGTCCCTGATCACGTACGCCGCCGAGCCGGGCAGCCCCTCGCACGACGCCCTGCGGATGCTGCTGGCCTGGGCCACCGACGCCCCCGACCCCGACCCCGCGCCGGTCGACGGCCGGGTGCGCTGACCCGCCGCCCCGCACCCGGGCGGGTGGTGCGTACCCTCCTTCGCGCGGCCCGAGATGCCGCGTTTGCCCCGTTATGTGAACCTGAGCTCGTCGCGGCACCGCCACGCCCCGGTGGGGCGGCTCCCCGACACCTCGGTACCTCGACAGCGCGGTACCCCGGAACCTCGGCACCTACGCAGCGGGCGCCGGGAACGGGAGGGCTCCCCGTGACCGCATGCCTCCGCGCGTCCTGCCGGGCCGCCTGGCCCGCGCTGGCGCTGGCCGCGCTGCTGCTCTCCGCGCCCGCGAGCGCGAGCCCCGCCCGCGCCCCCGGCCCCGCCGCGCCCGCGGGCGCCGTCGCGGTGGCCGACGTACCCGAAGAGGCCTACGAGGAGCTCGCCGGCAGCGCGGCGGGCGTCGGCCGGGAGCGCCCCGGACGGGCCGCCGGCGAACCCGCCGACCCCGAGATGGTCACCGCCTCCCGCCCGCTGCGCCCCTACCCGCACACGCCGCCGCGCACCCGGCCGGAGCCGTCCGCGCCCGCGGCGACGGCCACGGCGCCGGGCGTCGCGCCGAGCGGTGCGTCGGACACGGCGTCGGGCACGGCGTCGGGCCGGCCCTCGGGCCCGCCCTCGGGCCCGCCGGAGAACGTCACCGCGCTCGGCACCGCGCCCAACGAACGCGCCGCCGACCTCGCCGCGCACATGCTGCCGCTGGGCACCGGACTGACCCTGATGGGCCTCGGGCTCGGCTACATGGGCGTGCGGCTGCGCCGGGGCCGCTGAGGGTCCGCGGGCCGCCGCGCGCGAACCGCCGATGTCGGCGCCCCCGTACAGGGTGGATCACGCCCGAACGGGGGCACACCGTGTGAGGACGAAGGTGTGCGAGAGAATGTCGGCATGGAGATGCCGAGGAGTGAACGGTCGCAGGACAGTCCCCCGCACGTCCTGATCGTGGGACAGGACGGGACGGCGGTCGGCGGCGCCGATGACGAGTCGCGCGAGGTTCCGGTGACGGACATGGTCGAACAGCCCGCCAAGGTCATGCGGATCGGCAGCATGATCAAGCAACTTCTGGAAGAGGTGCGCGCCGCTCCTCTGGACGAGGCCAGCCGGGTCCGTCTGAAGGACATCCACGCGGCGTCGGTGAAGGAACTGGAAGACGGCCTGGCGCCGGAGCTGGTGGAGGAACTGGAGCGCCTCTCCCTGCCGTTCACCGAGGAGGCCATCCCCTCCGAGGCGGAACTGCGCATCGCGCAGGCCCAGTTGGTGGGATGGCTGGAGGGCCTGTTCCACGGCATCCAGACGGCCCTGTTCGCGCAGCAGATGGCGGCGCGGGCCCAGTTGGAACAGATGCGCCGCGCGCTGCCGCCCGGCGGCTCGCACGAGGACGACGAGGACGGCCCGCACGGGGCGGTCCGCTCCGGCCCGTACCTCTAGGAGTCCCTCCGGGGATCCCACCGGGGATCCCACCGGGGTGCGGGATCGCCGCCGGGGTCGGTGGCCCGTGGCTCCGCGCCACCGCGAAGACGGGGCCGGGCGGCGCCCGGTGGGGCCGGTCGGGCGGTCCGGAAGGGCGGCCCGGCGAGACGGCCCCGGCCCGTCGGGGTCCGTGCGCGGGCCGCGGGGCCCGAGGGTCCCCGGAGCCCCGATCCACCTCCGCTCGCGCCCCGCTCCGGCGGGGCGCGCGCGTTCCCGCCCGACCCGGCGGCCCGGCCCCTGCCGGCTCCGCCCCGCCGACGCCCCGCCCCGCCGACGCCCCGCGCAGCCGATCCGGCTGCGATCCGGCTCCGGTCGGCGTCGGTCCGGTAGAAGTCCGGCTCCGGTTCCGGCATCGATCCGGTGTCGGTCCGGTGTCGGTCGGCGGACGCCCGCGCGGCCGGTAAGGATCCGGTAAGCGGCGCCCCCCGACGGCGCCTTCGGCCCCGCATACTCGGGGCATGAGCTACGACGCGATCGTCCTGGCCGGCGGGGCCGCCCGCCGCCTCGGCGGGGCCGACAAGCCCGCCCTCCCGGTCGGTGGCCGCGCCCTCCTCGACCGGGTCCTGGACGCCTGCGCGGACGCCCGCACCACCGTCGTGGTCGGCACCCGCAGGGCCACCTCGCGCCCGGTCGACTGGGCCCTGGAGGACCCGCCCGGCGGCGGCCCGGTCGCCGCGCTGGACGCCGGGGTGCGCCGCTGTTCCGCCGGACTGGTCCTCGTACTCTCCGCCGACCTGCCCTTCCTCGACCGGGACACCGTCCACGCCCTGCTGACGGCGGCGACGGACGGCCCGGACGGGACGAGCAGCCCGGACGGGGCCTTGCTCCGCGACCCCGAGGGCCGCGACCAGCCCCTCGTCGCCGCCTACCGCGCCGAGCCCCTGCGCCGCGAACTCGCCCTGCTCGCCACCGAACACGGCGACCTGCGCAACCTCCCCCTGCGCGCCCTCACCGCCGAGTTGGCCCTCACCCCGGTCACCGCCGCCGCCCCGCTCGCCTCCTTCGACTGCGACACCTGGGAGGACCTGGCGGCGGCCCGCGCCCGGATCAGGGAGCATGGGGACGTGCTGGAGCAATGGATCACCGCCGCCAAGAACGAACTGGGGATCGACCTCGACGTCGACACCAAGACCCTGCTCGACCTCGCCCGTGACGCCGCCCACGGCGTCGCCCGACCCGCCGCTCCGCTGACGACCTTCCTCGTCGGCTACGCGGCCGCCCGCGCCGAGGCCACCGGCGCCGACCCCGCCCGCGCCGTCGCGGAGGCCTCCCGCAAGGCCGCCGACCTGGCCCTGCGTTGGGCCGCCGAGTCCGACACGACGCGGCCCGGCACGCCCACCGGCACCACCCAGCCCGAGGAGACCGGCTCCGGATGACCCGTACCGACGCCGACGGCGACCTCGACGAGGCCCTCGCCCTGGTCAGCCGAAGCTCCCCGAACACCGCCGAGGGCGGCGACCGGCGCGCCACACCCTGGCTGCGCGCCCGCGAGAACGCCGTGCGCGCCGGTTCGGGAGTCCGGGGCCGCACCCACCGCGTGCCGCTCGCCGACGGGCTCGGCGAGGTCCTCGCCGCCCCCCTCGACGCCCTCGGGGACCTGCCCTCCTTCGACACCTCCGCCATGGACGGCTGGGCCGTCGCCGGACCCGGCCCCTGGACCGTCCGCCCCGGCGGCGACGTCCTGGCCGGCGCCGAACCGCCCGCGCCCCTCGCGGACGGCGAGGCCGTGCGCATCGCCACCGGCGCCCGGGTCCCCGCCGACACCACCGCCGTGATCCGCAGCGAGCACGCCCGCGAGACCGGCAGCCAGCTCCACGCCCGGCGCACCGTGAACACCGGCCAGGACATCCGCCCGCGCGGCCAGGAGTGCCGCTCGGGCGACCTGCTGCTGCCCGTCGGCTCCCTCGTCACGCCCGCCGTCCTCGGCCTCGCCGCCGCCGCCGGCTACGACGAGCTGGTCACCCGGCCCCGGCCCCGCGTGGAGATCCTCGTCCTCGGCGACGAACTGCTCACCGAGGGCCTCCCGCACGACGGCCTGATCCGCGACGCCCTCAGCCCCATGCTCGGACCCTGGCTCGCCCGCGCCGGCGCCGAGGTCATCGGCACGCGCTGGCTCGGCGACGACCCGGCGGGCGCCGAAGCCCTCCTACGGGCGGTCACCTCCTCCACCGCCGACGTGATCGTCACCACCGGCGGCACCGCCTCCGGCCCCGTCGACCACGTCCACCCCGTGCTGGAGCGCGCCGGAGCCGAACTGCTCGTCGACGGGGTCACCGTCCGCCCCGGGCACCCGATGCTGCTGGCCCGCCTCGGCGACCCGGCCGACGGCCGCCACCTGGTCGGGCTGCCCGGCAACCCCCTCGCCGCCGTGTCCGGGCTGCTGACCCTCGGCGAACCGCTGCTGCGCGCCCTCGCCGGCCGCCGCCAGCGCCCGCGCTACACGGTGCCGGTCGAGGGCGACGTGCCCGGCCACCCGCACGACACCCGGCTGGTGCCGGTACTGCTGACCGACGAACACGCCGTACCGCTGCGGTACAACGGCCCGGCGATGCTGCGCGGGGTCGCGGCCGCCGACGCGCTGGCCGTCGTACCGGCGCACGGCGCACGATCCGGGCAGGAGCTGGAGATCCTGGACCTGCCGTGGGCCTCAGGGGGATGTTTCACGTGAAACTGCACGGCCAGGACGCCATGGCGCGGGGTGCCGACGAGAAACTCGTCTCGCGCCGCGTCAAGCTCCCCAAGCGCGTGGTCGAGAAACCGCTGCGGCAGGTCACCCGACGGCTGTTGATGGCCCTGTTCGTGCTGTGCCTCACGGTCCTGATCGTCTGGCTGGACCGCGAGGGCTACCACGACAACGCCAACAAGCAGGTCGATCTCCTCGACTGCGTCTACTACGCGACCGTGACCCTGTCGACGACGGGCTACGGCGACATCGTCCCGTACAGCGACAGCGCGCGGCTGGTCAACGTCCTGCTGATCACCCCCCTGCGCGTGCTGTTCCTGATCATCCTGGTCGGCACCACCCTGGAGGTGCTCACCGAGCGCACCAGGGAGGAGTGGCGGCTGAACCGCTGGAGGAACAACTTGCGTGAGCACACGGTCGTCGTGGGCTTCGGCACGAAGGGCCGCTCGGCCCTCCAGACGCTGCTGGCCACCGGCCTCCCCAAGGAGCAGGTCGTCATCGTCGACCCCAGCGCCAAGGTGATCGACACGGCCAACGCGGAGGGCTTCACCGGGGTCGTCGGCGACGCCACGCGCTCCGACGTGCTCCTGCGGGCCGAACTCCAGAAGGCCCGCCAGGTCGTCATCGCCACCCAGCGCGACGACACGGCCGTGCTGGTGACCCTGACGGCCCGCCAGCTCAACCGGGGCGCGAAGATCGTGGCCGCCGTCCGCGAGGAGGAGAACGCGCCGCTGCTGAAGCAGTCCGGCGCGGACGCGGTCATCACGAGCGCGAGCGCGGCCGGACGGCTCCTGGGCCTGTCCGTGCTCAGCCCGAGCGCCGGGACCGTGATGGAGGACCTGATCCAGCAGGGCAGCGGCCTGGACCTCATCGAGCGTCCCGTCAGCAAGGCGGAGGTCGGGCGCGGGGTGCGCGAGACGGAGGACCTCGTCATCAGCGTCCTGCGCGGACACCGCCTGCTCGCCTACGACGACCCGCACGCGAGCCCGCTCCAGGCGACGGACCGGGTGATCACCATCGTCCGGGCCGTGCCCCCGACGGGCCCTCAGGTCACCTTCGGCGCACCGGAGTAGATTCCGCCCCATGCATGCGATCACCATCGAGCAGCCCGGCGGCCCCGAGGCCCTCGTCTGGGCCGAGGTACCCGATCCGGTGGCGGGCCAGGGGGAGGTGCTCGTCGAGGTCGCGGCGAGCGCCGTGAACCGCGCCGACGTCCTTCAGCGCCAGGGGTTCTACGATCCTCCGCCGGGCGCCTCGCGCCACCCCGGCCTGGAGTGTTCCGGGCGCGTCGTCGCCGTCGGACCGGGCGTGTCCGGCTGGGCGGTGGGCGACGAGGTGTGCGCGCTGCTGGCCGGCGGCGGGTACGCGCAGCGGGTCGCCGTACCGGCGGGACAGCTGCTGCCGGTCCCGGCCGGGGTGGACCTGGTGTCGGCCGCCGCTCTGCCCGAGGTGGTGGCGACGGTCTGGTCGAACGTCTTCATGGTCGCGGGGCTGCGCCCCGGCGAGACCCTCCTGGTCCACGGCGGCGCGAGCGGCATCGGCACGATGGCGATCCAGCTCGGCAAGGCGGTGGGCGCGCGGGTCGCGGTCACGGCGGGCGGCGCCGGCAAGCTGTCCCGCTGCGCGGAACTGGGCGCGGACGTCCTCATCGACTACCGCGAGCAGGACTTCGTGGAAGAGCTGCGGGCCGCCACCGGCGGAGCCGGGGCGGACGTGATCCTGGACATCATGGGCGCGAAGTACCTGGCCCGGAACGTGGACGCGCTGGCGGTCAACGGCCGCCTCGCGGTCATCGGCCTCCAGGGCGGGGTGAAGGCCGAGCTGAACCTGGGCGCGCTGCTCGCCAAGCGGGCGGCGATCACCGCGACCTCGCTGCGGGCCCGCCCGCTGGAGGAGAAGGCCGCGATCGTGGCGGCCGTACGGGAACACGTGTGGCCCCTGATCACGGCGGGGCGCGTGCGTCCGGTCGTGCACGCCACGTACCCGATGGCGGACGCGGCGCAGGCGCACCGCGTCCTGGAGTCGAGCGCGCACGTGGGCAAGATCCTCCTCACCCCCTGAGCGTCGGGTGCGCCGCCCCGACCCCGCCGGCGTGGGGTCGGGGCGGCGCACCGCCGGGGCGGCTACAGCCCCCGCAGCAGCACCGCCGGGTTCTCGACGCAGTCGGCGACGTAGCGCAGGAACCCGCCCGCCGTACCGCCGTCGCACACCCGGTGGTCGAAGGTCAGCGACAGCTGTACGACCTGCCGAACGGCCAGCTCCCCGCGGTGCACCCACGGCTTCGGGATGATCCGTCCGACGCCGAGCATCGCCGCCTCGGGGTGGTTGATGATCGGCGTGGAGCCGTCGACCCCGAACACCCCGTAGTTGTTGAGGGTGAACGTGCCGCCCGTGAGGTCGGACGGGGCGAGCTTGCCCGCCCGGGCGAGCTCCGTCAGCCGGGCGAACTCCGCCGACAGGGACTCCGGGCTGCGGGTCTGCGCGTCCCGGACGACGGGCACCATCAGGCCCCGCTCGGTCTGCGCGGCGAAGCCCAGGTGGACGGCCGGGAGCCGGACGATCTCCTTCGCGGCCAGGTCCACGGTGGAGTTGAGCTCCGGGTACCGGGCGAGCGCGGCCGTGCAGATCCGGGCCAGCAGCGCGAGCACGGAGATCTTCGGGCCGTCGACGGCGTTCATCGCGGCCCGCGCCGCCATCAGCTCGGTGGCGTCCGCGTCCACCCAGCAGGTGGCCTCGGGGATCTCCCGGCGGCTGCGCGACAGCTTCTCCGCGACGGCCCCCCGCAGTCCCTTGAGCGGGATCCGTTCGCCCTGCGCCGCCGCCGCCGCGGGGGCGGGGGTCGGCGCGGGCGCGGGGGCCCGGAGCGCGGCCAGGGCCGCCTCGACGTCGGCCCGCAGGATCAGGCCCTGCGGCCCGGAGCCGTGCAGGGCCCGCAGGTCCAGCCCGTTGTCCTTGGCCAGCTTGCGCACCAGCGGCGAGATGACCGCCACCGGGCCGGCGACGACCTCGGGAGCCGCCGCGGCCGGAGCCACCGCGACGGGGGCCGGGGCCGGGGCCGCGACGACCGGAGCCGGGGCCGCGACCGGCGCCGACACCGCGGCGGTGACGGGTCGCACCCGTCGCCGACGCGCCGGGCGCGAGTGGTCCGAGCCGTAACCGATCAGGGGCCGGGGCGAGTTCTCGGAGCCCTCCGCCTCGCCGGGGCCCGCGTCGGACCCGTCGGCGGGAGCCGTCGCCGACCCGACCGCCACGGTGATCAGCGGGGCGCCGACGGGCAGCTCCGTGCCCTCCTCGCCGAAGCGCGCGGTGACCACGCCCCCGTACGGGCACGGCACCTCGACCATCGCCTTGGCGGTCTCCACCTCGACGACGGGCTGGTCGATCTCGACGACGTCGCCGACGGCCACCAGCCACCGCACGATCTCCGCCTCGGTCAACCCCTCCCCGAGGTCGGGCAGCTTGAACTCCAGTACCTGCGGCATCAGTTCTCCCACTGCAGGCGGGCCACGGCGTCCAGGATCCGGTCCACTCCGGGCAGGTGGTGCTTCTCCAGCATCGGCGGCGGGTAGGGGATGTCGAAGCCCGTCACGCGCAGCACGGGAGCCTCCAGGTGGTGGAAGCAGCGCTCCGTCACGCGGGCGGCGATCTCCGCGCCCGGTCCGCCGAAGCCGCCGGCCTCGTGGACCACGACCGCGCGCCCGGTGCGGCGTACGGAGGCGACGACGGTCTCCTCGTCGAAGGGGACCAGCGAGCGCAGGTCCACGACCTCCAGGTCCCAGCCCTCCTCGCGGGCCGCCTCGGCCGCCTCCAGGCAGATCGGGAGCGAGGGGCCGTAGGTGATGAGGGTGGCGCCGGTGCCCTGTCGCCGCACGAGCGCCCTGCCGATGCCCGGGACGGCCGCGGGGGCCTGCGGCGACCAGTCGGCCTTCGACCAGTACAGCCGCTTGGGCTCCAGGAAGACCACCGGGTCGTCGCTGGCGATGGAGGCGCGCAGCAGCCCGTACGCGTCCTCGACGGTCGCCGGGGTGACGACGGTGAGGCCGGGGGTGGCCACGTAGTAGGCCTCGGAGGAGTCGCAGTGGTGTTCGACGCCGCCGATGCCGCCGCCGTAGGGAACGCGGATGGTGATCGGCAGGGGCATGGCGCCGCGGGTGCGGTTGCGCATCTTCGCCACGTGCGAGATCAGCTGCTCGAAGGCGGGGTACGCGAAGGCGTCGAACTGCATCTCCACGACCGGCCGCAGCCCGTACATGGCCATGCCGACCGCGGTGCCGAGGATGCCGGCCTCGGCGAGCGGGGTGTCCGTCACGCGGTCCTCGCCGAACTCCTTGGCGAGGCCGTCCGTGATCCGGAAGACGCCGCCCAGGGTGCCGACGTCCTCGCCCATGACGTGGACCGTCGGGTCCTCGGCCATCGCGTCGCGCATGGCCCGGGTGAGCGCCTGCGCCATTGTCGCCGGCTTCACCGCCCGATCGGTCCGCTCGGCCACCGTGCTCATGCCTGTCCCTCGGCTTCCAGTTCGGCGCGCAGCAGTTCCGCCTGCTCGCGCAGGACCCCGGTCTGCTCCGCGTAGACGTGCGCGAAGAGGTCCATGGGGTTCACCACCGGGTCGGCGTTCATCCGCTCGCGCAGGGTGGCCGCCATGGCCTCGGCGGCGTCGCGCGCCTCCTGGATGCCGGCGTCGTCGAGGATCCCGCGCGCGGTCAGCTCGCGCTCCAGGAGCAGCACCGGGTCGTGCGCCTTCCAGGCCTCCACCTCGGAGTCCGAGCGGTAGCGGGTGGCGTCGTCGGCGTTCGTGTGGGCCTCCATCCGGTAGGTGACGGCCTCGATCAGGGTCGGGCCGCCGCCGGAGCGGGCGCGCTGGACGGCCTCGGTGAGGACCTCGTGCATGGCGGCCACGTCGTTGCCGTCGACCAGCCGGCCCGGCATGCCGTACCCGACGGCCTTGTGGGCCAGGGTCGGGGCGGCCGTCTGCTTGGCCAGCGGGACGGAGATCGCGAAGCCGTTGTTCTGGACGAGGAAGACCACCGGGGCCTGCCAGACGGCCGCGAAGTTGAGCGCCTCGTGGAAGTCGCCCTCGCTGGTTCCGCCGTCGCCGACCATGGCGAGCGCCACGACCTCGTCGCCGCGCAGGCGCGCCGCGTGCGCCAGGCCCACCGCGTGCGGCAGCTGGGTGGCGAGCGGGGTGGACAGCGGGGCTATCCGGTGTTCGCGCGGGTCGTAGCCGGTGTGCCAGTCGCCGCGCAGCAGCGTCAGCGCCTGTACGGGGTCCAGTCCGCGGGCCACGGCCGCGAGGGTGTCGCGGTAGCTCGGGAAGAGCCAGTCCTGCTCCTCCAGGACGAGCGCGGCGGCGATCTCGGCCGCCTCCTGCCCGACGGTGGAGGGGTACACGGCGAGACGGCCCTGCCGGGTGAGCGCGGTGGCCTGGGCGTTGTACCTGCGGCCGCGGACGAGCTCGGCGTAGTACCGGCGCATCAGCGCGGGGTCGAGGCGGTCGGCCGCCGGTGTGCCCAGGACCCGGTACGGCTCCGGGTCCGGAAGCAGCGGGGCGGCCTCCGTACGGGGCCTCCAGGCGGGCGGCGGGGTGACACGGTGCGACGCACCGGCACCGGGCAGCTCTTGGACCGTCATGGCGGCGTACACCTCCTCGTGGGAAGCGGGCAGGGACGTCTCGGGTGTGAGGCGCCTCACCTACCGATTGTTCGGTCGTTGGCGCAATTTGGCTACAGGCGGCTCCAGGCTGTGGACAAAGTGGCGGCGGGGCCGTGGGATGGGTGCAGGACGTCCAGGAGAGGGAGGCAGTGGGCAATGCCGGATGAACAAATGGCCGGAGCGGGCTCCGCACCGGTCGCACCGGGGAAAACCCCGGGAGTCCCACCGGTACCGGCCGTCGCGCCCAGGCCCCTGGATCCGATCGACCGCTCGATCATGCGATTGCTCCAGGCGGACGGCCGCGCGTCGATACGCTCCGTGGCCGAGCAGGTGCACGTGTCCCGGGCGAACGCCTACGCCCGCATCAACCGGCTGATCGACGACGGGGTGATCCGCGGGTTCACCGCCCGGGTCGACCACGAACGGGCCGGGCAGGGAGCCTCGGCGTACATCACCCTGAAGATCGTCCAGAACTCGTGGCGGACGGTCCGGGAGAAACTGCGCGAGCTGCCCGGCGCCGCGCACATCGCGCTGGTCAGCGGGGACTTCGACGTCCTCCTGCTGGTCCACACGCCGGACAACCGGACCCTGCGCGAACTGGTGCTGACCCGGCTCCAGGCCATCCCGGAGGTGCTCTCCACGCGCACGTTGCTGGTGTTCGAGGAAACGGACCTGCTGGACCCGGGAACCGACCGCGTCGCCGGAGCGCTCGCGGAGGAGACCTCCTGACCGGACCCGACGGGACCCGACGGGCCCCGGGGCGCCGCGCCGGCCCGCGGCGCCACGCCGTCACCCGCGGCGCTACTCCGTGGTCTGCGGCCGGGTCGCGCGCAGACCGTCCAGGGCCATGCTGACCACCGCGTCCGCGAGCTGGTCGGGGGTGGTGCCCGGGTGCGGGCGGTACCACTCGACCAGGGAGTTCACCATGCCGAACAGCAGGCGCGTGGCGAGCCGGATGTCCACGTCCGCCCGCAGGTCCCCCTCGGCCGCGGCCGACCCCAGCAGCTCCGCCACCCGGTGGTCGAACTCGCGGCGGCGCTCCAGCGCCCAGCGCTCGGTGCGGGTGTTGCCGCGCACCCGCAGCAGCAGGGTGACGTACGGGAGCTCCGCGACCAGGACCTCCACGGTGCGCCGGGTGACGTGCTCGACGCGCGCGACCGCGCGACCGCGTACCGCGTCCGGCTCCTCCAGGACGGCGAAGAGGCCGTCCAGCGCGCGGCTGACGGCGCGCAGGAGCAGCTCCTCCTTGCCCGCGACGTGGTGGTAGATCGAGGACTTGGAGATGCCGGCGGCCTTCGACAGGTGCTCCATGGAGGTGCCGTCGTAACCGCGCTCGTTGAAGACCTGGACGGCAACGGAGAGCAGGGTCTCGGGGGTGTAGGTGTCGCGCCTGACGGTCGTCATCGCGCCTCCCCCTCGCCCCGGTCCGTCTCGTCCGCGTCGTCGACGTCGTCGTCGAGGTCCCCTTCGGCCGCGTCGTCCCCGGCGTAGCCCAGCTTGAACAGGGCCAGCGAGGGCGCGTAGCGGCCTCCGGGACAGCGTTCGTCGAGGTGGTGGAGCAGGTCGTACGCCCAGTCGCGGCCGACCCGCCCGTGCCATTCGGTCGGGCCGAGCGGGTAGTTGACGCCGAGCCGCATCGCGGTGTCGACGTCCTCGGCCGAGGCCGCGCCGCGGGCGACGGCGTCGGCGGTGAGGTCGATCAGCATGGCGACCGTCCGGGCGACGATCATGCCGGGCACGTCGCCGATGACGGAGACCTTCTTGCCGAGCGCCTGGAAGAGGCCCACGGCCTCGGCCAGGGTGCGCTCGCTGGTGTCCTCGCCCGCGGAGAGGGCGATCCGGCCCGCCTCGCGGTAGTCGAGCGCGAGGTCGAAGTAGACGACGTCCGTGAACTCCACCGAGGTCTTGCCGTCCGCGAGGACGAGCTGGCCCTCGCCGGGGAGCTGGATGTACGGGCCGCCGTGCCCGACGGCGGTGACCGCGATCCCGGCCTCCTCCATCAGCTCCGCGAGCGCCGCCGCCGGACCGAGGTCGCCGACGACGGTGACCTTGTCCGGTGCCCGTTCGGGGTCCGCGGTGTGCGGCTCGGGGCGCGTCGCCTCGTCGCCGTACGGGAACCAGCCCCGCCCGGACTTGCGGCCCAGGCGGCCCGACTGCACGAGGCGGCGCTGGGCGAGGGAGGGGGTGAACTTGGGGCTGCGGAAGAAGGACTCCCACACGGAGCGGGTCACGGCCTCGTTGACGTCCTGGCCGATCAGGTCGGTCAGCTCGAACGGTCCCATCCGGAAGCCGCCGCTCTCGCGCAGCACGGCGTCGATGGTCGCCGGGTCGGCGCCCCGCTCCTCGTACACCGCGAAGGCCTCGGCGTAGAAGGGGCGGGCGATCCGGTTGACGATGAAGCCGGGGGTGTCGGCGCAGCGGACGGGGCTCTTGCCCCAGCCGAGGACGGTGGCGTACGCGCGGTCGGCGGCGGCCGGGTCGGTGGCGAAGCCGCTCACCACCTCGACGAGGGGGAGCAGCGGGGCCGGGTTGAAGAAGTGCAGGCCGAGGAAGCGGCCGGGGTGCGCGAGGCCGGCGGCGAGTTCGGTGACGGAGAGGGAGGAGGTGTTGGTGGCCAGGAGACAGTCCGGGGCCACGACCCCTTCGAGGGTTTCGAAGAGCCGGCGCTTGACGGCGGTGTCCTCGACGACGGCCTCGATCACGAGCGCGGCGTCCGCCAGCTCGGCCGGGACGCCGGCCGCGGCGATCCGCCCGGCCGCGTCATCGGCCTCGGCCCGGTCCAGGCGGCCCTTGGTGACCAGCCGTTCGACGCGGTCGCGTACGGCGGCCACCGCGGCGGCGGCGGCCGGGGCGTCGATGTCGTGGATCAGCACGCGGTGACCCGCGAGGAGGGCGACCTGGGCGATGCCCTGCCCCATGGTGCCCGCGCCGACGACCGCCACTGTGCGGGACCGCTCGATTGCTGTCATGTGCTGATCCTCCCGCACCGGGTTGTCCACAGGTCCGCCGGGCCCTCTTGTACCGACCGATCGTTCGGTTACTCTAACTCCAGTCTGCTCTTCTTCACCCGCCCCCGCCTGATCCCAGTCTGCGAACCAGCCTGATCTTGCCCGGCTCAACGAGGAGTTGGTCCCTGATGGCCGCCGAGCTCACCCTTCCCCGGCTGACCGAGAAGCACCGGTCCACCCTGGACCAGGCGCTGGCTGCCATGCGCAGCCGCGCCTACTGGTCGCCGCATCCCGAACACCCCAAGGCCTACGGCGAGACCGCCCCGGCCGACGGCCTGGCCGCCTTCGAGGCCGTGCGCGGCACCCGGTTCGACCTCGGGCAGCCCGGCACCGACGGCTGGGTCGGCGGCGAGGTCTCCCCGTACGGCCCGGAGCTCGGCGTGGAGTACCCGCACGTCGACCCGGACGTGCTGCTGCCCGCGATGCGGGCCGGCATGGGCGCCTGGCGGGACGCCGGGCCCGAGACCCGGGCCCTGGTCTGCGTCGAGATCCTGGCGCGGATCGGCGCGCGCACGCACGAGTTCGCGCACGCGGTCATGCACACCAGCGGCCAGGCCTTCATGATGGCGTTCCAGGCGGGCGGCCCCCACGCGCAGGACCGCGGCCTGGAGGCCGTGGCGTACGCCTACGAGGAGCAGACCCGCGTCCCGGTCCGGGCGGACTGGTCGAAGCCGCAGGGCAAGCGGGACCCGTTGGAGCTGGGCAAGACCTTCACCGCCGTCCCGCGCGGCATCGCGCTGATGATCGGCTGCAACACCTTCCCCACCTGGAACGGCTACCCGGGCCTGTTCGCCTCCCTCGCCACCGGCAATCCGGTCCTCGTCAAGCCGCACCCGCGCGCCGTGCTGCCGCTCGCGCTGACGGTGCGGGTGGCGCGCGAGGTCCTGGCCGAGGCCGGGTTCGACCCGAACCTGGTGGCCCTGGCCGTCGAGCGTCCGGGCGAGGGCATCGCCAAGACCCTCGCCCTGCGCCCCGAGATCAGGCTGATCGACTACACCGGGTCCACTGAGTTCGGCGACTGGCTGGAGACCAACGCCCGCCAGGCGCAGGTCTACACGGAGAAGGCGGGCGTCAACACCGTCGTCATCGACTCGACGTCCGACTACAAGGGGATGCTGTCCAACCTGGCCTTCTCGCTGTCCCTGTACAGCGGCCAGATGTGCACGACCCCGCAGAACCTGCTGATCCCCCGCGACGGCATCGAGACGGACGCCGGCCACAAGGGCTACGACGAGGTCGTCGCGGACCTCGCGGCCTCCGTCGGCGGGCTGCTCGGCGACGACGCCCGCGCCAACGCCCTGCTGGGCGCGCTGGTCAACCCGGACGTGAAGGCCCGCCTGGAGGCGGCCGCCGGGCTCGGCGAGGTGGCGCTGGCCTCCCGCGAGGTCGTCAATCCGGAGTTCCCGGACGCCGTCGTGCGCACCCCGGTGATGGTGAAGCTGGACGCCTCCAAGCCGGACCCGGAGGCGGCGTACCTGTCGGAGTGCTTCGGCCCGGTCTCCTTCGCGGTGGCCGTCGACTCCACGGCGGACGCGCTGGAGCTGCTGCGCCGGACGGTGCGGGAGAAGGGCGCCATGACGGTCGGCGCGTACACCACCTCCCCCGACACCGAGCGGGCCCTGGAGGAGGTCTGTCTGGAGGAGTCGGCGCAGCTGTCGCTGAACCTGACGGGCGGGGTCTACGTGAACCAGACCGCGGCCTTCTCCGACTTCCACGGCTCGGGCGGCAACCCGGCGGCGAACGCCGCGCTGTGCGACGGCGCGTTCGTCTCGAACCGCTTCCGCGTGGTGGAGGTCCGCCGCCAGGGCTAGGTCGTCTCGTCCCGGGGGCCGCCCCAGTGGAAGAGGGTCATGGCCACGCTGGTGGCCAGGTTGTAGCTGGACACCTGCGGGCGCATCGGCAGGGACACCAGGTGGTCGGCGCGGGCGCGCAGCTCGGGCGAGATCCCGTGGCGTTCCGAGCCGAAGGCCAGCAGGGCGTCGTCCGGGAGGGTGAGGGCGCGGATGTCCTCGCCCTCCGGGTCGAGCGCGTAGACGGGGCCCGCCGGCAGCTCGTCCAGCGCGAGCCGGTCCACGGTGGTGGCGTAGTGCAGTCCCGCGCCGGCGCGGACGACGTTCTGGTGCCAGGGGTCGAGTTCCCCCCGGGTCACCACACCGGTGGCGCCGAAGCCGGCGGCGAGGCGGACGACGGCCCCGACGTTGCCGAGGTTGCGGGGATTGTCGAGCAGCACGATCGGCGCGGTGCGGGGTGTCCGGGCCAGTGCGGCCAGGCCCGCCGCCCGGTCGGGGCGCAGGGCGAGCGCGGCGACCCCGGTGGGGTGGACGCGGGGCAGGAGTTCCCTCAGCGCTCCCGGGCGCACCAGCCGTTCCACGGCCGGGGCCACGTCGGGGGCCAGCCCGGCGGCGAGCGCCCGCACGGCGCCCGGGTCGTCGGCGACGGCCACCAGCACCTCGGCCCCGAAGCGCAGGGCGTGTTTCAGCGCGTGGAACCCGTCGAGGACGATCACCCCGTCCCCGCCGACGCTCTCCCGCCACTGCCGCGCACCTTCGTCGGGACCCCACTGCTCGCTCATGGCCCCGACCCTACGACCTGCCGGCCGCGCGCCCGCGGGCGAGCGGCCTCAACGCGCCCCGGCCCCCGCCCGCGCCCCGGCCTCCGGCTCCGCCGCGACGGCGGCCGGCGCGGGTCCGGTCCCGCGCGGTCCCCACCACCCGGCGGCGACCCCCGCCACCGCGCCGGCCCGCGCACCCGCCCAGACCAGCGCGGCGGTCGGCAGGAACACCGCGTCGGCGGCGATCATCGCCAGCGAGAAGAACGGCAGCCCCAGCAGCACCGCGATCCCCAGGTGCTCCAGCATCATCACGGCCAGCAGCACGTTCTTGACCCGGCGGTTGAACAGCGCGAACGGGAACGCGACCTGCACCGCGACCGTCCCGTAGGTCAGCAGCATCACCAGCGTCCCGCTGCCCGCGAGCACCTCCGACAGCCCCGGCCACGGGGTGAAGTAGTCGAGGCCGAGCGGGTAGTACAGGGCGGTGCCGTCCTGCCACCGCGAGCCCTGGATCTTGTACCAGCCGGCGGTGGCGTAGATCAGGCACACCTCCGCCATGATCACCAGCATTCCGGCGTTGTGCAGCAGGTTCGCGAGCACGTCGAGGAGCGCCCGCCGCTCGCCGCCGCCCGCGGGATCGTCGTACCGCTCGACCAGCCACCACAGGCCGGCGCCCACCCACAGCGCCACGAAGGCAGCCGTCCAGCCCGCGCCGAACCCGCCGGCGAAGACCCCGTACACGAGGAGACCGCCGAGCACCGCCCACAGCACCGGCCCCGCCGCCCCGGCCGCCGCGGACCCGCGCAGCCGGATCCGGCGGGCGTCCAGCGACCACACCCGCGCGCAGCGCGTCAGCACCAGGTAGATCGCCATCAGGTGGATGACGTTGTCGCCGCCGTCGCCCATGAAGACGCTGCGGTTCTGGAGCGAGAGCACCCCGACCATGAAGACGACCGAGGTGCCCCGCGTCCGCCAGCCGAGCAGGAGCAGCAGGCTCGCCAGCACGGACACCGCGTAGACGGTCTCGAACCAGAGCGTGGAGTCGGACCACAGCAGCACCGTGAAGGCACGGTTCGTCTCGACGAGCCGGCGGGCCAGCTCCCAGCTCCACGGCCCGTCGGGGCCGTACAGCTCGTGGCGGTTGGGGAACTCGCGCAGCAGGAAGAACAGCCAGGTGCCGGCGAAGCCGATGCGGACCACGGCGCTCTGGTACGGGCCGAGGGGCCGGCCGGTGACCTGCGCGAGCGCCGTGCGCAGGTGTTCCGTCGCCCTCAGACGTTCCACCACGGCAGCTCCCGGAAGTAGGTCTGGGTGTCGGTCTTCTCCTCGCTCCAGGCCGGCGCCGGGACGGCCCGCGTCGCCGAGCGCAGCTGGATCCGTACGATCCGCTCCCCGTCCCCGTAGGAGGGGGTCAGCCGGTTCAGGGCGATCCGTCGCAGGTACTGCTCGGACAGCTCGCCGCGCTCGCCGTTCGGTCGGTTCTCCTCGTCGTGGGAGCCGGTGAAGAAGTCCCAGGCCCGGCGGAGCTCGTTCTGCTCCGTGTGGCTCGGCAGGAGGCTGTGGCGGATGGCCGCGCCGTCCTCGGCGGACAGGTCGCGCCACGGTTCGGTGACCAGTTCGCCGTCGGTGCCGCGGACCTGGGCCCGGACCTCGACGGCGATGTTCTGCTGGAGCGGGTTCGGCGCGAACAGCTTCCAGTTCTGTTCGAACTCGGGGTAGATCCATCCGTCGATCACGTCGGCGTGGCGCTTGCTGACCGTGTTGGACGGGGCCACGTGCAGGAAGACCAGGGCCAGGTGCGCGCAGGCGGCCACGGCCACGACGGCCAGGGCGAACGCCGCCACGACCCGGTAGGGGGCCGAGAGGCCCGCGATCCCGGGCGCGCGGGGCGCCGGCGGTGCCTGCGGCACGGGCGGCGACGGCGGCGGATCGATCGACGGAAGGGCTCCTTCCGAGGCCTCGTGCTCGTTCGAATCCATCCCGCCCCGATCATCCGTCGTCCACAGGCTTGCCCACAGAGGTTGACACCCTACGGGCCGCCGTCTCACCATTGAAGCGAATGAACCGAACGATCGGTCGGTCGGGCGGACGGCAGACTCAGGACAGGGGACCGGGATGGTCGCAGTGACCCCGGAAACGGGCCCGAGCAAGAACACGGCACCGGCGACGGGCGCGGTCGGGGCACGCACGGCCGACCTCGGGTCGGACCTCGGTGCCGACACCGACCTGGGCGCGCAGTTGCTGGCCGCCTTCGACGCCGCCGTGGCGGCGGACGAGCGCGTGGAGCCGCGCGACTGGATGCCCGACGAGTACCGCGCCTCCCTGGTCCGCCAGATGGCCCAGCACGCGCACTCCGAGATCATCGGCATGCAGCCCGAGGCCAACTGGATCACCCGGGCGCCCTCCCTGCGCCGCAAGGCGATCCTGATGGCCAAGGTGCAGGACGAGGCGGGCCACGGCCTCTACCTCTACAGCGCCGCCGAGACCCTCGGCACCAGCCGCGACGAGCTGCTCGACAAGCTCCACACGGGCCGGCAGAAGTACTCGTCGATCTTCAACTACCCCACCCTGACCTGGGCCGACGTCGGCGCGATCGGCTGGCTCGTGGACGGCGCGGCGATCACCAACCAGGTTCCGATCTGCCGCTGCTCCTACGGTCCCTACGCCCGCGCCATGGTCCGGATCTGCAAGGAGGAGTCCTTCCACCAGCGCCAGGGGTACGAGCTGCTGCTCGCGCTCTCCCGCGGCACCGAGGCCCAGCACGCGATGGCCCAGGACGCCGTGGACCGCTGGTGGTGGCCCTCCCTGATGATGTTCGGTCCCCCGGACGACGAGTCGGTCCACAGCGCGCAGGCCATGGCCTGGCGCATCAAGCGGCACTCGAACGACGAGCTGCGCCAGCGCTTCGTCGACATCGCCGTCCCCCAGGCCGAGTCCCTCGGCCTGACCCTGCCCGACCCGGACATCAAGTGGAACGAGGAGCGCGGCCACCACGACTTCGGCGCCATCGACTGGGCCGAGTTCTGGGACGTGCTCAAGGGCAACGGCCCCTGCAACGAACAGCGCATCGACCAGCGGCGCCGGGCCCACGAGGAAGGCGCCTGGGTACGCGACGCGGCCGCGGCGTACGCGAAGAAGCACACCGGCACAGGACGAGAGGTACAGGCATGACGCGGAACTGGCCCCTGTGGGAGGTGTTCGTGCGCTCGCGCCGCGGCCTCTCGCACACGCACGCGGGCAGCCTCCACGCCCCGGACGCGGAGATGGCCCTGCGCAACGCCCGCGACCTCTACACCCGGCGCGGCGAGGGCATCTCGATCTGGGTGGTGCCCAGCACGGAGATCATCGCCTCCTCGCCCGACGAGCGGGACCCGTTCTTCGAGCCGTCCGCCGACAAGCCCTACCGCCACCCCACCTTCTACGAGATCCCCGAGGGGGTGCGTCACCTGTGAGCGACACCGCCGCCACCGCCACCACCGTCGACGCGACCACCACCGGGATCGACGCCGCCACCGCGGCCGCGGCCGTCGCCCTCGGCGACGACGCGCTGATCCTCTCCCACCGCCTCGGCGAGTGGGCCGGGCACGCCCCCGTCCTGGAGGAGGAGCTCGCCCTCGCCAACATCGCGCTCGACCTCCTCGGCCAGGCCCGCGTCCTGCTGTCCATGGCCGGGGACGAGGACGAGCTCGCCTACCTGCGCGAGGAGCGGTCCTTCCGCAACCTCCAGCTGGTCGAGCAGCCCAACGGCGACTTCGCCCACACCATCGCCCGCCAGCTCTACTTCTCCCTCCACCAACACGAGCTGTACACCGAACTGGCCGCCGGGGACGGCCCGTTCGCCCCGCTCGCCGCCAAGGCCGTGAAGGAGACCGCCTACCACCGCGACCACGCCGAGCAGTGGACGCTGCGCCTCGGCGACGGCACCGAGGAGAGCCGCCGGCGGATGCGCGCCGCGCTGGACGCGCTGTGGAGGTTCACCGGCGAGCTGTTCCGTCCCGTCGAGGGACTGGGCCTGGGCCCGGAGACCATGGCCGCCCTGGAGCGGCGTTGGCTGACCGCGCTGGGCGCCCTGCTGGAACGGGCCGGCCTGGACCTGCCCGAGGGACCGCGCAAGGGCGCCTGGGCCGCCGGAGCGGGCCGTGAGGGCCTGCACACCGAGTCCTTCGGGCGGATGCTCGCCGAGATGCAGCACCTGCACCGCAGCCACCCGGGAGCGTCGTGGTGAGCGCCACCGACACCCCGGCCGCGGCCGGCAGCCGGCTGGAGGCGGAGCTGGCCGCGCTGGCGGGCTCCGTCCCCGACCCGGAGCTGCCCGTGCTGACCCTGGCCGAGCTGGGCGTCGTACGCGGGGTGCGGATGCACGAGGACGGGCACGCCGAGGTCACCCTCACACCCACCTACACCGGCTGCCCGGCCATCGAAGCCATGTCCGCCGACATCGAGAAGGCCCTCGTCGGGCACGGCATACCGCGGGTCCGCGTCACGACCGTGCTGGCCCCCGCCTGGTCCACCGACGACATCACCGCCGAGGGCCGCCGCAAGCTGGCCGAGTTCGGCATCGCCCCGCCCCGTCCGCACTCCGCCGGCGGACCGGTTCCGCTCACCCTGTCGGTCCGCTGCCCCCACTGCGGATCCACCGACACCGAGCTGCTGAGCCGGTTCTCCTCCACCGCGTGCAAGGCGCTGCGCCGCTGCGTGGCCTGCCGCGAACCGTTCGACCACTTCAAGGAGCTGTAGATGGCCGTCCCCGTGCCCCAGGCGCCTTCGGCCGGCTCGCGCCCCGCACGCCACGGCGCGTTCCACCGGCTGACGGTGGCGGCGGTCGACCGGCTCACCGACGACTCGGTGGCCCTGACCCTGGCCGTTCCCGAGGAGCTGCGCTCCGAGTACCTGCACGCCCCCGGCCAGCACCTGACGCTGCGCCGCGGCGGCCCCGACGGTACCGAGGTGCGCCGCTCCTACTCGATCTGCTCCCCGGCCCCGGCCGCCGACGGCCCGGGTCCCGCCCTGCTGCGGGTGGGCGTCCGCCTGGTGGAGGGCGGCGAGTTCTCCACCTTCGCCCACAAGGAGATCGCCGCCGGGGACGAGCTGGACGTGATGGTCCCGGCCGGCCGCTTCGTCCTGGACCCGGCCGCCGCCCCGGCCGCCGCGCACTACGCGGCGATCGTCGGCGGCAGCGGCATCACCCCGGTGCTGTCGATCGCCGCCTCGCTGCTGGCCGCCCGTCCCGACGCCCGGTTCTGTCTGGTGCGCGGCGACCGCAGCGCCTCCTCCACGATGTTCCTGGAGGAGGTGGCCGACCTCAAGGACCGCTACCCGGACCGCTTCCAGCTGGTCACCGTCCTCTCCCGCGAGGAGCAGGAGGCCGGCCTGCCGTCCGGCCGGCTCGACGAGGCACGGCTGGCGACCCTGCTGCCCGCGCTGCTGCCGGTCACCGAGGTGACGGGCTGGTTCCTGTGCGGGCCGTTCGGGCTGGTGGAGGGCGCGGAGCGGGCCCTGGGCTCCCTGGGCGTCGTACGGACCCGGGTGCACCAGGAGATCTTCCACGTCGACGGCACCGCCGCGCCGGCCCCCGCCCGCGCGGACGCGCCGACGCACGCCCGGGTCACCGCCCGCCTCGACGGCCGCTCCGGCACCTGGCCGGTCCGGGACGGGGAGTCGTTGCTCGACGCCGTGCTGCGGGGCCGCGCGGACGCCCCGTACGCCTGCAAGGGCGGCGTGTGCGGCACCTGCCGGGCCTTCGTGGTCTCCGGCGAGGTGCGGATGGAGCGCAACTTCGCGCTGGAGGAGGACGAGACGGAGGCCGGGTTCGTACTGGCCTGCCAGTCGCACTCCGTCACGGAGGACGTGGAGATCGACTTCGACCGCTGAGGCACCGGCCGCGAAGCACGCGACGCGAAGCACGGGGCGCGGCCACCGGGACGTGGGGCACGTACCGGTGGCCCGCCCCTGTGCATTTACGAGAACCTGTTCTATCTTGACGCACCGTCAGACCAGATCGATCCGGTGCGCGCGGGAGGACAGGCAGTGGACTTCACCTTCACCGAGGAACAGCGGGCGGCCGTCGAGGCGGCGAAGGCCGTGTTCGCGGACGTGGCCCCCGACCGCGTGCCCAGTCCGGCCCTCACTCCCGGCGCCGTCGCGCAGGACCTGGACCGGCCGCTGTGGGCCACGCTCGCCGGATCCGACCTGCTGAGCCTGGTCCTGGCCGAGGAGCACGGCGGGGCGGGCCTGGACACCATCGCCCTGTGCCTGGTGCTGCGCGAGGCGGCGAGGGTCCTGGCCCGGGTGCCCCTGCTGGAGCACTGCGCCACCGCCATGGCCCTCCAGGCCCACGGCGGCCCCGAACTCACCGCCCTGCTGCCCGACGCCGGAAGCGGCCGGCTGGTCCTCACCGCCGCCGCGCACGGCCGCACCGGCCACGACCCGGCCGAACTCGCCGTCACCGCCCGTCGCGAGGAAGCCGGTTGGGTCCTGGACGGGCTCCAGACATCCGTCGCCTGGGCGCACTGCGCCGACTGGATCGCCGTACCGGCCCACACCGGGGAGGGCGGCGCCGTCCTCGCCCTCGTCGCCCGCTCCGCCGGGGGGCTGACCCTCGCCGAACAGTTCTCGACCAGCGGCGAGCGCCTCGCCGAACTCACCCTGGACGGCGTGCGCGTACCGGCCTCGCACCTCGTCGAGGACCCCGCCGCGTGGGAGCGGCTCCGCCAGGTCCTGGCCACCGGGACCTGCGCCCTCGCGCTCGGACTGGGCGAGAACGTCCTCGACATGACCAGCCGGTACACCGCCAAGCGCGAGCAGTTCGGTTTCCCGGTGGCCACCTTCCAGGCGGTCGCCGTCCAGGCCGCCGACCGGTACATCGACCTGCGCGCCATGGAGGCCACCCTCTGGCAGGCCGCCTGGCGGCTCGACGCGGCCGGCGAGGGCGCCGGAGGTCCGCTGCCCGTCGCCGGGGACGTCGCGGTGGCCAAGATCTGGGCCTCGGAGGGCGTGCGCCGCGTCGTGCAGACCGCCCAACACCTGCACGGCGGCTTCGGCGCCGACACCGACTACCCGCTCCACCGCTACCACGCCTGGGCCAAGCAGCTGGAGCTCCAACTCGGGCCGGCGGCGGCCCACGAGGAGGCGCTGGGCGACCTGCTGGCCGCCCACCCCCTCGCCTGAACCGGGGCTACAGCACGAAGGCCGGGCTCCCGTTGTCCGTCACCATCGGGCGCCCGGCACCGTCCCAGGCCTGCATCCCGCCGTCGATGTTCACGGCGTCGATCTCCTGGCGCACCAGGTACTGGGTCACCTGCGCCGAACGACCGCCGACGCGGCACATCACGTACACCCGGCCGTCCTTCTCCGCGAGGGCCTCGGTCAGCTCGCCGTAGCGGGCGACGAAGTCGCTCATCGGGATGTGCAACGCGCCCTCGACGTGCCCGGCCGCCCATTCGTCGTCCTCACGGACGTCCAGGACAAAGCCTTCGGCGGGCACCGCCGCGGCGGCCACCGAGGGAAGCGGTCCGAGGTTCATAGCTGTCGCCTTCTCTCTACACGGATACGGCTGCCAACCTATCCGACCCGGCCCACGGGCCCCCGGGCCTCGACCGGGACACCGCCCGCCCCCGACCGCCGGAACCCGGCGAGGCCCACCGACGACACCCGGGGCACCGACGGCCGCCTTCACCGCCCTGAGGGGCCCGAAGACCCCCGACGCGCCCCTGAGCCCGCTACGCCGGTCCGGTCAGCTCCGCCAGCTCCGACTCCCGCTCGGAGACCTGCGCCAGCAGCTGCTCGGCGATCTCCTCCAGCAGCCGGTCCGGGTCGTCCGGCGCCATCCGCAGCATCGACCCGATCGCGCTGTCCTCCAGCTCCCGCGCCACCAGCGCGAGCAGCTCCTTGCGCCGCGCCAGCCACTCCAGCCGGGCGTACAGCTCCTCGCTCTCGCTCGGCCGCGCCTCCTGCGGCGCCGGACCGGCCTCCCACTCCTCGGCCAGCTCGCGCAGCAGCTGCTCCTCGCCCCGCCCGTACGCGGCGTTGACCCGCGCGATGAACGCGTCGCGCCGCGCCCGCTCGGTCTCGTCCTGGGCCAGGTCGGGGTGCGCCCGACGGACCAGCTCCCGGTACAGCCGGCGGACCTCCTCCGTGGGCCGCACGCGCTCCGGCGGGCGCACGGACCGCTCGGTGAGCATCGCGGCCGCGTCGTCGGAGATCCCGTCCGAGTCCAGCCAGTCGTGGAACAGCTCGTCCACCCCGGGCATCGGCATGACCAACGAACGCGCCTCGCGCGCCCGCCGCAGATCCTCCGGATCCCCGCTGCGGGCCGCCCGCGCCTCCGCGATCAGCGCGTCCAGCTCGTCGAGCCGCGAGTACATCGGGCCCAGCTTCTGGTGGTGCAGCCGGGAGAAGTTCTCGACCTCCACCCGGAAGGTCTCCACCGCGATCTCGAACTCGATCAGCGCCTGTTCGGCGGCCCGCACGGCACGGTCGAGCCGTGCCTCGGGACGCTCGTCACCGGAGGCGGCGGGCTCTTCGGGGACGGTCTGTTCGCTCTGCTCGCTCACCCGGCCAGCCTACGGCCCGCCCGGTGCACCGTGTTTCACGTGAAACATCGGGCACCTCCGCACAGACCCCCACGACCCGTCACGACTCGTCACGCCTCCTCGCGGCCGCTCACGACCACCGCGGCCGCGAACCGGCCGCCGCTCTTCGGCCGCGGCGGCTCAGACGCCCTCCTCCGCCGCGATCCGGCCGCTGCGGATCGCCGCCACCAGGTCGGCGTGGTCGGCCTCGCTCCGGTCGGCGTAGGCCACGGCGAACGTCGCGACGGCCTCGTCCAGCTCCTCGTTCTTCCCGCAGTACCCGGCCAGCAGCCGCGGGTCGGCGCTGTGCGCGTGCGCCCGCGCCAGCAGGGCGCCCGTCATGCGGCCGTAGTCGTCGATCTGCTCGACGGCGAGCGCCGCCGGATCGACGCTGCCCTTGCGGTTGCGGAACTGGCGCACCTGGAAGGGCCTGCCCTCGACCGTGGTCCAGCCCAGCAGGATGTCGGAGACCACCTGCATCCGCTTCTGCCCGGCCACCACCCGACGGCCCTCGTGCTCCTCGACGGGCGTGTGGAAGCCCAGACCGGGCAGGTGGGGCAGCAGGACGGAGGGACGCGCCTCCTTCACCTGGAGGACCAGCGGCTCGCCCCGGTGGTCCAGCAGCAGGACCACGTACGAACGGGTGCCGACGCTTCCGGTGCCGACCACCCGGAAGGCCACGTCGTGGATGGCGTACCGGGCCAGCAGCGGCAGCCGGTCCCCCGGCAGGGTCTTCAGGTACGGGCCCAGCGAGGCCGCCACGGCCGCCGCCTCCCCGTCCCCGACCCGGCGCAACACCGGCAGGGCGTCCACGAAGCGGCGCCCGCCGTCCTCGCCCGCCTCCGTCGACTTCGCCGCGAACCGGGCGGAGGTGTTGTTGCGGGCCTTCGCGGAGACCCGTTCCAGGGTGCCCAGCAGGTCCCGGGCGTCGGTGTGGGAGACCAGCTCCTCGTCGGCGATGGCGTTCCACGCGTCCAGCGCGGGCAGCCTGGCCAGCAGTCGCATCGTCCGCCGGTAGGCGCCGGCGGCGTCCCGGGCGGCCGCCCGGCAGGTGTCCTCGTCGGCGCCCGCCACCCGGCCGGCCAGCACCAGCGAGGTCGCCAGCCGCTTCAGGTCCCACTCCCACGGACCGAACACGGTCTCGTCGAAGTCGTTGAGGTCGATGACGAGACGGCCGCGCGCGTCCCCGTACAGGCCGAAGTTGGCAGCGTGGGCGTCGCCGCAGATCTGGGCGCCCACCCCGGTCACCGGGCCGCCCGACAGGTCGTGCGCCATCAGGCCGGCCGCCCCGCGCAGGAACGCGAAGGGGTTCGCCGCCATCCGGCCGACCCGGATCGGGGTCAGCCCGTCGACCCGGCCGACGTTGGACTCCTCCACCGCGCGCACCGCGTCGGGACGTCCGGCGGGGGCCTCGAACCAGGCGTGCGCGGCACGCGGCACGCGCATCCGCAGGGCCTTGCCGGCCTCCTTGGCCGAGCCGGGCACCGCCCGGGGCGCAAAGCCCTCGACGCCCGGTATCCGCACCCCGTCGAGGTCCGCGAGGATGCCCGCGACGTCCGCGGCGGTGTCACGGCCCCGCGCGTCCGGGGACCCGTCGGAGCCCTCGCCCGTCGAGGCGGCCCGCTCCACGGCCGCCGCCACCACACCCGCGACCGCGTCCGCCAGGACCCGCCGGGCCGTGCCCGCCGGCCGGTCGGCCGTCTCGTCCGCGCCCTGCCTCGGTACCGTCACCATCTGCGCCGCCCCCGCACGTGTCGTGCCCCGACCGGCCGCCGCGGCCGGTCAACTCCGGCCGACCGTACCTAGAGCCCGGCGTCCCTGGCCAGCAGGGCCGCCTGGACCCGGTTCTCGCACTCCAGCTTCGCGAGGATCCGGCTGACGTACGTCTTCACCGTCGCCTCGCTCATGTGCAGCCGGCGGCCCGCGTCCGCGTTGGACAGGCCCTCGCCCAGCAGGGCCAGCACACCCCGCTCCCGTTCGCTCAGGGCCGCCACCCGGCGCCGGGCCTGCTCACCGCGCCCGACGGCCCGACCGGTCGCCAGCTGGTCCACCACGTGCCGGGTCGCCGCGGGCGACAGGTAGGCGTCGCCGGCCGCGGCCGCCCGGACCGCGCCGATCAACTCGCCGGGCGCCGAGTCCTTCAGCAGGAAGCCCGCGCCGCCCTCGCTCAGCGCCCGCAGCACGTTCTCCCGCTCCCCGAAGGTGGTCAGGATCAGCGCCCGCGCCCCCGGCGCCACGCGGCCCAGCTCGCCCAGGGCCGTCAGCCCGTCCATGACCGGCATCTGGATGTCCAGCAGGACCACGTCCGGGGCGTGCGAACGCACCAGCTCCACCGCCTCCCGGCCGTCGGCCCCCTCCGCGACGACCTCGATGTCCGGCGCCGAGGTCAGGATCATCCTGATCCCGGCCCGGATCAGCGGCTCGTCGTCAGCGATCACGACTCTGATCACCTTGGCTGTCACCCGCGCTCCTACTGCTTGACCTCGTATGCCTGCTTCTCGACGAGCTTGCCGTCCTTGAAGCAGAACCGGAAAACGGCGTCGGTGGTCAACTCGTCGGTGCTCTCGGTCGACAGCAGCGCCAGACAGTCCGCCCCCTCGGGGCGCGGCGGACCCTTGCGGTCCAGACCCGTGGTCAGCATGCTCTCGCCGTCCGGCAGCCGCTCGCGGACCGCTCGTTCCGACTGGCCCACGTGGACCTCGTCGAACGTTTCCCGGCTGATCATGGCGTCGCTCGCCGAGCTGACGATCAGGGCGATCCCGGCCCCCATCACGATGATCAGCAGCACCAGCGCGGCGACGGCGATCCCGCACCCCATCGCCACGCCCCCGGGGCGGCTGCGCAGGGGGGCGGACAGCTCGCGGTCGACCGCCGCCCAGTCCGTGGGCACCGTCGCGCGGGCCTGGGGCCGCTGCCCGAAGTCGTCGACCGGCTGCTCGGCCGCCCCGGCCGGCTCCGTCCCGTACGGCAGGACGCCGGCCACGCGGAAGCCGCCGCCCTCGACGGCGCCCGCGTGCACCATGCCGCCGACCAACCGGGCCCGCTCCCGCAGCCCCGTCAGCCCCTGCCCGCCCGAGACCACCTCGCCCGCTCCGGGGCCGACCGCCGGGCCGTTGGCGATCTCGACGACCAGCGCGTCGTCCTCGTAGCGCAGTTCCACGGTGATCGCCGAGCCCGGCGCGTGCTTGTAGGCGTTCGTCAGCCCCTCCTGCGCGATCCGGAACGCCGCGTGGTCGCAGGCGGCGACCAGCGGTCGGGGCCGGCCCGTCGTGGTGAGCCGTACGTCGGTCCCCGCCCGCCGCGACGCCTCCACGATGCCCGCGATCCCGGCCACGCCCCGCGCGGCCTGGTGCGCCTCCTCCACGGGCACCGGCGGCGCCTCCACGCCGTCGCGCAGGATCCCGACGACCTCGCGCAGCTCGTGCATGGCCTCCACCGAGGCCTGCCGCAGCACCCCGACCACCTCCCGCTGCCGGTCGGTCAACTGCGGGTCCACCTCCAGCGCCCCGGTGTGCACCGAGATCAGCGCGAGGCGGTGGCCGAGGCTGTCGTGCATGTCCTGCGCGATCCGTTGCCGCTCCCGCAGTCGGGCCTGACCCGCCACCATGTTCCGCTCGCGCAGCAGTTGCTCGTTGCGCTCGGTCATCGCGCTCAGCAGGGTCCGGCGCTGCGACCAGTAGCGGGCCGCCAGGCCGGGCATGGCGGTGGCCGCGAGGAACATCAGCGTGGAGAAGACGACGACCAGCAGGGGCCGCATCTGCGACCACTGGTCGAACAGCATCAGGCCGACCTCGGCGACGAAGGCCAGCACGAAGGCGCCCAGCGCACGGCCGACCCCGACGATCCGGCGGCCCGCCGACCAGCCGAGGACGATCGTCACGAGGAACACACCGGGCAGGAAGGCGCTCGCCGCCCCGCCCAGCACCAACGTGGCCGCCGGCAGCCGGCGCCGCAGCAGGACGAGCGTCACCACGGACACGGCCCCGAGGGCCATCTTCACGCCGGAGGAGTCGCTCAGTTCGTCGACGCCCAGACCCAGCAGGGCCAGTACGGCCGCGATCGTCAGGTCTCCGACCAGGGCGCCCCGAGACCATTCCTCGGGCCCCTTCAGCCACTCCCAGCCCGCGCGCAACCTCGACTTGGCATCCACCGGACCGACCCTAGACATCCTCGGCCGCACCCGTCCGCTCTCTTTCGTCGCGTCCCCCGCGACGAAAGTCGCCCGGACGGAACACCGCACAAGACACCGCACGGGACACCGGACCGGACACCGCGCGGAATGCCGGACGGGACCCGCCCGGGTCCCGTCGCCGATCCCGAACGCCCCCGGAAAACCAGGAAGCCCCGATCCGTTCCCGGATCGGGGCTTCCTCGATGTGGGCGAGGGGGGATTTGAACCCCCACGTCCCGAAGGACACTGGCACCTGAAGCCAGCGCGTCTGCCGTTCCGCCACTCGCCCGAGCAGCTCTCCAGTGGATCTTCCCTTTCGGGCCGTTCCCCTGGCGACGTCGAAACAGTAGCACGTCAGACGGGGTGGATTGAAATCCCTTTCGGGCCCCTCGGGGACCGGGTCCCGACTGTCCCTCCCGCACTCCGCTCCGCGTGCGGGACACTGTGTCCGGAGCACCCCTACGATCCCTTGTGAGCACCAACACTCCTGTGCACGGGACCGAAGGGGAACCAGCCGAATCCGCCACGCGTGGATACGATCAGTAAGCAGTACAGGGCGACAACGACGGAGGAGGTGCCCCATGGGAGTTCTGAAGCGGTTCGAGCAGCGACTCGAAGGTCTGGTGAACGGCACCTTCGCCAAGGTGTTCAAGTCCGAGGTCCAGCCGGTGGAGATCGCCGGAGCCCTCCAGCGGGAGTGCGACAACAACGCCACCATCTGGAACCGCGAGCGGACAGTCGTCCCCAACGACTTCATCGTGGAGCTCAGCACCGGCGACTACGAGCGGCTGAGTCCCTACTCCGGCCAGCTCGGCGACGAGCTCGCGGGCCTCGTCCGCGACTACGCCAAGCAGCAGCGCTACAGCTTCATGGGCCCCATCAAGGTCCACCTGGAGAAGGCCGACGACCTCGACACCGGTCTCTACCGGGTCCGCAGTCGCACCCTGGCCTCCAGCACCTCCCAGGAGCAGCCGGCGTCCTCCCAGGGCCGGCAGCAACAGCAGGGGGGCTACGGGTACCCGCCCGTCGGCGCCCCGCCCATGCCGCAGGGCCCGCCCCCGGGTGCGCCCGGCGCCGGCGCGCCCGCGGCCCCCGGCGGCTCGGGCACCACGCGCCGCTGGATCGAGATCAACGGCACCCGCCACCAGATCTCGCGCCCCACCCTCGTACTCGGCCGGAGCACCGAGGCCGACGTGCGGATCGACGACCCCGGCGTCTCGCGCCGGCACTGTGAGATCCGGACCGGAACACCCCCGACGATCCAGGATCTCGGGTCCACCAACGGCATCGTGGTGGACGGACAACACACCACGCGCGCTACGCTCCGCGACGGCTCGCGGATCGTCGTGGGCAGCACCACCATCATTTACCGGCAAGCCGAAGGGTGAAGCGGGGGCAATGTCAGAGCTGACCCTGACGGTCATGCGGTTGGGTTTCCTGGCCGTTCTGTGGCTGTTCGTCATCGTGGCCGTTCAGGTCATCCGCAGCGACCTCTTCGGTACGCGCGTCACACAACGCGGCTCGCGCCGCGGCGGCGCGACCGGAGCTCCGCAGCAGAGCGGCCGCCAGGCCGCTCCGCCCCAGCAGCGCCAGCGCCGCGGTGCGCCGACCAAGCTCGTCGTGTCCGAGGGCACCCTCACCGGCACGACCGTGGCCCTCGCCGGCCAGACGATCACGCTGGGCCGGGCCCACGACTCCACGATCGTGCTGGACGACGACTACGCCTCCAGCCGGCATGCCAGGATCTACCCCGACCGTGACGGCCAGTGGATCGTCGAGGATCTCGGGTCCACCAACGGCACGTATCTCGACCGGACCCGGCTGACCACTCCGACGCCCATTCCGCCGGGCGCCCCGATCCGCATCGGCAAGACCGTCATCGAGCTGCGGAAGTAGTACGAGAATGAGCGAGCGGAGCGAGCGCGCGGCGGCGATCCGTCCCACCGAGGACACGGACACCCGCGCGCTCCCGACCGGAGGGTGGGCAGTGTGGCTCGAGACCGGTTGTACCCGGAGCCGACCGGCGAGGTGCGCATGAGTCTGTCCCTGCGATTCGCCGCCGGATCTCACAAGGGCATGATCCGCGAGGGGAACGAGGACTCCGGCTACGCCGGCCCGCGCCTCCTCGCCATCGCCGACGGCATGGGCGGCCAGGCCGCGGGCGAGGTCGCCAGCTCCGAGGTGATCTCCACCCTGGTGCAGCTCGACGACGACGTCCCGGGCTCCGACATCCTCACCTCGCTCGCCACGGCCGTGCAGCGCGCCAACGACCAGCTGCGCGTCATGGTCGAGGAGGACCCCCAGCTCGAAGGCATGGGCACGACCCTGACCGCCCTGCTGTGGACCGGTCAGCGCCTCGGCCTCGTGCACGTCGGCGACTCGCGCGCCTACCTCCTGCGCGACGGCGTCCTCACGCAGATCACCCAGGACCACACCTGGGTGCAGCGCCTCGTCGACGAGGGCCGCATCACCGAAGAGGAAGCCACCACCCACCCGCAGCGCTCCCTGCTGATGCGCGCGCTGGGCAGCGGGGACATCGTCGAGCCCGACCTCTCCATCCGCGAGGTCCGTGCCGGCGACCGCTACCTGATCTGTTCCGACGGACTGTCCGGCGTCGTCTCCCACCAGACCCTGGAGGAGACCCTCGCCGACTACCACGGCCCCAGCGCCACGGTGCAGTCGCTCATCCAGCTCGCGCTGCGCGGGGGCGGTCCCGACAACATCACCTGCATCGTCGCGGACGTCCTCGACACCGACAGCGGCGACACCCTCGCCGCGCAGGTCAGCGACACCCCGGTGGTCGTCGGCGCGGTCGCCGAGAACCAGCACCAGCTGTTCGACGGCGGCAACGCCATGCAGACCCCGGCCGGCCGCGCCTCCGGGCTCGGCCGCCAGGCCCCGCCGCCCGCGGGCTCCTTCGGGCCCCCCGGAAGCGGCGAGAACCCCGGCTACGGCTACCCCGACCAGCCCGGGACCCCCGGCGCGTACGGCTCCTTCGGCGAGGCCGAGAGCGGCTACGAGCCCGACGCGGAGTACGACGACACGTACGACCACCCGCGCAAGCGCCGCGGCAAAGGGCGCAAGTGGACCACGCGCACCCTGATCCTGCTGCTCGTCGCCGGTGTCGTCGGCGGCGGGCTCTACGCGGCGCACCGCTGGACGCAGACCCAGTACTACCTCGGGGTCAAGGGTGACCACGTCGCGCTGTACCGCGGCATCAGTCAGAACCTGGCCTGGATCCATCTGTCCGAGGTCGAGGCGGATCACCCCGAAATCGAACTGAAGTACCTGCCGTCCTTCAAGCGGAAGCAGGTCGAGGCCACCATCAGCGAAAGCAGCCTCGACGGCGCCCTCAAGAAGCTCGAGGAGCTCGGCACCCAGGTCTCCGCCTGTCGGCAGGACGAGGCCCGCCGCGCCGCCGAAGCGCAGAACAACCAGACGCCCGGCCCCGTCCTGACTCCGGCGGAACAAGCCGTCGTCGGCCAGTGCGAAAAGCAGTAGAGAGAAGCGGGCGCAGGGGGCCCGCCACATCATGAGCGTAGTCACCAACACGACCACCATCGGCGCCATCGAGGCGCCGAGCCGGCGGAACACCGAGCTCCTGCTGCTCGCCTTCGCCGTGGTCATCCCGATCTTCGCCTACGCCAACGTGGGCCTGTCGATCCACGGCGAGCTGCCCCCCGGCATGCTCACCTACGGACTCGGCCTCGGCGTGCTCGCCGGCATCGCCCACTTCGTCGTGCGCCGCTACGCCAAGTACGCCGACCCGCTGCTGCTGCCGATCGCCACCCTGCTCAACGGCCTGGGCCTGGTCCTGATCTGGCGCCTGGACCAGTCCGAGCGGTTGCAGAAGCTCGCCAAGCGCAGCTTCGGCGCCTTCTCGGAGTCCGCGCCGCGCCAGATGCTGTACACGGCGCTCGCCATCGCGCTGTTCGCCGTGGTGCTGCTGGTCCTCAAGGACCACCGCGTGCTCCAGCGGTTCACGTACATCTCCATGGCCGGAGCCCTGGTCCTGCTGATCCTCCCCGTGATCCCGGGTCTGGGCGCGGACGTGTTCGGCGCGAAGATCTGGATCAGCGTCGGCGGGTTCTCCATCCAGCCCGGCGAGTTCGCCAAGATCGTCATCGCGGTCTTCTTCGCGGGCTACCTCATGGTCAAGCGCGACGCCCTGGCCCTGGCCAGCCGCCGCTTCATGGGCCTCTACCTGCCGCGCGGCCGCGACCTCGGCCCGATCCTGATGATCTGGGCGATGAGCCTGCTCGTCCTCGTCTTCGAGAACGACCTCGGCACCTCACTGCTGTTCTTCGGCATGTTCGTGATCATGCTGTACGTGGCCACCGAGCGGACCAGCTGGATCGTCATCGGCCTGCTCATGTCGGTCGGCGGCGCCGTGGTCGTCGCCTCCTTCGCCAGCCACGTCCAGGCCCGCGTGAACGCCTGGCTCGACCCCTTCGGCTGCTACACGAAGTCCGGCGCCTGCGAACAGGTCGGACAGTCGATCATGAGCTTCGGCTCCGGCGGCGTCCTCGGCACCGGTTGGGGCCAGGGCAACTCCGACCTCATCGGCTTCGCCGCCAACTCCGACTTCATCTTCTCCACCGTCGGCGAGGAACTCGGCCTCACCGGCGTCATGGCCTTCCTGCTCCTCTACGGCCTGATCATCGAGCGCGGCGTCCGCACCGCCCTCGCCGCCCGCGACCCCTTCGGCAAGCTGTTCGCCATCGGGCTCTCCGGCGCCTTCGCCCTGCAGATCTTCGTGGTCGCCGGCGGAGTCATGGGCCTCATCCCCCTCACCGGCATGACCATGCCCTTCCTCGCCTCCGGCGGTTCCTCCGTCCTCGCGAACTGGGTCCTCATCGCCATCCTCATCCGGATCAGCGACACCGCACGCCGACCTGCCCCGGCCCCCGCCCCGTCCCCCGACTCCGAGATGACCCAGGTGGTCCGCCCGTCATGAACAAGCCCCTGCGCCGCATCTCGCTGTTCTGCGGGCTGCTCGTCCTCGCCCTGCTGGTCCGCACGAACTGGCTCCAGTACGTCCAGGCCGAGGAACTGAGCACCCGCAAGGAGAACCGCCGGGTCCTGATCGCCCAGTACGCCACCGAACGCGGCAACATCATCGTCGAGGGCCAGCCCATCACCGGCTCCGCCGAGACCGACGGCAGCGACTTCAAGTTCAAGCGGACCTACACCGACGGCCCCCTGTGGGCGCCCGTCACCGGCTACGCCTCGCAGGTCTTCGGCTCCACCCAGCTGGAGAACATCGACGACGGCATCCTCACCGGCAACGACGACCGGCTGTTCTTCGACCGCACCATCGGCATGTTCACCGGGGAGAAGAAGCAGGGCGGCAACGTCATCACCACCCTGAACGCCGCCGCCCAGAAGGCGGCCTTCACCGGTCTCGGCAACCGCAAGGGCGCCGTCGCCGCCATCGACCCGCGCACCGGCGCGATCCTGGCCCTGGCGAGCACCCCGTCCTACGATCCCTCCAGCTTCGCCGGCTTCTCCGACGCCGACGGCAAGGCCTGGGCCGACCTGAACGCCAGCCCGGACAAGAACCTGGTCAACCGCGCCCTGCGCGAGACCTACCCGCCCGGCTCCACCTTCAAGGTGGTCACCGCCGCCGCGGCGCTGGAGAACGGCGTCGTCAGCGACATCAACGCGCCGACCGACACCCCCGAGCCGTACATCCTGCCGGGCACCCGCACGCCGATGGTCAACCACGCGGGCGGCTGCGAGAAGGCCACCCTCAACTTCGCCCTCCAGGTCTCCTGCAACTCCGTCTTCGCAAGCCTCGGCGACAAGGTCACCCGCGACAAGATGGTGCAGACCGCCGAGAAGTTCGGCTTCAACAACACCGTCGACACCCCGGTGCGCGCCTTCGCCAGCGTCTACGACAAGACGATGAGCCGGGACGGCAACGCGCAGAGCTCCATCGGCCAGTTCAACACCGCCGCCACCCCGCTCCAGATGGCCATGGTCTCCGCGGCCATCGCCAACGACGGCAAGCTGATGAAGCCGTACATGGTCGACGAGCTGACCGCGCCGAACCTCGACGTGATCGAGAAGCACGAGCCGCAGGAGATGAGCCGCCCGCTCTCCGCCGCGAACGCCCAGAAGCTCCAGCAGATGATGGTCAACGTCGTCGAGAAGGGCACCGGCGGCAACGCCAAGATCAAGGACTTCGTCGTCGGCGGCAAGACGGGCACCGCCCAGCACGGCGAGAAGAACGCCAAGCGCCCCTACGCCTGGTTCATCTCCTACGCGGAGACCCCGGACGGAACCAGCCCGGTCGCCGTGGCCGTCGTCATCGAGGACAGCGGCGCGGACCGTGAGGACATCAGCGGCGGCGGCCTCGCGGCGCCGGTCGCGAAGTCCGTCATGGAAGCCGTTCTGAAGGGCAAGAAGTGAGAAGCCGAGGCGGGAACCGAGCGCTCGGTACCGGTCCGATATCAGCCTGTGGTCACGAACCGATCACCGTCGATCGGCCGGTAGCCTTGCCGCGAACAGCACACCGCCGGACCACACACGGGTGCGGTCGGGACTGACGGAGAGGGCTGCAACGTTATGGAAGAGCCGCGTCGCCTCGGCGGCCGGTACGAGCTGAGCCACGTGCTCGGCCGTGGTGGCATGGCCGAGGTGTACCTCGGTCACGACACCCGGCTCGGCCGTACCGTAGCCGTCAAGACCCTGCGGGCCGACCTCGCCCGCGACCCGTCTTTCCAGGCCCGGTTCCGCCGCGAGGCCCAGTCGGCCGCGTCGCTCAACCACCCGGCGATCGTCGCGGTGTACGACACCGGCGAGGACTACGTCGACAACATCTCCATCCCGTACATCGTGATGGAGTACGTCGACGGCTCGACCCTGCGTGAGCTGCTGCACTCGGGTCGCAAGCTGCTGCCCGAGCGCACCCTGGAGATGTGCATCGGCATCCTCCAGGCCCTGGAGTACTCGCATCGCGCCGGCATCGTCCACCGTGACATCAAGCCCGCCAACGTGATGCTCACCCGGACCGGCCAGGTCAAGGTCATGGACTTCGGCATCGCCCGCGCCATGGGCGACTCCGGCATGACGATGACCCAGACGGCGGCCGTCATCGGCACCGCCCAGTACCTCTCCCCGGAGCAGGCCAAGGGCGAGCAGGTCGACGCGCGCTCCGACCTCTACTCCGCGGGCTGCCTGCTCTACGAGCTGCTCTGCGTGCGCCCGCCGTTCGTCGGGGACTCCCCGGTGGCCGTCGCGTACCAGCACGTCCGCGAGGAGCCCCAGCCGCCGTCGAACTTCGACCCCGAGATCACGCCGACGATGGACGCCATCGTCCTCAAGGCGCTGGTCAAGGACCCCGACTACCGCTACCAGTCCGCGGACGAGATGCGGGCCGACATCGAGGCCTGCCTGGAGGGCCAGCCGGTCGCGGCCGCCGCCTCCATGGGCGCCGCCGGCTACGGCTACCCCGACCAGGGCGGCTACGGACACCAGGGCTACGACCAGCCCACCACCGCCCTGCGGTCCCCCGACGCCGGCCAGACCTCGATGCTCCCGCCGATGCCGCCCGGCGGCGACGGCGGTTACGGCTACGGGGACCAGGGCCACGGCGGGGGCTACGACCAGGGCCACGGGCGGGGCCGGCAGAAGAAGAGCCGCGCCTCGACGGTGCTGCTGGTCCTCGCGGGCGTCCTCGTGCTGGTCGGCGCGATCCTGATCGGTCGCACCCTCTTCGACAAGACCCCCGACAACCGGCCCAACGCGCCCAGACTCGTCGGACAGACGCTGGAGGCGGCGCAGGAGACCGGCAAGAGGGTCAACCTGAAGGTGACGAAGGTCGCGGACGAGCCGTGCGCGGACCAGCCCAAGGGTCGGATCTGCTCGCAGACCCCCGAACCGGACACCAAGGTCGACGAGAACTCCACGATCGAGGTCAAGGTCTCCTCGGGCGCTCCCAAGGCGGCGGTGCCCGACGTGATGCGGCTGAAGTTCGACTCCGCCGAGGCCGAGCTCAAGAACAAGAAGTTCCAGGTCGAGAAGAAGCTCGTCGAGTCCGCCGACGCGACCCCGGGCACGGTCATCGACCAGAGCCCGCGCAGCGGCACCGAGGCCGAGCAGGGCTCGACCGTCGTCGTCAGCGTGGCCAAGGAGCCCGCCAAGGGCGTCGTGCCGGAGCTCAGCGGCAAGACCAAGGAACAGGCCGTCAAGCTCCTCCAGGAAGCCAAGCTGAAGCTGGGCAGCACCACCGAGGTGGACCAGCCCGGGGCGGCGCCGAAGACGATCGTGGCCCAGCAGTACCCGGCGGGCACGGAGCTCGCCAAGGACACGGCGGTCAACGTCAGCATCGCCAAGGCCTCGGCCGCGCCGACGGCGGTTCCGCTGCTGGCCGGACGGACCGTCGCCCAGGCCAAGGACGACCTCAAGCGGGTCAACCTGAACTTCGGCGCGGTCCTGTCGGGCCCGACCGACGACAGCGCCGTCGTGGTCGCCTCCGACCCCGGGGTCGGTACCCCGCTGGCGGCGGGCACCGTCGTCAACGTCACCACGCAGCCGGGCTCCGGTGGCCAGCAGGGTGGTCAGCAGGGCGGCCAGCAGGGTGGCGGCAACGACGGGGGCGGCTGGTTCGGCGGCCTCACCGGCGGTCGCCGCTGATCCGGCGGCCCGCCCGCCCCACGGCGTCGTCACGTTTCACGTGAAACAGGCCCGGTCCCCGAGAGGGGACCGGGCCTGTTGCGTGGGGCCTGAGGGGCTGCGGGGAGCCGCTGGGGGCTCGGGGGGAGCCGCGGGGTTCCCGGGACCCGCGGGGGCTCCGGGAAGCCCCGGAAGGCCGCGGGGTCCGCCTCAGCGCAGCTCCGCCGGCAGGGTGCGCTTGTCGTCCACCTTCTCCGTGCGCACCAGTTCGCCCCACACGATGTAGCGGAACTTCGAGGTGTAGACCGGCGTGCAGGTCGTCAGGGTGATGTAGCGCCCCGGAGCGGTCTTGCCCGACTCCTTCGGGACGGGGTTGATGACGTCCACGTTGTACTTCGAGGTCTGGCGCAGCTCCGCGAAGACCTTGTAGACGTACCAGGTGTCGCGGGTCTCGAAGACGATCGCGTCGCCGTTCTTCACCTTGTCGATGTTGTGGAACTTCGCGCCGTGCCCGTCGCGGTGCGCGGCCAGGGCGAAGTTGCCCTGGGCGTCCGAGGGCAGGGCCGATTTCACCGGCTCCGTGTAGTACCCGGCCACGCCGTCGTTGAGGACGTCCGGCGCGGTGCCCCGCTTGACCAGCACCTCGCCGTTCTTCATCGCCGGTACGTGGAGGAAGCCGATGCCGTCCTTGGTGTCGAGCGCGCCGGGCTGGGCGGGGGCGCTCGCGGCGGGGGAGGGGCTCAGCCACCGCTGACGGACCTCGTCGCCGCGCGCGGAGGCCTGCCGGTCGGCGAGGACGTTCGTCCACCACAGGGAGTAGGCCACGAACAGGCCGAGGACCAGGCCCACCGTGATCAGCAACTCCCCCAGCAGGCTCAGGAAGCCGGCGATCACGCTGCGATCGGCGGGCGGCGGTGCGGAGCGGCGGCGGGCACGGGACACTGCGGATTCGTCCTTACGGGCTGTTCAACGCGGGCGGAGCGCCCTGACTGCGGGGGCGTTCCTCGATCATCCTGCCCCATACGATCATCCGGTAGGTGCTCGTGAACTCGGGAGTGCAGGTCGTGAGCGTGATGTAGCGGCCGGGCCCGGTGAATCCGGAACCCTCCGGCACCGGCTTGATCACCGCGACGTTCGCCGGGGAGGTCTGCGGCAGCACCGAGGTCATCTCGTACGTGTAGAAGGCGTCCCGGGTCTCGACGACGATCGGGTCCCCGGGCACCAGCCGGTTGATGTACCGGAACGGCTCCCCATGGGTGTTGCGGTGTCCGGCCACCGCGAAGTTGCCCTGCTTGTCGGCCGGCATGGCGGTCTTGAGCGCGCCCTCGCCGTAGTGGCCGACCATCCCCCGGTCGAGCACCTTGGGCTTGCTGATGCCCTCGGCGACGGGCACCTTCACGTCCAGCTTGGGGATGTGGAGGATGGCGAAGCCCTGTCCCGGCTCGAAGGCGGCGACCGGCGGTGCCGCGGCCGCGTCCGGGCTCCGTTCCCAGGTCTGCCTGAGGGAGCCCGCCGCCCCGTCCGCGGTCCGCTCGGCGAGCAGGTTGGTGTACCAGAGCTGGTAGGTGACGAACAGCAGCATCACCAGGCCGACGGTGATGAACAGCTCCCCGAGCGCCCGGCTCAGCACCACCACCGGGCCGCCGGAGCGCGGACGGCCGCGCCGACGGCCCCGGCCGCCGCGCCTGCGCGTCCGCGCGTGGGAGCGCTTCGCGGCGGCCTGCGCCGCCTTGCGCCGCGCGGCCCGCCCCTCGGTGGGCGCGGACGGCGCGACCGTCGTCACGCGACGGCCTTGCCCACCACCGGGGCCAGTCCCACCGACCGCTCGACGGCCCCTGCGTCACCGCAGCGCACGAGCCAGTTCGCGAGCATCCGGTGGCCCCATTCGGTGAGCACCGACTCGGGGTGGAACTGCACGCCCTCGACGTCGTGCTCCCGGTGGCGCAGGCCCATGATGATCCCGTCCTCGGTCCGCGCGGTGACCTCCAGCGCGTCCGGCAGGCTCCCGGGTTCGGCCGCGAGGGAGTGGTAGCGGGTGGCGGTGAAGGGCGAGGGCAGGCCGGCGAAGACGCCGAGGCCCTCGTGGACCACCGGCGAGGTCTTGCCGTGGAGCAGCTCGGGGGCCCGGTCCACGACGCCGCCGTAGGCCACCGCCATCGACTGCATGCCGAGGCAGACCCCGAAGACGGGGACGCCCGTCTTCGCGCAGTGGCGGACCATGTCGACGCAGACGCCCGCCTCCTCCGGCGTGCCCGGTCCCGGCGAGAGCAGGACGCCGTCGAAGCCGTCCTGGGCGTGGGCGAGTTCGACCTCGTCGTTGCGCAGCACCTCGCATTCGGCGCCGAGCTGGTAGAGGTACTGGACCAGATTGAAGACAAAGCTGTCGTAGTTGTCGACAACCAGAATGCGCGCGCTCACGGAGTGGCTCCCGATCCCTCGTCCACCGTCACGTCGTTGAAGGGGAGGAGCGGCTCGGCCCACGGGAAGACGTACTGGAACAGCACGAACACCACCGCCAGGACCAGTACGAGAGAGATCAGCGCGCGTACCCACGCGTTTCCCGGCAGGTGCCGCCAGATCCAGCCGTACATTGCGTCCGTTTCCCTCTTCGTCCACGATCGTTGCTCGCACCGCGGGGGCGGTACCGCAACAGCCTAAAGGCAGCGGCCTCGCGGGGTGGGTCACCTGGGCAATCCCTCCGTCCGGCCCGGTTCGGCGGGTCGGGTTCCGGTCAGTTCGGCCCAGACGACCAGGCGGTGGCTGTGGCCCCATTCGGGATCGCAGGTGGTCAGCGTCAGGTACTTGCCGGGGGTGGTGAAGGGGGACCGGCGGGGGACCGGGTCGACCACCCCGACCTCGGTGGGCAGGGTGCGCAGCGGCTCGGCCCGGACGGTGTACGTGTACCGGCCGGTGGCGTCGCGGACGATCACGGTGTCCCCGGGGCGCAGCCGGGGGATGTCCTTGAAGGGGTCCCCGTACGTGCGCCGGTGGCCGGCGACGGCGAAGTTCCCGTTGCCCCCGGGGCCGGCGGTGCCCGGGTAGTGGCCGAGGCCCTTCTTCAGGAGTTCGGGGTCGGTGCCCTCCAGGACGGGTTTGCTCCAGTCCGCCCCGAAGCGCGGGACGTACATCTCGGCGAAGGGCCGCCCGGCGGGCGGGGGCGCGGGGGCCGGGGCCGCCGCGGGCGCGGTATCGGGGGCCGCGGAGGGGGCCGCGGAGGGGGCCGCCGCAGGGGCCGCCGCCGCCCAGTGGTCGCGCAGCCGGTCCCGCTCCTCCTCCATGGCCCGGTCGGCCTTCACGCCGGTCCACAGCAGCACGTAGGCCACGAACAGCACGATGAGCGTCCCCGCCGTCAGGCAGACCTCGCTGAGCGTGCGTACCACCAGGCGCAGTACGACGTCAGGACGCGGCGGGCTCCAGCGGCTTCGCATAGTGGAGGTCCACTGTGCCGGAGTAGCCGGGGAGTGTCAGCCTCTTGTGCTCGTCGACTTTCCAGCCGAGTCCGTAGGCGTTGACGTACAGCTGGTAGTTCTGGAGGGCGGGCGAGGCGTCGAGGGCCTTGCGCAACGCGCCCGGGTCGCCGACCGCCGAGACCGTGTAGGGGGGCGAGTAGACGCGGCCCTGGAGGATCAGGGTGTTGCCCACGCAGCGCACGGCGCTGGTGGAGATCAGGCGCTGGCCCATGACCTCGATGCCCTGGGCTCCGCCCTGCCACAGGGCGTTCACGACGGCCTGGAGGTCCTGCTGGTGGATCACGAGGTCGTTGGGCTGCGGTTCGGGCACGCCGGGGACGCGGGCCGTGGCGTTCGGCGGGGCGTCGTTGAGGGTGACGGTCAGGCCCTTGCCGGAGAGTTCCTCGGTGCCGGAGGCTGTACGCAGGGCGGCCAGACGGGCGTCCTCGGCCTTGGTGCTGCGGTCGTCGCGGTCGGCGAGGGCGTCCACCTGCCGGCGCAGGACCGCGGCGCTCTTCTCCAGCTCGGCGTTGTCGGCGCTGCGCTCGTGGATGAGGTCGGACAGCTTCAGGAGGGAGGCGTCCGTCCGGATGTTCGTACCCTTGGAGGTGTTGAAGCTGGTGACGAAGATGAGGCCCGCGAGGGCGAACACGGCGGCCGTCAGCAACCGGACCGGCCTGGCCCGGCGACGGGGACCCGCGGAGGAGTCGTCGGAATTGCTCAACGTACCCTTCTCCTTCAACGCCACAGGTCCACTACGCTAACGGACGCCCGGGGCAGGCAAGGTCCCCCAGCGCATCGACAGGAGAGCCCCTCGTGCCGAAGTCACGTATCCGCAAGAAGGACGACTACACGCCGCCGCCGGCGAAGCAGCCTCAGTCGATCAGGCTGACGAGCCGCAGCTGGGTCGCCCCGGTCATGCTCGCCTTCTTCCTCATCGGTCTGGCGTGGATCGTCGTCTTCTACGTGACCGACACCCAGCTGCCCGTCGAGGCGCTGGGCAACTGGAACATCGTCGTCGGTTTCGGGTTCATCGCGGCCGGCTTCGGCGTCTCCACACAGTGGAAGTAGTGCCTCCACAGCAGCGGCGCAAGCTCTCCCCAGGAGTTATCCACAGCGTCATCCACACCTGAGGAAAAGACAGAAGATCTGTGGATAACTCTGTGGAGAGTTGACGCCGGTGTGATCAGGTGAGTTCGGCCGTCCGCACCAGGATCACCGCCGCCGCCAGCAGGAACACCACCACACAGGTACCCACCTGGACCAGTGTGCGCTTCCTGCCGGCGGTCTGCGCGAAGAAGCCCAGTGCGATGAGGGCGCCCGTCACCAGACCACCGATGTGGGCCTGCCAGGACACCGACCAGCTGCCCCCGAAGGGCACGAAGGTCACCAGCAGCATCAGCCCCAGCGTGACCAGGACGGGCCGCATCTCCCAGCGCATCCTGCGGGCCAGGACCACGGTGGCGCCCAGCAGCCCGCAGATGGCGCCCGAGGCGCCGAGCGTCGGGGTGTTCGGCGCGGTCAACAGGTAGACGAGGGCGCTGCCGCCGAGGCCCGACAGCAGGTAGAGGGCCAGGTAGCGGGCGCGGCCGAGGGCCGCCTCCAGCGGGCCGCCGATCACCCACAGGGCCAGCATGTTGCCGAAGATGTGCCACCACTCGACGTGCAGGAACACCGAGGTCAGCAGCCGGTGGTACTGGCCGGTGGACACGCCCTCGACGGGCGCCCCGTAGTACTGGACGTAGCGGCCGAGCAGCTCCAGCTGCACCGCCAGCCCCGGCATCGCGTACGCCGCGAGGAACACGGCGACGTTCAACCCGATCAGGATCTTGGTGACGAGCTGGGGGTCGGCCGAGACGAGGCCGCCCGCGAGCGTGCGCGGGGCGTTGGCGCTCGCGGCGTGCCCGGTTCCCGAGCCCTCCCGGACGCACTCGGGGCACTGGAAGCCCACCGAGGCGCTGATCATGCACTCCGGGCAGATCGGCCGCTCACAGCGCGTACAGCGGATTCCCGTGTCGCGGTCCGGGTGGCGGTAGCAGCCCGGCAGACGGTCGGTGTCCATCGGTCCCCTCGTTCGACGGCGCGGTGCGGGGCGCACGCCCCGCCGGTCCGGTGCGTAACCAGGACGGATACGTAACCAGGACGGACGGGCGGGGCACAAAGGTTCCCCGCGTCAGCGCCGCTCGACGGAGACCGACTGGATGATCACGTCCTCCAGGGGCCGCTCGGTGCGCGGGTTGGTCGAGGCGGAGGCGATCTCGTTGACGACGATCCGGCTCGCGAGCGAGGTGACCTCGCCGAAGATCGTGTGCTTGCGGGTCAGCCAGGCGGTGGGGGCGACGGTGATGAAGAACTGGGAGCCGTTGGTGCCCGGGCCGGCGTTGGCCATGGCGAGCAGGTAGGGCTTGGTGAAGGCCAGGTCGGGGTGGAACTCGTCGGCGAAGGCGTAGCCGGGGCCGCCGGTGCCGTTGCCGAGGGGGTCGCCGCCCTGGATCATGAAGCCGCTGATGACGCGGTGGAAGACGGTGCCGTCGTAGAGCGGGGCCGTGGTCTTCTGGCCGTCCGTGGGACGCGTCCACTCGCGGGCGCCGGTGGCCAGCTCCACGAAGTTGCGGACGGTCTTCGGGGCGAAGTTCTCCAGCAGCTCGATCTCGATGTCGCCGTGGTTGGTCTTCAGGGTGGCGTAGAGCTTCTCGGCCACGGGTCTGCCTTCCATAGTCATCACTGTCGGTCCAGATCCTCCCACGCAGGGCGGTACCGCACGGAAATCGTCCACTCTTCTGCCCTGTCACGCATGCCGGGCGGCGCTATGGCAGGCATGATCCGACAAAGGGTGGAAAGGTGAACTGTGTCCGCCACCGAGGAGGAGGATCCTGTGACCCGCAAGGACAGCGTGCGCCTGGCCGCCGAGAGCGCCCGGGACACCGTGAGGCACGCGGCGGAAGTGGTGGCGCCGTACGCGGAGACCGCCAAGGACGCCGCGACGCACTACGCGCACGAGGCGAACGAGCTGCTGGCGCCCAAGATCTCGCACATGGCCGAGGAGGCGTCCCGGCAGGCCCGCACGGCCTACGACGCCCACCTCCATCCCCGGATGAGGGCGGCCCGTACGCACGTCCCGCCGAACGTGGACCGCGCCGCGACCCAGGCCTACCGCAAGACCTGCGCCGCCGCGCGGCACGCCGCCGACTACACGCAGCCGCGCATCGAGAGCGCCATCGCCGCGGCGACCCCGGTCGCCGAGGAGGCCGCGTCCCGGTCGACGGCGGCCCTGGCGGCGCTGCGCGGCCAGGTGTCGGCGAAGGAGGTGCACCGACTGGTGCGCCGCCACGAGCGGCGGGCCCGCGCGGGCCGCGTGCTCAAGGGCGCCGCCCTGGTCGGACTCCTGGCGGGGGCCGCCTTCGCGGCGTGGAAGTGGTGGGACCAGCAGTCGAACCCGGACTGGCTGGTCGAGCCCCCGGCCGCGACCGAGCCGTCGTCGCGCGAGTCGCAGCCGGCGAGCTTCGACGACGAACTGGCGGAGAAGGAGCGCGAGCAGTCCGCCGAGGACAAGAAGATCTGACGTCCGACGGCAGGAGCCCTTCGAGGCGAGCGGCGCGAAACGGTGAGCGGCGCGAAACGGTGAGGGCCCGGATCCACGGCATCGTGTGGATCCGGGCCCTCACCGTCTCTACCGGGGCCTCTTCGGGGCCGCTACCGGGCCCCTACTGGGGCAGGGTCGGCTACTGGGGCAGGGTCAGCACCATGCCCGGACGGATCAGGTCGGGGTTGGATCCGACGACGCCCCGGTTCATGGCGTACAACTCCCGCCAGCGGCCCTCGTTGCCCAGCTCGCGGCGGGCGATCGCCGACAGCGAGTCCCCGGACCTGACCGTGTACGTACGCTTCTTGGCGGCCGCGGCCGGCTTCGGCGTCGGCCTCGGGGTCGGCGGCACCGGGACGGCCTTGTGCGCGGCCGACGAGGGCGTCGGCGTCGCGGCCCCCGGCGCCCGCCCCGCCATGGGCCTGTCCTGGGGCTTCGGGGGGACCGGCGCCGCCTTGGGCGGGACCGGCGCCGCCTTGGGCGGGGCGGTCGCCGCCATACGCTCCGCCGCGGCCTTCGTGGCCGCGGCGGCGTCGACGTACTTGCCGCCGATGTCCACGGGCGCGTTCGGCGCGGCGGGCGCCGCCCGGCCCTGCTGCTCGACCTGCTCCGCGGCCTTCTCGGCGGCCTCGTGTTCCTTCTTCTTCTCGGACTTCAGGAAATCGAAGAGTCCCATGTCAGTACGCCTCCGGCGTGATGTCGCCCCCGCACTGGTGTGCCTCCTCCACTGTCGTCCACCTACCCCCACCCGTCCCCACGACACGGCCGAACGGGGGACGTTCCGAGGGGCAAACCCCGACTCCGGGTGACCCTCACCACACGGCCGGCGGGCGGATTTCAGCCACCGAAGAGTACAATCTCCAGCGATCCTCGGAGGGGGGCAGTTCCTCGTGAATTGCCTCGACGATGTGACGGGTCTGCCGCAACGCTTCGTCCAGGTCCGGCGAATTGAAGAAGAGCACGACGTCGAACCCGCCGACCACGGGGGAGGCGGTGGTGTGCTGCAAATTCTCTCCGACGTCGACCCTCGATGTCATTTCCCGGATGCGCCGGACCGCGTCGTGCAGGTTCCGCACGTCACCCTCCAGTTTCAGCAGGGTTGCATACACGGCGATATCCCTCGTGATTCTCGCGGGCGGGTCAAGGACGGGGCGATATGACTGGATCTCTGGGCGCCAAGGGGACTTCGGACTCCTCGCTCGCCTGCCTCGGCATCGGCGAACGGGCCGAGGCGGTGTACCGGGCCATGATCAGGAACCACCAGTCGGGTGTCGCCGACCTGGCCGGGGAACTGGGCATGACCGAAGCGGAGGTCCGGGAGGGCCTCGACGAGCTCGCCGGATCCGCTCTGGTCCGCCCCTCCTGGGAGGAGCCGGGAACGATCGTCCCGGTCAAGCCCAGCGTCGCTCTCGCCGGTCTGATCTCCACCCAGCAGAAGGAAATCCTGGAGCGCCAGCAGCGGCTCGAAGAAGGCCGTGCCGCCATGGCCGACCTCGTCGCGGAATTCGCCGATTTCGACCGGGCCCAGGGCGGGAACGGCGGCAGCATCGAATACCTGCACGGCATGGATTCGGTGCGCAACTATCTGGAGGAGATTTCTGAAGAGGCCTCTTCGGAGGTCCTCGCGCTGATCCCCAAGGCCTCGCTCACGGCCGACAGCATGACCGCCAGCAAAGCCCTCGACGAGAAACTCGCGAAGCGCGGCGTCGACATCCGCACCGTTTATCTCGACAGCGTCCGGAACCATCCCGCGACCCGCCGCTACGCGGCCTGGCTCAATTCGTGTGGCGGCGAGGTGCGCACCCATCCGGTCCTGCCGATGCGCACCATCCTGGTCGACCGGAGCACCGCCGTCCTCCCCCTCGACCCCGAGAACTCGGGCAAGGGGGCACTGGTGGTCCGCGAGCCGAGCGTGGTGGTGGCCCTGCTCGCCCTCTTCGCGAAGATCTGGGACGCGGCCCGCCCGCTCGGCACCGCCGAGGTCCCCGACGACCTCGGCCTCAGCCCCCAGGAACGGGAACTGCTGCGCCTGCTGGCCTCCGGCATGACCGACGAGGCCGCGGGCAAACAACTGGCCATCTCCGTGCGCAGCGTCCGCCGGCTGATGTCCGACATCATGACCCGCCTGGACGCCCGCAGCCGGTTCGAGGCGGGCGTCCGGGCCACCGAGCGGGGCTGGCTGTGAGGGCGGCTCACCGCGCGATCCGGGCCACCGCCGGGCGGGCCAGCTCCAGGTAGTCCGCCACCGCCAGCTCCACCGACATGTCGAGCCGTCCGGTGTTGAAGTACACCGTCGGCCGCCCGGTCAGCTCCTCGTCCACGAGGACCTCCAGCCCGGCGGCCTCCGGGCCCAGCGCGAAGGGGACGATGGAGCCGCTGACGCAGCCCGTCAACCGCTCCGCCACCTCCCGCACCGCGAACGAGGCCTCGGTGCCGCCCATCAGCTCGGCGACGGCGGACAGGTCCACCCTGCGGTCGCCCGGCACGACGGCGAGCACGTAGCGCCGGCTCCGCTTGCCGAGGGCCACCCGCAGCACGATCGACTTGGCGGCCCGGTCCAGGGGGTGCCCGCGCAGCGCGCTCGCCACGTCCGTCCGCCCCTCCGGCGGGTGCGCGATGAACCGGTGCCGCGCGCCGGCGGCGCGGAACAGCGCCGCCAGCGTCCGGTGCACGTCCACGGAACCCACCGGGGCGCTCGTACGCTCCACCGCCGCGGGGACCGGCCGGGTCAGGGTCGCCGGCCCGGCCGGGGCCGTCACCGCGCGCTCCGGCTCAGGACACCGGCCGCGCTCGCCCGCGCCAGCGACAGGGCGTCGCCCAGCTTCTCGACGTGCCGGCCGCCCGCGCTGGCCAGGGCCCCCTTGCCGCCCGCGCCGCCACCGATCGCGGCGGCCGCCTCGGCCAGCACCTCGCGGGCCTCGATGCCCTGCTCGCGCAGCCGGCTGCCCACCGCGGACGCCAGCAGGGCCTTGCCCTCGTGCGGGGTGCCCAGCACGACCACCCCGACGCCCGAGGCCAGCCGCTGGGCGACGGTGGAGGCCAGTCGGCGCAGCTCCTGCGCGTCCACCCCGTCGACCCGGGTGGCCACCAGCATGCCGCCCGGCATCGCCTCGGCCTTCTCCGCGAGGGTGCCGGCCAGCGCCGCCAGCTCGGCGCTGCGCATCCGCTCCACGTCGGCCTGGGCGTTCGCCAGCAGGTCCAGCCGCTTGCGCAGGGCATCGGCGGCGTCCTCGGGACGGGCCCCCAGCAGCCCCGACAGCTCCCGCAGCAGGGTGCGCTCGCGGTCGGCGGACAGCAGCGCCTCGTACCCCGTCCAGGCCTCGATGCGGCGCAGGTTGGAGCCCACGGAGGACTCGCCCGCGATGCGCAGCCCGCCGACCTGCGAGCCGTGCGTCACGTGGGTGCCGCCGCACAGCTCGCGCGAGAAGTCGCCGATGTCGACGATGCGGACCGTGTCCTCGTACTTCTCCCCGAACAGGGCGAGCGCGCCCGCCTGTTCGGCCTCCGCCCGGTCGGCGTACCAGACGCGAACCTCGGGGTCGGCCAGCAGCCGCTCGTTGACGCGGGCCTCCAGCTCGCCCAACTGCCCCGCCGACAGGGCGGAGAAGTGCACGAAGTCGAAGCGCAGCCGGCCGTCGTCGACCAGCGAACCGTGCTGCGCGGCGTGGTTGCCGAGGAGTTCGCGGACGACGGCGTGCAGCACGTGCGTGGCGGAGTGCGAGCGGGCCACCGCGGCCCGGCGCCGGGCGTCGACGACCGCCTCGGCCGCCTCCCCGGCGCGGATCTCCCCCTCGGTCACCCGGGCGGTGTGGACGTGGAAGCCGGGCAGCCCCCGCCGGGTGTCGGTGATCTCCAGGACCGCGCCGCCCGCCGTGCGCAGCACGCCGGTGTCGCCGACCTGGCCGCCGCCCTCGGCGTAGAACGGGGTGGCCGCCAGGACCAGTTCGACCTTTTGGCCCGCGCCCGCGGCGGCCACCGGCTCGCCCTCGTCGAGGAGGGCGAGGACGGTGGACTCGGCGCTGAGCCGCTCGTAACCGAGGAAGTCGGTGCGCCCGTGCCGGGCCACCAGGTCGCGGTACGCCTCCTGGCGGCGCAGGGCGGCGGCCGTCTTGGCCTTGCCACCGCTCTTGGCGCGCTGCTGCTGGGCGGTGAGGAGGGCGGCGAAGCGGTCCTCGTCGACGTCCAGGCCGGCGTCGTGCGCGGCCTCCAGCGTCAGCTCGACGGGGAAGCCGAAGGTGTCGTGGAGCTCGAAGGCGGTCTCGCCGGAGAGGGTTCCCGCGTCCTGCTCCTTGGCGCGGCGCACGGCGGCGTCCAGCAGCTTGGCGCCCTGGCGCAGGGTGCGGCCGAAGGACTCCTCCTCGGCGTGGGTGACCTGCTCGATCAGGTGGGCGTGCTCGACCAGTTCGGGCCAGGCGGTGCCGAGGTTCGCGATCACGCTGCCGGTGACGGCGGGCAGCAGCGGGCCCTCGACCCCCAGCAGGCGTCCGTGGCGCACGGCGCGGCGCATCAGGCGGCGCAGGATGTAGCCGCGGCCCTCGTTGGAGGGCATGACGCCGTCGGCGATGAGGAAGGCCATCGCCCGGGCGTGCTCGGTGACCACCTGGAAGGAGACCTTCTCGGCGCCGCTGCCCGGGTAGCCGCGGCCCGCGAGTTCCTGCACGGTGTGCAGGGTGGGGGCCAACAGGTCGGTCTGGCAGACGTTCTCGACGTCCTGGAGGATCACCGCGAGGCGTTCCAGGCCCATGCCGGTGTCGATGCCCTTCATCGGCAGTTCGCCGAGGATGGGGTAGTCGGTCTTGCCCTCGCCCTCGCCGCGCCCGAACTGCATGAAGACCAGGTTCCAGATCTCCATGTACCGCTCGTCGTTGACGGCCGGGCCGCCCTCGGGGCCGAAGGCCGGGCCGCGGTCGTAGTACAGCTCGGAGTTGGGGCCGCAGGGCCCGGGCACGCCCATGGACCAGAAGTTGTCCTCCTTGCCCAGCCGCTGGACGCGCTCCGCGGGGATGCCCACCCGCTCCCACATGCGGATCGACTCGTCGTCGTCGAGGTAGACCGTCGCCCACAGCCGCTCGGGGTCGAGGCCGTAGCCCTTGGTCACCAGCTCGTAGGCGTAGGCGATGGTCTCGGACTTGAAGTAGTCGCCGAAGGAGAAGTTGCCGAGCATCTCGAAGAAGGTGCCGTGGCGGGCCGTGCGGCCCACGTTCTCGATGTCGGAGGTGCGGGCGCACTTCTGGACCGAGACGGCGCGCGGGAAGGGCGGCGGGGTCTCGCCCAGGTAGTAGGGCTTGAACTGGTTCATGCCCGCGTTGGCGAGGAGGAGCGTCGGGTCGTCGGGGACCAGCGGGCTGGAGCGGACGTGCTCGTGGCCGCGATCGGTGAAGAAGTCGATGAAGGTGGAACGGATCTGCTGGGACTGCACGGGATCACCTCGGTACGGAACTGCGGAAGCGTGGGGGCGGGGCGGTGCGGCCGGCGCGGCGGCGGGCCGTGGCTCCGGGGGTCTCGGGGGCGCCCCCGTCAGACCAGGCAGGGGATCGACGACACGGACGTGACCCCGAAGGCCGGTTCGCGCACCAGGGCCGGGGTACCGCCCCGCAGCCCCGGGTGGCGTGCGTCCAGGGCCCGGAACAGGGCCTCGACCTCCATCCGGGCCAGGGCCGCGCCGAGGCAGAAGTGGCCGCCCCGGCCGAAGGCCACGTGCCGGCCCCCGGTGCGCCGCACGTCGAAGCGGTCGGGGTCCTCGAAGACCTCCGGGTCCCGGTCGGCCGCCGCCAGGACCAGCACGACCCGCTGCCCCTTCGCGATGCGGTGACCGGCGTACTCGAAGTCCCGCAGGGCGGTGCGGGGCGCGAAGTGGAACGGCGAGGAGTGGCGCAGGGCCTCCTCCACGGCCGCCGCGTACGGGACCTCGCCCGTGCGCAGCGCCCGGTGCTGTTCCGGGTCGGCCAGCAGCTCGGCCATCCCGACGGCGGCGGCGGTGGCCACCGGTTCGGCGCCGCCCGTCAGCAGCTGCGCGAAGAGGGCCGTGACCTCGCGGTCGTCCAGGGAGCCGTCCGCGTACAGGCCGCCGAGCAGGGCGGCCATCGGGCCGGAGCCGCGGGGCAGCACCGTGCCGGTGACGTAGGCGGTCAGCTCGCGGACGGCCCGGCCGGCGGCCAACGCGGTCCCCTTGTCCAGCACCGGCATGCTCAGGTAGCCGATCAGGGCGTCCGACCAGCGCAGGACGTCGTCGCGTTCGGCGTCCTCGATGCCGAGGAAGGCGCAGATGGCGGTGAGCGCGTACGGGCGCGCCACCTGCCGGAAGAGGTCTCCCTCGCCGGGTTCCAGGCGGGCGGCGGCCTCCTCGGCGGCCACCCGGACGGTGTCGGTGAACGGGGCGAGGCTGCGCGGGGTGAACGCCCGCTGGAGCGCCTTGCGGGCCTTCAGCTGGTAGGGCGGGTCGGCGAAGACCAGCCACTTGCCGAGGAACTCCTCGACGGGCGCGAACGCCGCCCGCATGTCCTCGGTCATCGCGGCGAGCATCTCGGTCTTGTCGCGGGCCCCCAGGGCGCCCTCCATCAGCAGCGCCTCGACGTCCGCGTGCCGGGTGACGTACCAGCTGCGGGTCGGCTCGTTCCAGTGGACGGGCTCGTGGGCGCGCAGCCGGGCGAAGAAGGCGGCCGGGTCGAGGGCCACCTCGGCGGAGAGGATCTCCCGCGGGTCGAAGGCCGGCGCGACGGGGAGGGCCGGCGCGGTCGTGGTCGTGGTCATGGTCATCTAGGGCACCTCCTGGGTGGTGTCGGGCCCGGCGATCTCGTCGGCGGTCCGGGTGATCGCGTCGCCCAGCGCGCGCAGGGCGCCCTCGTCGAGGACGGCCGGGTCGGCGGTCAGGTCGAGGTACAGGCGCCCGTCGGGGTGGGCGGGGTCGACGGTCTCGGCGGTGAGGTCGAAGGGGCTGGAGCGCGGGATGAGTCGGGCGGGGGCGAAGGCGGTGCCGTCCAGGAGCAGGGAGCGCGAGGCGCAGCGCGGCCAGTCCGAGAAGAGGGTCCGCACCAGGGGGCCGGGGGCGGCTGTGGCGCAGGCCTCGCGGATCTCCGCGTAGCCGAGCCGCTGGTGGCGCAGGGCGAAGGCGGCGGAGCCGAGGACGCGGCGGAAGTCGGCCACCGCCCCGGCCGGGCCCGCGTCCGCGCCGGTCCGGATCCGTACGGGAACCAGCCCCGCCCGGGGTCCGATCGGCGGGGCGGCCCCGTCGCCGGGCCGGGCGGGCACGGGCAGGCCCACGCAGAAGTCCCGCCGGCCGGTGAAGCGGGCCAGGGCGAGCCCGTACACCGCGAGCAGGGCGAGCGCGGGCGTGGCGATGGGGTCCCCGGAGCGGGCCAGGAGCCGGTCGAGCACCGGCCGGGCCAAGGACAGCCGCCGCTGTACGGGGCCGACCCCCGGCGGGGCCACGGGCCAGGTCAGCGCCCCGACGCCGGCCAGGTGCGCGGCCCACGCGGCGCGCAGGGCCTCGTCCCCGTCGGGGTCGGGCGCGCCCGCCGCGGCCGTGCCCGACGGGGCCCCGTCGTCCTCGACCTCGGCCTCGGCGTCGTAGAGGCGTTCCAGTTCGGCCTCCAGCGCGGGCACCGAGGGGCCGTCGATGGCCGAGCGGTGCACCTGGACGACGAGCAGCGCGCCCCGCGTCCAGCGGTACAGCTCGGCCCGCAGCAGCGGTCCGCCGTCGAGGTCGAAGGGGCGCCCGGAGCGGGACTCGGCGGCGCTCAGCGCGTGGTCGACGGCGTCCCAGCCCTCGCCGGGGGTGGCGTGCACGGCGACGCCCTCCGGTTCCCGGCCGCCCCGCAGCGCGGGGTGCCGCTCGGCGAGTCGGGCCAGGGCGGCGGCGAGCCGGTCCGGGTCGACGCGGTCGGCGCCGGTCGCGAGGTAGCCGAGGGTGACGACGTCGTCGGGCTCGGTGCCCGTGAACCACCGCAGCTCTGCGGGGAGTTGGCTGGAGGACAGCATGGCGACTCCTCTGGTCGACTCGTGGATGCGCAGCTCAGACACGTCCGGCTCCCGCCGCCTGCGGCGCGGCGTCCGCGTCCGCACCGGGCACGGCCGCCCCGGCGGATCCCGACGCGGCACGGGACGACGCGCGGGCACCGCAATCGAACCCGCCGCGATCCGGTTCCGCGGCCGGCTCGGGACCCGCACCGGCACCGGAAGCCGACTCGGAGACGGGCCCGGAGACCGGCTCCGCGTCCCGCTCCGCGACCGGCTCGGCGTCCGGCTCCGCGTCCCGCTCCGCCACCGGCTCGGCAACCTCCGCGCGGCGCAGGAGGGGGGTCGCGGCCAGCAGGATCGGCGGGATCAGGGCGCACACCACCGCCAGACCCACGACGAAGGCCGGACCCGAGCCGCCCGCCACGAGCACGCCCGCGGCCAGCGGACCCGTCACGAAGCCCACCGAAGTGGCCGATCCGTAGGCGGCGTTGAAGCGTCCGCGCAGTTCCGGCGCGGCCAGGGAGTTCACCAGCGACGGCATGCCGGCCGCGTACAGGGTCTCGGCGACGGCGAACAGCGCCATCGCGGCGATGAGCACGCCGAGCTGCGCGCCCCGGCCGTCCACGGCCACCGCGCACAGCACCAGCGCCCAGTTCAGGGCCCAGGCGAGCGCCGCCACGGCCACGGTCCGGGTGTGCCGCCAGCGCTTGATCAGCTCGTGCAGCGCCAGCTGCGCCCCGATGACGCCCGCGGTGTTCACCGCGAACAGCACGGCCAGTCCGCCGGAGTCCACGTCGGTGCTGGTCAGCACCACGGCGGGCAGGCCCGCCTCCAGCTGGCCGTAGGAGGCGAAGTAGAGCGCGGTGCCCAATCCCATCACCAGCAGGAACGGCCCGTTCGACAGCACCCTGCGGTATCCGGCCGCGCCGCCGGCCCCGCGCCCGCCGCCGGAGGCGGTCGGTTCGGCCGCGTCCAGGCCGCGCAGCAGGAACATCGCGACGGCGATGCCCAGGTAGCTGAGCGCGTCCGCCCCGTAGAGCAGGCGGAAGGACAGCGGGTGCGAGACGGTCGCCAGCGTGCCGCCCAGCAGCCCGCCGATGCCCATGGCCGCGTTGGCCAGGGTGAAGCTGGACCCGAAGACCACCGGGTGGGACTCCGCCGGGACCGAGCCGGCCAGCAGCGTGTTCCACGCGGACGAGCCGCCCAGGCCCAGGCCCCACACCGCCGCGGCGAGCAGGAAGTGCCAGGCCTCGGAGGCGAAGGCGTAACCGGCGACGCCGACCGCGCTCAGCAGCATGTGCGCGGCGGCGGCCCGCCGGGCGCCGATCCGGTCGGCGAGCCGGCCGGCGTGGAGCCCGCCCAGGATGACGGCGACGGAGGTCACCGACACGGCGTGCATGGCGGTGGTCAGCCCGAGCCCGTTGATCTGGTGGATGTAGACGACGAGGAACGGCAGGACCAGGCCCGAGCCGACGTTGTTGGCCGCGCCGAGCGCGAGCAGCGTCTTGGCCGGGCGCGGCAGGGCGCGCAGATCCTTCAGCAGGGACACGACGGACCCTCCTTCCGCGGGGTGGTGGCGGCGACGGGTCCGACTGCCGCGCTGAGCGTCCGTACGACGGGCCGGCCCTCGTGGGCCTCCACGCGCGCGCTCGCGCCCAGCGGGACGGTGAGCATCGGGTCGGTGTGCCCGAAGGGCAGGTCCAGCACGATCGGCACGTCCGACGGGAAGGCGTCGAGCAGGATCCGGTGCAGCGCCTCGGTGTGCTCGGCGCCGTGCGGGCCCCCCGGGGTCCGGCCGACGAGCACGGCGGCGGCCCGCCCCGCGATGCCGAGGTGGCGCAACTGCGTCAGGCTGCGCTGGAACGCCGGTACGGCCGCGCCGTCCGCGGTGCCCTCCAGGCACAGCACGAGCGGCCCGTCCGGGGGGCGCAGCCAACGGGTCCCGGCGAGGAAGCCGAGGGTGGGGACGTTGCCGCCGAACAGGACGCCTTCGGCGGTGCCGGGGCGCAGGACGTACGGGGCTCCCGGGAAGCGGGGCCGCTCCTGCTCGTCGGCGCCCGCCCAGTCCCCGCCGGGCTGGGTCCACCAGTCGGGCAGCGGCCAGGCCGCGCCCGGGGCGGACGCGCCGGACAGGGTGCTCCGCAGGTGGCTTGTGGTCTCGGCGTGGGGGCGCGGCCATTCGCCGAACTGCGGCAGCAGCGCGGGCCCGTAGAAGACGGTGGTGCCGGTGAGGGCCTGGCAGCCGAGCAGCAGCGCGGTGTTGTCGCTGTAGCCGACGAGGATCTTCGGCGGCAGCGCGGCGAGCGGGTCGAGGTGTTCGAGGAGGTCGTTGGAGTTGTTGCCGCCGATGGTGGTGAACACGGCGCCGACCTCGGGGTCCGCGTAGAGCTCCAGGAGCGCGCGGGCCCGTTCGCGGCCGGTTCCGGCGATGGAGCCGGCGTAGCGGCCCTCGGGGGCGAAGCGGACGGTGCAGTCCAGTTCGGCCTCCAGCGCGGCGACGGCCCGGCGGGTGCGCTCCGGGAAGCGGCCGGCGGCGTAGGCGCTGGTGGCGACGACCCCGACGACGGAGCCGGGTGCCAGGCGGGGCGGGAGCGCGCCGGCGGGCGATCCCGGGGCGGTGCTCACGCCGCCCCGAACAGGTAGCGCAGGGCGTTGCCCGCGAGCAGGGCCCGCGCGTCGGCGCCGCTCAGTCCGAGCGAGCCGAGGATGCGGCGCACGGCCTCGGAGGTGCCGGCACCCAGCACCCGGCCGTCGTCCCAGGGCTGGAGGTGCCAGGGCGTGTCCAGGGAGAACATCAGGCGGGGGCCGCACTCGGCGATCAGGGCGGCGAGGCGGGTGTCGGAGTCGATCGGTCCGGGGTCGCCGACGGTCCGCTCGCAGACGGCCTCCCAGGGCCCGAGGTCGGCGTGGACCCCGGGCTGTTCCAGTACGTCGACCAGGCCCGGGTTGTTGAAGCCGAGGTGCGCGAGGCTGATCCGGGCGCCCGCCCGCACGGCGGCGGGCACGGCGTGTTCGCGGATCTCGGCGAGGTCGCCGAGGCGGCCCTCGGGCGAGCAGTGCAGGACGGTCGGCACGTCCCAGCGGGCGGCCAGGTCCAGGTAGCCGCGCGCGACGTACTCGGAGATCGGGGTCTCGGCGGCCGGCGGGTGCCACTTGAGGGCGAACACCTCGTCGAGGCGGCCCTCGTAGTCCGCGGCGAAGTCGTCGGCGTCCCGGAAGGGGTCGGCCATCAGGGCGGTCATGGGCAGGCCGGCGGCCGGCGGGTTGTCCTTGCGGAAACGGGCGCAGTTGTCGAGGAGTTCGAGGTTGCGGTGGCGGATGACGCGGCCGCACGTGTCGGGGTCGACGGGCGTCCCCTCCGGCTTGAAGCGCCGGTAGTACGGCATGGGCAGCACCAGGGCGCCGACGACCGACGGCGGCTCGGGCAGCAGGTCCCGGCCGAGGGAGGTCAGCAGTTCCATCAGCTCCTCGACCGACTGGCGGTAGGTGTGCTGGGACTCCTCGCTGTGGAAGATCAGTTCGGCGCCGGTGTGCTCGTGGGCGCTGATCAGCGCGGTCCGGGTGCCCTCGGGGGCCGTGGCCGCCTCGGTGAGCAGGGCGCGCACCCGGTCGCGTACGCCTTCGCCCACCACCGGTACGTCGCCCATCACCGGTACCTCGCCGGCGGGCGGCTCGTCGGCGACCGGCGCCGGCAGGTCGCCGGGGATCAGGCCGAAGACGACGTGGTCGACGCGCCCGTCGTGGGTGGTGCCCGCGCCGCGCAGCACGCCCTCCCGGGTGAAGCCGGACTTCAGGGCCACCCGCTGGGAGGCGGTGTTCCCGGTGGCGGCCAGCAGGGTGATCCGGCGCACCGGGGTCTCGGTCAGGGCCCACCGCGCGACGGCGCGGACGGCCTCGGGGGCGAAGCCGCGACCGCGCGCCCCGGGGACGGTCCAGTAGCCGATCTCGGTGGTCAGTTCGGTCCAGTTCGTGGACTTCAGGCCGAAGCAGCCGACCAGTTCACCGGTCCGCGCGTCCTCGGCGGCGAACTGGACGCCGTCGCCGCCGGTCAGGGACGCCGGGGCGCCCTCGGTGCACCACCAGCGGGCGTGCGCCTCCGTGTAGGGGCGCGGCAGCGGCAGCCAGCGCTGGGTGGTGGGATCGTCGCAGGCAGCCCGGACGGCGGGGACGTCGCGCTCGGCGAAGGGACGCAGCACGAGGCGCTCGGTGGTGAGGACCTGTTCGGTGAAACGATTCATCTCTCTGTCTCCTGGCGTCACTTCTCGCCGCGGAACTTGCGTCCCAGCAGCACCGACGAGCCGGTCGGGCGGGCGCAGTGCGCGCAGGGGCGGGCGGGAGCGGCGGCCGCGTCGCACACGGCACCGTTCTCACCGGTGGGCCGGCCGATCACGTCGAGGGCCTGGTCCGCGAGCGCCGCGCGGACGCAGTCGTCCGCCGCGCACAGCGGGACCCGGGCCGCGCCCGGCAGCGCCGCCGCCGCCTGCGACGACGGGAACCCGTCGAGGTCGGCGATCCGGGCCCGGTGCTCCGCGGCCCGGTCCCACACCAGGCGCTCCCCGAGCTCGCGCAGCCGTACGCCGACCAGCGCGGCCAACCCGTCGGGCCGGACGGACTCGCCCAGCCCGGCGTCACGGCCCAGCAGCAGCTCCCCGCCCCGCTCGGGCCCCTCCACCGTGAGCAGGAGCGGCGCCCCGTGGCTGCGCGCCCGCCCGACCCTGGCCCGGTAGCCCCGGTGGTCGTCGAAGACCCGCGCCCGGATCCCGGCCCCCTCCAGCAGGGCGGCCAGCTCGGCGGCCCGCCCGGCGCCCTCGGTGACGGCGGGTACGACGGCCACCTGCACGGGAGCGATCGAGGGGTGGTACACCGGCCGGTCCGGCTCGGAGTGCGCGTGCACCAGCAGCGCCAGCACGAGGCGGGCGGAGAAACCGAAGTTGAGCATCGACAGCGCGACCCCGTCGGCGTCGCGCACGCCGAAGGTCTCGCTGAAGCGGGTGCCGAGCTCGTAGACGGAGGTGAGCGTGGTCGAGGTGCCGTCGGGCAGCAGCGTGACCAGCTCGTGGCGGCGATCGGCGTAGGCACCGGCCGCGCCGGGCTCCTTGAGGCGTTCGACGGCGACCGTGGGCAGTCCGAACGAGGCCGCGACCGCGCCCGGCCCGTGCAGCATGAACGCCACCTCGGCGTCCCCGTCGCCGGTGAAGGCGGCCTGCGCCTCGAAGAACGGCCACACGAACCGCTCCATCCACAGCGGACGCATCCCGTGGCCCTCGTGGCGGCCGACCGTGCGCACCGAGGTGACCCGGAAGGGGGCCCGGCGGCCCTCGCGCAGCCAGGCGGCCATCACGGTGGAGATCTGTGCCTCGATGGTGGAGGCGAGGGCGACGGGCTCGTCCCGCCCGTCGGGGTCGCGCAGCAGGTAGACGCGGTCCAGGAAGCTCTTGATCGAGCCGGCCTGGAGTTCCAGGGAGGCCAACGGCACCGCCGAGGGCAGCCCCAGTTCCCCGTACCCGCCGGAGGCGAAGTGGGCGCGGAAGGCGTCGAGGACGTTCGAGCAGAGCGCGTACCCGTGCGGGAGCCAGCCGCTGGCCCCGGAGACCGGGTACTTGGCGTTGATGATGTGGGACCGCTGGAGTGCGGCGGCGTCCCCGGCCCAGGCGGTGCTCACCGGGCGTCCTCCGTCCCGCGCAGCAGCGCGAACTGGGCGATGTGGAAGAAGGAGACGGCCAGCGGCCGGAGCCGGTTGTCCGCGTCCATGTAGCAGGCGCCGTAGCGCTTGGCGGCCTCGGCGGGCAGCTCCTGGAGCGAGGCGGTGACCCGCCCCTCGTGCCGCCAGACCGACGCCCCGTCACCCTGGAGCGCCCAGGGTTCGGCGGCCGGCTCGGCGGGGACGTCCAGCTCCCGCAGCAGGTCGGTGATCAGCGGGACGAGGTCCACGGGGCGTTCCTCGGGCTGCGCCAGCAGTCCGTCCGCGCACACGAGGTCCTCCGCGTCGGGGCCCGCGCCCGCCACGGGGGCGACGGCGGGGCCGCCCGTCCAGTAGCCCACCGGCAGTTCCCGCCAGCTGAAGCGCTGCTTGGCGATGAGCGGCAGCCCGCGCAGGCACAGACCCGCCGTCGGGTACCAGCCCTTGGGGCGTTCGGAGTCGTGGGTGGTCAGCGCGGTACGGCGCAGGTCGGGCCGCAGCAGGGCCTCCACGGGCGACACCAACACCGGGGGCACCAGCACCGGCAGGTGGGTCCGCCGTACGGCCACGGCCTCCAGCCGGCGTTCGACGAGCCGCTGCGATTCCCGCAACCGCTCCAGCGCCGCGCCTTCGAGGATGTAGTGGCCCGCGGGGGCGTACTCACGCCGGACCAGCGCGGTCTCGGCCGTCGCCGTGGGGGCGCCGGTGTGCAAGGGCATGGTGTGTCCAGTGGGTCGGATGTGGCGAGGGGTGGAAGCCGCAGAAGCCGCAGAGCCGGAGAGCCGGAGAGCCCGGGCAGGCAGGCCGAACGGGCGGCGCGGGCGGGGACGGAGCCGGTGACGGCTCGCCGGGCCCCGGGGGACGGGACCCGGCGATGAGCGTCACGGGGTCACGGTGACCCCGTTCAGGCGCGGCGCCAGCTGGAGCTCGCGGATGTCCTTCTGCTGGAGCACCCACATCAGCCAGCGCTCGATGCCGAGACCGAAACCGGAGGTGTGCTGCGGGGTCGCGTCCTTCATGCGGACGTACCAGTCGTAGTCCTCCTCCGGCACCTGGTGGTGGGCCAGCGCCTTGCGGGCCTGCTCGCCGTCCACGTGGCGCTCGCCGCAGCCGACCGTCTCGCCGATGCCGAACAGCAGGTCGCCGTTGAGGGCGGTACGGCCCTCGGCGTCCCCGTAGGCCTGGTAGAAGGGCACCGACAGGTGGTCGTAGTGCGTGACCCACAGGATGGGGCTGATCTCCGCCATCAGGCGGCGCTCGCCGTGGCGGGTCAGGGTGCGCCAGCCGCCGTGGTCCTCGACCGCGTCCGCGTCGTCGCCCAGGTGCGCCACGGCCTCCTCGAAGGTGATGCGCGGGAAGGAGCCCAGCGCGGCCATCTGCTCCAGGTGCTCCGTCGTGCCCGCGATGGCGCGGACGTCGTCGGCGTAGCGGTCCAGGACGGCCTTGGCGAGGGCGCGCATGTAGTCGTCAACGGCCGCGATGCACGTGTCGAGCCCGCCCGGGAGCTCGGCCTCGCTGTGGAAGAACTGGTTCAGGTGGGTCTCGTCGCAGTCCTCGCCGCGGAAGCTCGGCATCAGGTACCAGCTGCCCGTCGGGCTCAGCCGGCAGCCGTACTCCAGCATGAACTGCATCGAGTCGGCGAGGAAGGTGCGCTGGCCGAAGAGGTCGATCTCGACGGGCAGCGAGTCACTGCCCAGGCCCATCGGGCTGGAGATGCTGTTGGTCGTGATCGGCAGGTGGACCGACTTGACCCCGCGCTCGCTCCAGAAGACGGCCGTCTGCACCGTCACGAGGTCCTGGAGGTCCACCAGCGTGCGGTACAGCGGCTGGTCGACGATCTCCAGGAAGCGGTCGGCGGACGGACGCCAGCCGCCGTGCGTGTACGTGGGCGTAGCCAATGTTTTCCCCTTTGGAAGTGGCGCGGTGCGCGCCCGAGGCAGAAGCAGGCCGGCGCCGGCGGGAGTCGAGATCTCACCGCGGCAATTCCCCCGGGCCTGCTGGGATTCGGTGGTTCCATCCTGTCCGGTACGGCCCGCGGAATCAGCACTTTCCGCCGGCACGAGGATGCCTGGCATTCTCCTGCCCGGCCCTTCCGAACGCGGGCACGCGAAAAGGCCGTTGCCCCCGGAGGAATCCGGTGACAACGGCCTTTCCACCGCATGTGGAAGCGGCTAGACGGAATGCATCCATCCGAAACGGTCGGGGCCGTGCCCGTACTGGATCGCGGCCAATTCGTCCCGCAGCCGGGTGGTGACGGAACCCGGCAGACCGTCGCCGATCACCTGCCGCCCCCCGGCGGCGGTGACCGCGCCGATCGGCACCACCGAGGCGGCGGTACCGCAGGCGAAGGCCTCCTCGAACGGTCCGTCCGGCGCGGTGAGTTCGGCCAGCTCCACCCTGCGCTGCACGGTACGGATGCCGAGGGAGGCGGCCAGCTCGATGAGGCTGCCCCGGGTGTTGCCCGCCAGGATCGTGCCGGACAGCTCCGGCGTGACCAGCAGCGGCGCCCCCGCCCCGTCGCGCGTGACGGCGAAGAAGTTCATCGCGCCGAGTTCCTCGACCCAGCGGTGCTCCTGCGCGTCCAGCCACAGCACCTCGTGGCAACCGTTCGCCAACGCCTGCGCCTTGGCCGACAGGCTCGCCGCGTAGTTGCCGGCGCACTTGGCGGCGCCCGTACCGCCCGGGGCGGCCCGGATCTGGTCCGGCGGACACCACACGTCGATGGCCTGGTAGCCGTCGGCGAAGAAGTGGTCCACGGGCGAGGCGATCACCGCGAACAGATACTCCGACGCGGGCCGCACCCCCAGGCTCGGCTCCACCGCGATCATGAAGGGCCGCAGGTAAAGGCTCTGCCCCGGACCGGTCGGCACCTCCGCCGCGTCCGCCCGCACCAGCCGCTCACAGGCCTCGGTGAACAGCTCCACCGGCAGCTCCGGCATCGCCAGGCGCACCGCGCTGCGGTTGAAACGCTCGGCGTTGACCCCCGGCCGGAACAACGCCGGAGCGCCGCCCGGGCGCGGGTACGCCTTGAGCCCCTCGAAGATCGCCTGCCCGTAGTGCAGCGCCATCGCGGCCGGCGACAGCTCCAGCGCGCGGTGCTCCACCAGCTCCGACGGAGTCCAACCCGACCCCTGCGACCAGCGGGAGAGGACCATGTGCGCGGTGAAACGCGCCCCGAAGCCCAGCTTCGCCACCGTCGCCGGCGCCCCCGCGGGCGCCCCCGCCGCAGAACCGGCCGGCGCCTCCGCGACGGCCGTCACTCCCCGCCGCCCATCTCGTACAGCGGCAGCAGCGCGGCCTCCAGCTCCGCGGCCCGCTCCCGGAACTGCTCCTCGCTGTCCGCGCCGATCACCAGCAGCAGGCACCACACGGAGGGGTGCAGCTCGCCGATCCCGAAGCCGACCCCCCGGGACCGGACGATGTCCAGCACGTACGGGAAGGCCTTGACCTCCTCGTCGGTGGGGTCGCGCAGGATCGTCCCCGCCTCGGCCGGGGCCAGGTTGATCCAGCCCACGTACGGGTACGGCGGCTCCTGGAGCTTCAGCGGCTCGCGCCCGGCGCCCATGATGGCCTCGACCCACAGCCGGCGCAGGTCCGCGCCCAGCGGCCCGAAGCTCTCGGGGATGGCCCCGCCGGCGAACCGGGTGGCGATCTCGGAGAACCACAGCCGGCCGTCGGCGCGGCGGAAGAGCTCCAGGTGCGTGATGTCGTCGGTGATGTCGAACGCCGTGTTGATCCGCTCGTGCAGCTCCTCGACCTCCGCGTACAGCGCGGCCTCGCGCTCGCGCGGCAGCAGGATCGAGCCGTTGTCCCGACCCGGCGTCTCCACCAGCATCCGCGGCCTCAGGTAGCGGCTGACGCCCAGGATCTGCGCCTTGCCGTCCTCCCAGACCGCGTCGACGTGGTACTCGTCGCCGTCGATCGGCTCCTCCGCGAGCAGGAACTGCGCGACGGTCTCGCGACCCGCCCGGCGCAGGAGCGCGGCCAGCTCCTCGGCCCCCTCCACCTTGCCGGTGTCGACCGAGCCGAGGCCCGCCGCCGGCTTCACGATGACCGGGAAGCCCAGCTCCTCCTCCACCCGGCGCACCGAGCCCTCGACGTCCGCCGTGGACAGGGACACGTAGCGGGCGCAGGCGATCCCGGACAGCGCGGCGCGCTCCTTCATGGCCCGCTTGTCGCGCATCAGGACGGACTTCTCGATCGCCGGCTGCGGCAGACCGAGCAGGGTGGCCAGGTAGGCGGCGCTGAACTGGCTGAACTCGGAGAGGCTCAGCACCCGGTCGATCTTGACCCCGGTGGAGCGGATCTCCACGGCGAGCTGCGCCATCTCGTCGAGCGCGTCGAAGCTGCGGATCACGTAGTGACGGTCCACGCGGGCGATCAGCTCCGGGTCGATCGCCCGGTTGGCCGCCTCCCATTCGTCGAAGACCAGGGTCACGGACGCCCCCCGGTCGAGCAGCTCTTCGAGGGTCACCCGGTCCCACCGGCACACCAAGACGTTCATTTCACTCCAACCCGGCCGTTCTGTCTGTTATTTGCTCTCCAGGGAGACGCGTCAGTCCCAGTTGAGGCTTTCCGAGACGTTGGCGACCGGCGCCGGAGCGGCCGCGGTTTCCCCTGCGGCGTTCGCGGCGGTGGTGCCCAGCGCCACGACGGCGACGGCGGCGGAAAGGGCGGCGGCAACGCGGATCAGAAACTTCATTTCGACTCCCCCGTGGAACTGGTTTCTCTGGCTGCGGGGATCCGGTGCTAATTCGGCCCCGCCGCACTCGAAATACTGCGCGGTAGGCCCGCGCCGCTCCAAGGGAAATGCCTGGCAGGTTGCTGTCTGGCCGCGAGGTGCCTTGGTCACCCCCCTCCGACCCCCGCGCCCCCACCCCGGCCGACGGACCACGGACGACGCACACCGGCCACCGGCCACCGGACGCCCGGCGACCCGACCCACCCCGTACGCGTCCACCCGCGCCGACTGCTACCTCGGAGTCGCACCCGCGCGGGCATTCCTGGGCGACGTCTGCATCAGTCTGAAGTCCATGCCTGGATCAGGTCCTCGGGCAGAAGATGGTCGATGCCTTCGGCAGTACAGCCGCTGCGGGCGACCGCGAGGAGCGGGGTGTCCTCGTCTGCGCCCGGGAGTTGGGCGCGATGGTTGATCAACCGCGCCAGGTCACGGTGGTCGAAGGGCTTGTTCTCAAGCCACTTGATCGACCCCACGACAGTGATCTTCTTGGCGATGGGTGCCCGGTCGGCGCCGATGATGTCGATCTCCGGGTCGTTGGTACGGGTCCAGTAGCCGCCGACGGTGTCGGTGCCCTCGGGGAGCCGGTCATCGGCCAGACGCCACAGGCTCTCGCGGACGACCGGTTCGACGGCCCTGCCGCGCCAGGAGGTCCAGCCCGCGCGGATCGTGTCCAGGACGCGGTCACCGCGACCCCGCTCGACAGCCGGGATGCCAGGACCGATGAAGGAGAGCCAGAAGCGCAGGTACGGATCGTCGATCCGGTAGCGGGTCTCGCGGCTGGGCCTCGTCGACAGGGGCAGATCGGCGGCGACCATGCGGCGACCGGTGAGGAGATCCAGCGAACGCGACACCGATCCGGGGTTGAGGCCACCCGCAGCCCGGCCGATCAGCGTGAAGGTGCGTTCGCCGTGGCCGATGGCACCGAGTACGGTCCGCGCCTGCGCCTCCGTGGGGAACTCTGCCGCCAGCGTGCGTTCTCCGCTCACCAACAGCGCCGAAGTGGGTCGGCGCAGAGCGAGGCCCAGATATTCCCAAAGGCTCGCTCCCTGGGGCCATTCCTCCAGGATCAGCGGGAGCCCGCCGCTGACGAGATAGGCATCGAAGGCGTCCGCCGGCGGCATGTCCAGCATGCGCGCAACGTCCGCCGGGGTCAGCGGGGGGACGACCATCTCCGTGCCTCGCTGGTAGAAGGGTCGGCCGTAGGTGTTCAGCTGCTCCATCATGGCGATGTCGGAGCCGATCAGCACAAGGAGTACCGGCAACTTGGACAAGGTCCGGTCGAAGGCCTTCTGCAGAGCCCCCTCGAAACTCGGGTCCTCGCGCACCAAGTAGGGCATCTCGTCCATGACCACGATGCTGGGCGCATCCGTCGGCAGGGCAGAGGCAAGCAGGGCCAGGGCGGCGTCCCAGGTCTGCGGGGCCGCGAAGTCTGCGAAGCGGTCGGCGTCGGGGAGGCTGGAAGCAGCGACTTCCGCCGTGAATCCCGCCAGGTCCTCTTCCCTCGAACCGCCAACCGCAGTGAAGAAGAGGTGTGCGATGCCGGCACGTTCCACGAACTCTTCGACCAGACGGGACTTGCCCACTCGCCGGCGCCCCCGGATCAGCACCGCTCGCCCGGGCCGACCGGTTCGCCCACCAGTCCGCACGGGCGACAGCAGGTCCTCCAAGAGACCGAGTTCGTTACGACGACCGATGAACCCGTTCATGGCAACCACCTCCGCTGGATCACATCAGAGACTTGCATCAAAGATAGTTTCATCAATGCAAGCGTGATGCCAGCCGCCTGGCGGGCAGCCCCACTGGAAGCCGGGAGCAGGGAGCAGGGAGCAGCAACCGGCAGCCAAACGACTACGTGCGCACACGTGCGCACCAAAAAACCCCTCCAAACCAACGTTTCCGCAGGTCAGAGGGGTTTTATCGTGTGGAGCCTAGGAGATTCGAACTCCTGACATCTGCCTTGCAAAGGCAGCGCTCTACCAACTGAGCTAAGGCCCCGAGCAACCGGACAGGACCCCTCCCCACAGGGGAGTGACCGTTCCGCAGGACAGAGTACCCGGTGTACCCCCTCATCCCGCAAAATGATAGGGACTCCCCCTCCGCGACCACGCTCCGTAAGATGCTCGCGAGGTTCGCACCAGCGAAGGGGAGTAGCAAGAGTGGACGCAGTACAGCAGGAGGCCACGGCCAGAGCCCGTGAGCTTCAGCGCAGTTGGTACGGGGAGCCGCTGGGCGCGCTGTTCCGACGACTCATAGACGACCTCGGGCTGAACCAGGCCCGCCTCGCCGCCGTCCTCGGACTCTCGGCACCGATGCTGTCCCAGCTGATGAGCGGACAGCGGGCCAAGATCGGCAACCCGGCCGTGGTGCAGCGGGTCCAGGCGCTCCAGGACCTGGCCGGTCAGGTCGCGGCCGGCAGCGTCAGCGCCGCCGAGGCCGCCGACCGGATGGACGAGATCAAGAACACCCAGGGGGGCTCCGTCCTCAGCAACAACGGCCAGGGCGGAACCGGTTCCGGCGCGCCCACCGTCAAGCGGGTCGTCCGGGAGATCCAGTCGCTGCTGCGCTCGGTCGCCGCGGCCGGCGACATCATCGACGCGGCGGACACCCTCGCCGCCGGCCATCCGGAACTGGCCGAGTTCCTCCGGGTGTACGGCGCGGGTCGTACCGCCGAAGCGGTGGCCCACTACGAGGCCCACCAGAACTGACACGGGGGACGGGCACGGCGGGGGCCGAGGTCCTCGCCGGCCGGCGAGGGCGCCGTGCGACGGGCCCGGAACCACCGCCGTCTCCGTACGCGCTCCGGCTCCCGCCGGGAACCGGACGGCCGCACCCGCGGCTGTCCGACTTCGGCGTCCCGGGCAACCGCGCCGCTCCGCACCGGACTTCGGCGTCGGCCCGTACGCCGTCGGACCCGTCGCCCGTACCCGCCGCGGGGGCGGACCCGCCGCCCCGGAAGACGCCCCCGCGCCCCCGCGGAACGCCGTGGCGCACCCGCTCCGGTCCCGGGACGCCCGGATCCGGTCCAAGGCCGCCACAGGGGCGCGGGGGGCCCTTACCGGGGCGAACGCCGCCCACCGGACCGGTGCGACATCCTCGCGACCCGGTACGGCGACCCCCGCGCACGCCGCCGCACGACGCCGCACGACGCCTTCGGCACCCGAATTCGCGGACGCAACCCAACTCTTCGCATAACGGAACTGGTTGTCACGGGGCAGCACGAAGCCCCGGCCGCAGCGGCGACCGGGGCTCCATGAGATCAATCGTGGGTCTCACACACCGGAACCAGAGGGCACGGAGTCGGTTGCCTCCGTCCACAGGTCCTGCTCGGCGCGATCCGCCTGGATCTGGCGGTACACGAGGAGCCCGCCGATGGCGGCCAGTGCGACCAGGAGCAGCTTCTTCACCGCGCGACCTCGTCTTTCGTTGACGTTGGGGACTTCTGGCGGCCAACAATACACACCGACCGATACCGATCGGTTACCTGGGAACCCCCCGAGCGGCCCAACGCGAAGACCCCCAGGCCCGTGGGCCTGGGGGTCTTCGACACTGTGGGGCTAACAGGATTTGAACCTGTGGCCTCATCCTTATCAGGGATGCGCTCTAACCAACTGAGCTATAGCCCCATCCGCGCTGCGCGCTGACTCCTGAAGATTAGCGCACAGACGCGGTCGAGCCAAAATCGCTTCCCGCGGGGCGTCCCCGCAGGTCACTCGTCCTCGGCGAGCGTGAGCTCCACACCGCCCACGAATCCCGCCGACAGGTTGTAGATGAACGAGCCCAGCGTCGCGAGCGCGGTCATCAGGACGACGTCGATGACCGCGATCACCGACGTGAAGATCAGGACGCGCGGCAGCGACAGGAACGACTGGAGGTCGAACCCGTTGCTCTCGTTCGAACCGGTCGCCTCGCTGATCGTGCCGCCGACCGTCGAGAAGATGCCCATGGCGTCCATGACCATCCACAGCACCGCGGCGGCGACGATCGTGCACAGACCCAGCGCGATCGACAGCAGGAAGCTGACCTTCATCACCGACCACGGGTCGGCCTTGGCCACCCGCAGCCGCGCCTTGCGCGTCCTGGGGGCCGTACGGACGCCCGTACGGGCCGTCCGCTGCGCACCCGGTCCCTTGGGGGCCGTGTAGGCCTGCGGGGGCTGGTAGGGCTGTGCGGCCCGCTCCTGACCACCACCGGCGGCGGCGGTCGTCGTGGTGCCCGCGGCAGCGGCGGCGGGCGCCGCGGCCTCCGGCTGCTTCGGCTTGGACTTCGACTTGTCCGTCGCCGGCGCCTGCGCCTGGGACTTGGGCTTCGGTTCTCGGGTGTCCGTCACGGTTCCCCCCTGGGAGTCCGCGGCGGGGCCACGGGCACCGTTCGCTCCAGTCTTGGCCGGTCCGGCGCCCGTGGCTCCACTCACGCTTACTCCTCGTGCTCCCCTGCCGAGGACTCCGTGCCCTCGGCTGCCTCGGCGGCCTGTCCTTCGGCTGCCCCGGCCTCGATCCCTGACTCGATCTCGTCGGCCTCGTCAGCTTCCTGACCGGCCTCGGCGTTACGAGCGATGCCGACCACGGCATCGCGCTTGCCCAGGTTGATCAGCTGGACGCCCATGGTGTCACGGCCGGTCTCCCTGACTTCGTTGACGCGCGTACGGATCACACCACCGCTGAGCGTGATGGCGAGAATCTCGTCCGTCTCGTCGACCACCAGCGCGCCGACGAGCGACCCGCGGTCCTCCACGATCTTGGCGGCCTTGATGCCCAGACCACCACGTCCCTGGACGCGGTACTCGTCCACGGCCGTCCGCTTGGCGTAACCACCGTCCGTCGCGGTGAAGACGAAAGTACCCGGCCTCACCACGCTCATGGAAAGCAGCTCGTCCCCTTCGCGGAAACTCATGCCCTTCACGCCCGAGGTGGCGCGTCCCATCGGACGCAGCGCGTCGTCGGTCGCCGTGAAGCGGATCGACTGCGCCTTCTTGCTGATGAGCAGCAGGTCGTCCTCGGCGGACACCAACTCGGCGCCGATCAGCTCGTCGTCGCCGCCCGCCTCGGTCTCCCGGAGGTTGATGGCGATCACGCCGCCCGCTCGGGGCGAGTCGTAGTCCTTGAGCGCCGTCTTCTTCACCAGGCCGCCCTTGGTGGCCAGGATCAGGTAGGGCGCCGCCTCGTAGTCGCGGATGGCGAGGATCTGCGCGATCTTCTCGTCCGGCTGGAAGGCCAGCAGGTTCGCGACGTGCTGCCCGCGGGCGTCGCGACCGGCGTCCGGCAGCTCGTAGGCCTTGGAACGGTAGACGCGGCCCTTGTTCGTGAAGAACAGCAGCCAGTGGTGGGTCGTGGACACGAAGAAGTGGTCGACGAGGTCGTCCTGCTTCAGCTTCGTGCCGCGTACGCCCTTGCCGCCGCGCTTCTGCGAACGGTAGTCCTCGGTCTTGGTCCGCTTGACGTAGCCGCCGTGCGTGATCGTGACGACGATGTCCTCTTCGGCGATCAGGTCCTCCATGGACATGTCGCCGTCGAAGGGCACCAGCTTGGAACGCCGGTCGTCGCCGTACTTCTCGACGATCGCCGCCAGTTCCTCGCTGACGATCGAGCGCTGCTTCTCCGGCGAGGCCAGGATCGCGTTGTACTCGTTGATCTTCGCCTGGAGCTCGTCGTGCTCGGCGACGATCTTCTGCCGCTCCAGGGCCGCCAGGCGCCGCAGCTGCATCTCCAGGATCGCGTTGGCCTGGATCTCGTCGATCTCCAGGAGGCCCATGAGGCCCTCGCGCGCGATCTCGACGGTGTTGCTGCGCCGGATGAGGGCGATGACCTCGTCGATGGCGTCCAGGGCCTTCAGCAGGCCGCGCAGGATGTGCGCCCGCTCCTCGGCCTTGCGCAGACGGAACCTGGTCCGCCGGACGATGACCTCGATCTGGTGCTGCACCCAGTGGCGGATGAACGCGTCGATCGACAGGGTGCGCGGCACCCCGTCCACCAGCGCCAGCATGTTCGCGCCGAAGTTCGTCTGGAGGTCGGTGTGCTTGTAGAGGTTGTTCAGCACGACCTTGGCGACGGCGTCGCGCTTGAGCACGATCACCAGGCGCTGACCGGTGCGCGAGGAGGTCTCGTCACGGACGTCGGCGATGCCGCCGATCTTCCCGTCCTTCACCAGGTCGGCGATCTTCTGCGCCAGGTTGTCCGGGTTGGTCTGGTACGGGAGTTCCGTGACCACCAGGCACTGGCGGTTCTGGATCTCCTCGACCTCGACCACGGCGCGCATCGTGATGGAGCCGCGACCGGTGCGGTACGCCTCCTCGATGCCCTTGCGGCCCACGACCAGGGCACCGGTCGGGAAGTCCGGGCCCTTGATGCGTTCCAGGAGCGCGTCCAGCAGCTCCTCGTGCGAGGCCTCCGGGTGCTCCAGTGCCCACTGGGCGCCGGCCGCGACCTCGCGCAGGTTGTGCGGCGGGATGTTGGTCGCCATGCCGACCGCGATGCCGGCGCTGCCGTTGATCAGCAGGTTCGGGAAGCGGGCCGGCAGGACCGTGGGCTCCTGGTTGCGGCCGTCGTAGTTGTCCGTGAAGTCGACGGTCTCCTCGTCGATGTCCCGGAGCATCTCCATGGCCAGCGGCATGAGCTTGCACTCGGTGTAGCGCATCGCGGCCGCCGGGTCGTTGCCCGGGGAGCCGAAGTTGCCGTTGGAGTCCACCAGCGGCATGCGCATCGACCACGGCTGGGCCAGACGGACCAGCGCGTCGTAGATGGAGCTGTCGCCGTGCGGGTGGTACGTGCCCATGACGTCACCGACGACGCGGGCGCACTTGTAGAAGCCCTTCTCGGGCCGGTAGCCGCCGTCGTACATCGCGTACAGCACACGACGGTGGACGGGCTTGAGGCCGTCCCGTACGTCGGGCAGCGCGCGCGAGACGATGACGGACATCGCGTAGTCGAGGTAGGAGCGCTGCATCTCCGTCTCGAGCCCGACGGGCTCGATGCGCAGCACGGGCTGCTCCTCCGCGGGATTCTCTGCGGTGGGGGTGGTTTCGTCGGCCATTGCCGGTCAGAAGTCCTTTCGGGCGGTCAGCGTCGGGCCGACTCAGATGTCGAGGAAGCGGACGTCCTTGGCGTTGCGCTGGATGAAGGAGCGTCGGGCCTCGACGTCCTCACCCATCAGCACCGAGAACAGGTCGTCGGCCTGCGCCGCGTCGTCGAGGGTGACCTGGCCGAGCACGCGGTGGTCGACGTCCATGGTGGTGACGCGCAGTTCCTCGGCGTTCATCTCGCCCAGACCCTTGAAGCGCTGGATCGAGTCTTCCTTGATGCGCTTGCCGTTCTGCTTGCCGAGCTCCACCAGGGCGTCGCGCTCGCGGTCCGAGTACGCGTACTCGAAGTCGTCGCGACCCCACTTGATCTTGTAGAGCGGGGGACGGGACAGGTACACGTGGCCGGCCTCGACCAGCGGACGCATGAAGCGGAACAGGAAGGTCAGCAGCAGGGTGTTGATGTGCTGGCCGTCGACGTCGGCGTCCGCCATCAGGATGATCTTGTGATAGCGGAGCTTCTCGATGTCGAAGTCCTCGTGCACGCCCGTGCCGAAGGCGCTGATGAGCGCCTGGACCTCGGTGTTCTGGAGGATCTTGTCGATGCGCGCCTTCTCGACGTTCAGGATCTTGCCGCGGATGGGCAGGATGGCCTGGTACATCGGGTTGCGGCCGGACTTGGCCGAACCGCCGGCGGAGTCGCCCTCGACGATGAAGATCTCGCACTTGGTCGGGTCGTTCGACTGGCAGTCGGACAGCTTGCCGGGGAGCGAGGCGCTCTCCAGCAGACCCTTGCGGCGGGTGAGGTCGCGGGCCTTGCGGGCCGCGACGCGCGCGGTGGCGGCCTGGATCGACTTGCGGACGATGTCCGCGGCCTCGACCGGGTTGCGGTCGAACCAGTCGTTGAGGTGCTCGTGGACGACCTTCTGCACGAAGGTCTTGGCCTCCGTGTTGCCCAGCTTGGTCTTCGTCTGGCCCTCGAACTGGGGCTCGCCCAGCTTGACCGAGATGATCGCCGTCAGACCCTCGCGGATGTCCTCGCCGGCGAGGTTGTCGTCCTTCTCCCGCAGCAGCTTCTTGTCGCGCGCGTAGCGGTTGACCAGGCCCGTCAGCGCGGCGCGGAAGCCCTCTTCGTGGGTGCCGCCCTCGTGCGTGTGGATCGTGTTCGCGAAGGAGTACACGCCCTCGGTGTACTGCGAGTTCCACTGCATCGCGATCTCGACCGAGAGCATGCGCTCCTTGTCCTCGGCCTCGACGTCGATGACGGTCGGGTGGATCAGCTCGCCCTTGCGCGAGTTGAGGTACTTCACGAAGTCGACGATGCCGCCCTCGTAGTAGTACTTCACGGTGCGCGCCTGGGGCTCGGCCGTGTCCGCGTCCGGGTCGTCGGCGCCGGCCGTCGCCTTCGCCGACTCGCGCTCGTCGGTCAGCGTCAGGGTCAGGCCCTTGTTGAGGAAGGCCATCTCCTGGAAGCGCCGCGAGAGCGTCTCGAAGGAGTACTCGGTGGTCTCGAAGATGTCGCCGTCGGCCCAGAACGTCACCGACGTGCCGTGCTCGTCGGTCTCCTCGTTCTTGGCCAGCGGGGCCGTCGGGACGCCCAGCTTGTAGTCCTGGGTCCAGCGGTGGCCGTCCGTCTTGACCTCGACCGCGACCTTGGTCGACAGGGCGTTCACGACGGAGACGCCGACGCCGTGCAGACCACCGGAGACGGCGTAGCCGCCGCCGCCGAACTTGCCGCCCGCGTGCAGGACCGTCAGGACGACCTCGACGGCCGGCTTGCCCTCGGACGGGACGATGCCGACCGGGATGCCGCGGCCGTTGTCGACCACGCGCACCCCGCCGTCGGCGAGGATCGTCACGTCGATGGTGTCCGCGTGTCCGGCCAGCGCCTCGTCGACCGAGTTGTCGACGACCTCGTAGACGAGGTGGTGCAGACCACGCTCGCCCGTAGAGCCGATGTACATACCCGGCCGCTTGCGGACCGCGTCCAGGCCCTCGAGGACCTGGATCGCACTGGCGTCGTAATTCTTCTCGTTGGAGTCGCCGGAATCGGCCACGAAGCGCCCTTTCTGGCACAGCGCAGCCCGTACTCCGGACCAGCGAGTGCGCCGGCGGGAGCGGCCGCGTCGATCTGCGTTGTCTGCGTTGTCTGCGTTGTCGAGTGTCCCCCCGCTAATCGGGCGGGATTGTCTCCAGTCTACCGGTACCACTGACATGAATGGGGGTTTGCCGGCCCCTGAGTCCGCATGTGCCGTCCTGAACCTCCTCTCTCCGACTCCCCATATCCGGGGAGGGGCTCAAAGTGGCTCACGCGGGCGTCCAGCGCTTCGGGCTGTCAACCCGTCGCTACCGTGAGGGACGCCACCCGCGAACACCGCGGTCCGGAATGCGGCGACCCTGGCGCCGACCGGCCGCGAAGGGTCCGGGCACCCCGCGCCGACCCGCTCCGACACTGAGTCCCACGCTCATTCGGAGGGGCTGGTTCCACCCGGAGCGCGGACAAGCGGAACCCGCCCGTCGCAAGCCCGTACGAACGGGTGGGACGGAGGGGACCAACGAGACCCGGCACCCGCCCGGCCCGGAACGCCGACCGCGGCCGGCGCACGGCCGAAGACCACCGGCCGCCCCGATCCCGGGCGGGGGGCGACGCGGTCGGGGCCGCGGTCGGGGCCGGGCGACGGGCGGATCGGCCTACGGTCCGGGCACGCACCGCCCCCGAGGGGCGACGCGACGTGAAGGGTGTGCCGTCCCGGGGCCGACGTACGGGCCCCGACGCACCGGGTCGGCCGTACGGGGTCGGCCGTACGGGGTCAGCCGTACGTGTCCCCCGGGCCCGTGCTGCCCGGAGCGCGCCACGGCCCGTACCGCTTCGGGCGACCGCCCGGACCCTGCACCTTGATCAGCCGGACCGTGCCCTGCCCCAGGTCCGCGTTCAGCCGGGCCACCAGCTGCGGCGCCAACAGCTTCAGCTGCGCCGCCCACGCCGAGGAGTCGCACCGCACCAGGAGCTCCCGCTCCTCGTACTTCTCCGGCACGCAGTGCGCGGCGATCTCCGGGCCGACGATCTCCGCCCACCGCTCCATCACCCCGGCCACCGCGATCGGCATCTCCCAGCCCCGCTCGGTGCGCAGCCGGTCCAGCGCCGCCATCAACGGCATCGGGTCGCGCCCGTCCGCGCGGGCACCCGAGCGCAGCCCCTGCTGCTGCCGCTTGCGCCCGCCCACGGCGTTGCCCCGCGCCCGCGCCTGCTCCCGCGCGGCGGCCAGCGCCTGCCGCGCCAGGTCCACCCCGGAGGGCTCCGGGGCCCTGCGTCCGTCCCGTCCCGCCTCGCCGTCGTTCACAGTCGGGTCACCTCACCGCCGGACACCCCGAACCGCGTCCCCGCCAGCACGCCCGGAACGTCATCGTCCACAGCCGCCGTCACCAACACCTGCTCGCCCCCCGCCACCAGTTCCGCGAGCCGCTCCCGGCGGCGCGCGTCCAGCTCGGCGAAGACGTCGTCGAGGATCAGCACCGGCTCGGCGCCCTCCGAGCGCAGCAGCTCGTACGAGGCCAGCCGCAGCGCCAGCGCGTACGACCAGGACTCGCCGTGGCTCGCGTACCCCTTGGCGGGCAGCTCGCCCAGGCGCAGCAGCACGTCGTCCCGGTGCGGGCCCACGAGCGTCACCCCGCGTTCGATCTCCTGCTTGCGCACCTCGGCGAGCGCCGCCAGCAGCACCGAGTGGAGCTCCTCGCGGGAGCGCGCCGCGCCACTGTCCACGGGCTCGCCGGCGGAGGAGCGGTACGCCAGGCCGAGCGGCCCGCCACCGGGCGCGAGCTGCTCGTAGGCCTTGTCCGCGAGCGGGAGCAGGGTGGCGAGCAGGTCGAGCCGCTGCGCGAGGAGCTCGGCGCCGGCCCGCGCGAGGTGCTGGTCCCACACGTCGAGGGTGGACAGGTCCATGGACCGCCCGCCGTGCCGGCGGGCCATCGCCGCGGACTTCAGCAGGGTGTTGCGCTGTTTGAGGACCCGCTCGTAGTCGGAGCGGACGGCCGCCATCCGCGGGGAGCGGGCCGTCACCAGCTCGTCCAGGAACCGCCGGCGTTCGCCCGGATCGCCCTTGACGAGGGCCAGGTCCTCGGGCGCGAACAGCACGGTCCGTACGATCCCCAGCACGTCCCGCGGCCTGACCTGCGAGGACCGGTTGATCCGGGCCCGGTTCGCCCGCCCCGGGTTCAGCTCCAGTTCCACGAGCTGCTGACGCTCGCCCTGGGTGACGGCCGCGCGGATGACCGCCCGGTCCGCGCCCATCCGCACGAGCGGGGCGTCCGAGGAGACCCGGTGGCTGCCGAGGCTCGCCAGGTAGCCGATGGCCTCGACGAGGTTCGTCTTGCCCTGGCCGTTGGGGCCCACGAAGGCCGTGACGCCCGGGGTGAGGGGGACCTCGGCCCGGGCGTACGAGCGGAAGTCGGCCAAAGAGAGATGCGAAACGTGCATGCGGCGCCGACCTCCCCCGGCTTCCTGCTGCTCTGCTCCTGTGCGGCGGCACTTCCGTGCCGCCGCGGTGCTGCTCGTCCTACGGCGCCCCGAGCGCCCTTCGGCGCCCTGCGCGCCCCGCGCGGCGGCGGGCCGCACCCGCCGCCGCCGGGCGGGCTACTTCTTCTCGACCGCGTGGCCGCCGAACTGGTTGCGCAGCGCGGCGATCATCTTCATCTGCGGGGAGTCGTCCTGACGGGACGCGAAGCGGGCGAAGAGCGAAGCCGTGATCGCCGGCAGCGGCACGGCGTTGTCGATCGCGGCCTCGACCGTCCAGCGGCCCTCGCCGGAGTCCTGCGCGTAGCCGCGCAGCTGCTCCAGGTGCTCGTCCTCGTCCAGCGCGTTCACGGCGAGGTCGAGCAGCCAGGAACGGATGACCGTCCCTTCCTGCCAGGACCGGAAGACCTCGCGGACGTCGGTGACCGAGTCCACCTTCTCCAGCAGCTCCCAGCCCTCGGCGTAGGCCTGCATCATGGCGTACTCGATGCCGTTGTGGACCATCTTCGCGAAGTGGCCCGCACCGACCTTGCCGGCGTGCACAGCGCCGAACTCGCCCTCGGGCTTGAGGGCGTCGAAGATCGGCTGGACGGCCGCGACGTGCTCCTTGTCGCCGCCGTACATGAGGGCGTAGCCGTTCTCCAGGCCCCAGACGCCGCCGGAGACACCGCAGTCGACGAAGCCGACGCCCTTGGCCTTCAGCTCCTCGGCGTGCTTCTCGTCGTCGGTCCAGCGGGAGTTGCCGCCGTCGACGACGATGTCGCCGGGGGACAGCAGCTCCGCCAACTCGTCGACGGTGGACTGCGTCGCCGCGCCTGCCGGGACCATCACCCACACCACGCGGGGGGCCTGCAGGCTGTCCACAAGTTCCCGCAGGCTGTGGACATCGGCGAGGTCCGGGTTGCGGTCGTATCCGATGACGGTGTGGCCTGCGCGGCGGATGCGCTCGCGCATGTTGCCGCCCATCTTGCCGAGACCGACGAGACCAAGCTCCATCAGGTGGTTCCTTAAGCGTTGTGGCCGTCTTTGCCGGGGCGGCCCGGTTCTCGTGGTCCCCGGGGTCGCCCACCGGATCCGAGCCTACGCCGGGCCGTGGCGCGGGGCCCCACGGGCGCCGTCGCGTCGCGGCGGGAGCCTGCGGAGGGGCCGGCGCGAACGGGCCGGGCGAACGGGTCGGGGCAAACGGGTCGGGGCAAACGGGTCGGGCCCGGTCTCACCGTCGGCGAGACCGGGCCCGTACGCCGGCGTACCGGGAGAGCGCGAGACCTGTGGACGGCGTCAGCCGGACAGGCGCACCGGCATGATCAGGTACTTGTAGGCCTCGTCGGCCTCCGCGTCGACGGCCGGGCGACCGCTGAGCAGCGCCGGCTTCGTGGACGTGGTGAAGGACAGCTGCGCGGCCGGGGAGTCGATCGCGCTCAGGCCGTCCAGCAGGAAGGTGGGGTTGAAGGCGATCGAGATGTCGTCGCCCTCCAGCTTGGCGTCCACACGTTCCACAGCCTGTGCGTCGTCGGAGGAACCGGCCTCCAGGATCAGCACGCCCTGCTCGAAGCTCAGCCGCACCGGGGTGTTGCGCTCGGCGACGAGGGCCACGCGCTTGACGGCCTCGACGAACGGGGCGGTCTCGATCACGGCGATGGAGTTGAACTCCGTCGGGAACAGCGTGCGGTACTTCGGCAGGTCGCCTTCGAGCAGGCGGGTGGTGGTGCGCCGGCCGGCGCCCTCGAAGCCGATCAGGCCCTCGCCCTGGCCGGAGCCGGAGAGCGCCAGGGTCACGGTGTCACCGCTGGTCAGGGACTTGGCGGTGTCCAGGAGGGTCTTGGCGGGCACCAGGGCCACGGCCGAGGCCTCGGGGTTCTCCGGCTTCCACAGGAACTCGCGGACCGCGAAGCGGTAGCGGTCGGTGGAGGCGAGGGTGACGCGGTCGCCCTCGATCTCGATGCGGACACCGGTCAGCACGGGCAGCGTGTCGTCGCGGCCGGCGGCGATGGCGACCTGGGCGGCGGCGGAGGCGAAGACCTCGCCGGGCACGGTGCCGGTCGCGGTCGGCATCTGCGGGAGCGCCGGGTACTCCTCCACGGGCAGGGTGTGGAGCGTGAACCGCGAGGATCCACAGACCACGGTCGCCCGTACACCGTCTGTGGAAATCTCCACCGGGCGGTTGGGGAGGGCGCGGCAGATGTCGGCGAGGAGCCGGCCGGAGACGAGGACGGTGCCGTCCTCCTCGACGTCCGCCTCGACGGAGACGCGGGCCGAGACCTCGTAGTCGAAGCCGGAGAGGGACAGCGTGCCCTCCTCGGCCTTCAGCAGCAGGCCCGCGAGCACGGGCACCGGCGGCCGGGCCGGGAGGCTGCGTGCGGCCCAGGCCACCGCCTCCGCGAGTACGTCGCGCTCCACCCGGATCTTCACCGGAACCGCCTCCTGCTGTTGCTCGCTCGTCTGCCGGCCTTCGTCGTCGGCTCGTCGATGCCTCGACCGATGCCGGGGACCAGTCTGACGTACGGCGCCGACAGTCGTCGCGGCCGGCGGTCAAGTCGGGAGCGAGGTGTCGGGACGGCCGCTCGACGAGTTGTGCACAGGACCCGCTTGAAAACCGAAACCGGCCTAACTCTCCATGGGGGTAGTAGTAGGGCCTGTGGAAACGGTGGATAAGCCCGTTCTCGCAGGTCAGCCCTCGTTTTTTATCCCCACACCCTGTGTACGGCACCGGTGGACAACAGGGGGTGTCTGTGGAGAACAGAAAGTTCTGCACAGTCCGTCCCCAGGTGACCCGGAGTACTCCACAGCTGCGTCCCCAGCTTTTCCCCAGTGGTCCACAGAGCAAACGTCGACATCCGTGTGACGCCTTTCACTCGGGGCGGTGACAGGAGGGGCCAGGTTGCCGAACAGTGGACAACGGTGTGGAGAACCCCTCGGTTCCTGTGCACAGGATGCGGGAACCTGTGGGTCGGCGGTGGACAGAGAAGTGGATGAGCCTGTGGACGAAATTTCTGTCCACAGGCTGTGGACAGCGCTTGTTCACAAATCCCCAGGCTCGTGACCAGGCCTGATGGTGGCTCAACCTGCACTCCTGTGGACAGATTGTGGGTGAGGAGAACTGTCCTCAGGCTGTGGACGGAAGAAAGTCGAGCAATCTGTGGATGACCGTCCCTCCAGGGGGCGTATTCGAACAGAGCAGGGGCGCGCGGACGAAGAAGGGCGCCCCCGGTTCGATCCGGAAGCGCCCTGGCGGTGGGTTTGCGGTGGGGGTGCGAGGCCCCCGGCACGGCCGCCCGGGGCCGCCCTCAGCCGTTCTTGATGCGGTTCGTGAGCTCCGTTACCTGGTTGTAGATGGAGCGTCGTTCCGCCATCAGCGCGCGGATCTTGCGGTCCGCGTGCATGACGGTCGTGTGGTCGCGCCCGCCGAACTGGGCCCCGATCTTCGGCAGGGACAGGTCCGTGAGCTCACGGCACAGGTACATGGCGATCTGGCGGGCGGTCACCAGCACCCGGCTGCGCGAGGAGCCGCACAGGTCGTCCACGGTCAGCCCGAAGTAGTCCGCGGTGGCCGCCATGATGTCGGAGGCCGTGATCTCGGGCGCGGTGTCCTCCCCGCCCGGGATGAGGTTCTTGAGGACGTCCTCGGTCAGACCGAGGTCCACCGGCTGCCGGTTGAGGCTCGCGAAGGCCGTGACCCGGATCAGCGCGCCCTCCAGCTCGCGGATGTTGCGCGAGATGCGGGAAGCGATGAACTCCAGTACCTCCGGCGGGGCGTTGAGCTGCTCCTGGACGGCCTTCTTGCGCAGGATCGCGATGCGCGTCTCCAGCTCGGGCGGCTGGACGTCGGTGATCAGGCCCCACTCGAAGCGGTTGCGCAGCCGGTCCTCCAGGGTGACGAGCTGCTTGGGCGGCCGGTCGGAGGACAGCACGATCTGCTTGTTGGCGTTGTGGAGCGTGTTGAAGGTGTGGAAGAACTCCTCCTGCGTCGACTCCTTGCTCGCCAGGAACTGGATGTCGTCGACCAGCAGGATGTCCATCTCGCGGTACCGCTTGCGGAAGGCGTCGCCCTTGCCGTCGCGGATGGAGTTGATGAACTCGTTGGTGAACTCCTCGGAGCTCACGTACCGCACGCGGGTGCCCGGGTAGAGGCTCCGCGCGTAGTGCCCGATCGCGTGCAGCAGGTGCGTCTTGCCGAGTCCCGACTCCCCGTAGACGAAGAGGGGGTTGTACGCCTTCGCCGGCGCCTCGGCGACGGCCACCGCGGCGGCGTGCGCGAAGCGGTTGGAGGCACCGATGACGAAGGTGTCGAAGAGGTACTTCGGGTTCAGTCGGGCCGTCGGCTCCAACGGGCCCGACGTCGAACCGCCGGACGGGGCCGGCGGCGGCGCCGGCCGGCCGGGCGCCGGGCGCGCGGCCGGCTGCTCGTACGACTGCTGCTCGTAGGGCCGGTCCTCGTACGGCTGCGGTTCGTACTTCTGCTGCTCGTACGGGGACTGCTCGTACTTCCCCGGCTCGTACGGCGGCTGCTCGTAGGAACCCTGGTCGTAGCCGCCCGGGTCGGGCTGCTGGAGGTAGCCGGGCTGCGGGGAGGCGTACGGGTCTCGATCCGGGAAGCCGCCGAGGCGCGGCTGCTGCCAGCCGTAGTCGTCCTGCCCGCCGCGGGGCCAGGCGCCGGGCTCGGGGCGCGGCTGCTGGTAGTCCGGGTAGGCGGGCCGGGCGGTGGGGAGCTGGTCGTCGCCGGGGCCGGTGTGGCCGCCGGGCCGCTGGCCGCCGTAGGGCTCGTAGCCCTCGCGGCCCGGGGAGGGCGGCGAGGCGGGCGCGGGCTCGCCGGCGGAGTCGTCGACGGTGATGGCGATCCGGATGGGCCGGCCGCACTCCCGGCTGAGGGCGTCGCTGATGAGCGGCGCCAGGCGGCCTTCGAGGACCCGCTTGCCCCATTCATTGGGGACGGCGAGCAGAGCGGTGTCGGCGACCAGGGCCAGGGGCTGGCATCGTTCGACCCACTGCTTGTCCTTGGACTCGATACCTTGCTGACCCTCGCCGAGCAGCTTCTCGAGCACGCGTGGCCACACTGCGGCAAGATCGGCGGGTACGTCAGCCACAGGGCACGCTCTCTCACAGGTCCCGTCCCACGAATGTGTGGTTCTTTGGGACGGTCGGGACAAAAAACAGGGATCAGGCAACGGTAGTCAGGCCGGTGGGTAGGGTTCAAGTCGTTGTCCACAGCCTGTGCACAGTGTGGGGCCAGGCGGGCTCGGTTTGACCGGATGGCGTAGCCGCGCGTACCGTAACGAGGTCGAGTTGTCGATGGCTGCTGCCGCCTGCCTACCGATGGGCGAAGATCACTGATTGTGATCATTTAGCGGTGTCCACTCGGGCGAACACGCGAGTTCCTCGTGGGCGCACGGTGACAGCCAGGCGATGTACCGCCACAACGATTCATTCTCTGGAGCCCCCGAGTGAGCAAGCGCACCTTCCAGCCGAACAACCGCCGTCGTGCCAAGACCCACGGCTTCCGCCTGCGGATGCGTACCCGTGCCGGTCGCGCCATCCTGGCGAACCGCCGCAGCAAGGGCCGCGCCGCCCTCTCCGCGTAACAACGCGCAGGTCGTGACGTCGTGCTGTCTCCCGAAAATCGGCTGAGGCGGCGTGAGGACTTCGCGAGCGCGGTGCGCCGAGGCAGGCGGGCCGGACGCCCGCTCCTCGTCGTCCACCTACGTACAAGCGGTGCAACGGACCCGCACGAGCCGGGGGAGACAGTTCCCTCGCCGCGTGCGGGTTTCGTCGTCAGCAAGGCCGTCGGCATAGCCGTCGTCCGTAACCGGGTCAAGCGCCGGCTGCGCCATCTCGTGCGCGATCGGCTGGCTCTGCTGCCCGCCGGTAGCCTGGTGGTGGTACGGGCTCTGCCCGGAGCGGGTGACGCCGGCGTCGACGAGTTGGCCCGTGACCTGGATGCCGCCCTGGCGCGGCTGCTGGGAGGCGTGGCTCGATGAAGTACCCGCTGCTCGCTTTGATCAAGCTGTACCAGTGGACCATCAGTCCGCTGCTCGGGCCGGTGTGCCGCTATTACCCGTCGTGTTCGCACTACGGGTTCACGGCCATCGACCGGCATGGTGCGGTGAAGGGGACGGTTCTGACCGCCTGGCGGATCCTGCGGTGCAATCCGTGGTCCCCGGGCGGTGTGGATCATGTCCCACCCCGGAAACGCCCGCGTTGGCACGAGCAGCTGCGCAGTGCGTTGCGTAGATCTCGCAATGCTCAAGGAGCCTGATTAGTGGACACGATTGCCAGTCTGTTCAGCTTTATCACCACACCCGTGTCGTGGATCATCGTCCAGTTCCACTCGCTGTACGGGGCGATCTTCGGTGCGGACAGTGGATGGGCCTGGGGCCTGTCCATCGTGTCCCTGGTGATCCTGATCCGTATCTGCCTGATCCCGCTCTTCGTGAAGCAGATCAAGGCGACGCGTGGCATGCAGGCGCTCCAGCCGAAGATGAAGGCGATCCAGGAGCGCTACAAGAACGACAAGCAGCGTCAGTCCGAAGAGATGATGAAGCTGTACAAGGAGACGGGTACCAACCCGCTCTCCTCGTGCCTTCCCATCCTGGCGCAGTCCCCGTTCTTCTTCGCGCTGTACCACGTGCTCGCGAGCATCGCCAACGGGCAGACGATCGGTGTCATCAACCAGTCGCTGCTGGAGAGCGCCCGTCAGGCCCACATCTTCGGTGCCCCCCTCGCCGCCAAGTTCACGGACAGCGCCGAGAAGGTCGCGAGCCTGAACGCCTCGATCACCGACGTCCGCATCGTGACCGCGGTCATGATCGTCCTGATGTCGCTGTCGCAGTTCTACACGCAGCGCCAGCTGATGCAGAAGAACGTCGACCTCTCGGTGAAGACCCCGTTCATGCAGCAGCAGAAGATGCTGATGTACATCTTCCCGGTGATCTTCGCCGTCATGGGCATCAACTTCCCCGTGGGTGTCCTCGTCTACTGGCTGACCACCAACGTGTGGACCATGGGCCAGCAGATGTACGTGATCAACCAGAACCCGACCCCGGGCAGCAAGGCGCAGGACCAGTACCTGACCCGCCTGCTGAAGCAGGTCACCGCCCACGGTGTCGTCAAGGGCCGGAGCAAGAAGAAGATCGTCGCGGCCATCGTCGCCAAGGGCCCGGACCGCAACGACAACGAGCGCAAGTTCATCACCGCTCTGACCAAGCAGGGCATGGCCGCCCAGGCGGACGGCACGGTGATCAAGAGTTCCGAAGCCACCGCCGACGCGGACGCGGCGAGCGGTGGTGTCGCCACGAAGCGACAGCAGCCCAAGCGGCAGACGAAGTCGAAGCGCCAGACGCCCCCCAGCAAGCCCTCCAAGAAGTAAGAAGGAGTCCCTCCCGTGACGGAAGGCACCACCACCGCCGCCGCTGAGAGTGGCGACACCCTGACCCGCCTCGAGCAGGAGGGTGAGATCGCGGCCGACTACCTTGAGGGTCTGCTGGACATCGCCGACCTGGACGGCGACATCGACATGGACGTCGAGGCCGACCGTGCCGCGGTGTCGATCGTCAGCGACTCCTCCGGCCGCGATCTGCAGAAGCTCGTGGGCCGCGACGGCGAGGTCCTGGAGGCCCTCCAGGAGCTCACCCGCCTCGCGGTGCACCGCGAGACCGGGGACCGCAGCCGGCTGATGCTCGACATCGCCGGGTTCCGCGCCAAGAAGCGCGAGGAGCTGGCGGCCCTGGGCGCGCAGGCCGCCGCGGACGTGAAGGCCTCGGGAGAGCCCCTGAAGCTCGCCCCGATGACGCCGTTCGAGCGCAAGGTCGTCCACGACGCCGTGGCGGCCGCCGGTCTGAAGAGCGAGTCCGAGGGCGAGGAGCCGCAGCGCTTCGTCGTTGTGCTCCCGGCCTGACCGGGACGTTGATTGGTCGGCCCCGTCTGTGTCGCAGGCGGGGCCGATGTTTGTAAGCCTGACAGTGGAACGACACGGTCTTAGCGGTTCTGTACGGAAGGACGGTCCCCGTGACGGAGGCAGCGGAGCTCCCCCCGGCGCCTGAAGAGGCGCGCGCGGTGTTCGGTGAGTTTTTCCCGGAAGCTGTGCGGTACGCGGAGCTGCTTGCGGACGCGGGGGTCAAGCGTGGTCTGATCGGCCCGCGCGAGGTGCCCCGCCTCTGGGAGCGGCACCTGCTGAACTGCGCGGTGCTCTCGGAGGTGGTGCCCGAGGGCGTCACCGTGTGCGACGTGGGCTCGGGCGCCGGTCTGCCCGGCATCCCGTTGGCGCTGGTCCGGCGTGATCTGAAGATCACGCTGTTGGAGCCGCTGCTGCGCCGGACGAACTTCCTCCAGGAGGCCGTGGAGCTGCTGGGGCTCGATCACGTCACGGTGGTGCGTGGGCGCGCCGAGGAGATGCTCGGCAAGCTCCAGCCGGTGCACGTGGTGACGGCCCGGGCGGTGGCTCCGCTGGACCGGCTGGCCGGTTGGGGTGTGCCGCTGCTGCGTCCCTACGGCGAGATGCTGGCGCTGAAGGGCGACACGGCGGAGGAGGAGCTGGTGGCGGCGAAGGTCGCGCTCACCAAGCTCGGTGTGGTGAAGACCTCGGTGCTCCAGGTGGGCGAGGGCGTCGTCGACCCCCTGTCGACGGTGGTCCGCGTGGAGTGCGGCGAGAGCCCCGGTGGGGTGAGGTTCGCGGCCAAGCGGGCGAAGGCGGCGCGCGTCAGCCGGGTGCGTCGACGTCGTTGATCTTCCCGTTTTCGCGGGTGTTGCGCCCTATAGGTACGGATTTCGGAGTGTCGTAGAGGCCTGAAGAGTCCGTCCGGGCATCGTGTTTCACGTGAAACGTCGCTCTCTGCTGCACGGAATCATCAGCCGCGGCCGTGCTGCTGCGGCCCCCCGTCACCGCGATGACGCGGGGGGTACGGAGTTGTCCACAACGGTGGATTCATCCACAGGAGTACGGGGCCCGCTGGTTCACGAGCCAGGTGGCATGGCAGGCTCTGTTCATCGCGAGCCCGCTGCCGAGGAGAGTGACACCGTGCGGTCCGACGCCAACCTCGCGGGGCCGATGACCGATCCGGTCCCCGGTCCCCGCTCTGAATCGCCGGGCGAGGATGTTTCACGTGAAACATCGCCTCCGCCCCTCGTCGACAACGACGGGAACGAGGACACGCCCATCGGTCGTGCCGCCCAGCTGGCGGTCGAGGCGCTCGGGCGGTCGGGTTCGCGTCTGCCGCGGCCCGCGCAGACGCGGATCATGGTGGTCGCGAACCAGAAGGGCGGCGTGGGCAAGACCACGACGACCGTGAACCTGGCGGCCTCCCTGGCCCTGCACGGCGCGCGGGTCCTCGTGATCGACCTCGACCCGCAGGGCAACGCCTCCACGGCCCTGGGCATCGACCATCACGCCGAGGTGCCGTCCATCTACGACGTGCTCGTGGACAGCCGGCCCCTGCTGGAGGTCGTCCAGCCGGTGGTGGACGTGGAAGGGCTGTTCTGTGCCCCGGCCACCATCGACCTCGCGGGCGCGGAGATCGAGCTCGTCTCGCTCGTGGCCCGTGAGAGCCGCCTCCAGCGCGCGATCCAGGCGTACGAGCAGCCGCTCGACTACATCCTGATCGACTGCCCGCCCTCGCTTGGCCTGCTCACCGTGAACGCGATGGTGGCCGGCGCCGAAGTGTTGATCCCGATCCAGTGCGAGTACTACGCGCTGGAGGGACTGGGCCAGCTGCTGCGCAACGTGGACCTGGTGCGGGCCCACCTGAACCCGAGCCTGCACGTGTCGACGATCCTGCTGACCATGTACGACGGCAGGACGCGGCTGGCCTCGCAGGTGGCGGACGAGGTGCGCACCCACTTCGGCAACGAGGTGCTGCGCACCAGCATCCCGCGGTCGGTGCGCATCTCGGAGGCCCCGAGTTACGGACAGACGGTCCTCACGTACGATCCGGGCTCCAGCGGTGCCCTCTCCTACCTGGAGGCGGCGCGGGAGATCGCGTTGCGCGGGGCCGGCATTCATGACGACGCCCAGTACGCCCACCAGGGCGCGGGCACGAACAGCACGCAGAGTGTGGCGGAGGGGATCCAGTGAGCGAGCGACGTAGGGGTCTGGGGCGGGGGCTCGGCGCGCTGATTCCCGCGGCTCCCCAGGAGAAGGCGCCGGCCACGGTGGGCGGGTCGACGTCTCCGTCGGCGGTGCCCGCGCTGACGTCGGAGCGGGGCATCGCCGCGGCGAAGCTCGCTTCGCTGGCGCAGGCCGATGTTTCACGTGAAACATCGGTACCGGCGCCGACGGGCTCGCAGGAGGCGGAGGTCGGAGCGACCTTCGCAGAGCTGCCGATCGACGCGATCATCCCGAACCCGCGGCAGCCGCGCGTGGTGTTCGACGAGGACGCGCTGGCCGAGCTGGTCACCTCCATCCAGGAGGTGGGTCTGCTCCAGCCGGTCATCGTGCGGCAGTCCTCGGCGGGGCGCTATGAGCTGATCATGGGCGAGCGTCGCTGGCGGGCCTGCCGTGAGGCGGGTCTGGAGCGCATCCCCGCGATCGTGCGCGCCACGGACGACGAGAAGCTGCTGCTGGACGCGCTGCTGGAGAACCTGCACCGGGCGCAGCTGAACCCCCTGGAGGAGGCGGCCGCCTACGACCAGCTGCTCCAGGACTTCAGCTGCACGCACGACCAGCTGGCCGACCGGATCGGACGTTCGCGTCCGCAGGTCTCCAATACCCTGCGGCTGCTGAAGCTCTCGCCGCCGGTGCAGCGACGGGTGGCCGCGGGCGTGCTGTCGGCGGGTCACGCGAGGGCGCTGCTCTCGGTGGCTGACGCCGAGGAGCAGGACCGTCTGGCGCACCGCATCGTGGCCGAGGGACTGTCGGTGCGTGCGGTCGAGGAGATCATCCAGCTGATGGCCTCGGAGGCCTCGCCCGCGGTGAAGCCGAAGGGCCCGAGGGCGGGGACCCGTGTGGCCCCGGCGCTCAGCGAGCTGGCGACCCGGCTTTCGGACCGCTTCGAGACCCGGGTGAAGGTGGACCTGGGGCAGAAGAAGGGGAAGATCACGGTCGAGTTCGCCTCCATGGAGGACCTCGAAAGGATCCTGGGGACGCTGGCTCCGGGCGAGGGCCGGGTCCTGGAACAGGGCCTGTCCGGGGAGTAGTTCCACCGCCGCCGCCCCCTGCCGCGCCGAGGGACGTACTCACTCGAAGATGCGGGGGGCAGTGGTTACGATGCGGTCATGGGTCGTCGGCTGGTACCGCTCACGCTGGACAACCTCCAGGATCTTCCCGGGCGTTGCCGAGGCTGCGTCTTCTGGGAGCTCGATCCCGTCAGCGGTGAGGCGGCCGTCAAGGCCGGTACTCCGGAGCTGGAGAAGGAGGCCTGGATCTCCGCCGTCCTGTTGGACTGGGGGTCCTGCGGCCGGGTGGTGTACGTCGACGAGGTCCCGGTGGGTTTCGTGCTGTACGCGCCGCCCGCCTACGTCCCGCGTGCCGCCTCCTTCCCGACCAGTCCGGTCTCCCCGGACGCCGTGCAGCTGATCACGGCCTGGATCATGCCGGGCTACCAGGGCCAGGGGCTGGGCCGGGTGATGGTGCAGACGGTCGCGAAGGACCTGCTGCGGCGGGGGTTCAAGGCGATCGAGGCCTTCGGCGACGCCCGCTGGGAGCGGCCGGCGTGTCTGCTGCCCGCCGATCACCTGCTCTCGGTGGGCTTCAAGACGGTGCGCCCCCATCCGGTCCATCCCCGGCTGCGGTTGGAGCTGCGTACGACGCTGTCGTGGAAGGAAGACGTGGAGCTGGCCCTGGACCGCTTGCTGAGCGGTGCGAGGGCCCGCAAGGAGCCGGCGCTGCGTCCCTTGTGAGTACGTGGTCGTGCGAAGTGCCCACGCGGTCATGCGAACGGGGCCGCCCCCTCGAAGGGGGCGGCCCCGTTTCACGTGGTCACCGACCACCTGCCGCGCAGGGCGGTGGGTCAGGCCTTGACCTCGACGAAGTCGGAGAGGTCACGCAGGATCGCGGCCTTCGGCTTGGCACCGACGATGGTCTTGACGACCTCGCCACCCTGGTAGACGTTCAGGGTGGGGATGGACATGACGCCGTACTTGGCGGCCGTGGCCGGGTTCTGGTCGATGTTGAGCTTGACGATCTGGATCTCCTCGCCGTGCTCGGCCGCGATGGCCTCCAGCGACGGCGCGATCTGACGGCACGGGCCGCACCACTCGGCCCAGAAGTCCACCAGAACCGGCTTGTCGCTGGCCAGGACCACCTCGTCGAAATCGGCGTCGGTCACGTTCTTCAGGGTGCCGGCCACAGCGGCCTCCTTCTTTCCTGCGGGGTGTGGGGTGTGGGGTGAAAGGGGTCAGACGGCCGCGTGGGCGTGCTCGGCGTCCGCGAGGGCGGCGAGGTAGCGCTCGGCGTCCAGGGCGGCGGAGCAGCCGGTGCCGGCGGCGGTGATGGCCTGACGGTAGGTGTGGTCCACGACGTCGCCCGCGCCGAAGACACCGGTGAGGTTGGTGCGCGTGGAGGGCGCGTCGACCTTCAGGTAGCCCTCGTCGTCCAGGTCCAGCTGGCCGGTGAACAGCTCGGTGCGCGGGTCGTGTCCGACGGCGATGAACAGGCCGGTCACGGGCAGCTCGGAGGTCTCACCGGTCTTCGTGTTGCGCAGGGTGAGGCCGGAGAGCTTCTGCTCGCCGTGGATCTCGGCGACCTCGCTGTCCCAGGCGAAGCGGATCTTCGGGTCGGCGAAGGCGCGGTCCTGCATGGCCTTGGAGGCGCGCAGGCTGTCACGGCGGTGCACGATCGTCACGGTCTTGGCGAACCGGGAGAGGAAGGTCGCCTCCTCCATCGCGGTGTCGCCGCCGCCGACCACGGCGATGTCCTGGTCCTTGAAGAAGAACCCGTCGCAGGTGGCGCACCAGGAGACACCGCGGCCGGAGAGGGTGTCCTCGTTGGGCAGGCCGAGCTTGCGGTGCTGGGAGCCGGTCGTGACGATGACGGCCTTCGCGCGGTGCACGGTGCCGGCGGTGTCGGTGACCGTCTTGATCTCACCGGTGAGGTCCACGGCGACGACGTCGTCCGGGACGAGCTCGGCACCGAAGCGCTCCGCCTGGCCGCGCATGTTGTCCATGAGGTCCGGGCCCATGATGCCGTCCTGGAAGCCGGGGAAGTTCTCGACCTCGGTGGTGTTCATCAGGGCGCCACCGGCGGTGACGGCGCCCTCGAAGACCAGCGGGTTGAGCGAAGCGCGTGCGGTGTACAGGGCGGCCGTGTAACCGGCCGGCCCGGAGCCGATGATGATCACGTTTCGTACGTCGCTCACGGGTTTCTTCCTCGTCTCTGCGGACTTCGTTGCCTACCGGGGGCCGGTGCGGACTCTCACCCCACCCAACGGATCCTACGGCGCTTGCATTCCCTACTTCTGCCAGCCCGGCCCCGAACGTGTCAGGTCCTTTCCCGGCCATGTCAGGTTCGTGGATAGGTGCCGGTCAGCAGGGGACCGCCCGGGGTCTTCGCCGGATCGTCCGCGCAGGAGGCGTCGACGAGGTAGGCGTCCACGAGGGCGGCGTCGCCGACGTGGGGGAGGACGACGAGGTAGGCGGCCGTGCCCCGGTAGCTGCCGAGCTCCGTCGCGAGCGGGGGCTCCGTACGTCCGGTGGCGGCCCGGACGCAGGAGGGCGCGCCCGCGACCTCCGGGGACGCCTGCCGGTCGGAGGGGGCGACGCCGGGCGGTGCGGAGTCCAGGCCCATGGTCTTGTTGGTTCCGCTGCCCGCCGCCAGGAGCTGCCGGACCTGGCCCCCGAGGCCCTGGGCGGTGTATCCGCCGGCCTCCGAGGAGCGGTCGGAGCCCTCCGTGGGGGCCTGGGAGGCGGTGGCGCGGGCGCTGCTGTCCGAGGGGGCGGGGCCGCCGGAGCCGTTGAACAGGAAGACCGCGAAGGCGCAGACCCCCGCCCCGGCGAGGCCGGCGAGCACGGCGATGCGGCGGCGTGCGCGACGTCGGCCGGGTCCGTTGGGGCCGGACGGGTGACCGGAGGGCCGCCCCGGCGTGGCGCGGTGGACGGGCCCGGTCGACGTTTCACGTGAAACATCGCCGCTGCCGCTGCCGCTGCCGCTGCCGCTGCCGCTGCCGCCGCTGTCGCCGCTGCCGTCGCCGGTGCCGGCGAGTGCCGCGGCCTCGGCTTCGGCCTCGGCCGTGGCCCGGGAGCTGTTGGATTCGAGCAGGGCCTCGGCGGCGAGGGCGGCGTCGATGCGTCCGGCGACGGAGGAGGGCATCCGCGGCGGCCCCGGGAGGGTGCCCAGCAGGGAGCGGATCTCCTCCAGGGAGTCGCGTACGTCGGCGCACAGGGCGCAGCCGCCCAGGTGTCGCCGCACCTCGGCCGTGCGGGAGGGGGAGAGCACTCCCTCGGTGAGGTCGGAGATCTCCGAGACCTCCGGGTGCCGGATCGTGCCGGTCTTGCCGGTCGTGGGGGTCACGGTCGTCCACCTCCGCCCTTCACGGCGTCTGGATCTGGATCGGGATGCCTGGGTTGCGTCGCCGGTGGGACGGCTGCTCCCGGCGTCCGGTTCCTTCCCCGCTCGGTGGCGGTGTTATCCCCGGCATTCGTGCGCAGATGAGTGAGCATCGGGAGGAGCTTCGCCCGGCCGCGCGCGCACCGGCTCTTGACGGTCCCGGTGGGGACGTCGAGGATCCGCGCGGCCTCGGCGACGGGGTATCCCTGCATGTCGACGAGGACGAGCGCGGCCCGCTGATCGGCCGGGAGGGTGGCGAGGGCGGCCAGCAGCTGCCGGTGGAGGTCCTGGCGCTCCGCGGGTGCCTCGGCGGACTCGTGGGGCTCCAGGAGGCGCTCCAGGCGGTCCGTGTCGTCGAGCGGCGAGGTCCGTCGGGAGGCGGCCTTGCGGGCGCGGTCGAGGCAGGCGTTCACGGTGATGCGGTGCAGCCAGGTGGTGACGGCGGATTCGCCGCGGAAGGTGTGGGCGGCCCGGTAGGCGGAGACCAGGGCGTCCTGGACGGCGTCGGCGGCCTCCTCCCGGTCCCCGAGGGTGCGCAGCGCGACGGCCCAGAGGCGGTCGCGGTGGCGGCGTACGAGCTCACCGAAGGCGTCGGGATCGCCGGCCACGTGCAGCTCCAGGAGTTCCCGGTCGCTGCGGTCGCCGGCGGCGGCTTGGTCCAACGGTGAGCCCCTCCCCCTGTGTGCGTCAGCCCTTGAACTTCACATCCGTGATGCCCTGCTTGTAACCGGCCTGGCTGAAGTCGTCGTAGCCCGCGTAGGGGACTTCGGTGATCCACAGCAGGACGTAGCGCGCCTTGACCGGAGTCTCGACGGTCAGGTTCACGCTGGAGTCCTTGGTCGTCGCCCCCACGATCTTCTTCATGCCGTCGACCGAGTTCTTCGGGTGCATGGAGTCGGCCGCGTACAGCGCCAGGGTGGTGTGGTCGCCCGCGTGCTTCAACGCTATCGAGGCGGCCCTGACCTCCTGCTCGGAGCCGAGGTCGTAGATGATCCCGACGCCGGACTTGATCTCGAACTTGGGGCCCTCGTTGTAGCTCTTCGTGCGCCAGTAGCTGGAGCTGTCCGCGTCGAAGGTCTTGGAGACCCCGTCGGCGTTCTGTGCCTTGCCGTCCGGGTAGTACTCGGCGGCGCCCTTGATGGCGAGGGGGACGGGGTCCTTCTTCTCCGCGGTGCCGTCGGGGCCCTGCTGCGTCGTCTGGTTGGTGTCGCCGTTCTGCTTGTTGTGGTCGAGCAGGGAGTCGGCGAGCTGCCAGCTGCCCAGGCCGAGGGCGGCGATGAGCAGCGCGGCCACGCCCCACTTGAGCGCACGGCCGGTCCGGCTCTGGAGCGGGGGCGGCGGGGGGCCGACCACGACGGACTGGGCCGTGGTCATGCCGGTGGCCAGGGGACGGCCGTAGCTGCCCTGCTGGTAGGTGGTGTGCTGGTACTCCGGGGGCGCCGTGAAGGCGGGCTCCGGCGGCCGGATGCGCGGCATCGCGGCGACCGCCTTGGAGAGCTCCTCCGGGGTGGTGCAGGCGGGCTCCTGGCGGGACGCGGTGGCGCCGTCGTTGGCGAGGGCGCGCATGGCCAGCTCGCCCAGTCCCCGGTGCACGCCGGCGCGGACCTGGTCGGGGGCGATCAGCCCGATGCCCTTGGGCAGGCCGGCCAGCCCGTAGGCGTCGGTCTCGTAGGGCCACCGCTGGGTGAGGGCGGCGTACAGCAGGGCGCCGATGGCCTCGGTGTCGGCCCGCTGTGGGGTGTCGCTCGTGATGCCGCGCAGGGCGGCGTTCACGGCGAGACCGCGGATGCGGTACTGGCCGCTCGACGTCCGCAGTATCGCGCTCGGGGTCAGGCGCAGGTGGGCGAGGCCCTCCCGGTGCGCCGCCGCCATGGCCTGGGAGACCTGGCTGACGAGCTGGTAGGCCTCGTGGGGCTCCAGCGGTCCGGCGGCGAGGACGGCGGTGAGTTCCGTGGCGTCCGGCAGCCACTCGTGGACCACGTAGACGAGGTCGTTCTCCTCGACGGCGTCGAGGACCTGGACGAACCGGGGGTCGCCGAGCAGCGCGGAGGAGCGGGCGGCGGCCAGGACGGTGCGGGCCCGCGGGTGGTCCGCGGGCAGCAGGTGGACCCCCACCGCGCGGCGCAGCTTCTCGTCCATCGCGCGCCAGCTGCTGAATCCGTCCAGACGGGTGACGCACTCCTCGAGGCGGTAGCGCCTCGCGAGCTTGTGGCCGCTGTGGAGTTCGGGCGCGGTCGCGGGTGCCGCACCGGCGCGTTCGCCGTCCTTTTCGGGCATGGATCCGTCCGCGGCTCGTCCGTTCTGGGTGTCCACCCCGTCGGCCGTGGCCTTGGCCGCGTGCGCGGCCGGCGGCTGCTCGCCGCTGTTGTCGGCCACGTCGACGGCAGCCGTGCTACGTTCCGCCACCGTCGTCCCTGCCTCCCCATCCGTTGCGCGCTGTCGGCCAGTCTGCGAAGCCATGCCAATTGTGCCCACAGTCCGGCGCTCCGCACGACACGCGAAGAGGTCTCGAATCGGGGGCGGGTGGACGCATCAGCGTCCCAGACGTCCGCGGACCATCCCGACCATGGCGTTGAGCTCTTCGATCCGCATCCGCTTCGCGGCGACGAGGAACACCGCGCCCAGGGCCGCGGCGCCCGCCACGAGGGCCGCCAGGGAGCCGAGCGCCCCGTTGCCCAGCCAGAGGGTGACCCCGTAGGCCACGGCCCCGGCGACGGCCGCGGCCGGGACGCAGGCGCCGATCAGGCGGGTGTAGGTGCGCATGACGTGGGCGCCGTCGAGGTCGCCGCCCAGACGGTTCTTCAGGCGGCGCCAGGCCACGCCGACTCCGACCGCGTAGCCGAGGCCGTAGGCGGCTCCCATGCCGACGACGGCCCAGCGGGCCGGCAGCACGAAGAAGGCGAGGGCGGAGACGCTCGCGTTGACCGCGGCGACGATGACCGTGTTGTAGAAGGGGGTCCGGGTGTCCTCGTAGGCGTAGAAGCCGCGCAGGACCACGTACTGCACGGAGTACGGGATCAGGCCGAGGCCGAACGCCATCAGGATGAAGCCGATGTTGGTGGCGTCGTCGGCGCCGGTGCTCGCGTACAGCAGCGTGGACATCGGTACGCCGAGCGCGAGGAAGGCGAAGGCGCAGGGGACGATCGCCACGGCCGAGGTGCGCAGGCCGTAGGAGATGTCGTCGCGGACGGCGGCGGCGTCGCCGTCGTGGGCGGAGCGCGAGATGCGGGGCAGCACGGCCGTCATGACGGAGACGGTGATGATGGCCTGCGGCATCTGCCACAGGAGCAGGGCGTAGTTGTAGCCGGTGATGCCGGTACCGCCGTGGCCCTGCTTGTCGGCGACCTCACCCGCCCAGGTGGCGAGCTGGGTGACGACGACCAGACCGATCTGGTTGGCGAGGACGAAGAAGAAGGTCCACTTGGCCAGGCCCGCGGCCTTGCCGAGGCCGTGGCCCTTCCAGTCGAAGCGCAGGCGCGGCCGGAAGCCGGCGTCGCGGAGGTAGGGGAGCATCGCGAGGGACTGGACGGCGAGGCCGAGCAGGGTGCCGATGCCCAACAGGCGGACGCCCTCGGGGGTGATGGTCGCCTCGGTGACGCCGGTGCTGGTGAAACCGCCGAAGGCCCAGATGAAGGCGCCGAAGGTGGCGATGACGACGATGTTGTTGAGGACCGGGGTCCACATCATCGCGCCGAACCGGCCGCGGGCGTTGAGGATCTGACCGAGCACCACGTGCACGCCCATGAAGAACATGGTGGGCAGGCAGTAGTGCGCGAAGGCCACCGCGATGTCCATGCGTTCCGGACTGTCGGCGATCTTCTGCGACATCATCGCGATGAACAGCGGTGCCGCGAACACGCAGATGGTGGTCACCGCGCCCAGCAGCACCACGACCAGGGTGAGCAGGCGGTTGGCGTACGCCTCGCCGCCGTCCTCGTCGTTCTTCATGGCCCGGACGAGCTGCGGGATGAAGACCGCGTTGAGGGCGCCGCCGCCGACGAGCACGTAGATCATCGTCGGGAGGGTGTTGGCGACCTGGTAGCTGTCGTTGAGGGAGGCGACGCCGATGGCGCCGGCGATCACCAGCGTGCGCGCGAAGCCGGTGATGCGGGAGACGATCGTGCCCGCGGCCATCAGGGCGCTGGACTTCATCAGGCCGGCGGCCCGCCCGGCGGGCTTCGTCGGGGCGGGGGCCGCCACGGGCGCCTCCTCCACCGGGGGACGCGGCACCGCCTGCTGGTCGCGGTAGAGGTGGGTGAAGGCGTCCGGCTCCTGCTGCTCCTCCGCGGCGCTGGTCACCAGGGAGTCCACTCCGACGAACTGCGTCGTCGTCGCGTGGTCGCCGTAGGGGAGGTGGCGGGAGGGGCCGTCCGGTTCGGGGGGCGGGGTCTGCGCCCAGACGCGGGGGTCGGGGCCGTGGGAGTGGGCCTGCGGGGCCGCGTAGAGCGGGCCTGCCTCCTGGTAGGTGCCCGGCGGCGGCGGGGGGTGGGAGGCGCGGTCGTAGAGCACCTCGGCCACGGGGTCCTGGGCCGACAGGTCCTGGCCCCGGTAGGGGTCGTGGTCGTAGGCGTCCTGGACGTAGGGGTCGTGGACGTAGGGGTCGTGTTCCGGCGCGGGCGCGGGCGCCGGAACCTGTCCGGGCACCGGAGTGCCCGGGGCAGTGCCCTGGGAGGGCGTCGGCCCACCAGTGCCCTGCGCTCGGTCACCGTCGTACGGCGCGTTCATCGCAACCCCACCTCATCGTCCCCAGGCCGACCGGCCACGGCATTGCTCAACGGTCCACTGTCTCACCCGTGCCGGACCCCTCCGCGCTTTGCGGTTCGGTGTCCGGGGACTCGTCACTCGGCTGCGTGCTGTCCTCGGCGACCGCACGCGCGGCGACGCGCTTGCGGCTGGCGTACATCTTGATGCCTGCCAGGACCAGCAGGAGAACACCGCCGGCGATGACGAGCATGACGGTGGGGGTGATCTCGGTTGCCTCGACGGTGAACTTCCGTTCCTTGCCGTACGGCACGCCGTCCTTGGTGAAGAGACGTGCGGTGACCTCGACGGGACCGCTCGCAGTGGCGTTGGCGGTGAACTTTACCGTCTGGCTGTGCCCGCCCTGGACGGTGACTTCCTGTTCCGCTTCGCCGCTGTCGCCGAACATCAGACGCGTGGGATTGGCGGACTTCACGCGGAGCACGAGGTTGTGGACGTCCTGCACCAGACTGTTCTGGACGCTGACCGGGATCGTCGCGCTGTGTCCGGACAGGGTGGCGTCCGACTTCGGGACGACCTTGACCTTCTCGGTCAGTCCCAGCAGGTACTCCTGGACCTGGTCGCGGTACTCGCGGGCCTGGTCGGGGCGACCGCGCCAGGAGGTCGACATCTCCCGGTTGGTGGTGTTCCCGAAGGGGATCTCGACCCGGTCCGGGGCCGTCAGGATGACCTTGAAGTGGTCGAGGGTGTTCTGCGTGGTGCGGATCTGCTCGAAGGCCGAGACGGGAAGCTCCTCCTTGGCGAGCGACTCCGGGTACTGGCCGGCGCCGGGCACCTGCGTCGCGGCCCCCGGGTCGGGCTTGGCCGCGGCCGCCGCCTCCAGGTCGGAGGGCTGCGTCCAGCGGGCGCCCTGGAGCCCGCGCAGGGCGGTCGCCATCGACTCCGCCTGGGTGGCCGTGGGCCTGCGCTGGGGGGTCACCACGTAGCTGCGCGGCTCCGGGCTGTCGTGCAGGTTCAGGGCGAGGCTGTGGGCCAGGAACTGCTGCACGGCCAGGGTGGAGCCGCCCGCGCGGGCCATGTCGCCCTCGAAGGCGGTGGAGAGCTCCGCGTCCGCGACCACGGCGGTCGTGCCGGCGCCGATGGGGCGCGCGGCCGTCGGGGTGTAGCCGAGGGCGCCGGTCTCCTGGAGGCTGTCGCTGCGGGTCAGGACGTTGTGCGCGCCGGCCGAGGTGGCGACGTTGACGATCGACGGGTCGATCGCGCCGTCCACGGGCCAGGAGAAGTCGGTCGACGGCGTGACGTGGAGCACCGTCTCGACGGTGTCCCTCGCCTTGTCGGTCGCGGGCCGGAGCTGGCCCAGGGTGCCCGAGACGTCCTTGCCGTGGTGGGCGAGGGAGGCCAGGTCCGGGTCGGCGAAGGGCAGGGCGACGACCTTCTTGCCCTGGACGGCGCTCTCCAGGGAGTTCAGCCACTGCTCGGCGACGGCCTTGTTCCGCCCCTGGACGGGCTTGCCGCCCGGTTCGGGGCTGCGGACGCGGTAGCCCTTCGTCATGGCGTCGACGGTGGTGAGCAGGTCGGGGTCGATGACCCAGGTGATCGGCAGGTCCTTGCCGAGCGAGACCATGCGCTCCAGTCGGCCGCCGGGCCGCAGCTCGTCCGCGAGCGAGTCGTCGAGGAACACGGGGGTCTGGAGCTCGTCCGAGCCCGTTTCCGCCGTGACGTGGGTGGTGGAGACCAGCGGCCACACGTAGGTCAGGGAGGAGCGCTTGGCGGCCGGATCGGGCTGCCAGGGCAGGAACGTCCGCTGGATCCCGAGGACCTGCTCGTTCGGTCGGCTGTCGGTGGCCCCGGACAGGGAGACCCCGAGCTGGTAGACGCCGTCCGCGCCCAGGTCGAGCCGGTTGACCGGGACCTTGATCGTGAACTGCTGGTCGACCTTGGAGGGCAGCGAGTCGATCTTCACGGAGAAGGCCTGGTCGATCTCCCCCGGATCCACCCCGGGCCGGAACCCCTTGCGGTCGGCGACCTCGTCGATGGCCGACCGGTCGCCCAGCCGGGGGCCGACGCGCAGACCGACGTGGGCGTTCTTGATCGTCTCGCGGCCGTTGTTGACCACCGTTCCCGAGATCGTCAGCGTGTCGCTCTTGACCGGCGCGCTGGGCGCCACCTCGGTCAGCTGCACGTCGACGGCGGAATCGGCCGCCTGCGCCGGCGGGGCGGGGGCGTAGATCAACGCGGCGAGCACCGGCGTCCCGGTGAGCAGGACGGCCGCCCGTCGCAGCCACCGGCGCCGGGCAGGGGCGGGCGACGCCCCGTGGTTCTCTGCCGCCTCGGCCACGCGCTCGCCCGTCCCTCGAAGTGTCAGTGGTCGTCGGTTGTGCGTCCACGCATGGTAACGAGGCGCGCTGTGCGCGAGTGCCGCGGCTTGCTCCACATGATCGGGACCGCAGGGGGTGCGGGATGGCGGGGCCTGCGGAAACGGGGGAGCCCGGACCGGGCGGGCCACGTACCCTTTTCTGTTGTGCCGAACGCCAATGAAGACAACCCCAGTGCCCTGAGTCAGGTGCAGCGCCGCGCGGTCAGTGAACTGCTGCGGGTCGCGCCCGTCGCCGACGAGCTCGGCCGCCGCTTCCAGGAGGCGGGCTTCCGCCTCGCCCTGGTCGGAGGCTCCGTCCGTGACGCGTTGCTCGGGCGTCTCGGCAACGACCTCGACTTCACCACCGACGCGCGTCCCGAGGACGTCCTCAAGATCGTGCGGCCGTGGGCCGACTCGGTGTGGGACATCGGCATCGCCTTCGGCACGATCGGCGCCCAGAAGGCGGCCCGCGTCGGGGACGCCGAGCGGAGCTTCCAGATCGAGGTGACCACGTACCGCTCCGAGGCGTACGACCGCACCTCCCGCAAGCCCGAGGTCTCCTACGGCGACTCGATCGAGGAAGACCTCGTCCGGCGCGACTTCACCGTCAACGCCATGGCGCTGGCCCTGCCCGAGCAGGAGTTCGTGGACCCCCACGGTGGCCTGGAGGACCTCGCCGCCGGGGTGCTGCGCACGCCCGGCACCCCCGAGGAGTCCTTCTCCGACGATCCGCTGCGCATGCTGCGCGCGGCCCGTTTCGCCGCGCAGCTGGACTTCGAGGTGGCGCCCGAGGTGGTGACCGCGATGAAGGAGATGTCGGACCGGATCGAGATCGTCTCGGCGGAGCGGATCCAGGGCGAGCTGAACAAGCTCCTGCTGTCCGCGCACCCCCGCAAGGGCCTGGGGCTGCTCGTGGACACCGGGCTCGCGGACCGGGTGCTGCCGGAGCTGCCCGCGCTGCGACTGGAGAGCGACGAGCACCACCGCCACAAGGACGTCTACGACCACTCGCTGATCGTGCTGGAGCAGGCGATCGCGCTGGAGGAGGACGGTCCCGACCTGGTGCTGCGGCTCGCGGCCCTGCTGCACGACATCGGCAAGCCCCGCACCCGCCGCTTCGAGAGCGACGGTCGGGTCTCCTTCCACCACCACGAGGTGGTGGGCGCGAAGATGACCAAGAAGCGCATGACGGCGCTGAAGTACTCGAACGACATGGTCAAGGACGTGTCCCGGCTGGTGGAGCTGCACCTGCGCTTCCACGGCTACGGGGACGGGGAGTGGACCGACTCGGCGGTGCGGCGCTACGTCCGCGACGCCGGTCCGCTGCTCGACCGCCTGCACAAGCTGACCCGGTCGGACTGCACCACGCGCAACAAGCGCAAGGCCAACGCCCTCTCCCGTACCTACGACGGGCTGGAGGAGCGGATCGCCCAGCTCCAGGAGCAGGAGGAGCTGGACGCGATCCGCCCCGACCTGGACGGCAACGAGATCCAGCAGATCCTGGAGATCAAGCCGGGCCCCGCGGTGGGCAAGGCCTACGCCTTCCTGCTGGACCTGCGTCTGGAGAACGGCCCGATGGCGCGCGACGCCGCCGTCGCCGCCCTCAAGGAGTGGTGGGCCGCGCAGACCACGGCGACCCCGGGCGCCTGACGTGTGATCCTCCGCGTCGATGTTCGTCGAGGGCCGTCGCTGTTTCACGTGAAACAGCGACAACATCGACAGCCGTCGACGCGGAGGCCCGGGCGCTGCGTCCGGTGCGCGATGTTTCACGTGAAACGTCGCGGGCGCCCCTCGCGGAGCGAGGTCTGCCCCTGTCGGCGCAGGAGCGCGGCCGTGCCGCCGTAGATCAGGGCCACGCCGATGATCAGCGCGACGGACCGGCCGTCGACGGGGAGCATCAGCGCGGAGACCGCGGCGGCCCCGACGAAGGCGACGTTGAACAGCACGTCGTAGACCGAGAAGACCCGGCCCCGGAAGTCGTCGTCCACCCGGGACTGCACGACCGTGTCGGTGGAGATCTTCGCGCCCTGCGTGGCCAGACCGAGGACGAACGCGGCCACGAGCATCGGCCCGGGGGCGAAGAACAGCCCCAGCGCCGGGACCAGCACGGCCGAGCCGGCGGCGCAGCAGCCGATCCAGGCAGCGGGGCCCAGCCGGGTCACGAGCCAGGGCGTGATCACGGCCGCCGCGAAGAACCCGGCACCGGAGACCCCGACGGCGATGCCCAGCAGGGCCAGGCCGTCCGACTCGTTGTCCGACCAGGAGTAGCGGCAGAGCATCAGCAGCATCACCGTGAGCGCCCCGTAGCAGAACCGCATCAGGGTCATCGCGGTGAGCGCCAGGGCGGCCTCGCGCCGCTCGGCCAAGTGCCGCAGGCCCTCGACCATGCCGCGGGCGGTGAGCGCGACCCCCTCCAGCGGAGAGGGGTGGACCCTGCCGGGCGGATGGTCGGGCCCCAGCAGGTCGACGGCCAGGCGCAGGGCGACGAGGGCCGCGCCCAGGTAGAGGGCGGCGCCCAGCAGCACCACCACGGCGTTGGAGCCCGAGCCCAGGAGCCGCACGAGGAAGGCCAGGCCGCCGCCGGCGACGGCCGCGAGGGTCCCGGCGGTGGGCGAGAGGGCGTTCGCCGTGACCAGCAGGGCGGGGTCGACGACGCGGGGCAGGGAAGCGGCGAGGCCGGCGAGGACGAAGCGGTTCACGGCGGTCACGGACAGGGCGGAGGCGTAGAAGAGCCAGTCCGGTACGTGGGCCACGATCAGCATGCCGGTCACGCAGGCGAGGAAGGCCCGCAGCAGGTTGCCGTAGAGGAAGACCTGGCGACGGCGCCAGCGGTCGAGCAGGACCCCGGCGAAGGGGCCGATCACCGAGTAGGGCAGCAACAGGACGGCCATGGCCGAGGCGATGGCCGCGGGCGAGGCCTGCTTCTCCGGGGAGAACACCACGTAGGTGGCGAGCGCGACCTGGTAGACACCGTCGGCGGCCTGCGAGAGCAGCCGTACGGCGAGCAGGTTGCGGAAGTCCCTCAGGCGCAGGAGTACGCGCAGATCACGTACGACAGGCATGAGGGCAAGGGTCACATACGCCGTGGGTCCCCGGACACATTGTCCGGGGACCCACGGCGGAAGATCAGTCGAAGACCGGGTGTCCCGAAGGGACGCGCGGATCCTCGCGGCGACTAGCGCTCGACCTCGCCCTTGATGAACTTCTCGACGTTCGCGTAGGCCTCGTCGTCGAAGTACTGGACCGGCGGGGACTTCATGAAGTAGCTGGACGCCGACAGGATCGGGCCACCGACGCCGCGGTCCTTGGCGATCTTCGCGGCGCGCAGGGCGTCGATGATGACACCGGCGGAGTTCGGGGAGTCCCACACCTCGAGCTTGTACTCGAGGTTCAGCGGGACGTCGCCGAAGGCGCGACCCTCGAGGCGGACGTAGGCCCACTTGCGGTCGTCGAGCCACGCCACGTAGTCGGACGGGCCGATGTGGACGTTCTTCTCGCCGAGCTCACGGTCGGGGATCTGCGAGGTGACGGCCTGCGTCTTGGAGATCTTCTTCGACTCGAGGCGGTCGCGCTCGAGCATGTTCTTGAAGTCCATGTTGCCGCCGACGTTGAGCTGCATGGTGCGCTCGAGACGGACACCGCGGTCCTCGAACAGCTTCGCCATCACGCGGTGCGTGATGGTGGCGCCGACCTGGGACTTGATGTCGTCGCCGACGATCGGGACACCGGCCTCGGTGAACTTGTCGGCCCACTCCTTGGTGCCGGCGATGAAGACCGGGAGGGCGTTGACGAAGGCGACCTTGGCGTCGATGGCGCACTGGGCGTAGAACTTCGCCGCGTCCTCGGAACCGACGGGCAGGTAGCAGATCAGGACGTCGACCTGACGGTCCTTGAGGATCTGGACGACGTCGACGGGGGCCTCGGCGGACTCCTCGATCGTCAGGCGGTAGTACTTGCCCAGGCCGTCCAGGGTGTGGCCGCGCTGGACGGTCACGCCGGAGTTCGGGACGTCGCAGATCTTGATGGTGTTGTTCTCGCTGGCGCCGATGGCGTCGGAGAGGTCGAGGCCGACCTTCTTCGCGTCGACGTCGAACGCGGCGACGAACTCGATGTCGCGCACGTGGTAGTCGCCGAACTGGACGTGCATCAGCCCGGGGACCTTGGACGCCGGGTCGGCGTCCTTGTAGTACTCGACGCCCTGCACCAGCGAGGCGGCGCAGTTGCCCACGCCGACGATGGCTACGCGAACCGAACCCATTCCGGTTGCTCCCTGTTTGTTCTCGGAACGAGGCCTGCGAGATGCAGGCCTCACTTTGCAGTGTGGTCGGGCGGGCCGGGTCGTCTGCGATCCCGTCCCGCCCGCTCGCTCTCGATGAGCTCGTTCAGCCAGCGCACTTCCCGCTCCACGGATTCCATTCCGTGGCGTTGCAGTTCGAGCGTGTAGTCGTCGAGACGCTCCCGGGTCCGGGCGAGGGAGGCGCGCATCTTTTCGAGGCGCTCCTCCAGCCGGCTGCGGCGGCCTTCCAGCACGCGCATCCGCACGTCTCGTTCGGTCTGGCCGAAGAAGGCGAAGCGAGCGGCGAAGGACTCGTCTTCCCAGGTGTCGGGGCCGGTGTGGGACAGGAGCTCCTCGAAGTGCTCCTTGCCCGCGGCCGTCAACCGGTAGACGATCTTGGCGCGGCGCCCTGCGAGTGAAGCGGCGAGTGCGTCCTCCGGGGCGCTGCCCGGCTCCTCGATCAACCAGCCGTTGGCGACCAGCGTCTTGAGGCAGGGATAGAGGGTCCCGTAGCTGAACGCCCTGAAGACCCCCAGCGAGGTGTTGAGCCGCTTGCGCAGCTCGTAACCGTGCATGGGGGATTCGCGAAGCAGGCCGAGGACGGCGAACTCGAGGATGCCGGAGCGTCTGCTCATCCGCCTGCCTCTCTCTGCCTCTGAGTTTATGTCGAGCTGATGTATCGGCTCGATACATCCAGACGATAGAACGGGTGGACTCCGGCTACAAGTGGTGGCGTGGTGACCGGCGTCACATCACCAATTCGTACGACGTGAAGTGCCTGATTTGGGGTGAACTTCGGCACTGGTCGGGTTTTGACCGTGCGTAGTCTGTGCGGGCAGAAACCGCGCTAACCGGAATCCGTTTGCCGCTTCCAGGCCACTCGCCTGCCCGAGGAGTAGTCGTTCGATGAGCGAGCACCGCCGCAAACCGCCGCAGTCCCAGGGCGGCGGCCGCGCCGCCTCCCGCCGGGCTGCCCAGCAGCGCCCGGGACGGGGCGCCGGTCCCGGGCGGGAGGTACCCCCCGGCTCCCCCGCCGGCCCGCCGGGCGGCCAGGCCCCGTACGGCGGTCGCGCCGACGCCCGCCGGGCCGACCGCCGCGCGGCCCCCGGCCGCGGACGCCCCGCGGGCGGGGGGGATCGGGGCGGAAGCCGGTTCATCGACTACCCCCGCGCGGGCAAGGCCGGTTGGAAGCGCTTCGTCCCCTCCTGGAAGCTGGTCGGCGGCACCTTCCTCGGCTTCTTCGCCGTCATCGTGGCGGGCGCCGGCATCGGCATCGCCAGCGTGGGCACGCCCGACGCCAACAAGGCGGCGGAGGCGCAGAACAACGTCTTCCAGTGGGCCGACGGCACGCAGATGGTCGCCACGGGCGGTTCCACGAACCGCCAGATCGTCAGCATCGATCAGATCCCCGTGTCGATGCGGAACGCCGTGATCGCCGCGGAGAACGAGTCCTTCGAGACGGACAAGGGCGTCGACCCGATGGGCATCGCCCGCGCCGTGGTGAACATGGCCACCGGCGGCTCCACCCAGGGCGGCTCGACCATCACCCAGCAGTACGTGAAGAACACGTACCTGGACTCCGAGCAGACCCTCAAGCGCAAGGCCACCGAGCTGTTCATCGCGCTGCGCCTGGGCATGACGGAGGAGAAGGACGTCGTCCTCGCCGGCTACCTGAACACCGCCTACTACGGTCGGGACGCCTACGGGATCCAGGCCGCCGCCCGCGCCTACTTCGGCAAGGACTGCAAGGACCTCAACCCGTCCGAGAGCGCCTTCCTCGCCTCCCTGCTCAAGGGTCCGAACCTCTACAACCCGGACGGCGGCATCGGCACCGCCGCCACCCCCGAGGCCAACGAGAAGCGCGCCCGCGCCCGCTGGGCCTGGGTCCTGGACCGCGAGGTCGCCGTCGGCCGGATGACGAAGGCCGAGCGCGACAAGTACAAGGACTCCGACTTCCCGGCCCGCGTGGAGTCCGAGCAGGCCCGTGGCATGGGCGGGCAGACCGGCTACCTCGTCGACGTGGCCAAGGCCTACGTGATGAAGACCGGCGACATCACCGCGGAGAAGCTGGCGATGGGCGGCTACACGATCCGCACCACCTTCGAGAAGCCCCGGGTCGACGCCCTAGTGAAGGCCGTCGAGGACACCCGCAACGACTTCCTCGACGTGAAGAAGCGCCCCGAGTACGACACGTTCGTGCAGGTCGGAGCCGCCTCGGTGGACGTGAAGACGGGAGCGATCGTCGCCCTGTACGGCGGCCCCGGCTTCGACCAGAAGCACTTCAGCAACAACGCCAACACCTCCGGCGTCCCCGTCGGCTCGACCTGGAAGCCCTACGTCCTGGCCGCGGCCATGCAGTACGGCACGCAGAACTCCAAGGGCTCGGGCATCTCGATCGACAGCAAGTACAACGGCGACGACCTCGCGGTGATCAACAACCGCGAGGGCAAGCCGCTGCTCGGCTCCAACGGACAGCCCTTCCGCCAGAAGAACGAGAGCCCCGAGGCCCACGGCTACGTGACCCTCAACGAGGCGATGCGCCAGTCGATCAACGTGCCCTTCGCCCAGCTCGTCTTCGACGTCGGCCACAGCAAGGTCCGCTCGGTGGCCAAGTCCACGGGCATCCTGGAGGAGTCGATGGACGCGAACAACAACGCCTCCTTCGCCCTCGGCACCTCGACGCCCAGCGCCATCCGCATGGCCGACTCCTACGCGACCTTCGCCGCCTCCGGCACCCACCGCGAGCCCTACTCGGTGCAGTCGGTCGTCAAGGGAGGCAAGGAGCTGCCCGGGTTCGAGCCCCCGAAGGAGGCCCGGGCCATGGACGACGACATCGCCGACAACATCACCAAGGTGCTCCGCAACGTCGTCGAGAACGGCACCGGCACCAAGGCGAAGAAGCTGGGCCGGCCGGCCGCCGGCAAGACCGGCACCACCGACCAGAACAAGTCGGCCTGGTTCGTCGGCTACACCCCGCAGCTGTCCACCTCGGTGACCCTCTTCCGCAACGACCCGAACGCCAAGGGCAAGGACCGCAAGCTGCTGTCCATGAACCACGTGGGCGGTGTCGACTCCATCCACGGTGGTGACATCCCGGCCGTGATCTGGACCGAGTACATGCGCGAGGCCCTCAAGGACACCCCGGTCAAGCAGTTCCCCGAGGCCGAGGACATCGGCGTCACCGCGGACGCGGCCGGCGCGCCCACCCCGACCCCGGCGGCGTCCCCGTCGCCGTCGGTCTCCCCCTCCACCTCCCCCTCGACCTCCCCGTCGACGGTCTCGCCCTCCCCGTCCGACGACGGCAAGCCGAGCTGCCGTCCCGGCCCGTGGAACCTGTGCGACCCGACGAACACCGGCGGCGCGGGCAACGGGGGCAACGGCGGCAACGGCCCCGGCGGAGGCAACGGCGGCCGGGGCGGCACCACCAACGGCGGACTGCCCACCGGCGGCAACGACGGGGGCGCCGGCGGCGGCGAGCCCTCCCCGACGTACACGGGCCGGCCCGGCCGTCCCGGCGGTACGACCAACTGGGGAGCCAACATGGGCATCGGCGGCTGACCCCCCGATCGATCCGGGTCGACCACCCGCCGCTCCCCGGCCGGTGACCGCACCCACCCGCACCACGCACCACCGCACCACGCACCACCGCACCACGCACGACCGCACCACCGCACCACCAGAGGGCCGTCGCACCGCCGCGACGGCCCTCGCCCGTGTCCGGTGCGGTACGGCAGGATGAGCGCATGACCCAGGTGCACGAGGACCGGCCCGTACTGCCCACGCAGCAGGACGAGGTCGCGGCGGCCGGCAGCGAGCTCATCGGCGGCCCGATCGGCCGCCGCGCCCGCCTCGGTGGCCACTGGCTGAACCCCGTACGCGTCGTGGCCCTCGTCATGCTCGGCATGTTCGCGCTCGGCATGGCGCAGAAGGCGCCCTGCTACGACTGGGCCTGGTTCCGCGGAGCGGCCTCCCAGTACACGCACGCCTGCTACTCGGACATCCCGCACCTGTACTCCGCCCGGGGCTTCGCCGAGGGGCTCACGCCGTACGTCGACAAGTTCCCCGACATCGCCACGGACCCGAAGTTCGGCGGCATGGAGTACCTGGAGTACCCGGTGCTCACCGGGGCCTTCATGCAGGTCGCCTCCTGGCTCACGCCCACCGCCGGCAGCATCCAGCACCGCGAGCAGATGTACTGGATGGTCAACGCGGGCATGCTGATGATCTGCGCCGCGGTCATCGCCGTCTGCGTCGCCCGCACCCACCGCAACCGGCCCTGGGACGCCCTGCTGCTCGCCCTGGCCCCCGCCTTCGCGCTCACGGCCACCATCAACTGGGACCTGCCGGCCGTCGCCCTGACCGCCGTCGCCATGCTGATGTGGTCGCGCGGCCGGCCCGCCCTCGCCGGTGTCGCCATCGGCCTGGCCACCGCCGCCAAGCTCTACCCCGTCCTGCTGCTCGGGGTCCTGTTCGTGCTCTGCTGGCGGGCGGGCAGGTGGCGGGCCTTCGGCGCGGCCACCCTCGCGGCCGTCGCCGCATGGCTCGCCGTCAACGTTCCCGTCATGTACGTCGCCTGGGACGGCTGGAAGCGCTTCTACGTCTTCAGCCAGGAGCGGCCCATCGACTTCGGCTCCGTCTGGCTGCTGATCTCGCAGCGCACCGGCAACCCCCTGGACGGGGCCAACACCTACGCGACGGGCCTCACGCTGCTGCTGTGCCTGTCCATCGGGCTGCTCACCCTGACGGCCCCGCGCCGGCCCCGCTTCGCCCAGCTGGCCTTCCTGGTGGTGGCGGCGTTCATCCTCGCCAACAAGGTCTACTCGCCGCAGTACGTGCTGTGGCTCATCCCGCTCGCCGCGCTCGCCCGGCCCCGCTGGCGGGACTTCCTGATCTGGCAGGCCGGCGAGGTCCTCTACTACCTCGGGATCTGGTTCTACCTCGCCTACACCTCCAGCGGCGACAAGCACCAGGGCCTGCCCGTGGAGGGCTACCAGCTGGCCATCGCCGCCCACCTGCTGGCGACGATCTACCTGTGCGCCGTGGTGGTGCGCGACATCCTGCTGCCCGAACACGACGTCGTACGGCGCGACGGCGCCGACGACCCCTCCGGCGGCGTCCTGGACGGCGCCGAGGACGTGTTCACCCTGAGGGAAGCACGGAAGGCGCCGCGGGACGCGGCGCCTTCCGTGGGACAGCGGGTCGACTGGGGCACGGACCCCGGTCGCTGACGGGCCCGGCGGGGCCCGTCAGGCGGGGCTCAGGCGTCGAGCACCCGGTCGAACTGGGTGGTGGTGTGCCGCAGGTGCGCGACCAGCTCGTCGCCCACCTTCGGCTCGGTGGCGTCCGAGGGCACGAACAGGATCGACACCTGCATGTGCGGCGGCTCCGCGAACCACCGCTGCTTGCCCGCCCACACGAAGGGCGACAGGTTGCGGTTGACCGTGGCCAGACCGGCCCGGGCGACGCCCTTGGCACGCGGCATCACCCCGTGCAGGGCCTTGGGGGCCTCCAGGCCCACACCGTGCGAGGTGCCGCCCGCGACGACGACCAGCCAGCCGTCCGAGGCGGCCTTCTGCTGCCGGTAGCCGAAGCGGTCCCCCTTGCCGACGCGGGTGACGTCCAGGACCGAGCCGCGGTACTGCGTCGCCTCGTGGTCGCCGAGCCACAGCCGGGTGCCGATGCGGGCCCGGAAGCGGGTCTGCGGGAACTGCTGCTGGAGGCGCGCCAGCTCCTCGGCCCGCAGGTGGCTGACGAACATGGTGTGCAGCGGCAGCCGGGCCGCGCGCAGCCGGTCCATCCAGCCGATGACCTCCTCGACGGCGTCCGAGCCGTCCGGGCGGTCCAGCGGCAGGTGGAGGGCGAAGCCCTCCAGCCGCACGTCCTCGATCGCCGACTGGAGCAGGCCCAGGTCCTGCTCGGAGATGCCGTGGCGGCGCATCGAGCTCATGCACTCGATGACCACGCGGGCGCCGACCAGACCGCGGACCCCGTCCACCGAGGAGACCGAACGGATCACCCGGTCCGGCAGCGGCACCGGTTCCTCGCCGCGCCGGAACGGGGTGAGGACGAGCAGGTCACCGCCGAACCAGTCCTTGATTTTGGCCGCCTCGTACGTCGTGCCCACGGCCAGGATGTCGGCGCCCATCCGGGTCGCCTCCTCGCACAGCCGCTCGTGGCCGAAGCCGTAGCCGTTGCCCTTGCAGACCGGGATCAGTCCGGGGAACTGGTCGATGATCTGCTTCTGGTGCGCACGCCAGCGCGCGGTGTCGACGTAGAGCGTGAGCGCCATGCCCGTCCGGAGCCTCTCTCGGAAGGCTGCGTGGTGCAGCCGGTGCGGTGTGTGTGGGGTGGGGTGGAGCGGGGGGTCAGCGGCGCGACATGTAGATGTCGAGCGCCTTGTGCAGCATCTTGTTGAGCGGGAAGTCCCACTCGCCGACGTACTCGACGGCCTCGCCGCCGGTACCCACCTTGAACTGGATGAGACCGAACAGGTGGTCGTTCTCGTCCAGGGTGTCACTGATGCCGCGCAGGTCGTAGACGCTGGCGCCGAGCGCGTAGGAATCGCGCAGCATGCGCCACTGCATCGCGTTGGAGGGGCGGACCTCGCGCTTGTGGTTGGCGGAGGCGCCGTAGGAGTACCAGACGTGCTGGCCGACGGTGAGCATCGTGGCGGCGGCCAGCGGCTCCCCCTCGTGCGTCGCGATGTACAGCCGCATCCGGTTCGGGTCCTCGGAGTTGAGGGCCGTCCACTGGCGCTGGAAGTAACTGAGCGGGCGGGGGCGGAACTTGTCGCGCTCGGCGGTGATCTCGTAGAGGTGCTGCCAGGTCGGCAGGTCCTCGTAGCCGCCCTGGACGACCTCGACGCCGGCCTTCTCGGCCTTCTTGATGTTGCGGCGCCACAGCTGGTTGAAGCCCTTGAGGACGTCGTCCAGCGAGCGGTTCGCCAGCGGCACCTGGAAGACGTAGCGCGGCTGTACGTCGCCGAAGCCGGCGCCGCCGTCCTCGGCCTGCTGCCAGCCCATGCGGCGCAGCTTGTCGGACACCTCGAAGGCGCGGGGCTCGATGACCGAAGCCTCCACGTCGCGCAGGCGCTTGACGTCCGGGTCCTGGATGCCGGACTTGATCGCGGCGGCGTTCCAGCGCCGGATGACGACGGGCGGACCCATCTTCACGGTGAAGGCGCCCTGCTGCTTGAGGTGCGCCAGCATCGGCTGGAGCCATTCCTCCAGATTCGGGGCGAACCAGTTGATGACGGGCCCCTCGGGGAGGTACGCGAGGTAGCGCTTCACCTTGGGCAGCTGCCGGTACAACACGAGCGCGGCGCCGACGAGTTCACCGTGGGCGTCGAACCAACCGAGGTTCTCCGAACGCCACTCGTTCTTGACGTCGGCCCACGCCGGGACCTGGCAGTGGCTCGCCGACGGCAGGCTCTGGAGGTAACCCAGATGCTGCTCTCGGCTGATGGTCCTCAGGGACAGGCTCATGCGGGGCGTCTCCTCGGCGGCTTCGCTGGCTATGGCGCGAAGCCTACTGCGACGGGGGCGCCACCCATCTGGGGGACGGGCCGTAGGCCGGGGCGGAGGTCCGCCGGCGCCCCGTCGAGGAGGTCCCCCGGTCAGCCCAGCCAGCCGCCGAAGAGGCCGCCGTGGGCCATGCCGAGGAAGAAGCCGAGGGCAGACGCGCCAAGGCCGATGATCAGTGCGAAGCGCTCGCGTGTCGTTTCGGAGATGAACTGCCCGTAGGCCCCGGTCGCGATTCCGATCAGTCCGGCCCACGAGGTCAGCAGGTGCAGGTTGTGGAAGAACGCAGTGACGAACGCCACGGCACCGAGGGCCAGCGTGACGGCCATCAGGGTGTCCTGGAGCGGATGGGGCTTGCCGTCGGTGGCGAGCAGGGAGATCGCCGGGGGCGAGGCGGAGGGGGACTGGCCGTGCATTGCCTGTGCCATCGGAAGGCACCTCCTGGCTGACGCAGAGCGGTGCTGCGGGGCCGTCCCGACGGGGGTCGGGGCGTAGCACCGAGCACACCCGATGAGTACAGATTGCGGCCGGTCACCGCCGGATTTCAACCGGAAGGAGGCGAGCGGGTACTCTGTACGGTCTGCGCGGTGTCTGCTCTCGGACGCCGTGCGCACGCATCACGACCCTCCTGCCACGGAACGACCGTGGCCGCTGAGTCCAAAGGAGGTGGGTTCCACATGCGTCACTACGAAGTGATGGTCATCCTCGACCCCGATCTCGAGGAGCGCGCTGTCTCCCCGCTGATCGAGAACTTCCTCTCCGTCGTCCGTGAGGGCAACGGAAAGGTCGAGAAGGTCGACACCTGGGGCCGTCGTCGTCTCGCTTACGAGATCAAGAAGAAGCCCGAGGGCATCTACTCGGTCATCGACCTGCAGGCCGAGCCTGCGGTCGTCAAGGAGCTCGACCGCCAGATGAACCTGAACGAGTCGGTTCTCCGGACCAAGGTCCTTCGCCCCGAGACCCACTGAACCTCGGTTCAGCGGTAATCGGGATCGAGTAGCACAGCAGCCCCAGCAGCAATCCCCGCCGAGAGGTTCATCCATGGCAGGCGAGACCGTCATCACGGTCGTCGGCAATCTCGTCGACGACCCCGAGCTGCGCTTCACCCCCTCGGGTGCGGCGGTCGCGAAGTTCCGTGTCGCGTCCACCCCCCGCACCTTCGACCGTCAGACCAACGAGTGGAAGGACGGCGAGAGCCTGTTCCTGACCTGCTCGGTGTGGCGGCAGGCGGCGGAGAACGTCGCCGAGTCCCTCCAGCGGGGCATGCGCGTCATCGTGCAGGGCCGGCTGAGGCAGCGGTCGTACGAGGACCGTGAGGGTGTCAAGCGCACGGTCTACGAGCTGGACGTCGAGGAAGTCGGCCCCAGCCTGAAGAACGCCACGGCCAAGGTCGCCAAGACCACGGGTCGCGGCGGCCAGGGTGGTTACGGCGGCGGCGGTCAGCAGCAGGGTGGCGGCGGCGGCTGGGGCGGAGCCCCCAGCGGCGGCGGCGCCCCGCAGGGCGGCGGAGCTCCCTCCGACGACCCGTGGGCGTCCAGCGCGCCGGCCGGCGGTCAGCAGCAGGGCGGCGGGGGCGGCTGGGGCGGAAGCTCCGGCGGCTCCGGCGGTGGCTACTCGGACGAGCCGCCCTTCTAGGGCAGCCCGTATCCCCACTTCTTGATCACACAGGAGAGACACAATGGCGAAGCCGCCTGTGCGCAAGCCTAAGAAGAAGGTCTGCGCGTTCTGCAAGGACAAGACCGCGTACGTGGACTACAAGGACACGAACATGCTGCGGAAGTTCATTTCCGACCGCGGCAAGATCCGTGCCCGCCGCGTTACCGGCAACTGCACGCAGCACCAGCGTGACGTCGCCACGGCCGTGAAGAACAGCCGTGAGATGGCGCTGCTGCCCTACACGTCCACCGCGCGATAAGGAAAGGGTGACCGACTAATGAAGATCATCCTGACCCACGAGGTCTCTGGCCTCGGCACCGCCGGCGATGTCGTCGACGTCAAGGACGGTTACGCTCGCAACTACCTGGTCCCGCGTGGTTTCGCGATCCGCTGGACCAAGGGTGGCGAGAAGGACGTGGCGCAGATCCGCCGCGCCCGCAAGATCCACGAGATCGCGACCATCGAGCAGGCCAACGAGGTCAAGGCCCGTCTCGAGGGTGTCAAGGTCCGTCTGGCCACCCGCGCGGGTGACGCCGGTCGTCTCTTCGGCTCCGTGACGCCGTCCGACATCGCCACGGCGATCGAGGCGTCCGGTGGCCCGAAGGTCGACAAGCGTCGCGTGGAGCTGGGCTCCCCGATCAAGACCCTCGGTTCGTACCAGGTCTCCGTGCGTCTGCACGCCGAGGTCGCCGCGAACGTGGGCATCGAGGTCGTCGCCGCCTAAGGGCAGCGCATGAAGGGCCGCACCCCTCGGGGTGCGGCCCTTCGTCGTTCCCGGGGTCTTCCGGTGCTTCCGAGGTCCTCCGGGGCGGCGGGGCCGGCGGTGATGTTTCACGTGAAACGCGACCGATCCCCGTGTTTCACGTGAAACACGGGGCCGGGGGCCGGGGCTTCGGGGCTCCGAGCGTGACGGCGGGGGCAGGTGCGCGGCCTGCGTGCGTCAGCGGGTGGCGCCCGCGACCAGCCAGCGTCCGGAACGGGCCCGCAGCTGGAGGGTGACCATCCGGACCAGCATCATCAGGGTCATGGCCCACCACAGGGCGGTCAGACCGCCGCCGAGGGCGGGGACGAGCAGGGCCGCGGGGGCGAACACGGCGAGGGTCAGCAGCATGGCCCGGGCGAGGTAGGGGCCGTCGCCGGCGCCCATCAGCACGCCGTCCAGGACGAAGACGACCCCGGAGACCGGCTGGGACAGCGCGACGACGAGCAGGGCGGGCAGCAGGGCGTCCTCCACCACCGGGTCGCTGGTGAACAGCGGGATGAAGACCGGGCGGGCCAGGACCACCAGCAGTCCGAGCACGATGCCGGAGCCGATGCCCCACCGCACCATGCGCCGGCAGACGTCGCGGGCGCCCTCGGTGTCGCCGGCTCCCAGGTAGCGGCCGATGATGGCCTGACCGGCGATGGCGATGGCGTCCAGCGCGAACGCGAGCAGGCTCCACAGGGACAGCAGGATCTGGTGGGCGGCGATGTCGGCGTCCCCGAGCCGGGCGGCCACGGCGGTGGCGATCATCAGGATGGCGCGCAGGGACAGGGTGCGGACCAGCAGCGGGACGCCGGCCTGGGCGCAGGCCCGGATGCCGGCCGCGTCGGGGCGCAGGGAGGCGCCGTGGCGGCGGGCCCCCCGGATGACCACGACGAGGTAGACGGCGGCCATGGCGCACTGGGCGATGACGGTGCCCCAGGCGGAGCCGGCGATGCCGAGGTCCGCCCCGTAGACCAGGGCGACGTTCAGGACGCCGTTGAGGGCGAAGCCGCCGATGGCCACGTAGAGCGGCGTACGGGTGTCCTGGAGGCCGCGGATGACGCCGGTGGCGGCGAGCACCACGAGCATCGCGGGGATGCCGAGGGCGGAGATCCGCAGGTAGGTGATCGCGAAGGGGGCCACGGTGTCCGAGGCGCCGAACAGGGAGATGAGCGAGGGCGCGGTGGGCAGGACGACGGCCACGACGGCGGCGCCGAGCAGCAGGGCCAGCCAGATGCCGTCCATGCCCTGGCGTATGGCGGCCGGGAGGTCGCCCGCGCCGACCCTGCGGGCGACGGCCGCGGTGGTGGCGTAGGCGAGGAAGACGAAGACGCTCACGGCGGTGGTGAGGAGGGCGGCGGCGACGCCGAGCCCGGCCAGCTGGGGGGTGCCGAGGTGGCCCACGATGGCGCTGTCGGCCATCACGAAGAGGGGTTCGGCGACGAGGGCGCCGAAGGCCGGCACGGCCAGGGCGAGGATCTCGCGGTCGTGCCGTCTCGGGGCGGTCTTCGCAGCTGTGGGCGCCTGTGTCATGTGCCCAATCTAATCTTCCACAGGTAATGGATGCAAGGGTGTTGCAATCCTTACAGAGTCTCTGACTTGGGCGTTCTTCCCGCCTCGTTGGAGGCGATCTTGAGACAGTGGCGAAGATTTTTCTCCTGCACAGCCCGAAGGTGTCGAAAGTGCAGGTCAGATAGGGTGTGGGGGTGGGTCGGGTGATTTTGTCCACAGCACCGTCCCCCGGTCCGTGCACAGCTTCGGGCGAGTTACCCACAGCATTGGGACCGTCGTCCACATCTCATCCACACAGCCTGTGGATAACAAGATTGGCTGACGCCGCTCGCGGCCCTACCGTTGGGCGTTGCCCGACGCGCCGACAGCCGTTCCGGGCGCCCCAAATGTCAGAGCCGTGTCGTAGAAAGAGTGACACGGCGAGGTCCGCGTTGCGGACGGGAGGAGGTGGCCCGGTGAGCATGCCCGAGCCCATGGACGACCCCTGGGCCGACAGCGGTCCCAGTGACCGTCTGCCCGCCCGTCCGCGCCGGAACGGCGAGGGCCGCGGCCGTCGTGACGACCAGGACGACCAGGGCCGCGAGGGCGGCTCCTGGGACGGTGGTGGCGGCGGCTTCGAGCGGGTCCCCCCGCAGGACCTCGACGCCGAGCAGTCGGTCCTCGGCGGCATGCTGCTCTCCAAGGACGCGATCGCCGACGTCGTCGAGGTCCTCAAGGGCCACGACTTCTACCGGCCCTCCCACGAGACGATCTACCAGGCCATCCTCGACCTGTACGCCAAGGGAGAGCCCGCCGACCCGATCACCGTCGGCGCGGAGCTGACCCGGCGCGGCGAGATCTCCAAGGTCGGCGGGGCCTCGTACCTGCACACCCTCGTGCAGTCCGTCCCCACGGCGGCCAACGCCGAGTACTACGCGGAGATCGTCCACGAGCGTGCCGTCCTGCGCCGCCTGGTCGCCGCCGGTACGAAGATCACGCAGATGGGCTACGCGGCGGACGGCGACGTCGACGAGATCGTCAACAGCGCCCAGGCCGAGATCTACGCCGTCACCGAGCAGCGGACCTCGGAGGACTACCTGCCGCTCGGCGACATCATGGAGGGCGCGCTCGACGAGATCGAGGCGATCGGCTCGCGCAGCGGGCAGATGTCGGGCGTCCCCACCGGGTTCACGGACCTCGACTCGCTGACCAACGGCCTGCACCCCGGCCAGATGATCGTCATCGCCGCGCGTCCCGCCATGGGCAAGTCGACGCTCGCGCTGGACTTCGCGCGCGCCTGCTCCATCAAGAGCAACCTGCCGAGCGTGATCTTCTCCCTCGAAATGGGCCGCAACGAGATCGCGATGCGCCTCCTCTCGGCGGAGGCCCGCGTTGCCCTGCACCACATGCGTTCGGGCACCATGACCGACGACGACTGGACCCGGCTCGCCCGCCGCATGCCCGACGTCTCGGCCGCCCCCCTCTACATCGACGACTCGCCGAACCTGTCGATGATGGAGATCCGGGCCAAGTGCCGGCGCCTCAAGCAGCGCAACGATCTGTCGCTCGTCGTCATCGACTACCTCCAGCTGATGCAGTCCGGCGGCTCGCGCCGGCCCGAGAGCCGCCAGCAGGAAGTCTCGGACATGTCCCGAAACCTCAAGCTGCTGGCCAAGGAGCTGGAGGTCCCGGTGATCGCGCTCTCCCAGCTGAACCGTGGCCCCGAACAGCGCACCGACAAGAAGCCGATGGTCTCCGACCTGCGTGAATCCGGTTCCATCGAGCAGGACGCCGACATGGTGATCCTGCTGCACCGAGAGGACGCCTACGAGAAGGAGTCCCCGCGCGCGGGCGAGGCCGACCTGATCGTCGCCAAGCACCGAAACGGTCCCACCGCGACCATCACCGTGGCCTTCCAGGGGCATTATTCGCGGTTCGTGGACATGGCCAACACGTAGCATCCGGGCATGGACGCCCTTTCCGAAGACCTCGAACCGCTCCCCTCCACCCGGCGCGCGCTGCGTCACCGGATCGCCGTCGCACAGAGCGAGGGGCGCGCCCCCTCCCTGGTGGCGGCCGTCGTGCGGGGCGGGCGGGTGGTCTGGGAGGGCTCCCGCACCTCGGTCGAGGGCCACGGGCCGGACGGCGACGTCCAGTACCGCATCGGCTCGATCACCAAGACGTTCACGGCCGTTCTGGTCATGCGACTGCGTGACGAGGGCCTGCTGGACCTCTCCGACCCCCTGGGCAAGCACCTGCCCGGGAGCGGCGCGGACGAGGTGACCATCGCCCAACTGCTGGCGCACACCGGAGGTTTGGCCGCCGAGACCCCCGGGCAGTGGTGGGAGCGCTCGTCCGCGGAGCTGCGGCCGACGCTCGCCGAGGTGCTGGGCGAGGAGCCGTTCAAGCACGCCCCGGGGCGCAGGTTCCACTACTCCAACCCCGGCTACACGCTGCTGGGTTCGCTCGTCGAGGCCCTGCGCGGCCGGCCCTGGGAGGAGGTGCTGCGCGCCGAGGTGCTGGAACCGCTGGGCCTGCACCGCACGAGCGGCCTGCCGCGGGCGCCGCACGCCGGGGGCTGGGCCGTGCACCCGTGGGCGGACGTGATGATGCCGGAGCCCGCCGAGGACCTCGGACTGATGGCCCCCGCAGGGCAGTTGTGGTCCACGACCACCGACCTGGCCCGCTTCGCGGTCTTCCTGGCACGCGGGGACGAGCGGGTGCTGAGCGCCGCGAGCGTACGGGAGATGCGCGCCCCCTCCGCGCCGGGCGAGCCCGGGTTCGCCGACCTCGGCTACGGATTGGGCCTCCAGCTCTCCGAGGCCGCGGGGCGGCGCCTCGTCGGGCACAACGGATCCCTGCCCGGGTTCGTGGCCGGGCTGTGGATGAGCGAGGCCGACGATCTGGCGGCGGTGGTCCTGGCGAACTGCACCTCCGGGGTGGCGACCGGCACGGTGGCGGCGGACCTCATCGGGATCGTCGCCGACGCGGAGCCGCGCTTCCCGGAACCCTGGCGCCCGTTCACCGAGGACGCCCGCGTGCCGCTGGAGCTGTGCGGAACCTGGTACTGGGGCACCGCGGCCCAGGTGCTGCGCCTGCGGTCGGACGGTTCCCTGGAGCTCGGCCCGGCGGGGGCGGTGGGCCGCACGGCCCGCTTCCGCGCCGAGGACGACGGCACGTGGACGGGCCTGACGGGTTACTACGCGGGTGAGACGCTGCGCGCCGTGCGGCGTGGCGACGGCACCGTGAGCCACCTGGACCTCGGCTCGTTCGTCTTCACCCGCGAGCCCTACGACGAGGGCGCCCCGGTGCCCGGCGGAGTCGACCCGCGGGGCTGGCGGGGCATCGGCTGACCTCAGAGCTGGAGCTTGAACCCGACGTGCGAGGCGGTGAAGCCGAGCCGCTCGTAGAAGCGGTGGGCATCGGTGCGGGTGGCGTCGGAGGTGAGCTGCACGAGCGAGCAGTTCTCCTGGCGGGACCGCTCGACGGCCCACTCGATGAAGAGGGTGCCCAGCCCGCTGCCGCGTTCGTCCGCGTGGACCCGTACCCCCTCGATGATGGAGCGGGTGGCGCCCTTGCGGGACAGTCCGGGGACGAACGTCAGCTGGAGGGTGCCGACGACGCGTCCGTCGCGGACGGCGACCACCACGTGCTGGTGGGGGTCGTCCGTCAGGCGCTTGAGGGCCGCGCGGTACGGGGCGAGGTCGTCCGGGGACTCGCGGCCGGCGCCCAGCGGGTCGTCGGCGAGCATCGCGACGATCTCCGGCAGGTCGGCCTCGGTGGCGGGACGGATGTCGAGGTCGGTGGAACGGGTCACGGTGCGGTGGTCCTTGTCTGTTCGATCCGTCCCCGAGGGGACGCGGTGGGACGTGGCGAGGACGGCCCGCCGGGTCAGCCGGTGGCCAGGGTGAAGGGTGCCCAGCGCCGGGTCCAGTCGCCGGGAAGTCCGGGTACGTCGCGGACCATGACGTCGTTGAAGGTCAGCGAGGCGAGGCCGCGCTCCTTCAGCCACGCGAGGAGCTCCTCGTGGCGTACGTCGACGTCGGTGCGCAGGGGGCGTTCGGTGCCGGCGGCGGCCTCGGTCACCAGGGCGCGGGCCGTCGCGTCGTCCCGGGCGATCAGCGGGCCGACGATGTGCGTGTCCATGCTGGGCCAGACGGACGCGTACCCGACGAGGGTGCCGGAGGGGTCCTCGGCCACCAGCAGGCGGTCCGCGTAGGCGGGCATCCGCGTGATCATGTGGGTCCGGTCGGTGCCGAAGACCTCGTTGTCCAGCCGGATGATCCCGGTGAGGTCCTCGGCCGTGGCGGCCCGTACGGAGACCGGGGCGGCGGCCGCAGCGGAGACGGGAGCGGCGCCGACGGCGGCGTCAGGGGTGGTGGGCTCCTCGGGGGCGGGGCGGAAGTGGCCCCGGACCATCTCCACGCGTCCCGTGGCATCGAAGCCGAGCTGCTCGTAGAGCGGTCGGCCGAAGGGCGTGGCGTGCAGGGTGAGCGGGATGCCGGCGAGCACCTCGTCGCACACGTGGGTCATCAGACGGCGCCCCAGCCCCTTGCGGGCGTATCGGTCGGCGACGAGGACCATCCCGATGGCGGCGAGGTCGGGCTTGCCCCGGTGGTCCCCGTAACGGGTGACGACACAGACGGCCGCGAGCCCCTGGCCGTCGGGGGCGTCGATCCCGTAGCCGTCCCCGGCGGCGAGCAGCAGTCCCCACCTGTTCTCCTCGCGTGGCCAGCCACGATCCTCGGACAGGTCGGCGCAGGGAAGGAGGTCGTCCAACCTCAGCGCGCGAATGGGCAGGTCGGTCAGCGGTGATGGTGTCACCGGCCCAGACTGGATCATCGATCAGGGCGCGTCCAGAGGATTTGGGAGACCGAGGGGGCGATGTTTCACGTGAAACAGGGCCCCGTTTCACGGCGAACCGGGGGGTGTTTCACGTGAAACGCGCTGTTTCACGTGAAACACAACGGCTAGCCTCGACAGCTATGACGCTCCTGCACCTCTTCGATCTCGACGGAACCCTCATGTACGGCTCGGCGGCGCCGGTGGAGATCTCCCGGCAGCTGGGCGTGGGCGAGGAGATCGCAAAGTTGGAGCGGGCCTTCGCCGCGCGAGAGATCGGACCGCACCAGTTCTCGATGGCCGCCCGCGAACTGTGGTCGGAGCTGACGACGGACCACGTGCGGGCGGCCTTCGACGGATCCCCCTGGCTGGCGGGCATCCGGGACGTCTGGACGGAGATCCGCGAGCGCGGCGACTACTGCGCCGTGATCTCCCTGTCCCCGTCCTTCTTCGTCGAGCTGCTGCTGGAGTGGGGGGCCCACGCCGCGCACGGCTCGGTGTTCCCGGAGGTGCCCTTCACCCGGCCCGTCGAAGCGGCCGGGATCCTGACGCCCGAGGCCAAGGTGGACGTCGCGGACCGGCTCTGCGAGCGGTTCGGGGTGGGGCGCGTCGACTGTGTCGCGTACGGGGACTCGATGACCGATGCCGTCCTCTTCGAGGCGGTTCCGCGATCGGTGGCGGTGAACGCCCGACCGTATCTGGCGGAGCGGGCGACGCACGTCTATCAGGGCCGTGACCTGCGCGAGGCATACCAGCTCGTGGGCGCGGCACGCCCGGAAGTCGACGCATCTTAAGGGGAAGGTGGGTTCGAAACGCGGATTTTCCCCATTCCCCCGCCGGGCCCCCGGTCGGCCGGCACGCTGTGAAACCCGGAACCTCGGATTCGAGGCCGTGGCGTGTGCAGACCCGACCGAGATGCTCGAAGCGAGGCACCACATGGACGCTCCGCCCACCAGAGCGGCAAGACCGACGGGCCGGATACCCTCCGAGGACGCGAAAGAGCCTTCCCCGGACGCCGTGCTCATCCGCCGGACGCTCGCGGAGATCGCACCGGTCGCCGACAAGGTCACCTCCTACTTCTACGCCCTGGTCTTCACGGGCCACCCCGACGTGCGGGGACTGTTCCCCGCGGCCATGGACGTGCAGCGCGACCGGCTGCTCAAGGCGCTGCTGACAGCCGCCGAACACATCGACGACCCCGAGGTCCTCACCCCGTACCTGCGCCGGCTGGGCACCGGCCACCGCAAGTACGGCACCATGGCGGCGCACTACCCGGCCGTGGGCGAGGCGCTGATCGGTGCGCTGAGCCGCTACTCGGAGTTCAGCTGGGGGCCGGAGACGCAGGCGGCGTGGGTGCGGGCGTACACCGCCATCTCCCAGATCATGATCGACGCCGCCGCCGAGGACGAGGCGAGGGCGCCGGCCTGGTGGCACGCGGAGGTGGTCTCCCACGAGCTGCGCACCCCCGACATCGCGGTGGTCACCGTCCGGCCCGACCAGCCCTACCCCTTCCTCGCGGGCCAGTACACGAGCCTGGAGACCCCGTGGTGGCCCCGGGTCTGGCGGCACTACTCCTTCGCCTCGGCGCCGCGCGCGGACGGCCTGCTGTCCTTCCACGTCAAGGCGGTCCCCGCGGGCTGGGTGTCCAACGCCCTCGTGCGCCACGCCCGACCGGGGGACGTCCTGAGGCTGGGCCCGCCCGCCGGGTCGATGGTGGTGGACCACAGCACGGACAACGGCATGCTGTGCCTGGGCGGCGGGACCGGGATCGCCCCGATCAAGGCCCTGATCGAGGACGTGGCCGAGCACGGCGAGCGGCGCCGGATGGAGGTCTTCTTCGGGGCGCGCAGCGACAGCGACCTCTACGACAAGGACACCCTGCTCGGGCTCCAGCGCTCCCACCCGTGGCTGTCGGTGCGCCCGGTGGTGGGCGAGGGGCTGGCGGGCCAGCTGCCACAGGCCGTGGGGGAACACGGGCCCTGGAGCTCGTACGACGCCTTCATCTCGGGGCCTCCCGCGATGATCCGCAGCGGGGTCGACGCGTTGAAGCGGATCGGGATCCCCGGCGAGCGGATCCGCCACGACGAGGTCGAGGAGCTGGCGGGCGTGGCCGGCTGAGACCGGCCCGCCGGCCTCGGCGCACCGGTCTCAGCCCTCGGCCCGCGGGATTCAGCCCTCGGCCCGCCGGACTCAGCCCTTCGCCCGCCCGCTCCCCGTCCGACTCAGCCCAGGTCCGGGGCGTGCATGGCGCGCACGCCCTCGATGTTCCCGTCGAGGTAGTGGCGCAGGGAGAGCGGGACGAGGTGGACCGCGGCGATGCCGACGCGGCTGAAGGGCACGCGGACGATCTCGTACTCGCCCTCGGGCTCGTCGACCTCCGGGCCGTGGCGCAGGGAGGGGTCCATCGAGGCGAGGTGGCAGACGAAGAAGTGCTGCACCTTCACACCGGTGACCCCACCGGAGGCGATGTGCTCGACCGTGTCCACGAAGCAGGGCACCACGTCGGTGATCTTGGCGCCGAGTTCCTCGTGGATCTCCCGGTGCAGGGCGTCGACGACGGTGGCGTCCGAGGGCTCCACTCCCCCGCCGGGAGTGAGCCAGTACGGATCGACGCCGGGCTTGGTGCGCTTGATGAGGATCAGGTCGTCGCCGTCGAGCAGGATCGCGCGGGCGGTGCGTTTGACCACCGGTCGTTCGGTCATGGGAGAAGAGTGGCCCGCGGCTCCCCTTCTGAAACGCGCCACGGGGCCGAAACCGCGACCGTCACCAGCGCACGGCGGCGCGCAGCAGGCGGTCGTGGGCCCGCGCGAGGTGCGCCAGACCGAGGCTGCCGGCGCGGACGGCGAGGAACCAGGTGCGCAGCGGGGGCACGTCGGGATCCAGCAGGGCCACGATCCGGCCCGCCGCGAGATCGTCCCCGCACAGGTAGCGCGGCAGTACGGCGAGGCCGGCGCCGGCCCGCACGCACTCCAGGACGGCCCGCAGGTCGGGGGCGACGACGGTGGCCGCGCACTCGGGCACGCGGTCGAAGACGGAGCCCCAGTAGCGGGTGACGAGGGGCAGGCTCTCGTGGACCTCGACGACGGGGATCCCGTCGAGGGCGAGGGGTCCCTTGTCGCGCAGCTCCGCCTGATCGACCAGGGCGGCCCAGTACGGCGCGGCCACCAGGACCTGGTCCTCGTCGCACAGGGGGCTCGCGGAGAACAGGCCGCCGCGGGGCCGGGAGGTGGTGACGACCAGGTCGTGCTGCCCGGCGGCCAGCCCGTCCAGGGCCTGCTCCGCGTCGGAGGTGAAGGCGGTGCGCAGGGTCTGGCCCTGGCCGACGAGGGGGGCGAGGGCGGGCAGCACCCGCAGCGACAGGAACTCCGGCGGGCCGGCGAGGTGCAGGGTCCGCAGGGTGCCGGCGACCTCCCGCTCGGTCTCGGCGATCCGCAGCAGGGCGTCGAGGTGCGGCGCGGCCTTGTGGGCCAGCTCGTCCCCCACGGCGGTGGGGGTGACCCCTCGGGCCCGGCGGTGGAACAGGGGCCGGCCCATTTGGCGTTCGAGGGTGCGGATCTGGGAGGTGACGGCGGGCTGGGACAGCCCGAGGAGTGTGGCGGCCCGGGTGAACGAGCCCGCCCGGTGCACGGCGACGAAAGTGCGCAGCAGGGCCAGGTCCATTTTTCGGCCCCTCTCGGTGGGGGCCTTCAACTATAAATATGCCGATAGGCCCCTGTCGTTACCGTGATTGGACTCTGACGCACGGTCAACTAGCCTTGTCGACGAGGTTCTTGTGCGAGGGGAACCGGGCGGTCCGAGCCACCAGGGGGGAGGCTCGGACCGCCTTTCCCTGTCCGGTTCAGGCCCCCGGACCAGCGCTGTCCAGGGCCCGCAGCACGTCGGCGACCAGGTCCGCAGGGTCTTCGGCGCCCGCCGAGAAGCGGATGAAGCCCTCCGGGACGGCGTCTCCGCCCCAGCGTCGGCGCCGCTCCGCGGTGGACCGTACTCCGCCGAAGCTCGTGGCGTCCTCGACCAGCCGCAGGGCCGCCATGAAGCGTTCCGCGTGTTCGCGGTCCGGCAGGGTGAAGGAGACCACCGAGCCGAATCCGCTCATCTGCCGGGCGGCCGTCTTGTGGGACGGGTCCGAGGGCAGGCCCGGGTAGCGCAGGTCGGTGACCTCGGCGCGGTCGAGCAGGGCCTCCGCCACGGCCAGCGCGTTGTCCCACTGGCGCCGGGCGCGCAGGTCGATGGTGGCCAGGGAGCGGTGCGCGAGCCAGGCCTCCATCGGGCCCGGAATGGCTCCGATGATCTTGCGCCAGCGTCGGATGCCCGCGGCGAGCTCCGCGTCGCGGCACACCACGTAGCCGAGGAGCAGGTCCCCGTGGCCGGTCAGCCCCTTGGTGCCGCTGGCGACGGAGAAGTCCGCCCCGAGTTCCAGCGGTCGCTGTCCGAGTGGCGTGGCGAGGGTGTTGTCGACGGCGACCAGGGTGCCGCCGGCGTGCGCGGCCGCCACGAGGCGCCGTACGTCGCACACGTCGAGGCCCGGGTTGGAGGGGGTCTCGATCCACAGCAGCCGCGCCCCGTCGAGGACCTCCAGCTGTGCCTCCTCGCCGGTCGGCGCGGTGCGGACGTGGATCCCGTACGCCTCCAGCTGTTCCCGGAGCAGGGGCAGGGCCTGGTAGCCGTCGTCGGGCAGGACGACGGTGTCGCCCGTGCGCGCCTGGGAGAGCAGGACGGCGGAGATCGCCGCCATGCCGGAGGCGAAGACGACCGTGTCCACGTCCGGGTGCCCCGGTGCCTCCAGTTCCCCGATGGCCCGTTCCAGCAGGGTCCAGGTGGGGTTCGTGTCGCGCCCGTAGGTGTACGGGCCGCTGACGTCGCCGGGGAGGTGGAAGTGGGCGGCGAAGACCGGTCCCGGCAGGGTCGGTTCGTTCTTGACGGGTTCCGGCAGGCCCGCACGGACGGCCCTGGTCCCGTCGCCGTACGGTCGCCGGTCGGAGAGGTGGTCCACGGTGCGTCGCTCAGTTCTTGTCGGGGAGGACCATGTTCACGGCCCACGAGACGATGGAGATGATCAGGCCGCCGAGGATGGCCGTCCAGAAGCCGTCGACGTGGAAGCTGAGGTCGAACTGCTTGGCCAGCCACGACGTCAGCAACAGCATCAGGGCGTTCACGACGAGGGTGAACAGGCCGAGGGTCAGGATGAACAGCGGCAGCGAGAGCAGCTTCACCACGGGCTTGACGATCAGGTTCACCAGGCCGAACACGAGCGCGACCAGGATCAGGGTGAGCGCGCGGCGGCCGGTGCCGCTGCCGTCGTCGAGCGTGATGCCCGACAGCAGCCAGACGGCGACCGCCAGGGCGGCCGCGTTGGCCAGCGTCTTGACTACGAAATTCGTCATGTGTCTGATCGTGGCAGAGAAGATCCCGGTGGGACATCGGCACATCAGCGGATCCCACGGCACCACCGAGCAAGGGCAAGGGGCAGAACGACGATGAAGGCCTTCCGGCTGGACGAGCTCGAAAGGGAGCGGGCGGCCAACGACGGCGCCTACCTGCAGTTCCTGAAGGAGCGGCACATGTCGGTGGGGCTGTACGCGCTCGACGCCGGCCAACTCGACCCGCAGCAGCCGCACCGCCAGGACGAGGTGTACTTCGTGGTGAGCGGTCGCGCCGCGATCACGGTCGGGGAGGAGACGACGATGGTCGCGAACGGCAGCGTCGTCTACGTGCCGGCCGGAGTGCCGCACCGGTTCCACCACATCACCGAGCCGCTGAAGGTGATGGTGGTGTTCTCGCCGCCCGAGGCCTGAGGGTCGCGACCCCGAACCCCCTAGGGGGCGGATCAGGGGGTTCCGGGGGCTCTCGGGCCCCCGTGCGCGGCCGCGGGCTCCTAGCATTTCAGCAGGAAGTCACGGACGAGGAAGAGGTAGGGACATGGACGGGATCCGGGCGCTGTTCGCGGGTATGCCCTGGTGGGTGAAGTGGATCGCGGTGCCGCTGCTGGCGCTCTTCGTCTTCGGCGGTGTGATCACGAGCATCCTCGGTGCGCTGATCTCGATCGTCTTCAAGGTGCTGCTGTTCGCGGGTCTGGTCGCCGGACTGATCTTCCTGGTCAAGAAGTTCCGCGGCGACGCCTCCAAGTCCTCCGCCGGTGAGTGGTAGGCCCCGCGCGTCCCGTGTGACGGTGATTGACCCAGGCGGGGGAACGTGGGGCCCCAAACCCCTCGCGCGTCGGGAGCCGATGGATACAGTGCCAACTCGTGTGGTCACCCGGGCACCGACAGCCAACACCTCCGCTTGGAACAGGCGGTGACGTCGGCCGCCGAGCACGACCCCGGGAACGACACGCGCGGGGGCGGCCCCCGCGGCGCGGGCCCCGGCGTCCGCGGCCAGGCCTGGGGGTGAGCATTGTCTTCCGTCCACAACGCCGGTGTGCCGACCCTGATCGGTTCGGTGCAGCGGGCGCTGAGACTGCTCGAAGCGGCGGGCTCCCATAGCGGGGGAGCCCCGGCGAAACAACTGGCGCGCGAGGCCGGGCTCCCGCTCCCCACCGCGTACCACCTGCTGCGGACCCTGACCCACGAGGGATATCTGCGCAGGGTGAGCGGAGTCTTCGTCCTCGGTGAAGCGGCCGGTCGGCTGGCCCGTGGTGGACTTCAGCAGAAACGTCGCAGCATGATCCTCGACTCCCTCGCGCACTTCCGCGACGCGGTCGGGGCGCCCGTCTACTTCGCGGTCTACCGCGAGGGCGAGATCGAGGTCGTGGGCGTCTCGGACACCCCGGCCCACCCCGCCTGCGAGGAATGGGCCGACTTCCGCGCGACCGGACACGCGCACGCCATCGGCCAGTGCCTGCTGGGGCAGCTCGACGAGAAGACGCGCAGGGACCACTACGCCCGGCACCCGGTGCAGAGCGTCACCCCCCACACCGTGCGCGACCTGCGCGCCCTGGAGGACCGCATCGGGTCCCTGGAGCGGATGCAGCCCGTGATCGAGCGTCAGGAGTACACGCTGGGCACGGTGTGCGCGGCCATCCCCATCACCGCAGGCGACACGGCCGCGACGATGGCCATTTCTCTCCCCTCGCACCAGGAAGCGAGATTGCTCTCAGTAGTCGATCGACTGCGGAGTGAAGTAGGCGCGCTGCTGAGCACCCTCTCCTTCTCTATCAGTATCTGAAAACTCACTCCTTGTGATCTGCCTGCCCTTCCACCACCCTTGTCAAGAGGGTCTTTAGGGATCATTCCTGGCCACTTCCACAACAGCGGGGTAGGCAATGCGCGAGTCGGTACAGGCAGAGGTCATGATGAGCTTCCTCGTCTCTGAGGAGCTCTCGTTCCGGATTCCGGTGGAGCTTCGGTACGAGGCGTGTGATCCCTACGCGGTGCGCCTGACCTTCCACCTGCCCGGAGACGCGCCCGTGACCTGGGCGTTCGGCCGGGAACTGCTGCTCGACGGGATCAACAAGCCCTGCGGTGACGGCGACGTGCGCATCTCTCCCACGCACCCGGAGGAGCTGTCGGACGTGCACATCCGACTCCAGGTCGCGGGGGAGCGGGCACTGTTCCGCGCCGGCGCGGCACCTCTCGTCGCTTTCCTCGACCGGACCGACCGGCTCGTTCCGCTCGGTCAGGAGCGCACTCTCGGTGACTTCGAGGAGAGCCTCGACGAGGAATTGGACAGGATCCTCGCCGAGGCGCGGCAGAACGAGCAGAACGCGGGCTGAGCCGCGGGGCGGTTCGGACCGGCCGGCGGGCCGGGGCGACGGGCGGCAGTGCCCGTCGCCCCGGCCCGTCAGCGCTTGCGGCGCCGTCCCCGTCCCCGACCGGCCCGGGCGGCGGCCCGGGAGGGGGCGGACGCGGAACCGGCGGACACCGATCCGGTCGACGTCGATCCGGTGGGCGTCGGCCGGTCCGCGGACACCACCAGGGCGGCGAGGGCCGTGGTCACCGGGACCGAGGCGACCAGTCCGATCGAGCCCACGAGGGTCCGTACGATCTCCTCCGCGACCAGCTCGCTGTTGGCCACCGAACCCATGCTGCTGTTCGCGATCGAGAACAGCAGCAGCAGCGGCAGCGCGGCGCCCGCGTAGGCCAGGACCAGGGTGTTGACCACCGACGCGATGTGGTCGCGGCCGATCCGGATGGCCGCCCGGTACAGGGCGCGGGGCCCCATCTCCGAGTCGGCCTGGTGCAGCTCCCACACGGCCGAGGTCTGGGTGACGGTCACGTCGTCGAGCACGCCGAGCGAACCGATGATCACGCCCGCGAGCAGCAAACCGCTCATGTCGATGTGCGGGTACAGCCCGTGGATCAGGCCGGTGTTGTCGTCCGTGTTGCCGCTGAGGAACGCCCAGTCGATGAACAGCGAGCCCAGCAGCCCGATCAACAGCAGCGAGACCAGGGTGCCGAGGACGGCCACCGAGGTGCGCGCCGTCAGGCCGTGGCACATGTAGAGGGCGATCAGCATGATCGCGCTGGCCCCGACCACCGCGACCAGCAGGGGGTTCGATCCCTGGAGGATCGCCGGGAGGATGAAGAGGGTCAGGATCGCGAAGCTCACCACGAGCGCGATCAGGGCGAACAGCCCGCGCATGCGGCCCACGACGACGACCGCGACGGCGAAGATGCCGGCCAGCAGGGCCATCGGGAACTTACGGTTCAGGTCGACCACGGAGTACTGGAGGTCGCGCGGCGCGTTGGGGGCGTAGGCGACGACCACCTCCTGACCGTTCGCCAACTGCCGTGGCGCGCCCGGCTGGACGATCTCGAAGAAGGCGCGTCCCTTGTCCGGCCCGGTGCCGACCTCGATGGTGGCCTTCTTGCAGTCGCCGGTCTGCGAGGCCACGGCCTCGCGCCCCTCGGGGGTGGAGGTGTCGCCGGTCGGAGGCACCTGCGCGGCGTTGACGGATTTGCAGTCGACGTTCACCAGAGCGACGACCTTGCCCTGCTGGGTCTGACGGTCGAAGCCCACCCCGGTGCGCTCGTGCGCCGGCGCGCCCCCGGGCCAGAGGACGGCCATGCCGACGAAGACGGCGACCGCGAAGGGGATCAGTACGGCGGCGATGACCTTGCGCAGGTGCAGGGATACGGGCGCGGCCGGACCGTGGCCGTGACTGTGGCCGTGACCGCCGTGACCGTGACCGCCGTGACCGTGACCGTGACCGCCGGGTGCGGGTGCGGGTGCGGGTGCGTGGCCGTGGTCGTGGTCGCCGGGCGCGTGGCCGTGCGACGGGTCGTGTGGATGACCGTGGGAAGGGCCGTGGTGGGAACCGGCCGCCGGCCCCGGCGAGGCGTGCTCGTGGCCGGCGGGGCCCAGGGGATCTGTGGGCTCGTGTGGGGGCTGCGGCGAGGACGTCACCGGCTGATCATCGCAAGAGATGAGGGGGCCCACTGTTCAGCACGCCACAGATGACGCTAGCGTGGGGGCACCTTTGCACAACGCGGGAGCTCGGAGCACCGGGCTGAGAGGGCGCTGATCACCGTACGCGCAGGACATGCGTACGGGAAGAGGCTGCGTCGACCGCCGAACCTGTTACCGGGTAATGCCGGCGTAGGGAGATCAGGTCTCATGACCATTCAGGACGCACGCACGCCTGCCGTCAGCCAGGACACCGACGGCCAGACCGAGCGCCAGCCCGGCTGGCACAAGGGATACCTGGCGGGCTCCCGCCCCGACATCCGGGTGCCGGTCCGCCAGGTCCACCTCACCAACGGCAAGGACGTGACGCTCTACGACACGTCCGGTCCGTACACCGATCCGCAGATCGACACCGACGTCCGCCGGGGGCTCGCGCCGCTGCGCGAGAACTGGATCATCGGGCGCGGTGACACCGAGGAGTACGCGGGACGCCCCGTGCGCCCCGAGGACGACGGCATCAAGCACACCTCGCCGCGCGGTGGCCTCAAGAACCTCGACGCGGTCTTCCCCGGTCGGCCGCGCCTGCCCCGCCGGGGCCGCGGCGGCGCCGCCGTCACCCAGCTCGCGTACGCCCGCCGCGGTGAGATCACCCCGGAGATGGAGTACGTCGCGATCCGCGAGAACGTCTCCCCCGAGGTCGTCCGCGAGGAGATCGCCGCAGGCCGCGCCGTGCTGCCCGCGAACGTGAACCACCCCGAGATCGAGCCGATGATCATCGGAAAGCGGTTCCTGGTGAAGGTCAACGCCAACATCGGCAACTCCGCCGTCACCTCCTCCATCGAGGAGGAGGTCGACAAGATGACCTGGGCGACCAAGTGGGGCGCCGACACGGTCATGGACCTCTCGACCGGGCGCAACATCCACACCACGCGAGAGTGGGTCCTGCGCAACTCCCCCGTGCCGATCGGCACCGTGCCGCTCTACCAGGCGCTGGAGAAGGTCGACGGCCGTGCCGAGGAGCTGACCTGGGAGATCTACAAGGACACGGTCATCGAGCAGGCCGAGCAGGGCGTCGACTACATGACGGTCCACGCCGGCGTGCTCCTGCCGTACGTGCCGCTGACCGCCCGCCGCAAGACCGGCATCGTCTCGCGCGGTGGCTCGATCATGGCCGCGTGGTGCCTCGCGCACCACAAGGAGAACTTCCTCTACACGAACTTCGAGGAGCTCTGCGAGATCCTCGCGACCTACGACGTCACGTACTCCCTCGGCGACGGCCTGCGTCCGGGCTCCATCGCGGACGCCAACGACGCGGCGCAGTTCGCCGAGCTGAAGACGCTGGGCGAGCTGAACACGATCGCCAAGCGCCACAACGTGCAGACCATGATCGAGGGCCCGGGTCACGTCCCGATGCACAAGATCAAGGAGAACATCGACCTCCAGCAGGAGATCTGCGAGGAGGCGCCGTTCTACACGCTCGGCCCGCTGACCACGGACGTCGCGCCTGCCTACGACCACATCACCTCGGGCATCGGCGCCGCGATGATCGCCTGGTGGGGCACCGCGATGCTCTGCTACGTCACGCCCAAGGAGCACCTGGGCCTGCCGAACCGGGACGACGTGAAGACCGGCGTCATCACGTACAAGATCGCCGCGCACGCGGCCGACCTGGCCAAGGGCCACCCGGGCGCCCAGGAGTGGGACGACGCCCTGTCGGACGCGCGGTTCGAGTTCCGGTGGGAGGACCAGTTCAACCTGGCCCTCGACCCTGACACGGCCCGTGAGTTCCACGACGAGACGCTCCCGGCCGAGCCCGCCAAGACCGCGCACTTCTGCTCGATGTGCGGTCCGAAGTTCTGCTCCATGAAGATCTCCCAGGACATCCGCCGTGAGCACGGCGGTGACCTGAAGGCCGAGGAGATCCAGGCGGGCATGGCGGAGAAGTCCGCCGAGTTCGCCGCCTCGGGCAGCCGCGTCTACCTGCCGCTGGCGGACTGACGTACCCAGGGCTGCCGGACCGGCGGTTTGACGGACGGACGGCGCGACCGGCCGACGGCGACATGGGGGGAGTCGTCGGCCGGTCGTGTCCGCCCGTTCTCGACGCCGCCACCCAGTGGCGGTGGGCACCGAACGACCGGGCCGCGGGCAGGGGCCCGAACCTAGACCCGTACCGGGTTCGTGAGCGGTGTTTCACGTGAAACATCGGTGGCGTCGGTCGATGTTTCACGTGAAACAGGAACGGACGGGGCGAGCGCGGCCACCGCGAACGCGCGGTTCTTCTCGGTCTGCCGGCGGTACGCCTCCGGTAGATCGGGCAGCGCCAGCAGCCGGTCGCAGAGCGCGACCGACGTGACCGCGTCCCCGATCCAGTACGCGGTGATGGAATGCTCGAAGAGCAGCCCCCACCGGTACACCCAGGGTTGGACGAAGAGCAGGTCGTCCGGGGCGGGCCGGTCGAGGACGGCCGAGGTGACGGCGTGCGCCGTGTGGTGTCGGCCCAGCAGCCTCAGCCGGCAGGCCAGTTCGTAGCAGGCCTCCAGCCGCTCGGGGCGGAAGTCCCAGGCCCGTGAGAGGGCGTCCATCGCGGCGGGCCACTCCCCGGCCTCGCCGTGCAGGACACCGACCTGGAGGAGGGAGTAGTAGACCTCCTCCGCCCAGCCACCCATGCTCGCGCGTCGCTCGTAGAGGTTGATGGAGGCTCCGGTGTCGCCCATGTCGCGCATGGTCTGGGCGAGGTAGAACACGGTCCGGGGGTTGGACGGGTCCCTTTGCAGCTCCGCACCGAGCAGGCGGGCGTCCCGCTCGAACTTGTCGTGGCGCGATCCGCCGTCGGCGTGGTCCTCGATGGACAGCGCGTCGAGGTTCTCCTGGAGGCCGGGTCGCTGGTCGTTCTCGTCGCGGCGGTCGCAGGTCAGGTACTCGTGGGTGACCCCTTCGTACCGCCAGGGCAGATCGCCGCGGACCAGTCGTTTGATGCGGTACTCGGTGGCTCCCTCGTGGCGGAGCATGTACGAGTCCGCGGTGAGCGGGGGCAGCGCGTCGGTGCGCCGCAGCACGAGGTCGGCGTCGAGCAGGAGCAGGTAGTCCGCCTTGCCGTGGGCGTGCGCGATGTTCAGGCTCCGGTTGTGGCCGAAGTCCCGCCACGGTTCTTCGTGGAGCTCGCCGGGGATGCCGCGCAGGGCGGCGCGGATCAGGTCCTGGGTGCCGTCCGTGGATCCCGTGTCGGAGATGACCCAGGTGTCGATGAGGTCCCGTACCGAGTCCAGGCAACGCTCGATGACGGCGGCCTCGTTCTTGACGATCATGCAGAGGCAAATGGTCGGCTTCACGCCCGATGACCCTAGGAACGGGCGGGAGCCCGTTCCGGGCGGCTCGCCGGGGCGAGTCCCCGGGTGGCCCTGTCGCGAGCGTCCAAGTGGCTGCGTGGGCTGGGCCATTCCGCTGACAGGGTGGCGAGCCTCGGTGGCGTGCGGGGTGCGGCTCCTCAGGATGACGCGGCGACGTCCGGTCACATTTCCGGATTTCGCAGAAGCATCCAACTCGGTGTGCGCGAGGAGCGGTAAATGAGTTCTGAGGACAGGTCCCGTACTTTCCTGGGGCCGCTGCCCCGTCGTGCCGGCTGGCTGGCGGGTGGCACCCTGGCGTCCGTGGCTCTGGTTCTGGCGGGGATCGCGGCTCCCGCCGCGTCGGCCGGATCCCAGGCCGCGGGCACGCAGACCGTCCAGCAGGCCGGTGGTGGCGACGACTGTAGGCCGTCGAAGTCGCGGGAGGACGACGAGGACGAGGCGAAGGCCCAGAAGGCGAACCCGCGCAAGGACAACTGCAAGGTGGGCCCGACGGGCCCGCGGGGTCCGCGCGGTCACCGGGGCCACACCGGAGCCACGGGCCCGACGGGCCCGGCGGGCGCCCAGGGTCTCACCGGTCCGCAGGGCGTCACCGGCCCGCAGGGCCTGACCGGTCCGCAGGGTCTCACCGGCCCGCAGGGTCTGACCGGTCCGCAGGGTCTGACCGGCCCCCAGGGCCTGACCGGTCCGCAGGGTCTCACCGGTCCGCAGGGTCTCACCGGCCCGCAGGGTCTGACCGGTCCACAGGGCGTGACCGGCCCCCAGGGCCTGACGGGCCCCGGCGGCCCGTGCAGTGACGTCGACTCCTACAACCCGAACGCGGCGACCCAGCTGAACGCCGTGCTCACCGGGGGCAAGGCGTACGTCGGCATCCGCAGCAACACGCCGACCATCTCCCCCTTCCTCTGGTACGACCTGACCAACGGTGGCACGCCTCCGGGCAGCTTCCCGGCCAACGCCTGCGCGATCTCCATCGGCGCCCAGGCGAACCTGATCTCCATCGAGGTCCTGACCACCAACAATCTGCTCTTCGAGACCACCTGCAATCCGGGCACCAACATGGGCACACCCGTCCTGGCCTGCACCAAGACCTGGAGCCAGGTGAACCCGGTCAGCACCGCCACCCTGCGCGGCAAGTTCCGCCACACCATCGACCCCGCGGACATCAACTACCTGCGGGCCAACGGCAGGTAGGTCTCACTCCGGGCCGGTCTCCGGCCCGCCGAAGTCCGGGCTCGTGAAGTCCGGGGACGAGTAGCCGGGCCGGGTCCCCTGTGAGGGGGCCCCGGGACTGGTGAAGTCGGGCCGGGTGTACCCCAGATCGGGGATGCGCCCGGCCCCTGGCGTACGGGGCACCGGATAGCCCGAGACCGCGCTCGGATCGGCCAGGGCGTCGCGCAGGAACGGCATGATCCCCCGCTCCAACAGGGCGTTGCGCCAGGCCTCCCGGGCGCGGGACAGCTCGTCGGGGACCGGGACGCTCTCCTCGGCCGCCACCTCGGTGGAACTGTTGCGGACGGCGGCCACCAGCAGCCCCACCACGGCGAACAGCAGCGCCGCCACCGTGAGGGCGCCGAACAGCCAGCCCGCGGTCAACATCGTGCGCGCGAAGGCCGGTTCGGGATCGATCATCTTCAGGCTGTAGCCCACCAGCAGGAAGATCAGCATCGCGGTGCCCGCCAGGACGGGTGCCAGGACCGCGACCACGGCGAAGGCCCCGGCCCCGTCGTCCTCGTCCTGACCGGAGTCGTTCTCGGCCGCGCCGCTCGGAGTGGAGAGGGCGACGTCGCGCAGTTCCTCCCGGACCTTCACGAAGTGGTCGTACTCCGCCGCCGCGGCGGCGCTCAGGAGCGCCCGGGCGCTCAGGGCCATCGTGCGCAGTTGTTCGGCGTTCAGACGTTCGCCGAGAGTGGCGAGCTCGGGCCGTTCGTCCGCGGTGCGCAGTGCCTCGTCGAGGAGCCGATCGAACTCGGGTCGGTCTTCGGTGAGCAGGTGCGGAGCGCTGGTCATGTGCATCCCCCGATGCTCCGTGGGTGGAGCCGGTATGCCCGCGTAGACCCGGGCGCCGGCCCGAACGGAGGAGAGCCTGCTACGGATAGAGCGATGGTAGAGCGCCCCGGCCACGCCGTGACAGGGGCTTTCGGGAAATACCCCGCTCCGACAACGCTCAGTCACTCAGAGGCAGTTGTACGACCAGGAGTTTGCCCGCCATCGTCACGCCGCCGTCCATCGCGATCGCCAGGCCCTCCGCGTACACGTGGGGGCCGTCGACGGCCTCCGGGCCGCGGGACTCGTCGCCGTCCTCGGCGCCCACCTCGCCTAGCAGGTACGGAATGGGGCTGTGGCCGTGCACGACGCGTGCGCCGCCGTAGGTGTCGAGCAGCTCCCGCACGGCCTGCGGGCCCCCCTCGTCCCGGAAGGCGAACCGCTTGGTGAACTTGCGGAACAGGTCCCAGGTGATGTCGGCGTCGTTGCGGTTGAGGAGCTCGTGGATGGTGTCGTTGACATCCTCGATGGAGTCGCCGTAGTCCAGGTACGCCGTGGTGTCGGAGTGCAGGAGCAGGTGCCCGTCCTCCAGGGTGGCCGCGTCCAGCCGGGACATCCACTGGAGGTGGACGTCCTCCAGGCGCTCCATGTCGGTGCGCTGTCCGCCGTTGAGGAGCCAGGCGGCCTGGAAGGTGGCGGTGCCGGCGTTGGAGTGGATGGGGGTGTCGCCGAAGCGCTTGGCTCCGATGAGGAGCAGCTCGTGGTTGCCCATGAGCGCCTTGCAGTAGCCGCCGGCGGCGGCGGCCTCGGCGGACAGCCGCATGACGAGATCGATGACGCCGATGCCGTCGGGGCCCCGGTCGGTGAAGTCGCCGAGGAACCAGAGCCGGGCGTTGCCGGCGGACCAGTGGCCGTCCGCGTCGATGAGCCGCTGTGCGTGCAGCTCGGTGACGAGCTCGTCGAGGTATCCGTGGACGTCTCCCACGACGTACAGCGGGCCGGGGCCGGCGGGCGCCTGCTCCTCGGGGACGTAGTGGACCTGCACGGTGTCGCCGGGGCCGCCGATCGGGGCGACGCGGCCGATGACGGGCAGGTCGCGCTGCGTGGGCGTGTAGCCGTCGTCGGGTTCGAGCGGGTGGTCGACCGCGTGGTCCACCGCGCGGTCGTCCGGCTGGTCGTCCGCGTGGGCGGTGGCGGTCCGCTGCCGGGGCACGGTCTGCGGGTCCGGGTAGCCGGTCGGTGCGCCGGGGCCGGCGAGCGGGTGCCCGGACGGCTTGGAGGCGTACGCGGGGTGCACGGCGTGCGCGGGGTGCGGCTGCGCCGGGACGTGGTCGTCGAAGTAGACGGGGTAGTCGCCGTAGCCGTCGGCTTCGCCGGGGCGATCGGAGGCGCGTTCGGCGGTTCTGTCGGCGGGCGGGGCGTACGGCCCGGGTTCGTTGACCGGCACCCGGAAGTCCCGCAGCGTGTCCGTCCGCATCGCGGGTCCCTGACCGGCCCCCTGAGTCATCGACCCCTCCACCACCGTCGCGCTGCCGTACACCTGCGGACCCCCGTGCCGCCGGGGCGGAGGGTCCGTGATGTCGTGCGCCCATCATAGGAATGCGGCTCGCGCTCTGTGACGCACCAGGGGTGGTGAATCCTGGCCGGAGCCGCCCCTTCCTGGTGGTTTCGCCCGATATCGGTGTAGGTGAATCTTCGGCGGGGCCGTCGGCCCCGCCGATACGGCGGCGTGGAGGTCAGTCCTGGGCGGGTGAACGGGGTGGGCTGACGGTCGTCCGGGGGGTCCTGCGCTGCGAGGACGTACGGATGATCAGCTCGGTCGGGACGACCTGTTCGACGGGGCGCCCGGTGTCGACCCCTTCGATCGCGTCGATCAGCAACTGCACGACGGCGGTGCCGATCCGACGCGGTTTGAGGGACAGCGTGGTGATGGGCGGTTCGGTGTTGGCGTACACGGTCGACTCGCTGCAGCACACGAGGAGCAGGTCCTCGGGCACCCGCAGGCCGTAGCGGCGGGCGGCGGCCAGCAGGTCGGTGCCGTTCGGGTCGAAGAGGCCGTAGACGGCGTCGGGTCGGTCGGGTCGGGCGAGCAGCCGATCGGCGGCGACGGCGCCCGCGCACGGGTCGTGGGCCGGGTAGGACTCGTAGACCGGATCCTGGCCGACGCGCTCGCACCAGTTGAGGTAGGCGGTGGTGGAGAGCCGGGTGTAGGTGTCGGTGGTGGTGCCGGTCAGCAGCCCGATGCGGCGGGCGCCGGCGGCGGCGAGGTGGTCGAGCAGGCCCAGGACGGCGGCTTCGTGGTCGTTGTCCACCCAGGCGGTGACGGGGAGGGTGCCGGCCGGGCGGCCGTCGGAGACCACGGGCAGGCCCTGACGGACCAGTTCGCTGACGACCGGATCGTGGTCGGAGGGGTCGATGACGACGGTGCCGTCCAGGGCCACGTTGGACCAGACGTCGTGTCGTGAGGTGGCGGGGAGGATGACGAGGGCGTAGCCGCGGGCGAGCGCGGCGGAGGTGGCGGCCCGTGCCATCTCGGCGAAGTACGCGAACTCGGTGAAGGTGAAAGGTTCATCCCCGTACGTGGTCACGGTCAGGCCGATGAGGCCGGACTTGCCGGTACGGAGGGTGCGGGCGGCGGCGGAGGGGCGGTAGCCCAGCCGGTCGGCCACCTCGCGGACGTGACGTCGGGTGGCGTCGGGCAGTCGCCCCTTGCCATTGAGCGCGTCGGAGACGGTCGTGATGGAGACGCCCGCCGCGGCGGCCACGTCTCTGATGCCGGCCCGGCCCGCTCGGCCGCCGACCCGCCGGGTGGTCTCGGCCCGGCTCACCTGATGCTTCCCTGCTGCTGTCATGGCGAGCCGATAGTAGGGCTCGGTGGGGTGGGTGGTCCGGGTGCATATGCACGCGTTGACAGGCACGATTCTGCATGGTTCGCCACCCCCAATGACCTTGGAATCGCAGGGATTTCGTCGCTATGGGTAACGGTGGAGCTTGTCGGCGGGTACGAGCATGCCAAAACGGAGCCGTTTGCGGCCGGTCGCAACTCACCTGCACGAGGGACGCGCGCCACGGCGCAGGCCACCGGCGCACGCATATATGCGCGCGCTCCCCCAGTGATCCTGGCGCCCACCATTCTCGGATCGGCGGAATCCTCATAAGGTGAGCAGTATTGAGTCGACGGTCGTCGACGGGACGGTCGAGGAGGACCTGCGGTGAGCGAGAAGAGCCCGAAGCTGCGCGCCGAGCTGGACGGCATCCCCACCTACAAGCCCGGCAAGCCCGCCGCCGCGGGCGGGCCCGTCGCGTTCAAGCTTTCCTCGAACGAGAACCCGTATCCGCCGCTTCCGGGGGTGCTGGAGAGCGCGGTCGAGGCCGCGCACCGGTTCAACCGCTACCCGGACATGGCCTGCACCGGCCTGGTGAACGAGCTCGCGGAGCGGTTCGGGGTCCCGGTCGAGCACATCGCCACCGGCACCGGATCGGTGGGCGTGGCGCAGTCGCTGATCCAGTCGACGGCCGGTCCGGGCGACGAGGTGATCTACGCCTGGCGCTCCTTCGAGGCGTACCCGATCATCACCCAGATCTCGGGCGCGACGTCGGTGAAGGTGCCGCTGACCGACGGTGACGTGCACGACCTGGACGCGATGGCCGAGGCCATCACCGACCGGACGCGCCTGATCTTCGTCTGCAACCCCAACAACCCCACCGGCACCGCCGTGCGCCGGGCCGAGCTGGAGCGGTTCCTGGACCGGGTGCCCTCGGACATCCTGGTGGTGCTGGACGAGGCCTACCGCGAGTTCGTCCGTGACGCGGACGTGCCGGACGGCATCGAGCTGTACCGCGACCGCCCCAACGTGTGCGTGCTGCGTACGTTCTCCAAGGCGTACGGGCTCGCGGGGCTGCGCGTCGGCTTCGCGGTGGCGCACGAGCCGGTGGCCGCCGCGCTGCGCAAGACCGCGGTGCCCTTCGGCGTGAGCCAGCTCGCGCAGGACGCGGCGGTCGCCTCGCTGCGCGCCGAGGACGAGCTGATGGGCCGGGTCGGGTCCCTCGTGGGCGAGCGGGCCCGGGTCTACGGCGCGCTGATCGCGCAGGGCTGGACCGTCGTTCCCGAGACCCAGGCGAACTTCGTCTGGATGCGGCTGGGGGAGCGGACGGCCGAGTTCGCGGAGGCCTGCGAGAAGGCCGGTGTGGTGGTCCGGCCCTTCGCGGGCGAGGGCCTGCGGGTCACGATCGGTGAGACCGAGGCGAACGACCTCTTCCTGCGCACGGCGGAGGCGTTCTTCAAGGAGATGTAGCCCCGGGTCGGGGCCGTCGGGAGCGCGTGGCCCCCGGTGGGGTCACGCCAGTTCCACGCGGACGGGGTCGCCTTCGCGGATGGTGGCCAACAGGCGGGGGTCGCCGTCGAACGAGCCGAGCACGTTGCACGGGCTCGCGAGGCGGCTCTCGCCTCCGCGCGATATGGGGGTGGGGCCGTAGGGCAGCGCGAGCGCGTCGCCCTCGGTCCAGAAGGCGACCGTGCCCGGGTCGACGACCTGTCGGGCGTCGGACTCCAGGGCCACGGAGACGCCGGTGTCGAAGTAGACCTCTTCGCCCCACGTGTTGGCCGAGGCCGATATGGGCAGGGCGTCGACGAGGGCCTTGACCGTCGGCGTGTCGTCGAGGGTCGCGGTGAGCTGGCCCGCGGGCCAGGAGATTCGAATCTGCATGAGCCGCATTCAACAATTTGTTGAAGACATTGGCTAGAGGGGACCCCGGCTGAAAGTCGCCGGCAGCGGTACGACATAATGCTTGTGAATGTGAACGCGTTCACAAGCGTGTCCCGCTTCCTCCGGGATTGAGTGGGACATACCAGTCAAAGTGCGGCTGTGACCACGGCGACCCGAAGGAGAAGAGGGCGTGGACCTAGCTTTGGCGCCGGAAACGCTGGCGCGATGGCAGTTCGGCATCACCACCGTCTACCACTTCCTGTTCGTCCCGCTGACGATCTCGCTCGCCGCCCTCACGGCCGGCATGCAGACCGCCTGGGTGCGTTCCGAGAAGGAGAAGTACCTCAAGGCCACGAAGTTCTGGGGAAAGCTCTTCCTGATCAACATCGCGATGGGTGTGGTCACGGGCATCGTGCAGGAGTTCCAGTTCGGCATGAACTGGTCCGACTACTCGCGGTTCGTCGGTGACATCTTCGGCGCCCCGCTGGCCTTCGAGGCCCTGATCGCCTTCTTCTTCGAGTCGACCTTCATCGGCCTGTGGATCTTCGGCTGGGACAAGCTCCCCAAGAAGATCCACCTCGCCTGCATATGGATGGTCTCCATCGGCACCATCCTCTCGGCGTACTTCATCCTGGCGGCCAACTCCTGGATGCAGCACCCGGTCGGCTACCGCATCAACGAGGAACGCGGACGCGCCGAGCTCACCGACTTCTGGCTGGTGCTCACGCAGAACACCGCGCTGACCCAGTTCTTCCACACCATCACGGCCGCCTTCCTGGTCGGCGGCGCGTTCATGGTCGGCATCTCCGCCTTCCACCTCGCCCGCAAGAAGCACATCCCCGTGATGCGCAGCTCGCTGCGCGTCGGCCTGGTCGTCATGGTCATCGCCGGCATGGGCACCGCCATCAGCGGTGACCTCCTCGGCAAGGTCATGTTCAAGCAGCAGCCGATGAAGATGGCCGCCGCCGAAGCCCTGTGGGACGGTGAGGCGCCCGCGCCGTTCTCCGTCTTCGCCTACGGGGACGTGGACAAGGGCCACAACAAGGTCGCCATCGAGATCCCCGGCCTGCTGTCCTTCCTGGCCAACGACGACTTCACCTCCTTCGTCCCCGGCATCAACGACGTCAACAAGGCGGAGCAGGAGAAGTTCGGCCCCGGTGACTACCGGCCCAACATCCCCGTCGCCTACTGGGGCTTCCGCTGGATGATCGGCTTCGGCATGGCCTCCCTGAGCGTGGGCGCCCTGGGCCTGTGGCTGACCCGCCGGAAGTTCCTGCTGCCGCCGGCCCTGCGCACCGGTGAGGACGAGGTGCCGCACCTGGTCCTCTTCAAGACGGCGCTGAACCCGAAGTTCACCCGGCTCTACTGGATCGTCGCCCTCTGGACCATGGGCTTCCCGCTGATCGCCAACTCCTGGGGCTGGATCTTCACCGAGATGGGCCGCCAGCCCTGGGTCGTCTACGGAGTCCTGCGGACCCGCGACGCCGTCTCGCCCGGTGTCAGCCAGGCGGAGGTGCTCACCTCGATGATCGGCTTCACCCTGCTCTACGCCGTGCTCGCCGTCATCGAGGTCCGGCTCCTCGTGAAGTACGTCAAGCTCGGCCCGCCCGAGCTGACCGAAGCAGACCTCAACCCGCCCACCAGGATCGGCGGCGACGACAAGAACGCCGACCGGCCCATGGCCTTCTCGTACTGAGGCTGAGGAGACCGCACGATGCAACTCCACGACGTCTGGTTCGTACTCATCGCCGTCCTGTGGATCGGCTACTTCTTCCTGGAGGGCTTCGACTTCGGAGTCGGCGTCCTCACCAAGCTCCTCGCCCGAGACCGCACGGAGAAGCGGGTCCTGATCAATACGATCGGACCGGTCTGGGACGGCAACGAGGTCTGGCTGCTCACGGCCGGCGGCGCGACCTTCGCCGCCTTCCCCGAGTGGTACGCCACCCTCTTCTCCGGGTTCTACCTGCCCCTGCTGCTCATCCTGATCTGCCTGATCATCCGCGGCGTCGCCTTCGAGTACCGCCACAAGCGGCCCGAGGACAAGTGGCAGACCAACTGGGAACACGCGATCTTCTGGACCTCGCTGATCCCCGCGTTCCTGTGGGGCGTGGCCTTCGCCAACATCGTGCGCGGCGTGAAGATCGACCGGGACATGGAGTACGTCGGCACCCTCTTCGACCTGCTGAACGTCTACTCGATCCTGGGCGGTCTGGTCACCCTCACCCTGTTCACCTTCCACGGCGCGGTCTTCACCTCGCTGAAGACCGTCGGTGAGATCCGGGACCGCTCGCGCGCGCTGGCGACGCGGCTCGGCGTGGTGACGGCCGTCCTGGCCCTGGTCTTCCTGATCTGGACCCAGGTCTCGCGCGGCGACCGCTGGAGCATGATCGCCATGGCCGTCGCCGCGGTGGCGCTCGTCGCGGCCCTGGGCTGCAACCTCAGGGGCCGTGAGGGCTGGTCGTTCGCCCTGTCCGGGATCACCATCGCGGCGGCCGTCGCGATGCTCTTCCTGACGCTGTTCCCGAACGTGATGCCGTCCTCGCTGGACAGTGCCTGGAACCTCACGGTCACCAACGCCTCGTCCAGCGCGTACACCCTGAAGATCATGACCTGGTGCGCGGGAGTGGCCACGCCGCTCGTCCTGCTCTACCAGGGCTGGACCTACTGGGTGTTCCGCAAGCGCATCGGTACCCAGCACATCGCCGACGCGCACTGACGCGCCCCGGCGCCTCACGCGCCCCGGCGCGCCGGTGGCTTCCCGCGCCCCACGCGTGCCGGCGCGCCGACGAGTCTCCCGCCTGACCCTGCCGAGGGGATGTTTCACGTGAAACCGATCGACCCGCGTCTGCTGCGGTACGCCCGCTCCACCCGCCGCTTCCTGGGGGCGGTCGTGGCCCTCGGGCTGGCCGGGGCGGCGCTGGTCGTCGGTCAGGCGATGCTCATCGCCGAGATCGTGGTCGGTGCCTTCGAGGACGGTCTCGACGGCTCGCGGTTGCGGACCCCGCTGCTGCTGCTCGCGGCGGTGGCGGTGGGCCGCGCCCTGGTGGCCTGGCTCACCGAGCTGGCGGCACACCGCGCCGGCGCGGCGGTCAAGTCGGAGCTGCGCGTGCGGCTGCTGGACCGGGCCGCCGACCTGGGGCCGGGATGGCTGGGCGGGCAGCGGACCGGATCCCTCGTGGCCCTGGCCACCCGAGGAGTGGACGCGCTCGACGATTACTTCTCCCGTTACCTGCCCCAGCTGGGGCTCGCGGTGGTCGTCCCGGTGGCGGTGCTCGCCAGGGTCGTCACCGAGGACTGGGTGTCGGCGGCGATCATCGTGGTCACCCTGCCGCTGATCCCGCTGTTCATGATCCTCATCGGCATGGCCACCCAGTCCCGGATGGACCGCCAGTGGCGGCTGTTGTCACGGCTCTCGGGCCACTTCCTCGACGTGGTGGCGGGGCTGCCCACGCTGAAGGTGTTCGGCCGGGCCAAGGCGCAGGCCGAGTCCATCAGGAAGATCACCGACGAGTACCGGCAGGCCACGATGCGCACGCTGCGCATCGCCTTCCTGTCCTCCTTCGCGCTGGAGCTGCTCGCCACCCTGTCGGTGGCGCTGGTCGCGGTGACGATCGGCATGCGGCTCGTCCACGGCGGCCTGGACCTCTACACCGGATTGGTCATCCTGATCCTGGCGCCGGAGGCCTACCTGCCCCTGCGGCAGGTGGGGGCGCAGTACCACGCGGCCGCCGAGGGCCTGGCCGCCGCCGAGGAGATCTTCGAGGTCCTGGAGACCCCCGCCCCTGCCTCCTCCGGCGGGGCCGACGTGCCGACCGGCGGCCTGCGGATCGCCCTCGACGCGGTCGAGGTGCGCCACGAGGGCCGGGGTGCGAGCTCACCCGGCCCCGTGTCCCTCGTCGTCGAGCCGGGCGAGTGCGTGGCCCTCACCGGGCCGAGCGGCTCGGGCAAGTCGACGTTGCTGGGCGTGTTGCTGGGCTTCGTGACCCCGACGGGCGGCCGGGTCCGCGTCGGTGACACCGACCTCGCCGAACTCTCCCTGGAGCAGTGGCGGGAGCGGATCGCGTGGGTGCCGCAGCGGCCGCACCTGTTCGCGGGGACCATCGCGGAGAACGTACGGCTGGCCCGACCCGAAGCCCGCGACGAGGAGGTCCGGGCCGCCCTGCGGGACGCCGGGGCCTGGGAGTTCGTCGCCGCCCTGCCGCAGGGGGCGTCGACCCCGCTCGGCGAGGGCGGGATCGGGCTCTCCGCAGGACAGCGGCAGAGGCTGGCGTTGGCCAGGGCCTTCCTGGCGGACCGGCCCGTGCTGTTGCTGGACGAGCCGACCGCCGCCCTCGACGGAGAGACCGAGGCCGCGGTGGTGGAGGCCGTACGGCGCCTCGCGGTCGGGCGGACGGTGCTGCTCGTGGTGCACCGGCCGGCACTGCTTGCGGTCGCCGACCGGGTGGTGACCGTGACGGAGGGCCCGGAGGGTCCGATGACCGCGGGCGTCGCGGGCGTCGCGGGCGTCGAGGGCGTCGTGGGCGGTGTGGTCGAGGGCCGGGGACCGGACGGCACCGCCGCCGCCCCCGCCGCCCCCGCCGCCCCCGCCGCCCCCGCCGGCGCGCGGCGGGGGTCGGCCGGGATGGCCGACCCCGGGGAGTGGATCCTCGGCACCGCGACCGAGCGGGAGGAGGTCCTCCCCGGGGCCGTGACGGGCTCGGGCGATCCGCTGCGCCGGGTCCGGGAGGTGGCCTCCCCCTGGCAGGGACGCTTCCGGGTCGGTCTGCTCCTGGGCGCGCTGGCCGTCGGGTGCGGCGTCGGCCTGATGGCCGTGTCCGGCTGGCTGATCTCCCGGGCTTCGGAGCAGCCGCCGGTGATGTACCTGGCGTTGGCCGCCACGGCGACCCGGGCCTTCGGCATCGGCCGGGCCGCGTTCCGCTACGCCGAGCGGCTCGTCTCGCACGACGCGGTCCTGCGCATGCTCGCCGAGCTGCGGGTCTCGGTGTACCGGCGACTGGAACGGATCGCGCCCGCCGGGTTGCGCGCGCAGCGGCGCGGGGACCTGCTGTCCCGGCTGGTGGCCGACGCGGACGCCCTCCAGGACTACTGGCTGCGCTGGCTGCTGCCGGTCGGCACCGCGGTGCTCGTCGGCACGGGGTCGGTGGCCTTCACCGCCTGGCTGCTGCCCGAAGCCGGGGCCGTGCTCGCCGTGGGCCTGCTGGTGGCCGGGGTCGCGGTGCCCCTGGTCGGCGCGGCCTGCGCACGCGGAGCCGAACGGCGGCTGGCGCCCGCGCGGGGCGAGCTGTCGACCCGCGTGGCCGACCTGCTGACCGGGACCGCCGAACTGACGGTGGCCGGGGCCCTGGCCGACCGCAAGCGCCGGGTGCGCGAGAGCGACGGGGTGCTCACCCGGATCGCCTCGCGCGGGGCCGCCGCGGGTGGTGTCGGTGGCGGGCTGTCCGCCCTGGTGTGCGGGCTCACGGTGGTGGGCGCGGCGCTGGTCGGCGCGAACGCCCTGGCCGACGGGCGGCTGAGGGGGGTGGCGCTGGCCGTGGTCGTGCTGACCCCGCTCGCCGCGTTCGAGGCGGTGAACGGTCTGCCCCTGGCCGTCCGGTACCGGCAGCGGGTACGGCGCAGCGCCGAGCGGATCCACGAGGTCGTGGACGCGCCGGCGCCGGTGGTCGAGCCGGCCGCTCCCCTCCCCGCGCCGGACTCGGCCTTCCCCCTGAGGCTGACGGCCCTGGCCGCACGCCACCCCGGGCAGGACGCGTACGCGCTGCGCGGCATGGACCTGACGCTGGAGGCGGGCCGGCGCGTCGCGGTCGTGGGCCCCTCCGGCTCGGGCAAGACCACCCTGGCCCAGGTCCTGCTGCGCTTCCTCGACCCGGCCGAGGGCGCCTACACGCTGGGCGGGACCGACGCCCGCCTCCTCGACGGCGACGAGGTACGCCGCACCGTGGGCCTGTGCGCCCAGGACGCCCACATCTTCGACAGCTCGGTGCGGGAGAACCTGCGGCTGGCCCGCACCGGCGCGAGCGAGGCCGAACTGCGCGAGGCGCTCGCCGCGGCCCGGCTCCTGGAGTGGGCCGACGGCCTGCCGGAGGGGCTGGACACCCTGGTCGGTGAGCACGGACAGCGGATCTCGGGCGGTCAGCGCCAGCGCTTGGCCCTGGCCCGGGCGCTGCTCGCGGACTTCCCGGTGCTGGTCCTGGACGAGCCGGCGGAGCACCTGGACCTGGCCACGGCCGACGCGCTGACGGCGGACCTGCTGGCCGCGACGGAAGGCCGGACCACCGTGCTGATCACCCACCGGTTGGCCGGACTGGAGGCGGTCGACGAGGTGCTCGTACTGGACGGCGGGACGGTCGTGCAGCGCGGACCGTACGCGGAACTGGCCGCGGTGGACGGACCCCTGCGGGGGCTGCTGGAACGGGAGCGGCAGGCCGGTGGCTTTTCGGCCGATCTCGCCCGGGCGGGACGGTCTCAGGCCGGCCTGACCCATGTCGACTTTCCCCACTAATCGGGACTAACTAGTCTCAAGGGCATGTCACTGCAGGAGTCTCAGGAATCACCGGAGCCGAACCGGGAAACACCGGACCCGTTGGAGGCCGCCACCCAGGCCACCCGGAGTCTGCAGGGGCTGTCCACCGAGCTGACCGCTCGGGTCCCGCAACTGCTGGAGGCCATGCGCTCGGTCGGCACCGGTCTCGAACTGCACTCCACGCTCGACCGCATCTGCGAGACCGCCGCCGAACTGGCGGACGCCCGCTACGCGGCGATCGGCGTCGTCGACACGGAAGGCCCCGGGCTCTCCGACTTCGTCACCTTCGGAGTCAGCCCCGCCCTGGCGCGCAAGATCGGCCACCGGCCGGACGGCAAGAGGGGGCTGCTCGGCGCGCTGATCTCCCACCCCGACACGGTTCGGCTCGCCGACCTGACGAAGGACCCCCGCTCGGCCGGGTTCCCCACGCACCACCCGCCGATGAAGACCTTCCTGGGCGTCCCGATCCGGGTGCAGGGCGAGATCTTCGGCAACCTCTACCTCGCCGAGAAGAACGGCGGCGGCGAGTTCAACGACTACGACGTCCACATGGTCCGCGTCCTGGCCACCGAGGCGGGGATCGCCATCGGCAACGCCCGCCTGTACGAGGCGGCCACGCAGCGCGAACGCTGGATCGACGGCTCGGTGGCCGTGACCACCGCCCTGCTGTCGGGCGGGGACGCGGACGACGCCCTCGCGGTGGTCGCCGAACAGGCGCGCAGGCTCGCCGACTCCGCCGCCGGGATCGTCCTGCTGCCGGCGGAGGAGGGCGGCATGGAGATCGTCGCGGTCTCCGCCGACAACCCGGCCAGCTCGCTCGGCGTCGTGATCCCCGCCGAGAGCCCGGTGGTGGGCCGGTTGCTGGAGGGGGAGCCGGTGTTCGTGGACGACGCCGCCGCGGACCCCCGCATGATCAGCAAGCTCACCAGCCAGTACGGCCCCTGCATGATGCTGCCCCTGCACAGCGGCGGACGGGTGCTGGGCGCCCTCGTCACCCCGAGGGCCCGTGGCAAGCGGCCCTTCAGCGAGGCGGAGCGGACCCTCGCCACGCAGTTCGCCTCGCAGGCGGCCCTCGCCCTGATGATGGCCGAGGCCCAGCGGGACCGGGAACGCCTCGCGGTCTTCGAGGACCGCGACCGGATCGCGCGGGACCTGCACGACCTCGTCATCCAGAGGCTGTTCGCGACGGGGATGATGCTGGAGGGCGCGCAGCGCCGCTCCATCGTCCCGGAGGTCCGCGACGGGGTCGGCAAGGCCGTGGACGAGCTGGACGTGACGATCCAGGAGATCCGCACCGCGATCTTCGCACTCCAGCAGGGACCGGCCGAGGCCCCGTCCGGACTGCGCACCCGCGTACTGCGGGAGATCAACATGGCCGCCGTGCCCCTGGGTTTCAAGCCCGCGCACCGCTTCCTCGGGCCGATCGACGCGGTCGTGGGCGAGCTCGTCGGCAAGAACCTGATCGCGGCCCTGCGCGAGGCCCTCTCGAACGCCTTCCGGCACGCGGACGCCTCGCGGATCGAGGTGGTGCTGGACTCCACCGTCACCCTGGCCGACGGCCGGCCCGGGGTCCGGCTGGAGGTCGCGGACGACGGGGTGGGGATCCCGGAGGGCGGCCGGCGCAGCGGACTGCGCAACCTGCGCCGCAGGGCCGAGTCCCTGGGAGGGGCGAGCTGGTACGGGCAGGGCATCGGCGAGGACGGCGGCGGGACCACCCTGGTGTGGGAGGCCCCGCTCTAGGTGTGTTGTCCGGACAACACACCTAGGTCTTGTCGGCCCGCCTAGGCGCGGGCCGCGCGGTCGGCGAGGATCGCCTCGATGACGATGGCCACCCCGTCCTCGTTGTTGGCGACCGTCTGACCCGAGGCGGCCGCGATCACGTCGGGGTGCGCGTTGCCCATGGCGTACGAGGTGCCGGCCCAGCTGAGCATCTCCACGTCGTTCGGCATGTCCCCGAAGGCGACGACCTCCTCGGGGGAGATGCCGCGCTCCGCGCAGCACAGGGCCAGGGTGCTGGCCTTGGAGACGCCGAGCCCGCTGACCTCCAGCAGGGCGGTCGGGCTGGAGCGGGTGATGGAGGCGTACTGGCCGGCGGCCGTGCGGGCCAGTTCCAGGAAGGCGTCCGGGGAGAGTTCGCCGTGGTGCGCGAGGAGCTTCAGGACGGGTGCGGTGCCGTCGTCCAGGTCCTCCTGGAGCAGCTTCTCCACGGTGGCGATGGTGGCGCCGGGGTCCTGGAAGAAGGGCGGGTAGTCCGGCTCGTAGTTGATCCCGGTGGTCCGCTCGACTGCGAAGGAGGTGCCGGGCGCGGCGGCGCGCAGGGCCTCGACGACATCGAGCGCCGTGCCGCGGGGCAGTTCCCTGACCTGGACGAACTCCCGACCGGCGTGCAGGTCGACGACGGCCGCGCCGTTGGCGCAGATCGCCAGACCGTGGCCGTGGACGTGATCGGCGACCACGTCCATCCAGCGGGCCGGGCGGCCGGTCACGAAGAAGACCTCGATGCCGGCCTCCTCGGCGGCGGCGAGTGCGGCGACGGTGCGGAGCGAGACGGATTTGTCGTCGCGCAGCAGGGTGCCGTCGAGGTCGGTGGCGATGAGCCGGGGTGCGGGGGTTGGCCCGTCCGGGCGCTGGGGAGCCGAGGTCACCGCTCCATCTTCACTCATGGGTAGGGGCTCGTCGCCCATGATCATGATCATGGGGGTGATGTTTCACGTGAAACGTCGCCTGGGTGGCGTGTTTCACGTGAAACATCGCGCGGAGGGGGCCGAGGGGGGCCGAGGGGGCGGCGGGGAACACGAGGGGCGCGGTGGGAACGTCGTAGGCTCGCTCGCATGAGTCTGCGTCTGAGCACCGTGATCCTGCCGTACCGCCCGTGGCACCAGGGTGGCCGTGACGAGTGGCAGAGGGCCGAGCGGCTCGGCTTCCACACCGCCTACACCTACGACCACCTGTCGTGGCGGACCTTCCGCGACGGCCCCTGGTACGGAGCGGTGCCCACGCTGACCGCGGCCGCCGCCGTCACCGACCGCATGCGACTGGGCACCCTGGTCACCTCGCCGAACTTCCGGCACCCGGTGACGCTGGCCAAGGACCTCATGACGCTGGACGACATCTCCGGCGGACGCCTCACCCTCGGTATCGGCGCAGGCGGCAACGGCTTCGACGCGACCGCGCTCGGTCAGGACGAGTGGAGCCCGCGGGAGCGGGCGGACCGCTTCGCCGAGTTCGTCCCGCTGCTGGACCGGCTGCTGACCGAACCCGCGGTGACCGAGCACGGCACGTACTACTCGGCCGTCGAAGCCCGCAACATCCCCGGCTGCGTGCAGCGGCCCCGTCTGCCCTTCGCCGTGGCGGCGACCGGGCCGCGCGGAGTGAAGCTCGCCGCGCGCCACGGCCAGGCCTGGGTGACCGCCGGGGACCCGAAGGTCTTCGAGGGCACTCCCGAGCAGTCCCTGGAGGCCCTGCGCGGCCAGCACCTGAAGCTCGACAAGGCCCTGTCGGAGATCGGGCGGGACAGCGCGACCATCGAGCGGGTCCTGCTGACGGGCTTCACCCCGGAACGCGCCACGATGCTGGAATCGGTGGACGCGTTCGTGGACTTCGCCGGTCGCCACCGTGAGCTGGGCTTCACCGAGCTGGTCGTCCACATGCCGATCGCCGACTCCGACTTCGCCGCCGACGACACCGTCTTCGAGCGGATCGCCACGGAGGCGCTCGGCCAGCTGGACGGCTGACCGGTCCGGTCGGACGCGGAGCCCCCGGGCCCGCGAGTCGCCGCCCCGGCCCCGCTGTGTCGCGGGGCCGGAGCGGCATCGCCGTCAGGACGTCACGGCGTCATGGCGTCACGCCGTCAGGTTGCCGTGGACCCGACGCGCCTCGGGAAGCAGCCACTCGGGGAGGCTGTCCTCGGGCCAGGCCTCGACCTCCTCGATCAGGGCCGAGACGCGGGCGGCGCCCACCTCCGGACGGCCCAGTTCCTGATCGGTCCAGGCGGCGTTGTTCAGGCACTGGAAGCGGTCCTGGACATGGGCGGGCCCGAGGTCGGCGTAGAGCGCGGCGGCCCGGTCCCACAAGAGGATCTCCTCCAGGCGCAGGGCCTCGATCTCCGAGGCGTCCAGCCGCCGGTCCGGTCCGTCGGCCCGCTCGCCGTCGGCGCCGCTCTCGGCTCCGTTCTCGTTCCGGTCCGCGTCGCCGTCCTCGCCGTCCTCGTCGTCGTCCTCGTCGTCCTCGTCGTCGTCCGATTCCTGCGCGGTGACGAGGCGGTCGAGCACCTGGGCCAGCTGGTGCCAGGTCTGGGCCAGCTCCGAGCGGAGGCCGGCCGACGCCGGGGCGTCCGGCTCGGCGGCCAAGGCCGTCTCCAGCACCCCGGCGGCCTCGTCCATCCGGCTCCGGGCCGTCGCCACCGTCGAGGTGGTGGCGCCCTGACGCAGGCCCAGCCAGGCCAGCGAACGCAGGATCCGTACCTCGGCGATCACCGCGCCGCCGGCGGCGCGGTGCAGTTCGAGGGCCCGCTCGTAGGCGGCCACCGCCTCCTCGACCAGCCCCGCCTCGGAGAGGTGGTCCGCGGCCGACTGCGCGAGGCTCGCCTGTGGACGCGGGTCCTCCCAGTCCTTCGTCAGTTCCGCCGCCAGCAGGTACTGCTCGGCGGCGGCCCGCGAGTCGCGCAGCGCGCCCAGCAGGTCGCCGAGGAACTCCCGCGCCGACACCGCCTGCCCCTCGCCGTGTTCCAGCAGGTCCGGCAGCGCCGACCGCAGTACCTCAGCGGCGTCGGCCGTCCTGCCCTCCCCCGCGTGGGCGCGCGCCAGGACCAGCCGCGCCTGGGCGCCGCCGTCGGCGCTCAGCCCGGCCTGGTCGAACCAGTGGGTCGCCGTCAGGGCGTGCTCGGCCGCCTCCGACGCCGTCTCCCGACGCCGCACCAGGATGTCGGCGAGGGTGAGCCGTACGACGGCCTGCTCCTCGGGGTCGACGATCTCCTCGGAGTGCTCCAGCGCGGACCGTGCGGCCTCCTCGGCCTCCTGCGCCCGCCCCGACGACATGAGGACGCCGGCCCGCATGACGAGGGCGTCGACCGCCTGCCAGGGCCGGTCGGCCTCGATGGACCGGGTCGCGGAGGCGGCGAGCAGCGCGAGCGCGTGTTCCGTGTCGCCCCGCTCGAGGGCGAGGCGCCCCAGCAGTTCCTCGGCCTCGGCGGCCAGGTCGGGCACGGTCTTCCCGTAGGAGGAGACGAAGGAGTCCAGCGCGTCGGCCAGAGCCCCGTGCCCGTCGTGCCCCGCGTGGTCGTGCCCGTCGTGCCCCTCGTGGTCCCCGTGTTCGTGCACGCCCTCGATCGAGAGCAAGTACGGCTCCAGGCGGAGTGCCGACAGTCGCGCGACCGCGATCCGCCGCTCCCGCGCCGGCTCGGCCGGCTCCAGGGCCTCGGCGGCCCCCAGTCCGGCGGCCAACAGCTCCCGCACCTCCCCCGGCGCCGCCCCGTCCCGGGCCGCCACGGTCGCCAGGCGCAGCTGCGCCACGGCGGCGCGGTCCGCCCGGCCCAGGTCCCGGTATCCGTCCCGGGCGGCCGTCAGCAGGCGGGCCGCGTCCTCGGCTCCCGCCCGCGCGGCGGCGAGGGCCCGGTGGTCGGCGATGTCCGCCGCGAGCAGCGGGTCCACCTCGGACGCCGGGAGCGCGCCGACCCGTACGGCCAGGTGCTCCCAGAGCGCCGCGGCGCCCGGTCGGCCCGTGTCGCGGGCCTCGCGGGCCCGTTCCACCAGGTCGGAGATGCCCCGCGCGGTCGCCGCGTCCGCCGTGGGCGCGGCCGGCGGGGTGGTCCGGGCGGCCTGCGGGAGCGCCGCGCTGCGCACGCCGAGCGGCAGGACGTCGATCAGCGGTCCCCGCTCGATCCGGGTGCGGAACCGGTCGGACACACGGGTGGTGCCGTTGCGCGCGTCGAAGCGGCGGGCGACGGCGAGGGCGCCCTCGGACAGCAGCCCGTGGAGTTCGGAGACGGTGCGGGGCACGCCCTCGTAGGGGACGGCGGGGCTGTCCCCGTGCCCCAGTTCCCGCAGTCGGCGCAGCAGGACGAGGATGCCGCCGTGGAAGGCGATCTGGTCGTCGACGTTGGCGAGGGGGCCCACGTGGGCGGCGTGGTCGGCCAGGATCTCCAGGCCGCGGGACTCGTTGCCGGTGAGGGCGCAGAACTCGATGTGCTTGCCGACCGAGGGCAGCAGGCTCTCGTCGCCCCGGACCAGGCGGTATCCGCGCAGGTGGTTCGAGCGGGCCTCGTCGACGCGCCCGAGGCGCAGCAGGGGCAGCAGGGAGGTCGCGAGGACCCGGTGGGGCTCCTCGGCGCAGGTCTGGTCGCCGTCGAGCACCGGCTTCCAGAGGTCGAGGGCCTTCGCGTCGTCGCCGCGCAGGACGGCGTACTGGCCCTGGCCGTTGAGCTCGCAGGCCACGCAGTCGCTCATGTCGTCGCGCTCGGCGGCGAGCCAGCGGGTGAAGGCGCGCTCGGCCCGGTCGTCGTCGCCGATGGCGTCGGCCAGCCACAGTTCGGACTCGCGGACGGGCCGTTCGCTGTAGCCGGCGAGGCGGTAGCGGCGCTCCATCTCGTCGAGCCAGCCGGTGGCGGATTCCACCGGAACCTCGGGCGAGTCGCCGATGGCCGTCGCCACCCACTTGAACTGCCAGAACAGGGAGTGGGTGTCCCAGTGGGAGAAGGCCGCGGGGTCCTTGTCGTACTCCTGGAGCAGCCGGGAGAAGGGCACCAGCATCCTGGAGGACTCGGCGCTGTACAGGTAGGAGTTGATCAGGTTGTCGAGGGCCTCGCGGAACAGGGCGCCGTCGCCGCTCACTTCCGCGGCCGAGGCCAGGGCCTCGGCGTGGGCGTTGCGCGCCGAACCGTTGGGCGCCCGGCGGTTCTCCATCAGGCCGTGCCGGATTTCTTCGGGGGACAGGGACGTCACTTCGGGTCCTCCTGGATTTCGACGGAGTGGGTGGCCCATTCCAGGAGCCCGAGGAAGGCCCGGTTGAGCAGGGTGGTGTCGGCCGGGCGCAGTGGCCGCTGGGACATCAACAGCGCCTGTCCGTAGAGCGATTCGATGGCGGTGCCGGCCAGGGCGGGGTCGGGCAGGTCGGCGATGCGCCGGATCAGCGGGTTGTTGTGGTTCAGCACCAGGCGGGCGCGCGGCCCCGTGCCGCGCAGGGAGCCGAGGATGCCGCTCCACAGGGAGTCGGCGCTCTCCAGGGCGGCGGTGCGGTCGCGCTCCTGCCGGGCCTGGCGGTCGTCGAGGTAGAGCGCCGGGACGGACACGGGCTGGAACGCGCGCAGCACGACGTCGCAGCTCTGCGGTTCCAGTCGGGTGCGGGCCGTGGCCAGGAAGGAGGCGAGGGCGAGTTCGACGCCGGTGGGTACGGGGTCCAGGCGCTCGGTGACGGCGCCCGCGTCGAGTTCGGTGACCTTGAGTTCCGGGCGGACGGCGGGCAGCAGGGCCAGCAGGTCCGCGTCGTAGGTGTAGCCGGCGTTGATGACGCCGAGGCCGTGGGCGGCCGCGATCGGGGCGATCTGGCGGAACTCCTCGACGGTGCGGGTGAAGTGGATGTCGCTGTGGGCGGCGGCGAACTCCTCCAGGCTCATGGCGCCGTCGCTCGTCTCGAACGGCAGCCACGGCAACATCAGGCCGAGCAGTTCGGCGTCGTGCCGGGCCAGGGACTTCACGCCGAGGTGGTGGACGCCGAGGAACGCCGCCAGGCGCTCGGGCTCGCTCGCGGCGAGTTCGGCGAGCCAGGACCGTACGCGGCTCCCCAGGGCCTCGCGCACGGCGGCCAGGGTCTCGTCGTCGTAGAGGTTCTCGCGGGAGGCGGTGGGCCGCAGCGTGTCGGTGTCGAGGACGACGCGGACGAAGAAGGCCCAGTCGGGCAGCAGGTTGTCGGCCTGGTCGGTGAGCAGCATGCCCTTGAGGTGGACGCGGTGTCCGGACCGGTGGGCGGGGCTGGTCGGCTCGGGCAGGACGTACGCGACCCCGCGCACGCCGGCGACGGGCAGGTCGAGGTCGATGCTGTCGAGCGGGGTGAAGCCGAACAGGGCCGCGCAGTGTCCGGCGAGCGCGACGCGGCGGGCGGCCGGGGTGGGGAAGGCGCGGTCCCACACGGCGGGTCGGTCGGTGATCGGGCGGGGTTCGCCGCCGGTGCCGTCGTCGAAGGTGATCTCGTGGGGCAGCAGGGAGCCGTAGTCGCGGGCGAGCTGCTCGACCTTGGCGGGGGCGGTCCACTCCTCGGCGCCCGGACGGGCCTGGAGGTGGACGGTGGTGCCGGGCTCCGGGCGGGCCTCGTGCGGGAGTTCGCGGACGGTGTAGGAGCCGTCGTCGGTGGCGAGCCACTCCACGGGGGCGGCGTCGGGCCGGCGGGCGGAGCGGGTGACGACGCGGATCTGTCGCGCGACGACGAAGCAGGCGAGCAGGCCGATGCCGAACTGTCCCAGGAACTCCTGGCGGGTGGTTTCCAGTCCCCGGACGGTGTCGGCGGTGTCGTCGCCTCCCCGCTTCGAGCTGCGGCCGATGGTGGCCAGGAGGGAGTGGGCCTCCTCGGCGGTCAGGCCGATGCCGGAGTCCTCGATGGTGACGCCGCCGGCGGAGGCGGACAGGCGGATGCGCACCCGCGCGCCGGGTTCGTGCGCGTGGCGGGCGGTGATGGCGTCGACGGCGTTCTGCAGCAGCTCGCGGACGTAGACGCGCGGGCTGGAGTAGAGGTGGTGGGAGAGCAGGTCGACCAGACCGCGCAGGTCGACCTGGAAGCTGTTGACCTCGGCGGCCTCCGCTCCGGGGGAGGAAGGGGAGGGGGTCGGGGAAGGGGATGTGGACGTCATGGGGCGTCACCTCGCATGCGCGTGTGGGAGTTTCGGCGATCGCGAGGTACCCCCCCTCACGTATCCCGGAGTGAGCAACAGGGTAGGGGGATGATCCGACAATCCACCCTCGAATTCCGGGCCGGTCCGGCTACGGGAGGCGCAGGAACCGCGGTGGTACGGCCTCGGTCAGCCACACGCCGTTCGCGCTGACGCGGAAGACGTGACCGGCCGCGCGCATCGCGCCGGCGTCGACGGCCAGCACGATCGGCCGGCCCCGGCGCGCGCCCACCCGGGTCGCGGTCTCGCGGTCGGGCGAGAGGTGCACGTGGTGGCGGGCCATCGGACGCAGGCCCTCGGCGCGGATCGCCTCCAGGGCCCGGGCGACGGTGCCGTGGTAGAGCCAGGCGGGCGGTTCGGCCTCGGGGAGGTCCAGGTCGACCGCGACCGTGTGGCCCTGGTTGGCCCGGATGCGGGTGCCGTCGATGGCGAAGCGCTGCTTGTCGTTGGAGGCGACCACGTGGTCGAGCTCCTGGCGGGTGAGGGGGAATCCGTGGGCCGCGGCGGCGGCCAGGAGGTCGTCGATCTCCACCCATCCCCGGGGATCGAGCGTCAGTCCGATGCGTTCCGGCTGATGGCGCAGGTGTTTCGAGACGTATTTGGACACCTTCACGGTGCGTTTGTCGTCCATTCCCCCAGCCTGCCGGGTCGGGCGGGGCTCCGGCAGGGATTTTTCGCCGCCCGTCACAGGGTGGACACCTCTATCATGATTCCGAGATACGGAATACATTTTCCACTGGACTGCTGCCCAGAGGGAGAATTCATGACAGAACAGGCTTCACTGCTGCGACGCGCGACGGCCGAGTTCATCGGCACCGCGAGTCTGCTCGTGGTGGTGATCGGCTCCGGGATCCAGGCCTCCGCCCTCAGCCCCGACACGGGCGTCGCCCTCGTCGCGAACTCCCTCGCGTCCGCCATCGGCCTCGGACTGATCATCACCCTCCTCGGGCCGCTGTCCGGCGCGCACCTGAACCCCGTCGTCACCCTGACCGCCTGGTGGGCCCGCCGCACCGGCGGTGAGGGGCTCGGCGGCCGTGAGGCCCTGTCCTACGCCGCGGCCCAGACGGCAGGCGCCGTCGCGGGCGCCGCCGTGGCCGAGGCGATGTTCGGCCGTACCCCCGGCGTCCTCTCCACCCAGGTCCGCGACGGCGGGCACCTGCTCATCGGGGAGATCGTCGCCACCGCCGGGCTGATCCTGGTCATCCAGGGCCTGGGCCGCATCGGCCGGGCGAAGCTGATCCCGGCCGCGGTCGCCGCGTACATCGGCGCCGCGATCTGGTTCACCTCCTCCGGCTCCTTCGCCAACCCGGCCGGCTCCGTCGGACGCGCCTTCAGCGACTCCTTCACCGGCATCGCTCCGCAGTCGCTGCCCGGATTCGTCGCGGCGCAGCTGGTGGGCGGCGTCCTCGGCCTCGCCCTCGCCACCCTGCTCTACGGGCGCGAGCGCCGGGGCCGTGCCCAGGACCCGGCGACGGTCGCACCGGTGGCCGTCCTGCCGGCGGATGTCGTACCGGTGACGGTCGCACCGGTGGCCGTCCTGCCGACGGACGTCATACCGGTGACGGTCGTGCCGACGGACGCCGTGGCGGAAGAGGTCGTGGCGGCGGAGACCGTACCGTCGGCGGCCGTGCCGACGGAGATCGTGCCGGCCGAGACGGCCTCGGCGGAGGAGGCGGAGAAGCCGGAGAAAACCGGACCGGGCGTGGCCGATATCGCGCGCGGGGGCGGCGCGTTCGAGACCGCCGTCTGAGGATCAGAGCGCGTTGCCCACAGGAAAACGGCACTTGTCCACAGCCGTTTCGGATGGTTTCGGGGACAAGGATGCGATTCGCCCTGTGGACTGCTGATCGAGCACTATCGGCCGCCCCTGCGCGCCAGATCGTTCATCGTCCGGGCCTGGAGCTCCCGCTCCGTCGCGGCCCGGACGAACTCCGCCACGTGATCGGGCCCCACCAGCTCCTGCACCGCCCGCACCGTCTCGGCCGGCAGGGCCACGGGTGAGGGGCCCGACGGCTGCGCCGCCCCGGCCGTGCCCAGGTGTTGCTGGAGGTGCCGGGTCGCGAACAGCCGCATCGCCCGCGCGAGCTCCGCGTCCACCGACTGTTGGGCGAGCGGGCGCAGCCGGCGGACCATCGTCGCCGCCTCCGCCGCGTCCGCGTCCGTCGGCGGCACCTCACCGAGGTAGCGCGCGAAGACGTGCTCGGTGGTGAAGTCCAGGAAGCGCGAAGCGATGTGCTCGACCTGGCCCCGCAGCTCGCGCAGGTGCCCGGTGATCGCCGACAGCGGCACCCCGGCCGCGTACAGCTCGGCCGCGACCGCCAGTTCCTGGGGCGAGGGCACCAGGAACTCGTCCGGCCGTCCCGGGATCCGCTCCAACACCCCCAGCTCGCAGGCCTCTCCCACCGCGTCGTCGTCGGGCAGGCCGCCGAACCGCTCGTCGAGGTCGGCCCGGGTGATCCGGGCCGCCTCCTCGTCGGTCCACGGCCCGTGCACCTCCGCGACCAGTCCCAGTACGCCGCCCAGGCCGCGGCCCGCGTCCCAGGCCTCCAACAACTCCTTGATGGAGGCCAGGGTGTAGCCCCGGTCCAGCAGGTCGGCGATCTGACGCAGCCGGGCCAGATGGGTGTCCCGGTAGACGTTGGACCGGCCGCGGCGCTCCGGCTTCGGCAGCAGACCGCGGTCCTGGTACGCGCGGATCGTGCGCACCGTCGCCCCGCTGTGGTGCGCCAGATCCTCGATCCGGTACTCGGCTACCGCCTGATCGGACAATCCCGGCTCCCTACGACATGGCGGCTCGGCCGACCGCGCCCGCCGCGGCCCGGGCGGCAGGTGACGCCGCCAGGAACTCGACCGCACCGCGCGACGAGCCCTCCTGCGAGGGATGGTACGACCGCCGGAAGTAGGGGGGTATGCCCGTGCCGGGCCCGGTGCGCGGGGTCGGCCTCCCCGGCGGGGTCACAGCCGGGGCTCCAGCTTCGCGATCCGCCGCAGCGTGCGCGGCGCGAACCGCGACAGCCACAGGGCGCCCTTGGACTCCGGGGTCACCGGCACCACGGCCTGGTTCTTCACGACGGCGAGCAGGATCGCGTCGGCGACCTTCTCCGGCGGGAAGTTGCGCAGCCCGTACAACCGGGAGGACCGCTCCTGGCGCCGCTTCTCCTCGGCCTCGTCCACCCCGGCGAAACGGGAGGTGGCGGTGATGTTGGTGTTGACGATGCCGGGGCAGATCGCCGAGACGCCGATGGACCGGGAGGCCAGCTCCGCGCGCAGGCACTCGCTCAGCATCAGCACCGCGGCCTTCGAGGTGCTGTAGGCGGGCAGGGTCCGCGAGGGAAGGTAGGCGGCGGCGGAGGCTGTGTTGACGATGTGGCCGCCCTGCCCGCGTTCGGCCATCTGCCGACCGAAGATCCGGCAGCCGTGGATGACCCCCCACAGGTTCACGTCGAGGACCTTCTTCCAGTCCTCGGCGCTGGTGTCCAGGAAGGAACCCGAGAGCCCGATCCCGGCGTTGTTGACCAGGACGTCCACGATCCCGTACTCGGCGGCGACCTTCGCCGCGAGCTTCTCCATCGCCTGTTCGTCGCTGACGTCCACGCACTCGCCCCAGGCTTCGGGGGCGCCCACGAGGCGGGCCATCTCGGCGGTGCGGGCCGCGCCCTCAAAGTCCCGGTCCACGGCCACCACCCGCGCCCCGGCCTCGGCGAACGCGAAGGCGGTGGCCCGGCCGATGCCGCTGGCGGCGCCCGTGACCAGGACGAGCTGCCCGCCGAAGCGGTCGGCGTACCGGCCGGGTGCCTTCTGCTCGGGAGCCCGGGCCGCCGGCTCCTCGCGCGCCGTGACGAACTCCGAGATCCACGCCGACACCTGGTCGGGCCGCGTGCGCGGGATCCAGTGCTGGGCGGGCAGGGTCCGCCGCACCAGGTCGGGAGCCCACAGCTCCAGGTCGTCGTAGAGCCGCGGCGACAGGAAGGCGTCCTCGGTCGGGACGATCAGCTGCACCGGCACGTGCGCGTACGCGTCGGCGCGCGGCCTGCGCATCCGGCCCCGTACGTTGTCGCGGTAGAGCCAGGCGCCGTGCGCGGCGTCCGAGACGAGCGAGGCCGTCGGGTAGGCGCCGGCCGGGACCTTCTCCACCCGTTCGAGGATCTTCGGCCACTGCTTGCCGAGCGGTCCGCGCCAGGCCAGCTCCGGCAGCGCCGGCGCGTGCAGCATGCCGACGTACCAGGACTTCGACCCCTGCTTGAGGAGCTGGGCGGTCCGGCCCGGGGTGGGCCGCGCCAGCCGCTTCTTGATCCAGTGCCCGAAGTGGTCCAGGGAGGGGCCCGACATCGAGGTGAAGGAGGCGATGCGCCCCTCGGTCCGGGCCACCGTCGCGAACTCCCAGCCCTGGACGGAGCCCCAGTCGTGCCCCACCAGGTGCACCGGACGGTCCGGGCTGACGGCGTCCGCCACGGCCAGGAAGTCGTCGGTCAGCTTCTCCAGGGTGAACCCGCCGCGCAGCGGCACCGGCGCGGAGGAACGCCCGTGGCCCCGGACGTCGTACAACACCACGTGGAAGCGGGAGGCGAGCCGCTGCGCGACCTCCGACCACACCTCCTTGCTGTCCGGGTAGCCGTGCACCAGCACGACCGTCGGCCGGTCGGGGTCACCGAGTTCCACGACGCACAGCTCGATCCCGCCGGTGGCCACCCGGCGCTCGCGCCCGCCCGCCAGGGCCCCCGCCGCCGTACGGCCGGTGCCGCTCGTCCCGCTCGCCTCGCTCATGCCGTCTTCTCCTCAGCCCAGCGCCGCACGTGCGGCAGGTCGTCGTCCAGCCAGAACGCGCTTTCCTCGGGATCCCGGGAGTCGGTGACGACCAGGATCTCCTCGAACTTGGCGCCGGTCCCCCGGAACCCCAGGTGCGGCTCCACCGCCCACAGACCGGGCTGCGGCGGATGATCGGAGAAGTGGTACGGACTCCACAACGGGGACCACCCCTCGCGGTGCCCGTGCAACGCGTCCGAGGCCAGCCCCCGCAGGGATCGGGTGCCGAACCCGAAGGCGGTCGGGGACCAGCGGCGCTCCTTGACGCGGTCTATTTTGTGCGCGATGACGCCGAAGGGGTAGGCGCGGTGCCGGTTGGCGTACCCCTGGCGGGTCATCAGCCGCTCGACGTTCTCGTAGATCTCGCGCAGCGAGCGGCGTTCGCGCACCTGCTCCAGGATCAGTTCGCGGTGCGGCCTCAGGTCCGACATCAAGCGGTCCTGCACCGGATGGAGACCGAGGCTGCCCGAGTACCCGATGTCGGCCGCGTAGCCCCGGTGGACGGGCGCCATGTCGAGGATGAACGGCATCCCCGGCTCCAGCCTCCGGCCCGTCGGGAAGAACTGGAGGGGAACCTTGAAGTTCGCGAAGGCCGTACGGTCCCCGAACCAGGCGAAGGGCAGGTGGAACCAGTCCCGCACCCCGCGCTCGCGCAGCCAGTCCCGCTGCATCCGCGCCGCCTCGCGCTCGGTCACCCCCGGCCGCAGCTGCGCCGCCACGGCCTCGGCGCACTCGTAGGCGAGGCGCTGTACCTCTCTGAAGCCGCGCAGCTCGGCCGAGAGCCGTCCGGACCCGTACGCGGTGCGTTGCTCGGTGTGCCCAGCCATGCCTGCCGTCCGTCCCTGTAGCCCTGCGCGCCCGAAACTTGACACTGATGAATGTGACAATGACCGGAGATCACGTCAAGGGTCGTGCGCGGACCTGTGGACAACCCGGCCGGAATCCGGTCCGAATCCGGTCCGATCACGGTCCGAACCCGGACGGAACACGCTCGCGACAGCACCCCCACCGGTGCCCCCACCCCGCCGGCCATCAACCTTCCGTCCGCCCGTGTAGTCCTCAAGGCTGAGACCGGATCCCGCTCCAGGTCTGACGATCCGCCGACCGCGCGGCACTAACGTCGATCGCGTGACTGTCATCGCGACCGAAAGCCTGAGCAAGCGGTACCCCCGAGTGACCGCCCTCGACCGGCTCTCCCTGGACATCGGGCCCGGAGTGACCGGCCTCGTGGGCGCCAACGGAGCCGGCAAGTCCACGCTGATCAAGATCCTGCTCGGACTGTCCCCCGCCACCGAGGGCCGCGCCGCCGTGCTCGGACTCGACGTCGCCACGCATGGCAGTGCCATCCGTGAGCGCGTCGGCTACATGCCCGAACACGACTGCCTGCCCCCCGACGTCTCGGCCACCGAGTTCGTCGTCCACATGGCACGCATGTCGGGCCTGCCGCCGGCCGCCGCCCGCGAGCGGACCGCCGACACGCTGCGCCACGTCGGCCTGTACGAGGAGCGCTACCGCCCCATCGGCGGGTACTCCACCGGCATGAAGCAGCGCGTCAAGCTGGCGCAGGCCCTCGTCCACGACCCGCAGTTGGTCCTGCTCGACGAGCCGACCAACGGTCTCGACCCGGTCGGCCGCGACGAGATGCTCGGCCTGATCCGCCGCGTGTACACCGACTTCGGCATCTCGGTCCTGGTCACCTCCCACCTCCTCGGCGAGCTGGAGCGGACCTGCGACCACGTGGTCGTCGTCGACGGCGGCAAGCTGCTGCGCTCCAGCTCCACCAGTGACTTCACCCAGACCACGACGACCCTCGCCGTCGAGGTGACCGACTCCGACGCCCACCCGGACGGCACCGCCGCCCTGCGCGAGGCGCTCACCGCCGCCGGCATCGCCCTGCACGCGGGCGAGGAGCAGGGCCTGCCCGGCGCCGGTCACATCCTCCTCGTGGAGGCCAAGGGCGAGCACACGTACGACACGGTCCGCGACACCGTCGCCGACCTCGGCCTCGGTCTGGTCCGCATGGAACAGCGCCGCCACCACATCGCGGAGGTCTTCCGCGACAACGACCGGCAAGCCCCGTCCAGCCGGCAGAAGGGAGCCGGTACCGATGGCGCCTGACACCTCGACCCAGATCCACAACATCGGCTACCGGTCCTACGACGGCGCCCGGCTCGGCCGCGCGTACGCCCGGAAGTCGCTCTTCTCGCAGTCCCTGCGCGGAGCCTACGGACTCGGCCGGTCCGCCAAGTCCAAGGTCCTCCCGATGATCCTCTTCGCGGTGATGTGCGTTCCCGCGCTGATCATCGTCGCGGTGGCCATCGCCGTCCCGGGCTCCACCGACCTGCCGATCAAGTACACGACGTACGCCCTGACCACCCAGGTGGTCATCGGCCTCTACCTCGCCTCCCAGGCACCTCAGTCGGTCTCCCGGGACCTGCGTTTCAAGACGGTGCCGTTGTACTTCTCCCGGCCCATCGAGCGCGTCGACTACGTCGTCGCCAAGTACGCGGCCATGGCCTCGGCCCTCTTCATCCTCACCGCCACCCCGCTGCTGATCATGTGGATCGGCTCGCTGCTGGCGAAGTTCGACTTCGGCGACCAGACCAAGGGATTCGCGCAGGGAATGGTGTCCGTCACGCTCCTGTCGCTGCTGTTCGCGGGACTCGGCCTGGTCATGGCCGCCCTCACCCCGCGCCGCGGGTTCGGTGTCGCGGCCGTCATCGGTCTGCTGCTCATCCCCTACGGCGCCGTCTCCACCGTGCAGGCCGTCGCCTACTCGACCGGCAACACCGGCGCCATCGACTGGCTCGGCCTGCTGTCCCCGATCACCCTGATCGACGGGGTCCAGACCGCCTTCCTCGGCGCGACCTCCGCCTTCCCCGGCGGCGAGGGCCCCGCGGCCGGTGTCGGCGTCGTCTACCTGATCGTCGTCCTCGCCCTCATCGTCGGCTCCTACGCCGCTCTGATGGCCCGCTACCGGAAGGCCGGGCTGTGACCATCATCGACATCGACCACACCTCCCGCTGGTTCGGGAACGTCGTCGCCGTCAACGACGTGACCATGCGCATCGGTCCCGGCGTCACCGGCCTCCTCGGCCCCAACGGCGCCGGGAAGTCGACCCTGATCAACATGATGGGCGGCTTCCTCGCGCCCTCCACGGGCACCGTCACCCTCGACGGCGCCCCGATCTGGCGCAACGAGCAGGTCTACAAGCAGATCGGCGTCGTGCCCGAGCGCGAGGCCATGTACGACTTCCTCACCGGCCGGGAGTTCGTCGTCGCCAACGCCGAGCTCCACGGCCTCGACGACGCGGCGGCCCAGCGGGCCCTCGCGACCGTCGAGATGGAGTACGCCCAGGACCGCAAGATCTCCACGTACTCCAAGGGCATGCGCCAGCGCGTGAAGATGGCCTCGGCCCTCGTCCACGACCCGTCCGTCCTGCTCCTGGACGAGCCCTTCAACGGCATGGACCCGCGCCAGCGCATGCAGCTGATGGACCTGCTGCGGCGGATGGGCGCCGAGGGCCGCACCGTCCTGTTCTCCTCCCACATCCTGGAGGAGGTCGAGCAGCTCGCCTCGCACATCGAGGTCGTCGTCGCCGGCCGGCACGCCGCCTCCGGCGACTTCCGCCGGATCCGGCGCCTGATGACGGACCGCCCGCACCGCTACCTGGTCCGTTCCTCCGACGACCGGGCCCTCGCCGCGGCCCTGATCGCCGACCCGTCGACGGCCGGCATCGAAGTCGACCTGAAGGAGGGGGCCCTGCGCATCCAGGCCGTCGACTTCGGCCGCTTCACGACCCTGCTGCCGCAGGTCGCCCGCGCGCACGGCATCCGACTGCTGACGGTCTCGCCCTCCGACGAGTCCCTCGAATCGGTCTTCTCCTACCTCGTCGCGGCCTGAAGGAGCTGGCACCCATGTACAACCCCACCGTCGCCCGGCTCACCTACCGGGCCCTGCTCGGCCGCCGCCGCGCCGCGATCCTCTTCGCGCTCCCCGCCCTGCTGATCGCCATCTCGCTCGCCGTGCGTCTCCTGACGGGCGTCGACGACAAGGTGGCGGCCGACCTCCTCGGCGGCTTCGCCCTCGCGACGATGGTCCCGCTGATCGGCGTCATCGCCGGCACCGGAGCCATCGGCCCCGAGATCGACGACGGCTCGATCGTCTACCTGCTCTCCAAGCCGGTGAGCCGCCCGACGATCATCATGACGAAGCTGACCGTCGCGATCGCCGTCACGATGGCCTTCTCCGCGATCCCCACCCTCATCGCCGGATTCATCCTCAACGGCAACGGCCAGCAGATCGCCGTCGCCTACACCGTCGCGGCGCTCGTCGCCTCGATCGCCTACAGCGCGCTCTTCCTCCTGCTGGGCACCGTCAGCCGGCACGCGGTCGTCTTCGGCCTCGTCTACGCGCTGATCTGGGAGTCGCTCTTCGGCAGCCTGGTCTCCGGCGCGAAGACCCTCAGCGTCCAGCAGTGGGCGCTCTCCCTCGCCGAGAAGGTCGCCGGGGAGGGCTACGTCGACGCGACCGTCGGCCTGCCCACCGCGGTGATCCTGCTCGTCGCGGTCACCGTCGGGGCCACGGCCTACGCGGGCCAGAAGCTGCGCCGGCTCACCCTGGCCGGCGAGGAGTAGGACCGGCCCCCGCCGACGCCCTCACGGGGGAAGCGCCCCGCTCCACGGGGAAAGTGCCCCGCCCGGCCCACCGGCCGGGCGGGGCACCGTCGTACGCGGGATCATCGGTGCATGATCGAGCACACCGAGCCCGAGCCGTCCAGGCCGCTGCGGTCCTGGATACGCTCCTCGCCCGGTACGCACGTCTGGCTCCTGATCATCGCGGTGACCGGCATCGTCGTCGCGATCGCCCCGGACCGGGTCGACCACGCCCTGTTCCACCGCAACAGCAGCAACATCCACCAGCTCGACCAGTACCCGATACGCGCCCTGATCGGCAGCGCCTTCTGGATCGAGAACCCGGCGTCGCTCCCCCTCTACGCCCTGCTCTTCGAGGTCTTCCACGCCCCCGTCGAACGCTGGCTCGGCACCCTGCGCTGGCTCCTGATCGTCGCCACCGCCCACGTGGTCGCCACGCTCGCCAGCCAGAAGCTCCTGCTCATGGCCATCCAGGACCACCGCGCGCCGCACAGCATGACGCACGTCGTCGACATCGGAGTCAGCTACGGGATCGCCGCGTCGGTCGGCGTGTTGACCTACCGCCTCCCCGACCCCTGGAGATGGCTCTACCTCGCCGGAGCCGTCGCCTTCTTCGGGATCCCGCTCCTCACCGGGGGCACGTTCACCGACTTCGGTCACGCCGTGTCCCTCGCCGTGGGGCTGCTGGCCTGGCCCCTGACGCTGCACCCCCAGCCGTACACGGACCGTCTGCCGGCTCATGTTTCACGTGAAACATGAGCCGGATCCCTCGTGGAACACGAGCCCGTGGCGCTCTGCGGCCCTACTCCGGGCCCACCACCCCGTGCTCCCAGGCCCACGCCGCGATGCCCACCCGGTTCCGGGCCCCGACCTTGCCCTGCACGTTCGCGATGTGCGTCTTGGCCGTCCCCGCGGTGATGAACAGCTCCGCCCCGATCTCCGCGTTCGTCCGCCCCCGGGCCACCAGCCGCACGATGTCGAGCTCGCGCCCCGTCAGCACCCCCGTGCCGGGCGTCGACGTCCTCGGCTCGGGGGCCGACAGCCGACTCAGCAGCCGCACCGTGATCTGGGGGCTGATCAACGTGTCCCCGGCCATCGCCGCCCGGACCCCCTCGATCAACAACGCCGGACCGGACCGCTTCAGGAGGAACCCGCAGGCCCCGGCCCGCAGCGCGCCGTGCACGTACTCGTCGAGGTCGAAGGTGGTCACCACCACGACCCGGGTCCGGGGGGCCAACAGCTGGGTCACCTCCAGCCCGTCGAGGCGGGGCATGCGGATGTCCGTCAAGACGAGGTCGGGGTCGAGTTCCCGGGCCAGGGACACCGCGGTCCGACCGTCGGCCGCCTCCCCGACCACCGTCATGTCGGGCTGCGAGTCGAGGACCAGCCTGAACCCGCTGCGGATGTCCTCTTGGTCGTCGGCTATCAGGATGCGCGTGGTCACCGCGCCATGATCACCCCTGACCGGTCCCCTCCGCCGGGAAGACCGCCGAAACCCGCCATCCCCCGTCATCGGTCGGGCCCGCCCCGAACGTCCCCCGCGCGGCCTCCACCCGCTCCCGCAGCCCGACGAGCCCCGAGCCGCCGGTGGGCCGCCGTCTGGCCGCGCGCCCCCGTGCGGTGCGCGCGGGCGCCGTGTTGGCCACGGCCAGCTCGATCCCGCCCGGAGCCCGGCGCAGGGTCACCCGTACGGTGTGCGCGCCGGGCGCGTGCCGTCGTACGTTCGTCAGCGCCTCCACCGCGACCCGGTAGGCGGCGGTGTCCGCCTCCCGGGACAGCCCCGCCGGCGCCCCCGGGTCCGCTTCCCACACACCCCCCTCGAACCGGTCCACGACCCCCGCCAGCTCCGAGAGCCCCGGGGCCGAGGTCGCGTCCCCGCCGCCCGCCTCGCGCAGCGCGTGCACCGTCCGGTCCATCGAGGCCAGCGCGCTCAGCCCCGCCGCCTCGATGCGCTCCAGGGCGCGCAGGGCCTGACGGGGGTCGGAGCCCGCGACGAACCGGGCCGCCTGTGCCTGGACGACGATGGCGCTCACGTCGTGGGCGACGAAGTCGTGCAGGTCCCGGGCCAGTTCGAGCTGTTGGTCGCGCCGAGCGTCCCGGACGGCCCGCCGGGTCCGCGAGGCCTGCCGGCGCAGGTGGAGGCCCACCCCGGCGGCGCCCAGCGCGGGGATGGCCCAGAAGGCCCCCGCGCCACAGGCCTCCAGCCACGACCCCTGATCCCACACCAGGGCCGCCGGCCACAGGGCCACCGCGCCGACCCCCAGGGCGGCCGCGATGGCACCGGGGAGCATCGGCGACCACCGCGCCACCAGCCCCAGCAGCACGAGCAGCGGGACCGTGCCGGCCATGGACCACGTACCGCCCGTCCCGGTCAGCGAACCGAGGGCGGACAGCGCGGCGGTGCCCACCAGGGCGGGGGCGTACGGGAATCGCGGATGGCTGGTCATGCGGCGACCCTACGAGCGCGACCCGGACCGGGCCATCCGCCGTTCGGCAGAGGTGGGTTGGGGCGCCGACGCCACGGCCTGCCGATCGGCCGACGGTGTCCGGCGGGGTGCGGAAGGGGGCCTGGCGCCCGTGACGCCGCCGGCGGGTACCGCCACCGCCGCCGTACGCGGGGCGGGCGGGGGAAATTCGCTGGTAAGGGCCGTGTGACAGGGGCACAGTGAGAGGTGCGGGGAGCAACAAAAGGTCCGGGACGGCCACTTCGAGCGCGCCTTTCGGCGCGGGCCGTCCCGGACCTCTCGTACGTCGGTCCCGCTGTTACGCGGCGCCCAGCAGGCGCTCCAGCACCACCGCGATGCCGTCCTCCTGGTTGGAGGTCGTCACCTCGTCGGCCACCGCCTTCAGCTCCGCGTGGGCGTTGGCCATGGCGACGCCGTGCGCCGCCCAGCCGAACATCGGGATGTCGTTGGGCATGTCGCCGAAGGCGATCGTCTCGGCCGCCTTGACGCCCAGCCGACGGGCGGCCAGCGACAGGCCGGTGGCCTTGCTCAGGCCCAGCGGCAGGATCTCCACTATGCCCGGACCGGCCATGACGATGTCGACCAGGTTGCCGACGATCGCCCGGGCCGCCCTGACCAGCTCGTCCTCGCTCATGTCCGGGTGCTGGATGTAGAGCTTGTTCAGCGGCGCGGTCCAGACCGCGGCGGTGTCGTCCAGGTAGAGCGCCGGGAGGCCCTCCTGCACCTGGTAGCCGGGCCCGAACAGCACCTCGCCGTCCACCCCGTCGCGGCTGGCGGCGAGCGCCACCGGACCGACCTCGGCCTCTATCTTCGACAGGGCCAGCGCCGCCAGCTGCCGGTCGAGGGTGACCGAGGTCAGCAGGCGGTGGCTCCCCGCGTCGTACACCTGCGCGCCCTGCCCGCACACGGCGATGCCCCGGTAGCCGAGGTCGTCCAGTACGTGCCGGGTCCAGGGGACGGCCCTGCCGGTGACGATGATGTGCGCCGCACCCGCCGCGGTGGCCGCGGCGAGCGCCTCACGGGTGCGCTCCGAGACGGTGTCGTCGTCACGCAGCAGCGTGCCGTCGAGGTCCGTGGCGACGAGCTTGTACGGGAACGGGGCGGCCGTGCTCACTTGGCGATCGGCTCCAGGACCTCGCGGCCGCCCAGGTACGGACGGAGCGCGGCCGGAACCCGCACCGATCCGTCGGGCTGCTGGTGGTTCTCCAGGATCGCGACGATCGTGCGCGGTACGGCGCACAGGGTGCCGTTCAGCGTGGACAGCGGCGCGGTCTTCTTGCCGTCGCGGTAGCGGATCGACAGGCGGCGGGCCTGGAAGCCGTCACAGTTCGAGGCGGAGGTCAGCTCGCGGTACTTGCCCTGGGTCGGGATCCAGGCCTCGCAGTCGAACTTGCGCGAGGCGGAGGAGCCCAGGTCGCCGGTGGCCACGTCGATGACCTGGAACGGCAGCTCCAGGCTCGTCAGCCACTGCTTCTCCCACTCCAGGAGGCGCTGGTGCTCGGCCTCGGCGTCCTCCGGCGCGACGTACGAGAACATCTCGACCTTGTCGAACTGGTGGACGCGGAAGATGCCGCGGGTGTCCTTGCCGTACGTGCCCGCCTCGCGGCGGAAGCACGGCGAGAAGCCGGCGTAGCGCAGCGGCAGCTTCTCGGCGTCGATGATCTCGTCCATGTGGTACGCGGCGAGGGGGACCTCGGAGGTGCCGACCAGGTAGTAGTCGTCCTTCTCCAGGTGGTACACGTTCTCCGCGGCCTGGCCGAGGAAGCCGGTGCCCTCCATGGCGCGCGGGCGGACCAGCGCCGGGGTCAGCATCGGGATGAAGCCGGCCTCGGTGGCCTGCGCGATCGCCGCGTTGACCAGGGCCAGCTCCAGCAGGGCGCCGACGCCGGTGAGGTAGTAGAAGCGCGAGCCCGACACCTTGGCGCCGCGTTCGACGTCGATGGCGCCCAGGGCCTCGCCGAGCTCCAGGTGGTCCTTGGGCTCGAAGCCCTCGGCGGCGAAGTCGCGGATGGTGCCGTGCGTCTCCAGGACGGTGAAGTCCTCCTCGCCGCCGACCGGGACGTCGCTGTGGACGATGTTGCCGAGCCGCAGGAGGAGCTTCTTGGCGGCCTCGTCGGCCTCGTTCTGCTCCGCCTCGGCGGCTTTGACGTCCTGCTTGAGCTGCTCGGCCTTGGTCAGCAGCTCGGCCCGCTCCTCGGGAGAGGCCTTGGGGATGAGCTTGCCGAGCGACTTCTGCTCGTTGCGCAGTTCGTCGAAGCGCATGCCTGAGGACCTGCGGCGCTCGTCGGCGGAAAGGAGCGCGTCGACGAGGTCGACGTCCTCTCCACGGGCGCGCTGCGAGGCGCGGACACGGTCAGGGTCTTCACGGAGCAGCCGAAGGTCAATCACCCCTCCAGGCTACCGGGCGGGGCTTCCTGGGATCACACCGATATCACGCTGCGTGTCGCTATGTCCCAATTGAGGGGAATGCAAAACTTCGCCCCGGGCGTCCGTCGTGGGTGCTCCGGATGGCTTGATAAATGCGCTTCCATTCCCCGAAAAGGGGCATCGCGGCGGGCGTCGGGTGCGCCCTGAGCTGTGCGGCAGCGGGTTCCTTGTCCACAGGCATTTCCACCGGAGGCGCCTTATCCACAGGCTGTGTGCGGCGTCTGTGGACATCGAATTAGATCAATAGGCATCCGGGACCGTTCGGCCCCGGTCAGGGTTCAAACCACCCTCACACACTCATTCGGGTGGGAATGACTCGCTCCAAAGAGTTGATCGGTGATACAGGGGTGACGCCGTTCACCTGCCGCTCGCCGGAGCGAAACCTGGGCCGCCGGGCCGATATGTCGACCTTGTCGCGCCGCCCTGTCGACTTGTCCCCAGGTCTTCATCTCGCCCTGTGGATAACTCTGTGGACAAGTGGACGGCGCCTACGCCCGCCCGTCGAGGCAGCGAGTCAGCCAGTCGGACGCCTCCGTGAAGTCCTCGTCCGAGGTGCCCGGCCGCGCCTCGCGCACCTCACTGAGAGCGACACCCGCCCGCGGGTAGGAGCCGAGGAACCGGACCTGGGGACACGTACGCCGCAGACCCATCAGGGCCTCGCTCACCCGACGGTCGGAGATGTGGCCCTCCGCGTCGACGGCGAAGCAGTAATTGCCGATGCCCTCGCCCGTGGGGCGGGACTGGATCAGCATCAGGTTCACCCCCCGGATGGCGAACTCCTGGAGCAGCTCCAGCAGCGCACCGGGGTGGTCGTCCCCGAGCCACAGCACCAGGGAGGTCTTGTCGGCGCCGGTGGGCGCGGCCGGCCGGGCGGGCCGCCCGACGAGCACGAACCGCGTCTCCGCGTTCTGCGCGTCGTGGATCTCGGTGACCAGCGCCTCCAGCCCGTAGGTGGCGGCGGCGAACTCACCGGCGAAGGCGGCGTCGAAGCGGCCCTCCTGCACCAGCCGGGCACCGTCGGCGTTGGAGGCCGCCGACTCCCACACCGCGTCCGGCAGGTGCGTCCGCAGCCAGTTGCGCACCTGAGGCTGCGCCACGGGGTGCCCGGTCACGGTCTTGACGTCCGACAGCTTGGTCCCGGGCCGCACCAGCAGCGCGAACGCGATCGGCAGCAGCACCTCGCGGTAGATCATCAGCGGCTCGCCGGAGGCCAGCTCGTCGAGGGTGGCGGTGACCCCGCCCTCCACCGAGTTCTCGATCGGCACCAAGGCGGCCGCCGCCTCGCCGTTGCGGACGGCGTCCAGGGCCGCCGGCACCGACACCATCGGGACCAGCTCCCGGGTGGCGGCCTCCGGCAGCGTGCGCAGGGCGGCTTCCGTGAAGGTGCCTTCGGGACCGAGATACGTGAAGCGGGTGGCCGACATGCGATCAGCCTAATGCCGGGCCGGCCGCCCCCGCGGGGCTGTTCACCCTTCGAGCAGCCGCTGCCCGACGTACTCCCCGTCGCCCGGACCGGGCGGAACCGCGTACAGCCCGGAGGACTCGTGGCGGATGAACGCCGACAGGGCGTCCCCCCGGTCGAGCTTGCGCTGCACGGGCACGAATCCCCGCAGCGGGTCGGCCTGCCAGCAGATGAACAGCAGACCGGCGTCCGGGCCGCCGTCCGGGCCGATGCCGTCGTGGAAGGAGAACGGCCGCCGCAGCATCGCGGCCCCGCCGTTCTGCTCGGGGGCGGAGATCCGGGCGTGGGCGTTCGCGGCGATGACCGGCTTGCCGTCGGCGCCCAGCTTGTCCAGGGCCGGCTCCGTGGTCTCGGTGCCGCCGGTCAGGGGGGCTCCCGTCGCCTTGTTCCGGCCGATGACCTGCTCCTGCTGGGCCAGGGACTGCTTGTCCCAGTCGTCGAGGAGCATCCGGATCCGCCGGACGACGGCGTACGAGCCGCCCGCCATCCAGGCGTGCTCGGCGGGACCGGGCCCGGCGGCAGGCACGAAGATCCGCTTGTCGAAGTCCGGCTCGGCGGGCTTCGGGTTGGCGGTGCCGTCCACCTGGCCCATCAGGTTGCGGGCGGTCATCGGGGTGCCGGTGGCGCCCGGGGACCGGTTGAAGCCGTTCATCTGCCACCGCACCCGCGCGGCCTCTCCGGCGTCCTTCTGCACCGCCCGCAGGGCGTGGAAGGCCACCAGCGCGTCGTCGGCGCCGATCTGCACCCACAGGTCGCCGTTGCTCCGCCGGCCGTCGAGCCGGTCTGCGGAGAAGTCCGGCAGCGGGTCCAGCGCGACGGGGCGACGCGCGGTGAGGCCCGTACGCTCGAAGAAGGAGTGACCGAAGCCGAAGGTGAGGGTCAGGGACGACGGACCCGCGTCCAGGGCGATCCCGCTGTCGCCGGTCGGAGCCGTCTCGCCCGCCATCAGCCGCCGCGCGGTGTCCGACCAGCGGCGCATCAGGGCCGCGGCCTCCGTGCGCCCCGCACCCGGTGCCAGGTCGAAGGCGAGGACGTGCCCCTTGGCCTGGAGCGGAGTGGTGATCCCGGCCTGACGCTCGCCGTGGAAGGCGACCCGGGTGGCACCGACGGAACTGAGCGCCCCGCCCGCGCCCGCCGAGCCGGCCGGCGAATCGGCGACCGCGGAGTGGACGAGGGCGCCACCCGTGGCGCCGAGCGCGAGGCCCGCGGCGCCCGCCGCGCCCACGGTCCCCAGCAGCCGCCGCCGGGAGATCTCGATGTCGGGGTTGCCCCCGCTGCTTTCGGTCACGCTGTTCAGCCGATCTTGACGTTCTTCTGGACGGTCGTCTGGTCGATGTCGGAGGTGCGCACGGTCACGTCGATGCGCCATTCGCCCACGAGCGGAAGCTGGACCCCGGACGCGGTCCAGTGCCCGGCCGAGGCCCGGTCGGGCTGGACCGGCAGCGGGCCGATCTCCTTGGCCGGGAGGGTGAAGGCGACCTTGACCTCGGGCAGGTCGAGGGGCTGACCGTCGGGCCCGTCGGCCCACACGTGGAGGGTGTTGGCCCCGACCCGGCCCGGGTCCAGCTCCAGCCGCACGTTGCCCTGGCCGTTCTGGCCACCGGTGTCGAAGGGCAGGGTGATCTTGACGGCCCGGTTGGGCACCGCGGTGGAGGCCGCCGGGCCGCGCCCGGTCTCCTGCTCCGCCGCGCGTCCCGGTTCGGTGCTGGTCAGCACCGTGGTGACGGCCAGCAGGACCACGGCCACGCCGGCCTCGGCGAGGACGGAGCGACGCAGGCCGGCGCGGTCCGGATCCGCGTCGCGGACCTGCCGCTCCCGCGCCTTGGCCCGTGCGGCGTTCTGGCGGGCGAGCTGGGCGGCACGTCGGGGATCGACGGAGGCGCCCTCCTCGGCGGGCTCCCCCTCCTCCCGGTCGGCCGGGGGCGATGTTTCACGTGAAACGGCCGGCGTGGTGGTCGACGTTTCACGTGAAACATCGCCGCCCACGAGCACCTCGGCCGGTTCCGCGGCGGGCGTGCGGGCCGGAGCCTGCGCGAGCCGTGCGGTCCACTTGCGGGAGACGTAGGCGATGCCGACGAGGACGGCGACGAGGCCGACCTTGATGATGAGGAGCCGTCCGTAACTGGTGCCGGTCAACGCGGACCAGGTGCCGAGCTGGCGCCACGACTGGTAGATGCCGGTGGCCGTGACGACGAGGACGCTGATGAAGGCGACGCGGGAGAACCGCCGGACGGCTTCCCGTTCGAGGTCCGGGACCGTGTGGAGGGCGACCAGCAGGGCCGCGAGCCCACCGAGCCAGGTCGCCACGCCCAGCAGGTGCAGGATGTCGACCGGCATCGCGATTCCCGGCTGGATGCCGGTGGAGGCGTGTTCGGACAGGGACCAGGTGGCGGCGAGGCCGGCGGCCACGACCGCACCGCCGATGCCGAGCCCGAAGGCGAGGTCGCTCGTCTCCTTCTTCCGTTCGGACGCGGTCTCCGCGGTCTCCGCGGTTCCCCCGCCCACCCGCCCGGTCGCCTTCCCGGTCGCCTTCCCGGCGGACTTCCCGGCGGACGTCTCCGAGGACTTCCCCGAGGCCTCCCCGGGGGTCGCCCCGTCCGTCTCCGGCGCCTTCTGGCGGCGCGCGTAGGCACCGAAGAGCACCGCGACGAACAGCGCGGCCGCGCCGAGCAGCAGCAGGCGCGAGACGAACGAGGCACCCGTCTTGGTCTCCAGGACGGCCCTGAGCCCGTCGAGGTCGAAGACGTCGGCGAACTTCCCCGAGCCGGTGTACGGGGTGCGCAGGGCCAGCATCGCCAGTGTGGCGGCGGTCAGCGTGACCCAGGCGCGCAGCACCAGCTTCTGCAACGACCGTTCCGCCGAGCCCCGGCGCCAGCAGACCAGGATGAAGGCGGCCCCGCCGACGAGGACGGTGAACCCGGCGTAGGCGACGTAGCGGGCGATCCCGTACGCGATCCCGACGGGTCCGCCCCCCGCCTGCTGCTCCGGGAGGGCCACGGTGGTGGCGGAGGGGGCGCCGACGGAGAAGGTGAAGGCGCCCGAGATCGGGTGGCTGTCGGCGGAGACGGCCTGCCACGCCACCGTGTAGGTGCCGTTGGGCAGCCCCGAGTGCAGGGCGGTGCCGTAGCGGATGGTGGATCCGCTGCACATGTCGCGCAGCTCGCCGGTGTCGACGCGTTTGCCCTGGGGGTCCATGACGCGGATGGAGTCGTCGCCCATGGCGACCTGCTCCGAGAAGGAGAGGGTGACCTGGGCGGGTGCCGTGGCGACCACCGCCCCGTCCTTGGGGTCGCTCGCGGTGAGCGCGGCGTGTGCCGAGGCCGGGCCGGCCGCGGTGAACAGGGTTGCCAGCAGTGCCGCGAGGACCAGCGCGAGGCGCGGCAGGAGTGCCGCCGGCCGGGCGCGGGCCGGGAGAGGAGCGGGGGCGGTGGCCGTCATGGCGTGTCAGTTCCTCGGTCCGTCAGTGGGCGTTGGAGTTCTGTGCGTTGTACGTCCGTTCCTTGACGTCCAGCTCGACCTTGACCGGGTCGGCCTTCTCGAAACGCAGCTCGACGGTGATCTTGTCACCGACCTTCGGCTTGTTCTTGAGCCCCATGAACATGATGTGGTTGCCGCCGCGCTCGAGCTTCAGCTCGCCGCCCGCGGGCACGTCCATGGACGCGACCTGCTGCATCTTCTGGTCCTTGGTCTCGTGGATCTGGAGATCGTCCGAGAGCGGGCTGGTGACGCCGGTCAGCTTGTCGGCGGTCTTCGAGTCGTTCTTGATGACCATGAAAGCACCGGCCATCTTGTCGTTGACCGGTTCCGGCATGTAGGCGCCGCTGACCGTGGGAGCGGGCTTGGCCGCCTCCGACCCGGAGTCCGGGTCGGAGGAGGAACAGCCGGATATGGCGAGCGCTGCCGTCAGGGAGAGGGCGGCGGCGAGGGTGCGGGTGGTGCGGGCGTTCACGGGTTCTCTCCCTTGATGATCTTCGGCAGGTCCTTGGTGTAGTCGTCGACGGTCGTGCCCTCGCCGTAGAGGACGTAGCCCTCTTCGGTCTTGGGCGAGAACGCGATGACCTGGGCGCCGTGCATGGAGACGACGCTGCCGTCGGCCTCCTTCTTGGCGGCCTCGATACCGATGCCGAGCGATCGGGCGGCGGCCTGGATCTTGGCGAAGTCCCCGGTCAGTCCGACGAAGGACGGGTCCTGGGCCTTGAGCCACGCGCCGAGGGATTCGGGGGTGTCCCGTTCGGGGTCCGTGGTGACGAAGACGACCTGGAGCTTGTCCTGGTCCTCCTTGGGCAGCGCCTTCTTGGCGACGGCGACGTTGCTCATCGTCAGCGGGCACACGTCGGGGCAGTTGGTGTAGCCGAAGTAGATGAGCGTCGGCCGGCCCTTGGTCTGCTCGCGCAGACTCCACGGCTTGCCGGTGGTGTCCGTGAGGACGAGGTCGGGCTTGTCGAAGGGGCGGTCCAGGACGGTCGATGCTCCGGCCTTCTTCTGGCCGCTGATCTGGGTGACCGAACCGGTGGTCTTGGCACTCTCGCCACCGCAGGCGGTGAGAGTGAGAGCGGCCGCCACCGCGAGGGCGGCGACCGTCACACGTGTGGTGCGCATGAAGAGATGTCCCTGGGATCTGGGATGGTGCGGGTGTACGGGGTCAGGACGTGCGACGGCGCGAGGCGATGCCGAAGGCGACGCCACCGAGGCCGATCACGATGCCCGTGATGCCGAGGGCCCGCGCGGTCGTGTCGGAGGTCTTGGAGGTCTTGGAGGCGGCCTCGTCGTGCTGCCCGTCCTTGGCGTCCGTGGCCTTCTTGTCGTCCTTCGCGTCCTCGGTCTTGGCGCCGGCGTCGTGGTGGTCGTCGCCCTTGGCGGCCGTCAGCTTCAGCACCGGGGCCGGGGTCTGCGGCTCGGCCGCGCCCTCCTTGGGCTCCTCGATCCAGCGGACGACCTCGTTGTTGTCGTACGTCTGGATCGCCTTGAAGACCATCTTGTCGGCGTTCTCCGGGAGCTTGCCGACGGACACCGGGAACTGCTGGAACTTTCCGGGCTCGATCTTGCCGCCGGACCACGTCACCTTGGTGACGGCCTCGTTGATCTGCTTGCCGTGGACGGTGAGCGGCTTGTCGAGCTTGGTCTTCTCGACCTTCACGGTCCAGCCGGGGATGTCCTGGGGCATGACCGAGGTCAGCGGCTGGTCGACCGGGAAGTTGACCTCCAGCTGCGTCGTCGAGGCGTTGTCCCGCTCGTTGGGGACCTTGAACTCGATCGTCGCGTAGCCACCCTTGGTGGCTTCACCCGGCTGCACGCTCACGTGTGCGAAGGCCGGCCCGGACAGGACGAGGACGGTGCCGGCGGCGAGGGCGGCGGCGAGGGAGACGCGCGAGGTCTTCATGGCAGAAACACTCCACGGAAGCGGTGGTGACGGTTGCTCCGCGCACGGGCGCGCGCGGAGTTCGCGGCACCGGTGGCCCCCGCCGTGTGTCCCGGGGAGGAGAGGTGCCGCGTCAGGCTGCGAGGGCGAGCGCCGTGGGCGGCCCGCGCCTGATCACCGTGTGCTGGAGTGCCTCCCGCCCGGTCGCGACGGCGGGAGCGCCGCCGGTCCGGAGGGTCCGCGGGCCCGCCTCGGGCGCGTCGGGAAGTCCGGCCACGAGGGCGCGTACGAAGCTCAGCGCGGCGCGCAGCGGACGTACGGGATCGGTGGGGCCGGCGGTCCGGGACAGTTCGAGGAGCCGGAACAGCGCGGCGTCGCCACGGCCGAGGAGCCAACCGGCCGCGAGCGCGGCCAGCAGGTGCCCGATCATCATGGCGGGGCTGAACAGACCCACGACCGGGGCTCCGGCGGTGTCCGAGAGGTGCCCGTGCGCCAGGTGCCCCTGGGCGGCGAGGGCGTCCGGATCCAGTCCGGCGCTCTCCAGGATCCGCCGCGCGTCGGCCGGGCCGATCGGTACGGAGTTGCCACCGCAGACCAGCTGCGCGGCGAGCGCCGCGAGCGAGGCGTCGGCGGACGCGTCGGCGGAGCCGGCGGCCGCCCGCCCGGCGGCGGCTCCGTGTTGGCCGAGGCCGAAGAGCGTGTGCAGGGCGAGCTGGCACACGGCGAGCCCGGCGGCGATCCCGGGCAGGGAGCGCCGGCGCCCCGCGAGGGGAGCGGCGACCGCGAACACGGAGACGAAGGCGACGCAGAGCGCCCACCACGGCACCGTGGCACACGAGGCGACGGCGTGACCGGCCGCGGACAGCACGACGCAGACCGCGGTGAACACCGCGGCCCGGGTCATCCGGAGGCCCGCTCCGGCGTGCGTCGTGTGGGGGGCAGTCATGGCCGGGTCATCATCGCACTGCGCCCGGGGCGTGCATACGGCAGGTCCGGAACGTCCCGTGCGTCCCTCCGCAAGAGCCCCACCTCGCCATGTTTCCCCCGCCCGGGTTCCGCCCGCGGCCCCGCGCCCCGCACGGCACGGCCGTCAGCGCACCCCGGACGGCACCCCGCACGGCACGGCCCGCGCTCGCTTTACCCGACGACCGGTACACCGACTCCCCGGCGAGCCACATCGGCCGAATGAGGGCTGCGCCGGCGCTCGGGGGCTTACGGCTCACCGCGGGCGGCAATAGGTATCCGTATGAGCATCTGGTGGTCTCTCCACTTGAGGCGCGAAGCCGCGAGCGTGCCGCTCGCCCGGCGACTGCTGCTCGGGACGATGGAGACCGCGGGGGTGGACCCCGACATCTCCTTCGACCTGTCGGTGGCGCTGAGCGAGGCGTGCGCGAACGCGGTCGAGCACGGTGGTCGCGCCCCTGCCCGCGAGGTCCCGGACGAGACCGGGGCGTTCCACGTCACGGCCTATCTGGACGGCGATCGCTGTCGCATCGAGGTGGCCGACTCGGGACCGGGGTTCCCGGCCGCGACGGTCGCCCGGCACAGACCCTCGCTGGCCGAGCACGGTCGGGGCCTGCACCTGATCGAGGAGCTCGCCGACCACGTCCGCTTCCGCAACCGGCCGGGCCGGGGCGCCGTGGTCAGCTTCGACAAGATGCTGAAGTGGCGCGACGACGCGCTGCTGAAGGTGTCGTAGACCGGTGTCGTAGCCGTGCGAACGCCTACGGGCGGGATCCCGGGTGGGGATCCCGCCCGTAGGCGGTGCCTGTGGAGGGCGTGGGTCAGCCCTTGAGGCGCGCCATCCAGGCCTCGACCTCGACCGAGGTGCGGGGCAGGCCGGCGGACAGGTTCCGGTTGCCGTCCTCGGTGACGAGGATGTCGTCCTCGATCCGGACGCCGATGCCCCGGTACTCCTCCGGCACGGTCAGGTCGTCGGCCTGGAAGTACAGACCGGGCTCGACCGTCAGGCACATGCCGGGCTCCAGGGTGCCGTCGACGTACGCCTCGGTGCGCGCGGCGGCGCAGTCGTGGACGTCCATGCCGAGCATGTGGCCGGTGCCGTGCAGCGTCCAGCGGCGCTGGAGGCCGAGCTCCAGGACCCGCTCGACCGGGCCTTCGAGCAGACCCCACTCGACGAGCTTCTCGGCGAGCACGTGCTGCGCGGCGTCGTGGAAGTCGCGGAACTTCGCGCCCGGGCGGACGGCGGCGATGCCGGCTTCCTGGGACTCGTAGACCGCGTCGTAGATCTTGCGCTGGATGTCCGTGTACGTGCCGTTGATCGGCAGCGTGCGCGTGACGTCGGCGGTGTAGAGGGAGTGCGTCTCCACGCCGGCGTCGAGCAGCAGCAGGTCGCCCGAGCGGACGGCGCCGTCGTTGCGGACCCAGTGCAGGGTGCAGGCGTGCGGGCCGGCGGCGCAGATGGAGCCGTAGCCGACGTCGTTGCCCTCGACGCGGGCGCGCAGGAAGAAGGTGCCCTCGATGTAGCGCTCGGACGTGGCCTCGGCCTTGTCCAGGACCTTCACGACGTCCTCGAAGCCGCGGACGGTGGAGTCGACGGCCTTCTGCAGCTCGCCGACCTCGAAGGCGTCCTTCACGGCGCGGGCCTCGGAGAGGTACACGCGCAGTTCCTCGTCGCGCTCGGCCGTGACCTTGTCCGTCAGGGCCTTCTCGATGACGTGGTCGTGGCCGCGGACGCCGCGCACCGGGCCCTCGGCCTCGGCCAGCTCGTCCGCGAGCTTGCGGACGTCCCGGGCGGGGATGCCCAGCAGCTGCTCGGCCTCGGTCAGCGAGTGGCGGCGGCCGACCCACAGCTCGCCCTGGCCGGAGAGCCAGAACTCGCCGTTCTCCCGCTCGGAGCGGGGCAGCAGGTAGATCGTGGCGGTGTGCCCGCCGTCGCCCGAGGGCTCCAGGACCAGGACGCCGTTCTCGGTCTGGTCACCGGTGAGGTACGCGTACTCGGTCGACGCGCGGAAGGGGTACTCCGTGTCGTTCGAGCGGGTCTTCAGCCGGCCCGCCGGGATCACCAGGCGCTCACCGGGGAAGCGCGCGGACAGCGCGGCGCGGCGGTCGGCCGTGTGGCCGGCCTGGGCGATGGGCTCCAGCCCGTGCAGTTCGGTGTCGGCCCAGCCGGTGCGCATGCTCTCGGCGAGTTCCTCGCTGACGCCCGGGTACAGCCCGTTCTTGCGCTGCTTGTGCTTCTTCTGGGGCTGCTCTTCTTCCGGGGTCTCCGGGTTGAGCTCGTCAGCCACGTCATCTCCTCAGCTGCTACGACATGCGGTCACCGGGTGCGGACCTCATCCATCGTATGTGCGAGGGGAAGGAGTCCGGCATGACATGTGACAAACCAGTCATACCGGGCGGTGGCGGGCCGGTCGTCGCGCGACGGGAAGCCGCGCACCCAGGCCGAAGCGCACCCAGGCCGAAGCGCACCCAGGCCGAAGCGCACCCAGGCCGAAGCGCGCCCAGGCCGAAGCGCGCCCAGGCCGAAGCGCGTCTCGGCCGTCGCGCCTCAGTCGAAGCGCGCCGCCAGCAGGACGACGTCCTCGGCCGGGTCCGCCGAGGGATCGGCCGGATCCGCGTCCGGCAGGACCGTGCGCAGGATGTGGTCGCACAGGGCGGCCGGGTCCTCGCGGGCGCCGCGGGGAACCCCGGCGGCGGCGGCGTGCAGCCGGGCGTAGGCCCGGTCCATCGTGTCGCCGGTACGACGCAGCAGCCCGTCCGTGTAGAGCAGCACCGTTTCTCCGGCCGCGGGCTCGATCTCCACGCTCGGGGCCTCCCAGCAGGCGAGCATCCCCAGCGGCGCGGAGAGGGAGGTCTCCACGTACTCGGTGCGCCGCTCGCCGATGAGCAGGGGCGGAGTGTGTCCGGCGCCGGCCAGGATGATCTTCCGGGCGGCGGGTTCGCAGTAGGCGAAGAGGGCGGTCGCCGAGCGCGCGGGCTCGGTCAGCCGCATCAGCAGCTCCAGGTCGGACAGGACCGCGACGGGGTCCTCCCCCTCCATGACCGCGTACGCGCGCAGCGAGGCCCGAAGCCGGCCCATCGCGGCGACGGCGCTCGGCCCGGACCCGGTGACGGAGCCCACGGCCAGCCCCATGGCCCCCTCGGGCAGGGGCAGCGCGTCGTACCAGTCGCCGCCGCCGCGCGGCCCGGTGTGGTGCCGGGCCGCGAGCCGCACCCCGGGGATCCGGGGCAGCCGGCTGGGCAGCAGTTCCTCGGCGACGGTGGCGAGGCGGGTGCGGGAACGATCCACCTCCAGCATCCGCGCCAGGTGCTCGGCGGCGTGCCGGGCGTAGAGGCCGACCAGGTCGCGCTGGCGTTCGTTCGGCTCGGCCTGCTCGTCGTAGAGCCACACGGCCGCGCCCAGCCGACCGGTGGCGTCGGCGGTGAGCGGCAGCGCGTAGCTGGCGGCGTAGCCGAGGCGGGCCGCGACCTCGCGGTGGCGGGGGTCGACGGGGGTCTCGTGCCCGGCGGCGCCGGACGGCGCGGCGTGCGCGTCCGGGTCGGGGAGCACCTCGGAGCCGCCGTGGGCGTCCGGGAGGCCGTCGAGGATGCGGCCGTAGGAGGTGGCGCTGCGCGGCACCGTCTCGATGTGACCGAGGTCCGCGCGGCCGAGGCCGAGGCCGATGGTGGTGCTGGGGCCGAGACCGTCGGAGGGTTCCAGGACCACGAGTCCCCGGCGGGCGCCGACGAGCGCGGCTCCGGCGCGCAGGAACTCGCTGAGGGATGACTCCAGGTCTTCGGAGCGGGTGAGGCGCTCGGTGAGTTCGTGGAGGGTGGTGAGGTCGGAGACCATGCCCGCGAGCCGGTCCTGGATGACGCTGCTCGCGGCGGCCGGGGAGGCCTGGGCCGGGGTGGTGCGCGGGGCGGTGGGAGCGGCCGTGGCCGCCGGTGTGGGCGCGTTAGTGTGCGCTGACGCTGTAACTGCTGGATCGATTCCAGCCACTTTCGGCAGATGCGGCGCGCTCATGGCGTCCGCCTTTCCACCTGGTGCGATTCGCCATATAGCATCGCAAACCCCCAGATCGTGCTGCGCCGCCATCAATGGATCCACATCTACACGCAGACGAGGAGCGATGTCCAGCATTGCCCAGGCGGGAATCCTGGTGTCCGTGGGACGGCGACTCACTGTCCAGCCAGGGGTAAAACTTGGCCGGAAAAAGCGGCAGTCGGACGGTTTTTGCGATCGACTGGACGGGCCTCGTGGGGGGTCCGGGTACGTAATCGTTGGTACCCGGGGCCAGTTGAGAGCTCCCGGAACCTTCGGGAACCACCCGGCGCGGGTCGTCGTCCTTAGCGGCGGCAGCCGGTTCCGATGGCGGCACCCGAACCGGTGCGGGCCACCCGGACCGCTCGCGCCGGGCCCTCGCGGGACGTGTGATGGACCTTGGATGAACCTGTAAGAAACCTGCACGAACTGCACGAACCGTGTGAACCTGCTTCAAGCGGACAGTGACGCGAAACGTGTACGTGTGGTGCAACACGGCTTACATGGTGTGATGTGGCCCTTCGGCGTTCAACGGAAAGGAACGAGCGCTCATGCGCGAGATCCTCGGAAGGCGTCTCCAGCGGCTCCGCGATCGCTTGAACCACCCGCGCTCCGTCTCCCGCGCGGTGTCCGACTCCGTATCCCGCCTGATGTCCGGGGTCGTCCCGGGACGCGTCCCGGTCGCGGACGCCCCGCTCCCCTCCCTTCTCGACGGCGCGTTGACCTGCGCGACCGCCTGGGGATGGCCCGTACTGCCGGGCGTGGGCCGGGCCGGGTCGGACAGCACGCGCTGCGCCTGTCCCGATCCGGACTGCGTGGTCCCGGGAGCCCACCCCTTCGACCCCGGTCTGCTCGCCGCCACGACGGACGCCCGGATGGTGTCCTGGTGGTGGGCGAGGCGGCCCTCGGCCCCCGTCCTGCTGGCCACCGGTGGCGCCGCGCCGTGCGCGGTGAGCCTGCCGGCGGGTGCCGCCGCCCGTGCCGTCGCACGGCTGGACGCGCAGGGCGCGCGCCTCGGCCCGATCGTGGCGACGCCCACGCGCTGGTCGCTGCTCGTGGCGCCGTACTCGTTGGAACGGCTCGGCGAACTCCTCTACGCCAAGGACCACGTGCCCTCCTCGGTGCGCTTCCACGGCGAGGGCGGCTACCTGCTCCTGCCCCCCTCCCAGGCGTCCGGCGGCGGGCAGGTCCGCTGGGAGCGGGAACCGGGCACCGGCCCCGGGGGGCTCTGGCTGCCCGAGGTCGGCTCGGTCGTGGACGCGCTCGTGGAGGCAGGCAGCGGTGCCCCCGGCGGCGGCAGCCGGCTCGCCTACTGAGCGACCGCCCGCCGAGCATCCGTCGAGTGGGCGTCCGTCGAGTGAACGTCCGGGAGGCAGCGGGGGATCCCGACGGCCGGCGCATCACTCGTACGGGTGCCCGCGGGGCGGGTTTCCAGGGGAATTGGGCGCGGGCATCTCCGCGCCCCATTCCCGCGTCGCTATCTTCGGCGAATGAATCTCCGCCTGATCGGTATCGGCGCCGGTGTGTTGATCATCTTGTCGCTCCCCCTGGCCGGAGCGATCGCCGGGCCGGATTTCGTCGGTCAGGACGACGGGAAACGCGGGGGGTTGCTCTCCTCCCTCGGCCTTACGGAGTCCTCCTCCGGTACGCCGGAAGGCGCGTCGGGCGGGGCGGCGCGTTCGGCTCCGTCAGCCGCCGCGCGACCCGGGCCGCAGCGGCAGCCGCGTACGGAGTCCAGGTGCGGACCCGAACTCACCTCGCCCCACGGGCTGGAGGCGCAGACCTGCGTCCTGGAGAGCGAGGGGCGGACGTGGGGCCGCACCTACTACCGCAACACGAGCGGTCAAGCCCTGGACGCGGTGTTGACGGTCATGGGCCCGGCCGGCCGCACGGTGCAGATCGGCTGCGTCGTGGACGCGGGCGACGAACCGGGGCTGTGCGAGACGCCGCGGGCGGATTCGGCGGGGAAGCGGAACGACTACTCGGCCATTGCGGAATTTGCCGTTCCGGATGATGAGGGGCGACTGCTCCTGAGGTCCGGGAGCAACTCACCGGCACCCACCGACGGTTGAGGACCGAAGGAAATGGAAGGGCCCGGTCGCTGGCGACGGGGGATGCACCAGCGACCGGGCTACAAGAACGGTAACAAGAGATCGCCTGTTCGCAAATTCGATCTCTGATATTCAGACATCGATTTGCAGGCGATTAGCGGGAGTTGTGACTCGGGTCACCGACTCCGCGCGCTCCGGTGACGTCAGCTGAGGGTCACCTGACGGTTGGTGAGGCCGCCGCGCGCCCGGCGCTCTTCCGTGGTCAGCGGGGCGTCGGTGGCCAGGGCCGCGGCCAGCCGCTCGGCGAGTTCGGCGGCCGGCTTCTCCACGTCCTCGGCGGAGACGCCGGTGGGGAGGTCCCAGACCGGAACGACCAGGCCGTGGGCGCGGAAGGAGCCGACGAGCTTCGTGCCCTCGCCGAGGGAGGAGGTGCCCGCCGCGTGCAGCCGCGCGAGGGCGTCGAGCAGCTTCTCCTCGGGGTGCGGCATGACCCAGCGCAGGTGGTTCTTGTCCGGCGTCTCGCACCAGTAGGCCGAGTCCACGCCCGTCAGCTTCACGGTCGGGATGGCCGCCGCGTTCGCGCGCTCCAGCGAAGCGGCGATCTCCGGCGAGGCGTTCTGCGCGCTTTCCGCTTCCGGAATCCAGAATTCGAACCCGCTGTGCACAACCGGCTCGAAAACGCCGTCCAGGTCGAGGAGATCCTGAAGTCGCGGACCCTCGGCCGGAACGCGACGGGCCGCGACCGGGGTGCCCGGCTCGGCGACGAGCGCGCGCTCCAGGGTGTCGGCCATGTCGCGGGCGAGGTCCCCGGTGGTGGACTCGTTCTGGAGGCCGAGCAGGACGGAGCCGTCCTCGCGGCGCAGGGCCGGCCACGCCATCGGCAGGACGGTCACGAGGGTGACGGACGGAACGCCCTCGGGCAGGCCGCCCTTGAGGGTCAGCGGGATGGTGGCCGCGGGGACGAGCTCGCGCAGCGCGACCCAGTCGCACTCGCCGGGCAGGCCCTCGAAGGGGCGGCGGACGTGCTCGGTGACGGCGTGGGCGGCGGCCGCGCCGTGACAGGCCTTGTAGCGGCGCCCGGATCCGCAGGGGCAGGGCTCGCGAGCGCCGACGACGGGGATCTCCCCGTTGGTGAGCTGCGGCTTCGCGGTCTTCGCGGCGGGGCGCTTCTTGGCCATCTTGGGTGTCTCCCGGTTGCGGCGGTACGGCGGTGTCTCAGGGCGCGAGCCTAGCCGTTCGTACCGCCGGAACCGGTGGGGTGCGGCCGGGAGCGCGGTCGGCGTGCGCTCCCGGACGGCCGCCCGTACGGAGGGACGGTGGTGCCCGTGGGGTTCCGCGTCGCGGAACCGGTCACAGCTCCAGGTCTTCGAAGGCCGATACGAGGTCGATGGCGGGGGGAGCGACGCGCGTAGCGAAATCGTCGTGACGGGTCCCGCGGGCGACTATCACCCATACGGTGACCTCGCCCGAAGCCCCGTCCCGTACGCCCCAGTCCTGGGCCAGGGCGCTGATGATGTTGAGCCCCCGACCGCCGTGCGCGGTGACCGACGGCGTGGCCGGAACCGGGCGCGTCGGGCCGCCGCCGTCCGTGACCTCGACGGTGAGGCGCCCCGCCATGTCGACGCACCACGCGGCGCGGATCTCCCCGTCCCCGACCTCGCGCGCGCCGAGCGGCCTGCCGTGTCGACACGCGTTGCTGAGCAGTTCGGAAAGGATCAGAACGGCATCGTCCACGACCGATTCGGACAGTCCGCTGACGCGCAGTTGTTCGCGCATCCGGTGCCTCGCCTCGCCCACGCCCGCAGGACCATGGCGTACGTCCATGCACGACGACGTGGGCACTTCCTGTGCCATCATCAATGCCACCCCCGGAACCTCCTTAGCCCCACGCCATGGTCTGGATGCCCCGTTGGCCTGGACCGGAAACCGCCGTCCGGGGCCCCTCTGACGCATTCATGACCATCGAACGCGGAGCGGATGCGCCGGAGCACACCCCGTTACGGACGGTGCGGGTGTGACGGGTGGGCAAATCCGGACGTCAGCGCCCCAGTTGTGACAGAACCTGACGGGGTCTGTTCGTGATGATCGCTTCCACACCCAGATCAGCGCACAGCTGAACGTCTTCCGGATCGTTCACGGTCCATACGTGTACGGAGTGCCCCGCGGCCTGGAGCTTGCGGATGAACCCCGGGTGGTTGCGGACGATGCGCATGCCCGGCCCCGCGATCCGCACCCCGGCGGGCAGCCGGCCGTCACGCATCCGGGGCGAGATGAACTGCATCAGGTACACGGTCGGGATCGTCGGGGCGGCCGAGCGGACGCGGTGCAGGGAGCGGGCCGAGAAGCTCATGACCCGGACGGGGTGCGGGCCCTCGACGGGCGGGGCGTCCAGCCCGAAGCGCTTGAGGAGGAAGAGGAGGCGCTCCTCCACCTGTCCGGCCCAGCGGGTGGGGTGCTTCGTCTCGATCGCGAGCTGTACGGGGCGTCCGGCGTCGGACACCAGTTCCAGCAGCCGCTCCAGGGTGAGCACGGAGGTGCGCTCGGGGTCCGCGTCCCAGTCGGGGGACTCCTCGCGGTCCTTCCAGGAGCCGAAGTCGAGGGCGGCGAGGTCGGCCAGCTCCAGCGCGGAGACGGCGCCGCGGCCGTTCGACGTGCGGTTCACCCGGCGGTCGTGCACCAGGACGAGATGGCCGTCCGCGGTCAGGCGGACATCGCATTCGAGCGCGTCGGCGCCGTCCTCGATGGCCTTCCGGTAGGCGGCGAGGGTGTGCTCGGGGGCATCCTCCGAGGCGCCCCGGTGGGCGACGACCTGGATCTGGCGCGGCAGTGCGTGGGTCACCCGGTCATGGTGCCATCGAGGGGGCTTCCCGCGTCGGGGGGAGTCTTGAGGATGCGCCTGAAATGTCGGAGATAAAGGATGGGGGGAGACGCACAGGTCCGGCTTACAGTGCTCTGACGGGACATGGGAAAAGCTGTGACCTGGAACTTGTACGGCGCGTCGAACGTTTAGTCGGGCCGGCGTCGGATCGAGGAGGTTCGCCGCCGCCAGGTTTTCAGCACCAGTGTCCGGCCGTGTAAGTCGTAGAAGTCGTGTGTGACGAGGAGAGAGCGCTGTGAGCACCGAGAACGAGGGCACCCCGGCCCCGATGCCCCCGGCGGCCCCGTCCGTACCCCCCGCGCCGGCGGCCGCGCCCACCCCCGGCCCCGCCGCCCCCGCCGCAGAGCCGGCCGCGGAGGCTCCCCCGGCCCATCCGGCCCCGGTCACCCCGCCCACCCCGCCCGCTCCGGTGGACGCCCCGACCGCGCGGCAGGCTCCGGTGCCCGGCGCCGAGGCCACCCAGCAGCTCCCGCCGACCCCGGCGGGCCCCCCGCACCCGGACCACGTCGCCCACCCGGACCACGCCCAGGGCCACGCTCAGGCCCCGGCCTACGGTCAGCCGCCCGTCTACGGTCAGCCCCCCGCCCACGGGCAGCCGCCGGTCACGCCCCCGCAGCAGCCGCCCGCCACGGCGGCGTACGGCGCCGAGGGCTGGCCGCCGCCCCCGCCGACCGTGCCCGCGTACGGTCAGGACGGCCACGGCGGCCACGGCGGCGCGGGCTGGGGCGCGGCGTTCCCCGCCGACGGCACCCCGCCTGCCAAGCCGAAGGGCCGGGGCGGCCTGATCGCGAGCGTCCTCGTGGCGGCCCTCCTCGCCGGAGGCATCGGCGGAGGGGTCGGCTACTGGGCGGCCCAGCGCACCGACAACGGCTCCGGCTCGACCACGATCAGCGCGGCCAACACCCCGAAGGACCTCAAGCGCGACGCCGGCTCGATCGCGGGCCTCGCCTCCTCCGCGCTGCCCAGCGTCGTGACCATCGAGGCCTCCGCGGGTGACGGCGAGGGCGGCACCGGCACCGGCTTCGTCTACGACCAGCAGGGCCACATCCTCACGAACAACCACGTGGTCGCCTCCGCCGCGAACGGCGGCAAGCTCTCCGCGACCTTCTCCGACGGCAAGAAGTACGAGGCCGAGGTGATCGGCCGCGCCCAGGGCTACGACGTGGCCGTGCTCAAGCTGAAGAACCCGCCGGCGGGCCTCAAGCCCCTGGCGCTCGGCGACTCCGACAAGGTCGCGGTCGGCGACCCGACCATCGCGATCGGCGCCCCCTTCGGCCTGTCCAACACCGTCACCACCGGCATCGTCAGTGCCAAGAACCGCCCGGTGGCCTCCGGGGACGGCTCCGGCGGCAAGAACTCGTACATGAGCGCCCTCCAGACGGACGCCTCGATCAACCCGGGCAACTCCGGCGGTCCGCTCCTCGACGGCCGCGGCGCGGTCATCGGCATCAACTCGGCCATCCAGTCCGCGGGCAACGGCGGGTTCGGCGGCGGGCAGGCCGGCTCGATCGGCCTCGGATTCGCCATCCCGATCAACCAGGCGAAGAACGTCGCCGAGTCCCTGATCAAGACGGGCAAGCCCGTCTACCCGGTGATCTCCGTCTCCGTCGACCTCCAGTCGAAGGTCGACGGCGCCAAGATCTCCGAGCAGGGCGCGGCCGCCAACGACCTGGTCGACCCCAACGGTCCGGCCGGCAAGGCGGGCCTCAAGCCCGGCGACGTCATCACGGAGTTCGGCGGCAGGTCCGTCGACAGCGGCCCGACGCTGATCAGCCTGATCTGGACGTACAAGCCCGGCGACACGGTGAAGCTGACCTTCCTGCGGGACGGCAAGCCCAACACGGTCGACATCACGCTCGGCTCGCGCGTCGGCGACAAGTAGCCCGGACGGCAAGTAGCCCGGGCACCGGACCCTCGACGGTGGCTTGATGGGAGGGGCCGTGGGCGCGATTGCGCTTACGGCCCCTCCCAACATCTGCTTATGCTTCGGTCGTGTTCGATTCACGGCACATACGGACATTCCATGAAGTGGTCGCCGCGGGGTCCTACACGGCGGCCGCTCGCGTCCTGGGCTACACCCAGCCCGCCGTCACCCAGCAGATGAAGGCGCTCGAACGCGCCGTCGGCACCCCGCTGTTCACGCGCGTGGGCCGCAAGATGAAGCTCACCGAGGCCGGTGAGTCCCTGGCCCGGCACGCCGAGTCCATCCTCGGCAGCCTGTCGGCCGCGGAGGCCCAGCTCAAGGCGTACGCCCGGTTGCGCACCGGGAGGGTCCGCGTGTGCGGGTTCCCCAGCGCCAACGTCTCGCTCGTCCCCGAGGCCCTCAGCAGGCTCGCCAAGGACCATCCCGGGATACAGGTCGAGCTGCTGGAGGGGGAGCCTCCGGAGTCCCTGCACCGGCTGCGGCGGGGCGAGTGCGACATCACCCTCGCCTTCACCTATCCCGGCCTGCTCGAGGACGTTCCCGAGGACGTCGCCGAGGTCAGGCTGTTGGAGGACCAGCTGACGGTGCTCCTGCCGACCGGCCACCCGCTGGCACGGCGCCGGGCCGTGCACCTCGCCGACCTCGCCGAGGAGCGGTGGATCGCCGGCTGCCCGCGGTGCCGGGCGAACCTGCTGCACGAGTGCGCCGAACTGGGCTTCGTACCCGACATCCGGTTCGCCACCGACGACAACCTCGTCGTGCAGAGCATGGTGGCGCAGGGCCTGGGCGTCGCGATGATGCCCGCGCTGGTGTTGCCCTCGCTCTCCCTCACCCGGGTCTGCGGACGGGCGCTCCAACCGGCCCCCCGCCGCCACATCGCCGCGTACGTCTACCGCGACCATCTGCGGATCCCGGCGACGGCCGTGGTGCTCGACGAGCTGAAGCGGGTGGCGGCCAACCGCGTCGGCTGCTGACGCCGGCGCCGCTCCACCGGGTCCCGATCCATAAGCGCCGCTTGGGATTTCAGGGCAGAACTGTCGTTGGACGTGATGGAACGTCCGGCGGACGCTGCAAGACATGACCACCACCACGCCGGCCCGTACGACCACGAGGATGGCCGCCCTCGTCGATGAGATCCGCAGCGTCGTGGACCGGGGTCTCGCCCCCGACCTGACGGCCTACCTCGTCGGGGAGCGCCTCGCCCCGCACCTGGGAGCCGAGGATCTGCTCACTCCCGAACAGCGTGAGGGGCATCTCGACCGCTACCGCCAACACATCCTGCACTCCGAGGCGGACGGAAGCTTCTCCGTGGTTGCTCTGGTGTGGCTGCCCGGCCAGGAGACCTCCATCCACGACCACGTCTCCTGGTGCGTGGCCGGCGTGCACGAGGGGACGGAGAGCGAGATCCGCTACCGGCTCGCCCCCGCCGTCGCCCCGGAGTCCACGGCCCGGCTGGTGGCCACCGAGGAGGTCGTCAACGCGCAGGGCGAGGTCTGCGGGTTCGCCCCGCCCGGAGACATCCACAAGGTCCGCAACTCCTGTCGTACGACGGCGATATCCCTGCACGTCTACGGAGCCGACGTGGCCCGCCTGGGCAGCAGCGTGCGCCGCGTCTACCCGGAACCGACCGGCTGATGGCCCTCCTCAACCGCACCACGCCCAAACCCCCGCGTCCGTCGGTCCGTCGGGCCGTTTCACGTGAAACATCACCCCGAAAGGCCTCTGCGCGGCCCGGGTTGGCCTTCGCGGTCCTGGGAGCGCTCCTGGCGTGGTGCGTCCACCTGCTGATCCCCGCGGTGCCGATGCTGACGGCCTCGGTGGTCCTCGGCATCACCGCGGCGCACGTCCCCGGTCTACGTCTCTTCGTGCGGGGCGCCGCCCGCCCCGGCCTGTCGCTGGCGGGCCGCAGGCTCATGCGGATCGGCATCGTGCTGCTCGGCCTCGGCCTCGGCCTGGACCAGGTGGTCCGGCTGGGCTGGGCCACGGTTGTGATGGTGGGCGCGGTGGTCGCCGCGACCTTCTTCGGCACGATCTGGCTCGGCCGTCGTCTCGGACTGCCGGGCGATCAACCGCTGTTGATCGCCACGGGGTACTCGATCTGCGGGGCCTCGGCCATCGGCGCGGTCAGCGAGGTGTCGGGCAGCGACGAGGAGGACGTGGCCTCCTCGGTGGCGCTGGTCACCCTCTGCGGCACCCTGGCCATCGCGGTCCTCCCGCTCCTCCAGGGCCCGTTGGGCCTCTCGGACCTGGCCTTCGGGCGCTGGGTCGGCGCGAGCGTCCACGACGTCGGCCAGGTGGTGGCCACGGCGCAGACCGCCGGACCCGGCGCGCTCGGCGAGGCGGTGCTCGTCAAGCTGATGCGGGTGGCGATGCTGGCCCCGCTGGTGGCGGCGGTCGCCTTCGCGCTGCGGGACCGGCGGCGCGGTCTGCGGACGGTCTCGGGCAGGCGCCCCGCGCCGGTGCCGCTGTTCGTCGCCGGGTTCCTCGCGGCGGCGGCGCTGCGGGCCACGGGGATCCTGCCGCCGGCGGCGCTGGAGTGGGCGCACACGGCGCAGGAGGGCCTGCTGGCGGCGGCCCTGTTCGGCCTGGGGAGCGCGGTGCACCTGCCGACGCTGGCCCGTACCGGTGGGCGGGCCGCCGTGCTGGGGCTCGGGTCCTGGGTGGTGGTGGCCGGGGTGGCGTACCTCGGCGTCCTGCTCACCGTATGACGTTTCGCAGCAGGGCGAGTTGGCCATTTCCTGGCCGGAACCGACCGAACGTCCGGACCGCCCCTGACATCTCGTGACCCCCGTGCGACCCTGCCCCCGCAAGCGAACGGCCGATCCGCACCGACAGCTCTTCACCCCCACCCTGCTCGGGCCCGACCGGTCCGGGCACGGCAGAAGGAGTCTGCGTGAATCGTCATCGCACGGCGTCCGTCCTCCTCGCCGCAGGAGCCCTCGTCGCGGGGGCCCTGACGGCGGCCTCCCCCTCCGCGGCCTCGCCCTCGGGGGCCTCCGCGCCGCCCGCCTCCTTCCGGCCCTCGCAGACCCCGGGCTTCTGGACGGCGGAGCGGATGCGCCAGGCGACCCCGCTCGACATCACGGGCGCCCCCACGGGCGCCCGGCAGGCGCCCTCACCCGCCGACCGACCCACGCTGGTGGCTCCGACGCCGGCCTCCGCCCCGACTTCGGCCCAGGCCTCGCCCACGGCGTTCCCGCAGGCCGGCGGCGCCTGGACGGGTGGCGGAGCGGTGGTGAAGACCTCGGGCCGGGTCTTCTTCACGATGGGCGACCGGACGGCCTCCTGTTCCGGTGACTCCGTCACGAGCGCCAACGGCAGCACCGTCATCACGGCCGGGCACTGCGTGAAGTACCAGGGCGCCTGGCACACCAACTGGGTGTTCGTGCCGGCCTACGACAACGGCAACGCGCCCTACGGCCAGTGGTCGGCGACCAAGACCTTCGCCACCGACCAGTGGGCCGCGAGCGAGGACATGAACATGGACGTCGGCCTGGCCGTGGTCGCCCCGCTGGGCGGACAGAAGCTGAGCCAGGTCGTCGGGGCCCAGGGCCTCCTCTTCAACGGCGGCTACAACAAGAAGATGTACTCCTTCGGCTTCCCCGCGGCGGCGCCCTACGACGGCAAGAAGCTCGTCTACTGCAGCGGCAACAGCGGCAAGGACTTCCTGCTGACCAAGGACCACAGCCTGGGCTGCAACATGACCGGCGGTTCCAGCGGCGGCCCCTGGTTCCAGGACTTCAACGAGGCGACGGGCCTGGGCACGCAGGTGTCGGTGAACAGCTTCGGCTACAACTTCCTCCCGAACCGCATGTTCGGCCCCTACTTCGGCAACGAGGCCAAGGCGGCCTACGACAAGGCCCAGACCTCCTGAGCGGCCACACCCCCGGCGTCACGGGAAACACCCACCGCACCGGCCTCCACATCCCGGTACTCTGTACCGGCCAGGTGGGTTGCCCGAGCGGCCTAAGGGAACGGTCTTGAAAACCGTCGTGGCGCGAGTCACCGTGGGTTCAAATCCCACACCCACCGCACCAGGTCGGCGAACGCGCCGGCCGGAAGGGGCGCCCCGGATTGCGGGGCGCCCCTTCCGCATGTCACCCGCCTTCATCCGCGCACGGCCGGGCCGCACAAGGGTGGCGCCGGGCAGGTATACGGCGGAGATCCAGGGGTCTCCGGTGGGGATTCGAGGGGCCGCTGCGCCTTCCGGGTGGTGTTTGTCGGAAGATCGGCGCGCGTCGCGGAGGCCGTCCGGTTGCGACCACATCATGGCGAATGTATTCAGATCCGCCCGTCGGAACATCGCGAAATGAGGCGTTCGTCATGACCTACCGCAGCACCGTCACCTCGATCTGGACCTCCGTCCTCGCGGCCCTCGTCGCGCTCCTGGCGGCCCTCGGCCTCGCTGCCAAGCCGGCCCCGGTCGCCGCCGCCGCGGTGGCCGCCCCCTCGGCGCCGGCGGTGCGTCGGCCCGTCGCCGTGGCGCGGCGGACCTGGCGGGCGATGATGCGGGGAGGTTCCCTCCCGCCCACCATCAAGCAGCGGATCCGTGCCGAGGCGCACGGCAAGAGCCCTTCCGTCCGACGCTCGACCACCGCCGCGGCACTGGCTTCCGACCGGGTGGACACGGCTGTGGAGCAGGCGCGGGTGGCACTCGCCGCGTAGGGGGCGGTCGGGCAGGAACGTACGACCACAGGCGCTGGAGCCCGACCGTTCCCGGTCGTGGATCGCGCCGTACGGTGCCCCCGGGAGTGGGGCACAGGGGGATCGCTCCGGCGGACGCCAGGGGCGCACGGGGGGCGTGAGGCTTGGTATCGCAGGGCCGCGGGCCCGGGAGACGGTGGGGTTCCCGGACGGTGCGGCCCGCTTTGGCATGTCCGGGGCCGGTGGGTTTGGAGGAACGCTTCCTCCCTTGCCCGGCACGGATCTCGGCCTGTTCGGGGGTGTTGAGCGGGGGCGTCGTGGACGTGAATGGGGTTTATCCGATGTTGGTCATGCTTGCGGGGGAATAGCAGGCCGTGGGCTGGTTCGCCGGGGATTCGGTGGGCAACTCTGGTGTCGCGACGTCGTCAGCAACACGAACCGGCACCACGCAAGCGACCAGGGCGGTCGGCCAACCGCTCCGGAAAACACCCCACTTCGGTCTCATGGAGGATCAAGACATGGCAAGCATCCGTACCGCCCGCGTCATCGCCGCCGTCGCCGCTCTCCCCCTCGCCGTCGCCCTCTTCGGCGGAGTGGCCACGGCCGACAACGGCGCCCTGGCGAACGACGGATCGAATGCGAGCGTGGCCGGCATCGTCGGCAGCGGCGTCGGCGGCAACAACAGCGGGAACTCCTCCACCTCCCAGCAGGTGGCCACCGGCTCGGGCGCGTCCAACCAGAACAACACCGCGCAGGTCAACGGCTCGGCCTACACGGCGATCCAGCAGTCCAACACGAACGTCGCCGTCAACTTCCACCCCTGGTGGTAGCCGCTCGCTGAGCCGCGCCGACCCAGGAGGGCGCTCGTACGACCGGACCGGCTGGGGTCCGGTCGCGCGGGCGCCCTCGCGCGTGCCCGGTGCCTGCCCGGTGCCTGCCCGGTGCGTGCCCGGTGCGTGCCGGGGCGTTCCGACCTCCTGCCGACCTTGACACGGGCGGTGAATCTGACGGACAGTCAGGTCCATTCGCAGACGCGTGTCTCCGGGAGGTCAGAGCCGTGCACCTCGCCCCGTCCGAAGCCCAGTCGCGGCTCCGTGCCGAACTGCGCGCGTACTTCCGGGAACTGCTCCCCGACGGGGTGCCCGAGGACCCGGCCGCGCAGCGGACCCTGCTGCGCCGGATCGGCGCCGACGGTCTGCTCGGTCTCGGCTGGCCCGTCGAGTACGGTGGCCAAGGCCGCGGCCCCGACGAGCAGTTCGTCTTCTTCGACGAGGCCTACCGGGCCGGGGCCCCGGTCTCCATGGTCACGCTCAACACCGTCGGCCCCACCCTCATGAAGTACGGGACGCCGGAGCAGAGGGCCTACTTCCTGCCCCGCATCCTCGCGGGGGAGGTCGTCTTCGCCATCGGCTACTCGGAGCCCGAGGCGGGCACCGATCTCGCCGCCCTCCGCACCCGCGCCGTCCGCGAGCGGGGCGCCGACGGCGCTCCCGGCCACTGGCGGATCGACGGGCAGAAGGTCTTCACCTCGAACGCCCAGAACGCCGACTGGATCTGGCTGGCCTGCCGCACCGACCCGAACGCCCCCAAGCACCGGGGCATTTCGATCGTCCTCGTCCCCACCGACAGCCCCGGATTCTCCTGGACCCCGATCGACACCGTCGGCGGGCTCACCACCACGGCGACGTACTACGACGACATCCGCGTCCCGGCCGGCAACCTCGTCGGGCCCGAGAACGGCGGCTGGGGCCTGATCACCAACCAGCTCAACCACGAGCGCGTCGCCCTCGCCGCCATCGGCATGCAGGCCGAGGACTTCTACGAGGCTGCCCTCGCCCACGCCCGCACCCCCGACCCCGACACCGGCGAGCGCCCGCTCGACCGTCCCTGGGTGCGGTCCCGGCTCGCCGAGGCGCACGCCCGGTTGGCCGCCGTACGCCTGCTCAACTGGCGCCTCGTCCAGGACGTCGGGGCCGGCACCCTGGCGCCCGGCGACGCCAGCGGAGTCAAGTTCCTCGGTACCGAGTCCACCGTCGAGGTCTACCGCATCTGTCAGGAGGCCGTCGGCGAGGAAGCCCTGGTCAGGGGTGTCGCGGCCTTCGCCGGCGGTGAGCTGGAGCGGATGAACCGCGCCGCCCAGATCAACACCTTCGGCGGAGGGGTGAGCGAGGTCCAACGGGAGATCGTCGCCATGATGCGCCTCGGCATGAAGGGGAGGAAGCGATGACCACGACACCAGCGGACGCACCCCACGGACCCCACGACTCCCACGGACCCCACGACTCCCAGGGCCCCCACGACCCCGGCGGTTCCGGCGGCCCCCACGACCCCGGCGGTTCCGGCGGGCCGCACGACGGGCCCGAGGCCGCGCAGGCGCGGTTCCACGCCCTGCTCCGGACCTTCGAGGGCCGCCCCGCCGCCACCGCCGGCCGGGCCAAGGACCCGGTGAACGCGCCGATGATCCGGCACTGGTGCGAGGCGATGGGCGACACCAACCCGGCCTACACCGGCCCCGACGCCATCGCCCCGCCCACCATGCTCCAGGCCTGGACGATGGGCGGGCTCTCGGGCCACACCGACCGCTCCTCCGCCTACGAGGAACTGTTCGGGCTCCTCGACGGCGCGGGCTGCACCTCCGTGGTCGCCACCGACTGCGAGCAGGAGTACCTGCGCCCCCTGCGCCCCGGCGACGAGGTCACCTTCGACGCCGTCATCGAGTCGGTCTCGCCCCGCAAGACCACCAAACTGGGCACCGGGCACTTCGTGACCACCCGGATGGACGTCCACGCGAACGGCGAACCCGCGGGAACGCACCGCTTCCGCATCCTCAAGTACGCCCCGGCCGCCCGCCCGCGCCCCGCCTCCCCACCGCCCGCGCCCGCGCCCGCACCCGCCGCCCGCCCGCGCCCCGTGATCAACCGCGACAACCAGGGCTTCTGGGACGGGGTGCGCGAACACCGACTGCTGATCCAGCGCTGTACCGCCTGCCGGACCCTGCGCCTGCCCTGGCTCCCCGGCTGCAACGCCTGCTCCTCCCCCGACTGGGACACCGTCGAGGCGAGCGGCTCCGGCACGGTCTACTCGTACGTCGTCATGCACCACCCGCCCTTCCCCGCCTTCGACCCCCCGTACGCGGTGGCCCTCGTCGAGCTGGCGGAGGGCGTGCGGATCATCACCAACATCACCGGCGTCCCCTACGACAAGGTCCGCATCGGCCTGCCCGTCCGCCTGGAGTTCCTGCGCGTCGACGACACGCTCGAACTCCCCGTCTTCCGAGGAGGAACGGGCTGACATGGACTTCCACCCCACCGAGGAACAGGCCGAGGCCGTCGCCCTCGCCGCCCGGATCTTCCGCGACCTCGCCACCCACGAACGCCTCGCCGCCGCCGGCAGCGCGAGCGACGCCGAACTGTGGAAGGCGCTCACCACCGCCGGGCTCACCGCGGCGGTGGAGGACCTCGGACTGCTCGGCCTGGTACTGCTGCTGGAGGAGCAGGGCCGCACCACCGCGCAGGTCCCGTACGCCGCCACCTGCGCCTACGGGATCCTCCCCGTCGCCGCGCACGGCACCGACGCACAGCGGACCCGACTCCTGCCCGCGCTGGGCAGCGGCGAAGCGGTCGCCACCGGCGCCTTCCCGGCCCGCGGTCGTGTCACCGCGGCCGCGGACGGACGCCTCACCGGCGTCGCGCCCGTCGTGCCCTGGCTGCGCGACGCCACGCACGTCCTCGTGCCCGACGCCGATCGGGCGCTGTGGATCGTACGGACGGACGCCCCCGGGGCGGTCACGGAGCCCGTGGAGACCACCGCCCCCTGGGCGGCGGGCCGGCTCACCCTCACCGGCGCCCCGGCGGAGCGCCTCGGCGGGGAGGGCGCCTACGAGGCCACCCTGGCCGTCGCCCGCACCGCGTTCGCCGGCCTCCAGGCGGGCGTCTGCGCCGGCTCGCTCGCGCGCGCCGTGGAGTACACCTCCACCCGCGAACAGTTCGGGCGACCGCTGTCCACGAACCAGGGCGTGATGCTGCGCGCGGCCGACGCGTACATGGACACCGAGGCGATCCGCGTCACCGCCTACGAGGCCGCCTGGCGCCTCGACGAGGGGCTCGCGGCGCGCGAACACGTGCTGACGGCGGCCTGGTGGGCCTCGGAGGCCGGCAAACGGGTCGTGCACGCGGGCCAGCACCTGCACGGGGGCATGGGTGCCGACCTGGACCATCCGGTCCACCGCCACTTCCTGTGGGGCCGCCAACTGGACGCCTACCTGGGCTGCGGCGGCGAACTCCTGGAGGAACTGGGCGCATCGATGGACAGGGAGTCGATCGCGGAGGAGGAACCCGCATGAACGTCGGCGACGCGCTGCCGCCACTGGAGATCCCGGTGACCCGCACCCTGATCGTCGCGGGAGCCATGGCCTCCCGCGACTACCAGGACGTCCACCACGACGCGCGGAGCGCCCGTGACAAGGGATCCCCGGACATCTTCATGAACATCCTCACCACCAACGGCCTGGTCGGGCGGTACGTCACCGACCACCTCGGACCACGCTGCGTGCTGCGAAGGGTCGCCATCCGGCTCGGCGCCCCCAACCATCCGGGGGACACGATGACGCTGAGCGGCACCGTCACCGCCGTCGACGGGGACACCGCCGAGATCCGGATCGTGGGCGCCAACGGCATCGGCCACCACGTCACGGGCACGGTCACGGTGACCGTGGCGGACGCGGACGGCCCGCCCGGCGCGTCCGTCGCGGCGGGCTCGGAGCGCGCGGGGGGTGCGGCATGAGCGTGCGGAGCAGGGACGAGCTGGGCGGACGGGCCGCCGTCGTCGGGATCGGGGCCACCGAGTTCTCCAAGGACTCCGGTCGCAGCGAGCTGAAGCTGGCCGTCGAGGCCGTGCACGCGGCCCTGGACGACGCCGGGCTCGCCCCGGCCGACGTCGACGGCATGGTCACCTTCACCATGGACACCAGCCCCGAGATCACCGTCGCCCAGGCGGCCGGCATCGGGGACCTGTCCTTCTTCTCCCGCGTCCACTACGGCGGCGGCGCGGCCTGCGCCACCGTCCAACAGGCCGCCCTGGCCGTCGCCACCGGGGTCGCGGAGGTCGTGGTCTGCTACCGGGCCTTCAACGAGCGTTCCGGGCGCCGTTTCGGCTCGGGCGTCCAGCAGCGCGAACCCTCGGCGGAGGGGGCGGCGCTGGGGTGGTCGCTGCCCTGGGGGCTGCTGACCCCGGCGTCCTGGGTCGCCATGACCGCCCAGCGTTACCTGCACGCGTACGGGCTGACCCCGGAGGCCTTCGGGCACGTCGCGGTCACCGGCCGCCGGCACGCCGCGAACAACCCCGCCGCCTGGTTCCACGGCAAGCCGATCACCCTCGCCGACCACGCCGCCTCGCGATGGATCGTGGAACCGCTGCGCCTGCTGGACTGCTGCCAGGAGACCGACGGCGGGCAGGCGCTCGTCGTCACCACCACCGAGCGGGCCCGTGACCTGCGGCGCAAGCCCGCCGTGATCACGGCCGCGGCGCAGGGCGCCGGCCGGCGTCAGGAGGGGATGACCTCCTTCTACCGCGACGACCTCACCGGGCTCCCGGAGATGGGCGTGGTGGCCCGCCAGCTGTGGCGGACCAGTGGGCTGCGGCCCGGCGACATCGACGTGGGGATCCTGTACGACCACTTCACCCCCTTCGTGCTGATGCAGCTGGAGGAGTTCGGCTTCTGCGGGCCGGGCGAGGCGGCGGACTTCGTCGCGGCCGACGCGCTGCCGCTGAACACCCACGGCGGCCAGCTCGGCGAGGCGTACCTGCACGGCATGAACGGCATCGCCGAAGCCGTCCGCCAGATCCGCGGCACCTCCGTCAACCAGGTCCCGGGGGCCGCCCACGCCCTGGTCACGGCCGGGACCGGGGTACCGACGTCGGGCCTGGTCCTCGGAGCCGACGGCTGATCCACCCCGCCCATCGGCCCCCGCCCCCTCCACCTTCAGGAGGTGGGGCGGGGGCCCGTCCTACAACCTGAGACGGACCCGGCTTCGGCACCTGCGGCCGATTCCAGGGCCGGCGCGCGCTCCTAGCGTGGAGCCATGACCACGCCTGTGTGCACGCTCGCCTCGAATCCGACGCCGTACCCGTCGTTCTCGGCGTACGTCCGGACCCGCGGCTCGGTCCTGATGCGTACGGCGCGTTCGCTCACCGCCAACCCCTGCGACGCCGAGGACCTGCTCCAGACGGCCCTCACCAAGACCTACGTCGCCTGGGACCGGATCGAGGACCACCGGGCCCTGGACGGCTACGTCCGGCGGGCCCTGGTCAACACCCGCACCTCGCAGTGGCGCAAGCGCAAGGTCGACGAGTTCGTCTGCGACGAGATCCCGGAACGCGAGGAGCCCCCGGGCGTCGACCCCGCCGAGGCGCAGGCCCTGCGCGACGCGATGTGGCGCGCGGTCACCCGGCTGCCCGACCGGCAGCGGGCCATGGTCGTCCTGCGGTACTACGAGGACCTCAGCGAGGCGCAGACCGCCGAACTGCTCGGCGTCTCGGTGGGCACGGTCAAGAGCGCCGTCTCCCGGGCCCTGGGCAAGCTCCGCGAGGACCCCGAACTCACCCCCGTGCGCTGAGGCCGAGCCGGCGGGGCCGACGTTTCACGTGAAACACCGGCCGCGACCGACCGCCCCCGGCCCGTGTTTCACGTGAAACATCCGTCCGGGAGCCGCGCGCCCGGTGATCGACACTTCCGTTTGTACTCCCGGGTAGTGACATGCCGACCGGTACGTGCGCAGAATCGCAGCATCCGTAAGCCGCCGCAGCGCCGCAGCGCTCACCGGGAGGACGCTTTGCTGAGCACCATGCAGGACGTACCGCTCCTCGTCACCCGCATACTCCGACACGGGATGACGATCCACGGGAAGTCCCAGGTCACGACCTGGACCGGGGAGGCAGAGCCGCATCGCCGCAGCTTCGCCGAGATCGGTACCCGCGCCACCCGCCTCGCCAACGCCCTGCGGGACGAGCTGGGGGTCCGGCAGGACGACCGCGTCGCCACCCTGATGTGGAACAACGCCGAACACGTCGAGGCGTACTTCGCGATCCCTTCCATGGGCGCCGTACTGCACACCCTGAACCTGCGTCTGCCCCCCGAGCAGCTGGTCTTCATCGTCAACCACGCGGTGGACAAGGTCGTCCTGGTCAACGGCACCCTCCTGCCGCTCCTGGCGCCCCTGCTGCCGCACCTGCCCACCGTCGAGCACGTCGTGGTCTCCGGCATCGGCGACCGCTCGGTCCTGGAGGGCCTCGCGGTGCGCGTCCACGAGTACGAGGAGCTCCTCGAGGGTCGCCCCGACCACTACGACTGGCCCGAGCTGGACGAACGCCAGGCCGCGGCCATGTGTTACACCTCGGGCACCACCGGGGACCCCAAGGGCGTCGTCTACTCCCACCGGTCCGTCTACCTGCACTCCATGCAGGTCAACATGACCGAGTCGATGGGCCTGACCGACAGGGACACCAGCCTCGTCGTCGTCCCGCAGTTCCACGTGAACGCCTGGGGGCTGCCCCACGCCACCTTCATGACCGGCATCAACATGCTGATGCCGGACCGCTTCCTCCAGCCGGCGCCGCTCGCCGAGATGATCGAGCGGGAGAAGCCCACCCACGCCGCGGCGGTCCCCACCATCTGGCAGGGGCTGCTCGCCGAGGTCACCGCCAACCCGCGCGACCTGAGCTCGATGAAGCAGGTCACCATCGGCGGCGCGGCCTGCCCGCCCTCCCTGATGGAGGCCTACGACAGGCTCGGCGTACGCCTGTGCCACGCCTGGGGCATGACGGAGACCTCCCCGCTCGGCACCATGGCGCACCCGCCCGCCGGGCTGAGCCCCGAGGAGGAGTGGCCCTACCGCGTCACCCAGGGCCGTTTCCCCGCGGGCGTCGAGGGGCGCCTCGTCGGCCCCGCCGGGGACCTGCTGCCCTGGGACGGAGAGTCCGCCGGCGAGCTGGAGGTGCGCGGCAACTGGATCGCCTCCTCCTACTTCGGCGGGGTGTCCGGCGAACCCGTACGCCCCGAGGACAAGTTCAGCGCGGACGGCTGGCTGAAGACCGGCGACGTCGGCGTGATCAGCCCGGACGGGTTCCTCACGCTCACCGACCGGGCCAAGGACGTCATCAAGTCCGGCGGGGAATGGATCTCCAGCGTCGAGTTGGAGAACGCCCTGATGGCCCACCCGGAGGTGGCGGAGGCGGCGGTCGTCGCCGTCCCCGACGAGAAGTGGGGCGAGCGCCCCCTGGCCACCGTCGTCCTCACGGACGGCGCCACGGTGGACTACGCCGGACTGCGCTCGTTCCTCGGCGGGACGATCGCCAAGTGGCAGCTGCCCGAGCGCTGGGCGCTCGTCGAGGCGGTCCCGAAGACGAGCGTCGGCAAGTTCGACAAGAAGGTGATCCGCCGCCAGTACGCCGAGGGCGAGCTGGACGTCACGCACCTGGACTGAGCGGGTCCGCGGCGGCGCCCGGCGCCGCCCCGGGCATCAGCCCTTCGTGAGCCATGGCCGCAGCAGCCTGCTGACGGCGGGCATGGCCACGTAGGTCATCAGGGTGCTGAAGACGACGGCGAACGCGGCCGTCCGCAGCACGAAGTGCACGTCGACCAGGTACGGCCCGAGCACCGCGTTGCCCGCCAGCGAGATCGGGAAGATGGCCAGCCCCGAGCTGATCGCCATCTTCCACCGCGGCGGCGCGGGCCGGGTCGTACCCGGCTTCGCGAACCAGGTCTCCATGCCGTGCAGTTCGCGCCGGGCTATCTCGGTGTGGTGGTGGCCCTCACAGCGCGCGAACCAACGGGCCCGCTCCGGCGAGTCCTGCCACCGCTGGAAGGCGGCCTGGTCACGGAAGCGGTGCACCAGGAACCACGGGGCCCCCTCCGCCGCCGGACGGAACAGCCCGTAGCCGAGGTGGTCCGGGAAGCCGGCCGCGGTCTCCAGGATCCCGCGCGCCCACGTCTCGAAGGCCTCCTCGTAACCCGGCTCCACCTGCCGCGCGATGAGCAGGCTCACCTCCCCGTTGTCGGCGGGGACACTGTGCTCGGTCGTATCGGTGATGGCCATCGGCCCAGGATGGCTAGTTGGTGCCGATCTTGGCCAGCAGGTCCACGATCCGACCCTGCACGTCCGTCGTGGTCGCCCGCTCCGCGAGGAACAGCACGCTCTCCCCCGACGCCAGCCTCGGCAGATCGCCCGGCTCGATGCCGGCCGTGGTGTACACGACCAGGGGGGTGCGCGTCAGCTGCCCGTTGGCCCGCAACCAGTCCACGATCCCGGCCCGCCGACGCCGCACCAGCATCAGGTCCATGACGACCAGGTTGGGCCGCATCCGGGACGCCAGCTCCACCGCGTCGGTGTCGGCACCGGCCCGACCGACCTGGAGGCCGCGCCGCTCCAGCGCGGCGGTCAGCGCGGTGGCGATCTCGTCGTGCTCCTCGATCAACAACACCCGGGACGGGTGCTGCTCGCTGTCGCGCGGCGCGAGCGCCTTCAGCAGCACGGCGGGATCGGCCCCGTACGCCGCCTCGCGCGTGGCGTGCCCCAGCCCGGCCGTCACCAGCACGGGCACCTCGGCGGCCACCGCGGCCTGACGCAGCGACTGCAGTGCGGTGCGGGTGATCGGACCGGTCAGCGGGTCGACGAACAGCGCGGCGGGGAAGGCCGCGATCTGCGCGTCCACCTCCTCACGGGAGTGCACGATCACCGGGCGGTAGCCCCGGTCGCTGAGCGCCTGCTGCGTCTGCGCGTCGGGCGCCGGCCACACCAACAGCCGGCGCGGGTTGTCCAGCGGCTCGGGCGGCAGCTCGTCGTCCACGGGCTGCGGAACGGGCCGGTTGACCACCTCCACGGCCCCACCGGGACCGTCCAGCGGCTCGGGACCCTCGGCGGCGCCCGCCTCGGGGGCCCCTATGGCGAAGGCCCGCCCCTGCGGGGTCGGTTCGGAGAGCCGGCGCCGCCGGCCGGAGCCGGAGCCGCCCGCCGTCCGGCCGGGGTCCACGGAGACGCCCTGACCCAGGGTGCCGAGCGCGCGCACGCTGATCGGCTGCCCGGCACCCGGGGCGTCCCCGGGCTGCCGCGCTCCGGGTACGGCGACCTGCCCCGCCCCGTCGGTGTCCTCGGCGGCGGTACGGGCCGCGGGAACGGGCCAGGCCGGGGTCGCCGGGAGCGCGCGCCGCCGCCCGGTCGGGTGGGCGGTGTCCTCGGCGGGACCGTCCTGCGGCTCGGGCTCGGCGGGTGCGCCGGCGGGCGCGCCGAGCACGCGACGGCCGCGCCGTCCGCCCGGGGCCTCGGACTCGGCGTCGGCGGGCGCGGGAGCCGCACCGGCCATCGCGGGGGCCTGCGGCGCCTGCGGTCCGGCGGCCGGGGTCGGGCCGGCGGGCAGGGCGAACCCCCCCTCGGGGGCGACGGGTCGGGGCGCGGCGGGCGGGGTGAGGCCGGCCGCCGGCACGGGACCACCGGGCTGCCCGGCGGGGCCCAGGGTGCGGCGGCGTCCGGCCGGGTGCTCCGTCACCGGGACGGGGGGCACGGCCGGGACGGGCGGCAGCGCGGGCAGGGCGGTCCCCTGCGGGGGAACGGGCCGTACGGCTCCGGGCCGGCCGGGGTCGTCCCCGTCGTCGCCCGCACGGCCGCGCCGGCGTCCCGTACCGAGCCCGGCCGGGTTCACGGGGGACTGGGCGAGTTCGGGGCCGGGGGCACCCGGTTCGGCGGCGTTGCCGTCCGCGCGGCGCCGCCCGGACGGCAACGCGAGCGCGCCCCCGCCCTCGCGGGCCTCGGGGGACCGGGCTTCGTCCGCGTCGTCCTCCAGGAAGGCGTCCACCCCGCGCCGACCGCGCCGGCCACCGGACACCGTCGCCGGGCCACCGGTGCCGTCGGCTCCGTCGGACGTCTGGGCCGCCGCCTGCGCCGCGGGCTCCTCCGCCGGCTCCGGCAGGGTCACCGTCCCGGCCCCGGAACCCAGCGGCAGCTCCAGCACGTACGCCCCGCCGGGGGCGCCCGGAACCTCCACCGTCTGCAACACACCGCCGTGCGCGGCGACGATGCCCCGCACGATCGGCTCGTGGACCGGGTCGCCGCCCTCGTAGGGGCCGCGCACCTCGATCCGTACGACGTCACCGCGCTGCGCGGCGGCCACCACGATCGTGGAGTCCCCGTACCCGCTGCCCTGGGCCGTCTTGCCGGTCGCGTCCACCCCGGCGACGTCCGCGACGAGGTGCGCGAGGGCGGTCGCGATGTGCCGCTCGTCCACCTCGGCTTCGATGGTCGGGGCGTGGACCGCGAACTGGGCGCGTCCGGGGCCGATCAGCTCGACGGCGCCGTCGATGCCGGCCGCGACGACCGTGTTGATCAGGACGTTCTTCTTCTTCAGCTTCTCGCTGCCCGCGTCCAGGCGCTGGTAGCCGAGGACGTTGTCGACCAGGGTGGTCATCCGCGAGTAGCCGGCGGCCAGATGGTGCAGCAGCTGGTTGGCCTCGGGCCACAGCTGCCCGCCGTCGTCGGCGGCCAGGGTGGCCAGTTCCCCGCGCAGCTCCTCCAGGGGGCCGCGCAGGGACTCGCCGAGCACGGCCAGCAGCTGGGCGTGGCGTGCGGCGAGGGCGTCGTAGGGGCGCCGGTCGGTGAAGGTCATCACCGCGCCGACGAGGACCTCGCCGTCGCGCACGGGGGAGGTCGTCAGGTCGACGGCGACCGGCTGACCGGCCTTGTTCCACAGCACCTGCCCGCGGACGCGGTGCTTGCGTCCGCTGCGCAGGGTGTCGGCGAGCGGGGACTCGTCGAAGGGGAACGGCGAGCCGTCGGCGCGGGAGTGCTGGATCAGCCCGTGCAGTTCGCGGTTGCCGAGGTCGGTGGCGCGGTACCCGAGGATCTGCGCGGCGGCGGGGTTGACGAGGACGACGCGGCCCTCGGTGTCCGTGCCGACGACGCCCTCGGCGGCGGCGCGCAGGATCATCTCGGTCTGCCGCTGCGAGCGGGCCAGCTCGGCCTCGGTGTCCACGGTCTCGGAGAGGTCGCGGACGACGAGCATCAGCAGTTCGTCACCGGTGTAGGCGGGCTGGGGCTCGCGGTAGGCGTCACGGCCGTCGAGGTGGGCGCTGGTGAGCTCGACGGGGAACTCGCTGCCGTCGGTACGGCGCGCGGTCATCCGGCGCGGCGCGGTCCGACCGGTCACGTCGTCGCCGGGACGACGCATCGAGCCGGGGATCAGTTTGGAGTCGAAGTCCGGGAAGAGGTCCAGGACGCCCCGGCCGACGAGACCGGTCCCGGGGCTCTCCATGACTTCGAGCGCGATCGAATTCGCGTTGACGACCGTGCCGTTGGCGTTGACGAGCAACAGCGCGTCCGGGAGCGCGTCGAGTATTGCTGCGAGGCGAGCAGCGCCTCGGGATGGCCTGCTGCTCACGACGAGCTTCCTCCCTGACCACGACTACCGGCATGTCACGGGAGGAGTCTAAGGGCACCGTCCCGCGGCGAGGTGGCGGATGGACGGGGGAAAACGTGCATCCGCCGCATCCTCCCTGGTCAGGAACGCGCAGTCGGAAGCAGAGGTTCCAGGGCGTTCCACCGGGCGATGTCGCACCCGTCCTTGCGGCGGAACGTGGCATTCACCTTCTCGCCGCGCCACGTTCCCGCGACGCGGGCGGTGGCGGGACCGCCGTCCTGGAAGGTGCACATCTGCCGCTTGGGTTCGGGTGCGAAGGGGTCCTCGCCGTCCTTGTGGAAGCGGTCGAGGAGGGCGCAGGCCTTCTCCGCCTCGGGGTGGTCGCCGCCCACGGGCCGGCATTCCAGCCGGTACTCGCCGTCGAGGGCGGGGTTGCCGGTGTGCGAGATGTTGACGGTGAGCCGGTCCGGCGTCGCCAGCAGCCGCGCGAGGGGCAGCGGCGGCAGCGGGCCGACGGCGGCGGCGGCCAGGGCCGAGGTGACGGCGAGGGCGGCGAGACGCAGCATGGGGTCACTCCAGGTCGTCCGTACGTCGTACGCCTCACCAACGACGGGCCCGCTCCGACGTTGCGTCCGTCCCGCCGCGCGGCGGGGGCGGACACCTGTGCCGCGGGTGTACGAGTGGTCTTAAGCCTTTGCCCTGTGGGCCCGGCTCCTTGTACCGTTGGCAGCGGATTGGTGACCGGCCCCGCGGCTGTGTCATCATCTGCACGCACCCTCGTACGCGTGGGGTGTGCTGGAGGCGTCGCCTAGTCCGGTCTATGGCGCCGCACTGCTAATGCGGTTTGGGTCTTACCACCCATCGAGGGTTCAAATCCCTCCGCCTCCGCGCTTCATCGAAGCCCCGGTCCTCACGGACCGGGGCTTCGATGCGTTCGGGGGCGTGTCGGAGGAGTTCTGCGGGCGTCCGCCGTCGGAGGGCCCGGGATGGCGCGGGGCCGGCGGGAGCGTGGCGTGGGTCCGGGAGTCCGTTCAGGGCTTGGAGGCGCCACGGGGGTGTTTCGGACGACCCCCGAGGGGAACCGGAGGGCCCGGCGGGTGTCGCGCGGATCCGGCCCGACGATCTTCGTCTGGGACGTTTCCGCAGGTCAGAGGCCCTTTGGCTAATGGATTTCGCGTCCCGGCGAGGTCCATGTATTGTTGTTCTCGCAAGGCCAACGGGGCGAAAAAAACCCGGGAAGCCCAAGCACTCGTAGCTTAACGGATAGAGCATCTGACTACGGATCAGAAGGTTGCAGGTTCGAATCCTGCCGAGTGCACAGCAGGCCAGAGGCCCTCAGGAGAAATCCTGAGGGCCTCTGGTCGTATGTGGGCACATGCGTTGGTGTGCGGGGGGACGGGTGCGGGCTCCGGCGGGAAACAGTCCTCCAGGACGAGGTTCCCCCGGAGATCCCCCTGAAGTACCGAGGGTCGAGATGGCTCCGGCGGGGGACGTGGACCAGGCCGCCCCCTGCATAAGGTTTTCGAAGACGTTCGCAGACGTTCGCGAACGGTCGAAGACGAGGACTGAGGGGGATCCCATGGGACTGTTCGGAAACGCGCACACGGTCGATCCGGTTTCGGCGCAGCGCGACTTCGCGCGCCTGCTGGGCAACGGGGAGCAGGTTCACGCCGCGTACCTGCTGATCCGGGACACGATCCTGTTCACCGACCGGCGCCTGGTGCTGGTCGACAAGCAGGGCATCACCGGGAAGAAGGTGGAGTACCACTCCATCCCGTACCGGAGCATCACGCACTTCGCCGTGGAGACCGCCGGTCACTTCGATCTCGACGCCGAGCTGAAGATCTGGATATCGGGCAGCGCCACGCCGATCGAGAAGACCTTCACCAAGGGGGTCGACATCTACGAGGTGCAGGCGATCCTCACCCAGTTCGTCGCGCGCTGAGGCCTCACGCCCGTCGCCCGATGCCCGGCCCGTCCTGGGGTCGGGCGTCGGGGTGGACGCGGGGCAGTCCGGTGACCGACAGCACCAGCGAGTACAGCGAGGTGGTGGCGGTGATGAACAGGCGGTTGTTCTTCGGTCCGCCGAAGGCGATGTTGGAGACCGGCTCGGGGACGCGCAGGCGGCCGATGAGGTCCCCGTCCGCCGCGTGGCACAGGACGCCCGATGCCATCGCGGCCGCCCACAGCCGGCCCTGGTCGTCGAAGCGGATGTTGTCCACGCCGGGGCAGTCGGCGAAGACCCGGTCGCCGCTCAGGGTGCCGTCCTCGCCGACCTTGAAGGCCCGGATGTGGCCCGCGCGGGTGTCGGCCGCGTACAGCTCGCTCTCGTCGGGGGAGAAGACCAGGCCGTTCGGGCCGAGGAAGCCGTCCGCGACGAGACGGACCTCGCCGGTGGTCGGGTCGGCCCGGTAGAGGTTGCAGGCCCCGATCTCGCTCGGCGCGCGGTAGCCCTCGTAGTCGCTGGTGATGCCGAAGTCCGGGTCCGAGAACCACACCGAGCCGTCGGAGCGCACCACGGCGTCGTTCGGGCTGTTGAGCCGCTTGCCGTTCCAGCGGTCGGCGATGACGGTGAGGGTGCCGTCGGGTTCGGTGCGGGTGACGCGCCGGTTGCCCTGCTCACAGGTGATCAGGCGGCCTTCACGGTCGAGGGTGTTGCCGTTGGGGTGTCCGGCCCGCTCGCGGAAGACGGAGACCGCGCCGGTCGCCTCGTCCCAGCGCAGCATCCGGTCGTTGGGTATGTCGCTCCACACCAGCTGGCGCCAGGCCGGCAGGTACAGGGGGCCCTCGGCCCAGCGGCAGTCGTCGTGGAGCCGCTCCAGGCGGGCGTCGCCGTTGGCGCAGCGCCCCGTACGGAAGCGTTCGTCCAGAATCTCGTACAAGTTGAGGTCGGCAATGCCAGACACAATCTGCCCCCGGAGGTGATTCGCCGAATCTTGTTCGGCGTGATGCTGAGATTGCAGGATCCGGTACCGTCTCCGCAAGAGTCGAGGGGTATCCGGGAGGAAGATCGCGTGGACGACATCGATCGGGCGCTGGTCCTGCGCCTGCAGCAGGACGCGGGCCAGTCGTACGCCGCCCTGGGCACCGCCGTCGGGCTTTCCGCCGGCGCGACCCACGAGCGCGTCCGCAAGCTGAGGGAGCGCGGGGTCATCCGGCGGACGACCATCGACGTGGACCCGGCCGCCGTCGGCAGCGGGGTGCTGGCCTACGTCATGGTCGACTCCGACGCCTGGATGGGCGACTCGGGCGCCGCCTTCGCCGCGATCCCCGAGATCCAGGAGGCGCACGTCATCGCCGGCAGCGCCTCGGTGCTGGTCAAGGTGCGCGCGGCCTCCACCGGGCAGCTCCAGGACGTCCTGCGCCGCCTCTACGCGATCGACGGGGTCAGCGGGACGCAGGCCACGGTGGTCCTGGACACCTTCTTCGAACGGCCGCTGCCGCTGTGACCTGGCAGTGCGCCGGAATGCGGTGGACGGGTGGGCGCCCCGCCATCGCCTGGTACGGGCCCGGGGGCGCGGAGCGCGACAGCCCGCTCGTGCCCGGGCGGGTGCTGGCCTTCGTCGCGCGCGGCGAGCGGCGTTGCCCGGGCGTGTGGCGGGCCGGCCGGCGTACGCCGTGCCCGCGCGAGGCGGTCGTGCCCGGGCGGGCCGGGAACGCCCAGTGCCCCGTATGCGCCCGCCTGGACCGGTCCTTCTCGGTGGCCGCCGACACGAACGTCGCCGATCCGCGCACCTACCGCGTCTACCTGGCGTGGTTCGGGCCGGGCATGGTCAAGGTCGGGATCACCGCCGAGGAGCGGGGCTCCACCCGGCTCCTGGAGCAGGGCGCGGTGACCTGGGCCTGGCTGGGGCGGGGCCCCCTGATGGCCGCGCGCCGTACCGAGGAGCTGCTGCGGGCCGCCCTCGGGGTCCCGGACCGGATCGCCTACTCCCGCAAGCGTGCCGCGCGCGCCGCACTGCCGCCCGAGCCCGAGCGGGCCCTGGAGGTGGCGCGGCTGCACGCCCGCGCGGCGGCGCTGGAGGGGTGGCCGGAGTCCCTGGAGCGGCTGGAGTGCGAGGTCGTCGACCACGCCGGGCCGTTCCACCTGGCCGCGCTGCCGCCCCCCGCGCGGTCGCCGTCGCAGCTGCTGTCCGGCGCCGCCGTCGTGGGGCGCCTCGTGGCCGCCGCCGGTCCGGACCTGCACTTCGCGGACGGGCTCGTCCTCGACACCCGGCTGCTGACGGGGTGGGATCTGGCGCCGGCCCCCGAGGGCGCGGTCACCGATGCGCCGCTGGTGGACATCGCCCCGCCGGCGCCCCCGGTCGAACAGGACGGCCTCTTCTGATCGTGGCCCGCGCCCCTCGTGGGGGCGAAGGTCAAAACTTGGATCCCTTTGGCCTCCCGGGCCGGATTGCTGTGGACATGCCCGGGGGTCGCCACGGAGGGTGGAGGGCATGAAGATCGATCCTGTTCCCGCCTTCGAACCCCCTTACGTCATGGCTGTGTTCAGCAATGTGCGCACCCCCGACGAGACGGGTTTTCCCGATACCGAGGCCCGGATGGTCGAGATCGTCTCGGAGAACCCGGGACTGCTCGGCTACGAGTCCGCCCGCACCCCCGGAGGTCTCGGCATCACCGTCGCCTACTTCCGCGACCACGAGTCGCTGGCCGCCTGGCGCAAGGACGCGGAGCACCAGGCGGCCATGAAGCACGGTCGCGCCCACTGGTACGAGAGCTACACGCTGCACGTCGGGACCGTGGAGCGGAGCCACGGGCATGTCCGCAACGCCTGATACGGCTGATACGGCCGGGCAGGACCGGGCCGGGGCGGCGGCGACGGCCGAGGCGGTCCGCGCCTTCCGGGAGCGGCTCGCCGTACCGGCCCTGGTCGACGTACACACGCACTTCATGCCCGAACGGGTCCTGGACAAGGTCTGGGGCTACTTCGACTCGGTCGGTCCCCTGACGGGCGTCGCGTGGCCGATCACGTACCGGCACGAGGAGGAGCGGCGGGTCGCCCTGTTGCGGGAGTTCGGCGTCCGGGCCTTCACCGCGATGCTCTACCCGCACAAGCCGGCGATGGCGGCCTGGCTCAACTCCTGGGCCGCGGAGTTCGCCGCCCGCACCCCCGACTGCCTGCACACCGCCACGTTCTTCCCGGAGGAGGGCGTCGAGACGTACGTACGGCAGGCCGTGGAACGCGGGGCCAGGGTCTTCAAGGCGCACCTCCAGGTCGGCGGGTACGACCCGAACGACGAACGCCTGGAGCCGGTGTGGGGGCTGTTGGCCGAGGCGGGGATCCCCGTCGTCGTCCACTGCGGTTCGGGACCGGTCCCCGGCAGGCACACCGGGCCCGGGCCCATCGCCCGGCTGCTGGCCCGTCACCCCCGCCTGCCCTTGATCGTGGCGCACATGGGGATGCCCGAGTACGCCGAATTCCTCGACCTCGCCGCGCGCCACCGCGAGGTGCGGCTCGACACGACCATGGCCTTCACCGACTTCTCCGAGCGGCTCGCCGCCTTCCCCGCCGACCGGCTCGGCCGGCTCGCCGACCTCGGGGACAGGATCCTGCTGGGCACGGACTTCCCGAACATCCCCTACCCCTACGAGCACCAGTTGGCGGCCCTGGAACGGCTGGGCCTGGGCGACGCCTGGCTGCGCGCGGTCTGCCACGACAACGGCGCCCGCCTCTTCTCGCTCGGCTGAGGGGCCCGCCGCCCGGCGGCCCGCCTTTCTCAGGAGATTCACAGGAACCGGCAAGAACGCTCTCAGGGGCGCCGGCCAGCCTGGGGCCATGACAGCGACGACCACCTCCCACGCGTCCCCGTCCACCGGCACCCCGACGGCCCTCGTACGCCCCGACGGGGGACCCTGCCGGGTCCTCGTCGTCGACGACGAGGCCTCGCTCTCCGAGCTGCTGTCCATGGCCCTGCGCTACGAGGGCTGCGAGGTCCGCAGCGCCGGTGACGGCGCGGGCGCCGTCCGGGCGGCCCGGGAGTTCCGGCCGGACGTGGTGGTCCTCGACATCATGCTCCCCGACATGGACGGGCTGACCGTGCTCGGTCGGCTGCGCCGGGAGATCCCGCAGGTCCCGGTGCTGTTCCTGACCGCGAAGGACTCGGTCGAGGACCGCATCGCGGGCCTGACGGCCGGCGGGGACGACTACGTCACCAAGCCCTTCAGCCTGGAGGAGGTCGTGGCACGGCTGCGCGGGCTGGTCCGGCGTTCGGGCGCCGCGCAGGCCGCGCGCGGCGGCTCGGTGCTCGCCGTCGGCGACCTGCTCCTGGACGAGGACAGCCACGAGGTGGTTCGGGGCGGTCGTGAGGTCCGGCTGACCGCCACCGAGTTCGAGCTGCTGCGCTACCTGATGCGCAACCCGCGTCGGGTGCTGAGCAAGGCGCAGATCCTGGACCGGGTGTGGTCCTACGACTTCGGCGGCCAGGCCAACGTGGTCGAGCTCTACATCTCCTACCTGCGTCGGAAGCTGGAAGCGGGCACCGGACTGCCCCCGATGATCCACACCCGGCGCGGCGCCGGATACCTGATCAAGCCGGCCGAGTAGTGGCGCCCGGCTCCACCGGAACCGGGTCCGGGTCCGCGTCGCCCGGCTTCTCCGGAACCGGGTCCGCGTCGACCGGCTCCATCGCGACCGCCTCCGCGTCGACCGGCTCCATCGTGACCGGTCCGGCGGGCGGGGGCCCGCGTCCGCGCCGCTTCGGGGGCGGCCGACGGGCGGGTCGCGGCCCGCGCCGGCGGCCCTGGTCCCTGCGGACCCGGCTCGTCGTCTCGGCGGTGGTCCTGATCGCCGTCGTGGGGGCGGCCATCGGCACCGTTACCACCCTCGCCCTGCGCTCGTACCTCGTCGACCGGCTCGACGAGCAGCTGCGGGTCTCCCTGGAGATGGCCACCCGGGGCCCCGGGGGCGGGAAGGCGGCGCGGGAGAACAGCGTCGGCTTCGTCCTGGCCCCCGGAAACCCCTCCGGCACCGCCGGCGTCCGTCTCGACCCCTTCGGCAAGGTGCTCGCCACCGCGCGCAGCACCCCCGCCGGCCAGGAGTCCGTCGACCACGTGCAGCCCCTCACCGAGGCCCAGACGCGGGCCTTCACCGAGGCCGCCCGCGCGGCGGCCCGGGCCGGCTCGGGCACGGTCGACCTCGACGTACCCGAACTGGGCGCCTACCGGGTCCGTACCGCCCCCGACGGACGTCTCGTCCTCGGCCTCCCGCTGCGCGAGGTCGACTCCACCGTACGGATCCTGGTGGCCGCCGAGGTCTCCGTCACCGCGGCCGGACTCATCGCCGCCTCCCTCGCCGGCCAGGCCCTGGTCGGAGCCGCCCTGCGCCCCCTGCGCAGGGTCGCCGCCACCGCCACCCGGGTCTCCGAACTCCCCCTGCACAGCGGTGAACCCGCCCTGCACGAGCGGGTGCCCGACGCCGAGGCCGACCCCCGCACCGAGGTCGGCCAGGTCGGCGCCGCCCTCAACCGGATGCTGGGCCACGTCTCCTCCGCGCTCACCGCCCGCCAACACAGCGAGATGCGGGTCCGCCAGTTCGTCGCCGACGCGAGCCACGAACTGCGCACCCCCCTGGCCTCCATCCGCGGCTACGCCGAACTGACCCGCCGGGGTCGGGAGGAGACCGGACCCGATACCCGCCACGCACTGTCCCGCATCGAGTCCGAGGCCACCCGGATGACCGGGCTGGTCGAGGACCTGCTGCTGTTGGCCCGTCTCGACGCCGGCCGCCCGCTCGACACCGGGGACGAGGGCGACGACGGGATCGACCTCGCCCCGCTCGTCGTGGACGCCGTCAGCGACGCCCGCGCCGCCGGCCCGGACCACCACTGGAGGCTCGACCTCCCCGACGAGCCCGCGCCCGTACGGGCCGACGCGGCCCGGATCCAACAGGTGCTGGTGAACCTCCTGGCCAACGCCCGGACCCACACCCCGCCCGGCACCACCGTCACGGCCCGTGTTTCACGTGAAACATCCGCCGTCCGGCTCCGGATCGAGGACGACGGCCCCGGGATCCCGCCCGCCCTGCTGCCCCACGTCTTCGAACGCTTCGCCCGCGGAGACGCCTCCCGCTCCCGCGCCGCCGGATCCACCGGCCTCGGCCTCGCCATCGTCCAGGCCGTGGTGGCCGCGCACGGCGGCGAGGTCGGCGTGCGCAGCGAGCCGGGACGGACCGCCTTCGACGTCGAACTCCCCCTCGCGGCCGGCGCCGCGCACTCACAGACGGGTCACAGCCTGAGCACACACCGGTGACAGCGCGCCCCGCGAGGGTCGGAGCATGCCAACCGACACCTCTCCCGGGGCCCTGCCCGCACGGACGCCGCTCGCGCCGCTGCCGGGGCTGCCCGTACTCGACGTGGTGATCCCGGTCTTCAACGAGGAGAAGGACCTCGGCCCGTGCGTGCGCCGACTGCACGCGCACCTCACCCGGTCCTTCCCGTACCCCTTCCGCATCACCATCGCCGACAACGCGAGCACCGACCGCACCCCGCGGGTCGCTGCCGCCCTCGCGGCCGAGATCGAGGGGGTGCGCAGCACGCGGCTGGAGGAGAAGGGCCGCGGTCGGGCGCTGCGCACCGTGTGGTCCGCCTCCGAGGCACCCGTCCTCGCGTACATGGACGTGGACCTGTCGACCGACCTCAACGCGCTGCTGCCGCTCGTCGCGCCGCTGATCTCCGGCCACTCCGACCTCGCCATCGGCACCCGCCTCGCCCGTTCCTCGCGCGTGGTGCGCGGGGCGAAACGGGAGTTCATCTCCCGCGCCTACAACCTGCTGCTGCGCTCCTCGCTCGCCGCCCGGTTCAGCGACGCCCAGTGCGGGTTCAAGGCCATCCGGCGCGAGGTCGCCGAACGGCTGCTGCCGCTCGTGGAGGACTCCGGCTGGTTCTTCGACACCGAGCTGCTGGTGCTGGCCGAACGGGCCGGACTGCGCATCCACGAGGTCCCCGTGGACTGGGTCGACGACCCCGACTCCACCGTCCACCTCGTCCGGACCGCCACCGAGGACCTCAAGGGCGTCTGGCGGGTCGGCCGGGCGCTGGCCGTCGGCGCGCTCCCGCTCGACCGGCTCGCCCGCCCCTTCGGCGACGACCCGCGCGACCGGACGGCCCTGCCCGGGGTACCGCGCGGGCTGGCCCGCCAACTCCTCGGCTTCTGCGTGGTCGGCGTGCTCAGCACCCTGCTCTACCTGGTGCTCTACTCCGCGCTGCGCGCCCTGGCCGGGCCGCAGGGCGCCAACGCGGCGGCGCTGCTGCTGTGCGCCGTCGCCAACACCGCCGCCAACCGGCGGCTGACCTTCGGCGTACGCGGCCGGGCCCGGGCGGTCCGTCACCAGGCCCAGGGACTCGTGGTGTTCGGCATCGGCCTCGCCCTGACCAGCGGCTCGCTCGCCGCCCTCGCGGCGGCCGGCTCCCGACCGGGGCACGGCACGGAGCTGGCCGTCCTGATCACCGCGAACCTCGCCGCCACCGTGATCCGCTTCCTGCTCTTCCGGGCCTGGATCTTCCCCGAACCCCGGCCCGTACCACGCCCCGTACCCCGGCCCGAGCCCCGCCCCGAGCCGCGTCCGACCCCTCGACCCGACACCGCCGTCCACACCCCGACCACCACGAAGGAGGGCCCGTGACCACGGCCGCGCCGCCGCTCTTCCCGCCCACCGAGCCCGCACCCCCCTCCGGGGCGACGGCCGGTTCCGCCACCACCCGGTACGCCGCCGCCCGCCCCCGGTGGGAACGGCCCGCCCTCGCCGCCCTGCTGCTCGCCACGGCCCTCCTGCTGCTGTGGAACCTCGCGGCCTCCGGCTACGCCAACTCCTTCTACTCCGCGGCCGTCCAGGCCGGTTCCGAGAGCTGGAAGGCCTTCTTCTTCGGCTCCTCCGACGCGGGGAACTCCATCACCGTCGACAAGCCCCCGGCCGCGCTGTGGCCGATGGCCCTGTCCGTACGGCTCTTCGGGCTCGGCTCCTGGCAGATCCTCGCCCCGCAGGCCCTGATGGGCGTCGCCACGACCGCCGTGCTGTACGCCTCCGTGCGCCGCTGGTTCGGACCGGCGGCCGGCCTGATCGCCGGCGCGGCCTTCGCACTGACGCCCGTCGCCGCGCTGATGTTCCGTTTCAACAACCCCGACGCGCTGCTCACGCTGCTGTTGACCATCACCGTCCACTGCGTCCTGCGCGCCCTGGACGGGGCGCGCACCCGGTGGCTGGTGTGGGCGGGGGTCGCGGTCGGGTTCGCCTTCCTGACCAAGACCCTCCAGGCGTTCGTCATCCTGCCGCCCCTCGTCCTCCTCTACGCGTTCTGCGCGCCGACCCGCCCGCTGCGACGCCTGCGGCAGTTGTCGCTCGCCGGGCTCGCGATGGTGGCGGCCGGCGGCTGGTGGACGGCGATCGTGGAGCTGTGGCCCGCCGCGTCCCGCCCGTACATCGGCGGCTCGCAGAACAACTCGTTCCTGGAACTGACCCTCGGCTACAACGGCCTCGGCCGCATCAACGGCAACGAGACGGGCAGCGTCGGCGGCGGAGGCCGCTCCGGGGGTCCGGGCGGCGGGGGCTGGGGCGAGACCGGCGTGGACCGGCTGTTCTCGGCCAACATCGGCGGTCAGATCTCCTGGCTGCTGCCCGCGGCCCTGGTGCTGCTCGTGGCCGGCCTGGTCATCACCTGGCGGGCCCGCCGGACCACCGACTCCCTGGAGGGCATGGCCCGCGCCGCCTTCCTGGCCTGGGGCGGCGGCCTGCTGATCACGGCCGTGGTGTTCAGCTGGATGCAGGGCATCTTCCACGAGTACTACACGGTCGCGTTGGCACCCTTCGTGGCCGCGCTGGTGGGCATGGGGGCGGCCGTCCTGTGGGAGGAGCGGGGGGCGTGGCCCGCCGCGCTGACCCTGTCCGGGACCCTCGCGCTGACCGCTTGCTGGGCCTTCGTCCTGCTCGGCCGCGCGACCGGGTACCTGCCGTGGCTGCGTTGGACGGTCCTGGTGGCGGGCGTGGGCGCGGCGCTCGCGCTGCCCTTCGCCGCGCGGCTGGGCCGTCGGGCGGTGCCCGTGGTGGTGGCGGTCGGGCTGGGCGCGGCGCTGGCCGGGCCGTTGGCGTACTGCCTGACGACGGTGAGCACGGGGCACACGGGTTCCATCGTGACCGCGGGTCCGGCGGTGGCCGGTGCCCGGGGCGGACCGGGCGGAGCGGGAGGCCCCGGGGGCGCGCCGGCGCGGTTCGGCGCGGGCGGCGAAGCCCTCCCGCAGGGCGGCATGCGGGGCGGCTTCCCGGGCGGAGCGGCCGGAGGCTTCCCGGGCGGTGCCCAGGGCGGGGCCTCGGGTGGCGGTCCGGGCGGGGCCCCGGGCGGGGGTCCCGGCGGTCCGGGTACCGCCGCGGACGGCACGGGAGCACCCGACGGCGGTGCCACGGACCGCGCCGGCCAAGCCCGTCCCGGCGGTCAGGCCGGCCGGGCCCGCCCCGGGGGTCAGGGGGGCGGTCCCGGTGGGCTGCTGGGCGGGACCAGGGTCGGTGACGAGGCGAAGGCCGCGCTGCGCGACGGCGCCTCCCGCCACACCTGGGCCGCCGCGACCGTCGGCTCCCAGAACGCGGCGAGCTACCAGCTGGCCTCCGGGGAGCCGGTGATGGCGATCGGCGGGTTCAACGGCAGTGACCCCTCCCCGACCCTGGAGCGGTTCCAGGCGTACGTGAAGGAGGGCCGGATCCACTGGTTCATCGGTTCCGGCACGCTCCAGGGCGAGCCGGGCGGCGAGGGTGCCGGCGCCGCGGCACCGGGCGGCGCCCGCGCCGGTGGTCCCGGTGGGGCCGCGGGCAACGCCATCGACGGTTGGGTCCGGGCGAACTTCCGGGCGACCACCGTCGGCGGGGCCACCTTCTACGACCTCACGTCCCCGGTGTCCGGTACGTCCTGACGCGGGCGGGGGGTCGCGTCCGCCGGCGCCCCGCCCGCCGACCTACCGCGAACCCGCCGCCGACCCGCCGTCAACCCGCCGTCAACCCGCCTGGATCCGGCCCCGGTCAGGTCAGGATCCAGGCATCACCCCCTAGCATCAAGAGGGCGGACCGGGCATTCCGGGCTGATCCCCTTGTGGTGAGGAGGGTGCCTCCATGGTGACCGAGGCCGATCCGGGCGAGGCCAGGGCCAGTGTGTGGCTGGCCGCCGGACCCGTCACCCCGGCCCGGCGGCGCGGTGAGGCGCCTTCGGCCCTGGACCGGGACCGGATCACGGCCGCCACCGTCCGGTTGCTCGACGCGCAGGGGCTGGCCCGCTTCTCGATGCGCAGGCTGGCGGCCGAGCTGGGGGTCACGGCGATGTCCCTGTACTGGTACGTCGACACCAAGCACGATCTGCTCGAACTCGCCCTGGACAGCGCGCTGGGCCGGCAGTCGCCGCCGGCCGGTCCGTCTCCGGGGGAGCCCTGGCCCGTCGGGCTGCGGGCGTTGGCCCATGACTACCGGCGCCTGCTGGTGGAGCACCCGTGGGTGGCCCCGCTGAGCACGGCTTACCCGAACATCGGGCCGCACGCGCGGGCCTTCGACGCCGCCCTGCACCGGCTGTTGGACGCCGCCGACCTGGTGGACCCCGGCCGGACGGGCGCCCACCTGGCCGTGTCGCGGTTCCTCAAGGGGTGTGGGGCGGACGTACGGCGCGCCCCCGAGGCTGAGTTCGACCTCGCCGTCGACGTCCTGATCGCGGGCATCGAGGCGCAGGCCGCCCGTCAAGCCGGCGGCTGACGGACCGGGCCGACGGTCGCGGGCCGGCGGGTGGACCGGCGCCCGTCCCCTCAGGCCTCCGTGACGGTGATCTCCGCGCTGTACGCGTCGGGCGCGCCGGCCGAGGTGACCAGGACGCGGTAGGTGCCGGCGGGAACCTCGGGCACGGTGATCGCGGTGCATGCCTCCCCCGGCTCCAGGCCCTCGGCCAGGACGGCCACGGTGCGGGCCAGACCGACCTCGATGGTGACGAGACGGACGTCGAGGGGGTGTCCGAGGACTCCCGCGAGCTGCCAGACGACCTGTTGCGGGCTGCCGTGCGGCCAGCGCGCCCCGTGCCGCGGGGCGCGGACCAACAGGTGGGCGGCGTCCGGGAGCACCGCCGCGTCCGGGTGTTCGGGGCGGCGCAGCCGCCGGGCGAGGGTCGTGAGGGTGGTGCGGATGGACATGCTGTTCCTCGCCGGGGCCGTTGCGCGCCCGGGTCGGTCGTACGCCGGGCACGGCTTCCAGCATGGGCGCCCGGGCCGCGCGGGGCGCCGGGCCCGAGGTCACCGGTGTCGGGACCATGGGCCCGCGCCCGCCGGGACCCGCCCTCCCCCGAACGGCCGGTGCCCCGTCGCCCCCGGGCGGGGGTGACGGGGCACCGGTGGGTCGGGGCGCGGAGCCTACGGCCGGTCGACGCTCGCGGACCCGGCGGACCCGGCGGACCCGATCGGGGCCGGAGCGGCCTGCGCGGAAGCGGTGGCCCGTGCCTCGCCGGTCGGGGCCGGGACGGGGATCCGGGTGGTGCCCTCGGCGGCCGGGGTCGTGGCGGACGGCTTCGACTTCAGCGCGACCTCCTTGATGAAGAGGCACAGCACCAGCGACAGCAGCGCGAAGGGGGCGGCGTAGAGGAAGACGTCGCCGACGCCGTGCCCGTACGCGGACTCGATGACGGTGCGGATCGGCGCGGGCAGCTTGTCGAGGTCGGGGATCCCGCCCCCGCCGGTGCCGCCGTGGCCCATCGCGGCGGCCTTCGGGCCGAGCGCGGTGAGGCCGTCCTGGACGTAGTGGGTGACCCGGGTGGCCATGACGGCACCGAGCGCGGAGACGCCCATGGCACCGCCCAGGGACCGGAAGAAGGTGACGACGGAGCTGGCCGCGCCGAGGTCCTCCGGGGCGACCTGGTTCTGGGTGGCGAGGACCAGGTTCTGCATCATCATGCCGAGGCCGAGGCCGGTCAGCGCCATGAAACAGGCGATCTGCCAGTACGCGGTGTCGTAGCGCAGGGTGCCCAGGAGGCCGAGTCCGGCGGTCAGCAGGACGCCGCCGGAGACCAGCCACGCCTTCCACTTGCCGGTCTTGGTGATGATCTGGCCGGAGACCGTCGAGGAGACGAAGAGGCCGCCGATCATGGGGATGGTCAGGACGCCCGACATGGTAGGGGACTCGTTCCGGGCCAGCTGGAAGTACTGGCTGAAGAAGACCGTGCCGGAGAACATCGCGATGCCGACGAAGAGCGAGGCCGCGGAGGCCAGGCTGATGGTCTTGTTGCGGAACAGGCGCAGGGGGATGATCGGGTCGCTCGCGCGGGACTCGACGAGCAGGAAGAGCAGGCCGAGCACGAGCGCGCCGCCGGTCATCGCCAGGGTGGTCCAGGACATCCAGGCGTAGGAGTCGCCGGCCTGGGTGACCCAGATCAGCAGCAGGGACACCGCGGCGCTGATGAGGAAGGCGCCGAGCCAGTCGACCTTGACGTCGCGGCGGACGACCGGCAGGTGCAGGGTCCGCTGGAGGACGATCAGCGCGATGATCGCGAAGGGGACGCCGACGTAGAAGCACCAGCGCCAGCCGAGCCAGTCGGTGTCGGTGATCACGCCGCCGAGCAGCGGGCCGCCGACGGTGGCGACGGCGAAGACCGCGCCGAGGTAGCCGCTGTAGCGGCCGCGCTCGCGCGGGGAGATCATCGCGGCCATCACGATCTGGGCGAGGGCGGAGAGGCCGCCGACGCCGATGCCCTGGACCACGCGGCAGGCGATCAGCATGCCGGTGTTCTGGGAGAGGCCGGCCACGACGGAGCCGAGGACGTAGATCACCAGGGATATCTGGACGAGCAGCTTCTTGCTGAAGAGGTCGGACAGCTTGCCCCACAGGGGGGTGGCGGCCGTCATCGACAGCAGGGCGGCGGTGACGACCCAGGTGTACGAGGACTGGGTGCCGCCGAGGTCGCTGATGATCTGCGGCAGGGCGTTGGAGACGATCGTGGAGGACAGGATCGCCACGAACATGCCGAGCATGAGCCCGGACAGCGCCTTCATGATCTGGGGGTGGGTCATGGGTGCGCCGTCGGACGAGGCCTTCGACCGGCCGCCTTCCCGCACACCGGAGGGTGTGGTCGTAGCCATGTGGTTCCTTTGGTCTAGAAGCTCGATCGGAGTCGGGCCAGCAGGGTGTTGAGCGTGTCGATGTCCTCGGCCGACCAGTCGGCGAGCGCCTTCTCCAGCGCGACCGTGTAGCGGGCGCCGAGTTCGGCGAGCAGGTCACGGCCCGCCGGGGTCAGGCGCAGGATCCGGCAGCGTCCGTCGCCGGGGTCGGTCTCCCGGTCGATCCAGCCGCGTTCCGCCACGTGGGCGACGTGTCTGCTGGAGACCGAGATGTCGACGGCCATCAGCTCGGACAGCCTGCTGAGCCGCATCGGGCCGTGCCGGTCGAGCACGGTCAGTACGGCGGCGGCTCCGGGCGGGCAGTCGGCGGGCAGGGTCCGGGCGAGGTCCCTCTTGACCGCGCCGATCCCGGTGAGCCGGCGGGCCAGCTCCTCGTAGCGGGTGCCCCGTGCCGTCGGCGTCGGCGTCGGCGTCTGCGTCGGCGTCTGCGTGGTCACGGGACCACCCCCCCATCTCGTTGCTTAGGGCAACGATAGAAGCGGATGGTTGCTACAGGCAAATGAATTCGGGGGGTGGGGCGGTAAAGGAATCGGAAAACCCCGCGGCGGGCCCCGGAGGACTCGCCGCAGGGTGGTGGCGGTGCCGCGGCAGAGTCGCGGAGGGGTCCGTCAGCTCCAGCCGGCCGTGACGGCGCGGGTCTCGACGCGCATGCCCAGGGGGACCCGCCAGGCCTCCACGCACACCGTGTAGGTCTGCGTCTTCGAGGCGCCGCCGGCGAGGGGGGCGGGCAGGGGCTGCGTGGTGGTGACGGTGGCCCAGTCGATGCCGAGCGCGCCGATGATGTGCGTGGCGAAGGACACGGTGCCCGAACGGACCGCGGTGCCGCCGGTGTTGGTGAAGGTCACGGTGACGCGCTCGCACCGGCGCTCGGACGCCGCCGCGCGGATCGGGGCGCCGACGGTCACCCGCGCCGGGCTCGCGGGTGGCGGCGGCGTGGTGCTGGGAGGCCTCGTTCCCGGTCCGGTGCCGGGCGGGGAGGTGGGCGGTGTGCCGGGCGGGTTCCCGGAGCCGCCGGAGGAGCCCGATCCGCCGGAGCCCCCCGATCCGCCGGAAGCCCCCGAGCCGCCGGAGCCCCCCGTGCCGCCCGCGCCCCCGGTGCCGGTCTGCGGGGGTGGTCCCGCCGGGTCCCGGGGGGTGCCGGGCGGCGGTACGGAGCCACCGGGGTCGGCGGCGGTCGCTCCGCCCCCGGCGGAGCGACCGGGCGCCGGGAACCCCGCGGAGCCGGGCGACGTAGGGGCGGTGGCGGACTCGGGGGCGGCGGGAGGCGTCGGAGCGGGCAGCGACTGGAACTCCAGGCCGCCCCGGGGTGCGACGTTCTCCCCCGCGCCCCGCTCGGGCCCGGGGGCCACCGCTCCCACGGCGGCGTAGCCGTCCCGTCCCGGGCCGCCGCAGCCGGTCAGGGCGGCGGCGGCCGCGCAGCACGCGGCGACGGTGAGGGTGAGCGCCGTACGGGGTCCCCTTCGCATCGCGCCAGTTTTCCTGACGCGACGTCAAATGAGAACCCCGAAAGCGGCGTTCGCCGGCCGTCGGCCGAGGACTACTCGCCGATCAGCCCGGCGCGGAGCTGGGCCAGGGTGCGCGTCAGCAGCCGGGAGACGTGCATCTGGGAGATGCCGACCTCCTCGCCGATCTGCGACTGGGTCATGTTGGCGAAGAACCGCAGCATGATGATCTGCCGTTCCCGGGGCGGGAGTTTGGCCAGGAGCGGCTTCAGGGACTCCCGGTACTCGACCCCTTCGAGCGCGGTGTCCTCGTAGCCGAGCCGGTCCGCGAGCGAACCCTCGCCGCCCTCGTCCTCGGGGGAGGGCGAGTCCAGGGAGGAGGCGGTGTACGCGTTGCCGACGGCGAGACCGTCGACGACCTCCTCCTCGGAGACCCCGAGCACGGCCGCGAGCTCCGGCACGGTGGGCGAGCGGTCCAGCTTCTGGGCGAGCTCGTCACTGGCCTTGGTCAGCGCGAGGCGCAGCTCCTGGAGCCGGCGCGGGACGCGGACGGACCAGGAGGTGTCCCGAAAGAATCGTTTGATCTCGCCCACGACGGTCGGCATCGCGAACGTCGGGAACTCCACGCCGCGTTCGCAGTCGAAGCGGTCGATCGCCTTGATCAGGCCGATGGTGCCGACCTGGACGATGTCCTCCATCGGCTCGTTGCGGCTGCGGAAGCGGGCCGCCGCGTAGCGCACGAGGGGCAGGTTCAGCTCGATCAGGGTGTCGCGTACGTAGGCCCGTTCGGGGCTGTCCGCGTCCAGGGTCGCCAGGCGCTGGAAGAGGGAGCGGGAGAGGGTGCGGGTGTCGATGGCTTCCGAGCGGTCGGACACGGCGGGCTCTTCACGCTTGACGAGCGTGAGCACCTTGGAGCTGCCCTGGTCTACGGACATGCCACCCCCTTGAGGTCGCGGACGGTCGCGTATGGGCGCGCCCGTCGGAGGAACGCAGCCTCCACCTGAATACCGGAGGCGGGGCTGCGGCAAACGCGGTTCCAGCAGAATGTCACATGTCGGCAACACGCTGTAGCGTCATGTCGACAAGTATCTCCAGTGACAGAGCACCGGCCGAGCGGAATGAGCCGGTTCTGTAGGGAAACGCTGAAATCCCTCCACCCGATCCGGTTAGGCCTCGATCCTGTTTGCGGATCTCAGACGGGCGAAGCTCCTCGCGAGCAGCCGGGAGACGTGCATCTGCGAGACGCCGAGTTCGGCGCTGATCTGCGACTGCGTCAGGTTGTTGTAGTACCGCAGGAGCAGGATGCGTTGCTCGCGCTCGGGGAGCTGGACCAGCAGGTGGCGTACGAGGTCCCGGTGTTCGACCCCGGCCAGTTCGGGGTCCTCGTAGCCGAGCCGGTCGAGCAGGCCGGGCATGCCGTCGCCCTCCTGGGCGGCTTCGAGCGAGGTCGCGTGGTAGCTGCGGCCGGCCTCGATGCAGGAGAGCACCTCGTCCTCGCTGATGCGCAGCCGCTCGGCGATCTCGGGGGTGGTGGGGGTGCGGCCGTGGAGGGTGGTGAGGTCCTCGGTGGCGGCGTTGACCTGCACCCACAGCTCGTGGAGCCGGCGCGGGACGTGGACGGTGCGGACGTTGTCGCGGAAGTAGCGCTTGATCTCGCCCACGACGGTCGGCATGGCGAAGGTCGGGAACTGCACACCGCGTTCCGGGTCGAAGCGGTCGATCGCGTTGATCAGGCCGATGGTGCCGACCTGGACGACGTCCTCCATCGGCTCGTTGCGGCTGCGGAAGCGAGCCGCCGCGTACCGCACGAGCGGGAGGTTCGCCTCGATGAGGGCCCCGCGCACCCGGTGGTGCTCGCTGGTGCCCGGTTCCAGGCCCTTCAGCTCCCCGAAGAGCACCTGGGTCAGGGCCCGGGTGTCGGCGCCCCGGCTCGACGTCCTGGGGGCGGGGGGCGCCTCCTCCCGGACTTCCTCGCGCGGGTGCTCCCGGGCGTCCTCCCGGACGTCCGCCGAGGCGGCGGCGGGAGCCTCCGTCCGGGTCGCCGCCGGAAGGTCCTCCGGCGGCTCCTCCGCATCGGCGCGCGCCTCTTCGCGCGCCTGCGCGCGCTCCTGCTCTCGCGTGCCCGTACGCGCCCCCCGGGGCGCCTCCGTACGGGCCTCCGCGCGCCCCTCCGTACGGGCCTGCTCCCGGTGGTGGCGGAGCTCTTGCTGGGGAGGCACCTGAGGCGCAGTACTGGCCGGCACGGTCACGCCACCCCTTCGTTCAACTCATCCGTCAAAAGCGGTCATAGCATCACAAGAGATGTGGACTGTGTGCAAGCACCGTATATCGCCGTGTTGAGGGCAAGTTGGGCATATGGGGCATTCGGTGTGGCGATCGGGAACGCGAAAAGCCCCCCACCCGTCGGAGTGGGGGGCCGGAAAGCCTGGAATCCGCTTCAGCGTACGGGTTCAGTTCACCAGTTCGGTGATGAACTCGCCGATGCCGGAGGCGGCATCCGATATGCCTTGGAAGCCTATTCCGACCATCTCGGCCGCCCGCTTGGGCTGGGTGATGATCACGAAGAGGACGAACACGGTGAGGACGCCCGTGATGAGCTTCTTGGTGTCCATGAACGGTGTCGGCCTCCCCAACCGGTCCTGCGAAGTCGGGTGAGTCTAACTGTTCGAGTTTGGACACTCACCCGCCCTTTATGGACCAATGACCCGTTGATCCGGGCCCTTTGCCGGTGGGTGTCCGGTCGTGAGAGGCGCAGGATTGAACACGAGCCCACCGGTTCTGGCAGGAAATCGGTGGGTGAGGGACAGGACCTCACTGCGGGGTCCGAGCCGCAAGCTTCCCCCCTGACTGCGGCCCGGACTGGCAGGTTCCGTCCTCCACGGGGGAAGTGGCTTGTCCCCCCGATGCCACTTCCCCCGTCCCACGATGAAGGTCCCGACTCCGGTCGGGGCCTTCTTCGCGTGCGCTCCTACTCGATGGCCCCGGCGAGCTCGACGATCGGCTGGACGGGCGCGATCACGGGGGCGAGCTGGTCCGGGAGGGTCATCAGCTGGTTGAGCTGGTTGGCCCCCTGGCTGAGCTTCCCGCCGATCTCCTGGACCGAACGGGGCTGGGCGCCCGGCGGCATGTCCGCCGCCGGCGACGGCAGGTCCGGGAGGGTCAGCGGGGCGAGGGGCGCCGCGGAGGCGGCGGGTGCGGCGAGGCCCGCGGCGGCCCCCGCGAGGGCGAAGGCGGCGAGCATGCGCTGGGTCTTGGTCATGCCGTGACAACGGCCGAACGGGCGGGCGGTCACGCGGGCGAACGCGAGAGCCCCGGTTCGTACGAACCGGGGCTCTCGATCAAGAGCGGTAGTGGAGGGATTTGAACCCCCGATGGGTTGCCCCATACTCGCTTTCGAGGCGAGCTCCTTCGGCCACTCGGACACACTACCGAGAGAGATCCTAGCCTACGGTGGGGAGTGCTTTGCAAATCCGCCGTGCGCGGCCCGCCCCGGGGCCCCCTCGGCGGCTCCTCACCGGCTCCTCACCGGTCCCGGAAGAAGTCCGTCAGCAGGCGTGCGCACTCGTCCTCCAGCACCCCGCGGACGACCTCCGGGCGGTGGTTGAGCCGGCGGTCCCGCACGAGGTCCCACAGGGACCCCGTCGCGCCCGCCTTCTCGTCCCCCGCGCCGAAGACCACCCGGGCCACCCGGGACTGCACGAGCGCGCCCGCGCACATCACGCACGGCTCCAGGGTCACCACCAGCGTGCACCCCGTCAGACGCCATTCCCCGAGCCGGGCGGCCGCCCGGCGCAGCGCCAGCACCTCGGCGTGCGCCGTGGGGTCGCCGGTGGCCTCCCGCTCGTTGTGCCCGACGGCGAGGAGGTCGCCGTGCGGGCCGAGCACGACGGCACCGACCGGCACGTCGCCGGCCGGTACCGCCAGGGCGGCCTGCTCCAGCGCCAGGCGCATGGAGTCCAGCCAGGGATCCCGTACGGGATCGGGGTCGTACGTGATGTCGTGCGCGGCGGTCACTAGCGGACGGCCTCCAGTACGTCGGTGGCGCCGAGCGCGTCGGCGATCTCCGTGAGGGCGTCTCCGTCGAGGGACATGAGTTCCTTGTGGCCGACGCCGAGGTCGTCGAGCAGCCTCGGGTCGCCGAGCGGGCCGGCCGTCACCGGTTCGGTGCCGGGTCGGGACGTGTCGTCCTCGTCGTCCTCCTCGTCCGTGAAAGCGGTGAGGGGTGTCTCCTCGCCGTCCTCGGTGCCGTCCAGGTCCAGTTCGTCGAGATCGTCGTCCTCCTCGTCGCTGCCCAGCAGCTCTTTGGTCAGCATCGAGCCGTAGGAGCTGCGGTCGGCGGCGGAGGCGTTCGATACGAAGTACCGGGGGTCCTCCTCGCCGTCCACGCGGATGACGCCGAACCAGGCGTCCTCCTGCTCGATGAGGGCGACCACCGTGTCGTCGTCGACAGCGGCGGATCGGGCGAGATCGATCAGATCACTGAGGGACTCGACGTCGTCGAGTTCCAGGTCGCTCGCTTCCCACCCGTCTTCGGTGCGCGCGAGCAGTGCGGCGAAATACACCGTGACTCTCCCACTGGTCATAGGCGTGCCGGTTGGAGGTCCCCCCGGCCGGAGGTTGGGGTGCGACGGTCGTGGTGCTCACCGGCGCGTGCCCCGCCCAATCGGCATCGTGGCAGAAACAGCGGCTTTGCGAGAGGTCTTCCGCGCGGCGGCCGTGTCGCGGCGCCGGTCACCAGCGGAAGGTGCGCATCCGCATTTGCTGGCGCATGCGGGCCGCTCGGGCGCGCCGGGGCTGTACCCGGTCACGCAGCTCCCGGGCCTCGTTCAGATCGCGCAGGAACTGGGCGCGTCGCGCCCTGCGCTGCGCCGCCGTCTCCGGCGGCGCGTCCGGTTCGCTCCCGTCCGTCGTCGTCGTACCGCTCTGCTGAACCTCGGGCATCGGCCACCACCCCGGGCTGGTCCGGTCGTCCTCCTCCGCCGGCGCGAAGCAGACCCCCCTCGCCTCCACCTTCCCCCGGCCGGCCCGATTGATGCCACCCCCACGCGGATCGACCCAGGTCAGAAGGGCCCGTGTGGCCGGTGGGGACCGCAGGGGCGACCGGACGGGCCGGATCGGCGGGGCTCAGGCGTCCTCGGCCCCGTCGGGCAGCGTCGGTACGACGGCCACCGGGCCGTGCGCGTGCTGGAGCAGGGCGGTGGCCACCGAGCCCATCAGCAGCCCGCGGCGGCGCGGATGGTGGCGGCCGACCACGACCAGCGCCGCGGCCCGGGACGCCGTCACCAGGCGCCCCGCCGCGTCCCCCGGCACGGCCGCCTGCTCCACGGGCACGTCCGGGTACCGGGCCCGCAGCGGGGCGAGCCGCTCGGTCTGGGACCGCAGCATCTCCCGTTCGGCCGGTACCGCGTCGCCCCCGTCGGCGAGGGCCTCGGGCGGGATCACGGCGAAGGGGCTGTCGATCACCATCGTCGGACCGGGCGGGATCGCGTACGCCGAGACCACCTGGACGGTGGTCCCCCGCGCGGCGGCCTCCGCGAACGCGAAGGCCAGTACGTCCTCGGGGGTCTCGGCGGCGTGCAGCCCGAGGACCACCCGCCCGGCGGAGGGATCCGCGGCGGCGGCCCGCGCGTCGCGCTCGGCGTGCGGGACCACCACCACGGGGCAGGAGGCGGTGGTGGCGACGGCCCGGCTGCTGGATCCGAGGAGCAGGCTCGCGAACCCGCCGCGTCCCCGGGAGCCCATCACCAGCATCAGCGGCGCGCTCTCGGCGCCGACGGCCCGCAGCGCCTCCGGTACGGAGCCCTCCAGGGCCTCGTAGTGCACCTCGCGGGGCAGCTCGGGGGCGGCTTCGAGGACGCCGCGCACGTGGTCGCCGACCGGGTCGGGGTACTCCTCGGGCTCGTTCGGGTCGTGCAGGGCCGAGCGGCGGCCCGCGTAGAGCTGGGAGACGTCGGGCAGCACGTGGGCCACCATGAGGGCGGCGTCGTGGCGCAGGGCGGCCAGCCGGGCCCACTCCAGGGCCCGCAGGCTGTGCTCGGATCCGTCCACGGCCGCGATCACCAGTCCGACGCTCATCCGTCAAGGGTGGTCGCGACGGGCCCGGACCGCATCTCGGACGCCGCCGGACCGCGCCGGACCGCGCCGGACCGCGTCCCGGACCGGCGCCGACGGACCGCGCGACGGCCTCGGGAGGACTTCGGGAGGACTTCGAGGCGGCTTCGAGACGGCTTCGAGGCGGCCGGGACGCGGCGGGGCCGTGGTGGGGACGCGTCGGGGTCGTACCACCGCGTAGCCTTTTGGTGCGGGTCGCGACGTGCGGCCGTGTTCGCAGGTAGCAGGGTCACAGGTCACAGGTCGAAACCCGGCTGAGTCTTGTCTTGGAGGATGTTGTGCGTTTGCAGGTCGTCGATCACCCCTTGGTGGCGCACAAACTCACCACCCTGCGCGACAAGCGCACCGACTCCCCCACCTTCCGTCGCCTCGCCGACGAGCTGGTGACCCTCCTCGCCTACGAGGCCACGCGCGACGTGCGCACCGAGGCGTCCGACATCGAGACCCCGGTCGGCCCGACCACCGGCGTCAAGCTGTCGTACCCGCGTCCGCTGGTCGTGCCGATCCTGCGTGCCGGCCTCGGCATGCTCGACGGCATGGTCCGCCTGCTGCCGACCGCCGAGGTGGGCTTCCTGGGCATGGTCCGCAACGAGGAGACCCTGGAGGCCTCCACGTACGCGACGCGCATGCCCGAGGACCTCTCCGGCCGTCAGGTCTACGTCGTCGACCCGATGCTGGCCACCGGCGGCACGCTGGTCGCCGCGATCCAGGAGCTCATCAAGCGCGGCGCCGACGACGTGACCGCCGTGGTGCTGCTGGCCGCGCCCGAGGGCGTCGAGATCATGGAGCGCGAGCTGGCGGGCACGCCGGTGACGGTGGTGACGGCCGCCGTGGACGAGCGCCTCAACGAGCACGGCTACATCGTGCCGGGCCTGGGCGACGCGGGCGACCGCATGTACGGCTCGGCCGAATAGGGCAGGGCCCGGGCCGTTCGGCCGCCGGACCGTCGGGGAGCTCCCGGGTCCGGCGGTCCGGCCGGAGGGGTGATCAGCACTTCGCGGTGGGCGTGGGCACGGGGTTGGCCAGGATGGCCAGCGCCTTGTCCGCGTCCGCCTTGGGCTTCAGTTCCTTGAAGGCGTCACCCAGGATCAGGTCGATGTCCGCGCCCTCGCGCGCGTCGGTCTGCTGGGTCACTCCGTCGAGTTGGGTGGCGAGTACGGAGTAGGCCGCCTTGTCGGTCCGGGGGGAGCCGAGCAGTATCCCGGGCCCGGGGACCTTCTTGTCGAAGTCGGCGGGGGCGTTGCCGACCTGCCCGACGGCGAAGCCGCGGTTGCGCAGCTCGTCGCCGACGGCCTTGGCGAGGCCCGCGCGGGGGGTCGCGTTGTAGACGTTGACCGTGATCTGGCCGGGCTGGGGCAGCGCGGCGGCGGGGGACGCGGAGGCGCTCGCCGCCGCGTTCGGGGCCGAGACGGGCTTGGCGGCGGCCCCGGCCTTTCCGGTGGAGGCCGAGGGGCAGGGCTTGCCGGCCGCGGTGGTCCGCTTGCCGGTGTCGCCACCGCGGAACACATCGATGAGCTGCAGGGACCCGTATCCGAGCAGGGCCAGCGCGAGGGCCGAGCCGAGCACGGTGAAGACCAGCCTCCGGCGGCGCCGGGGACGGCTCATGCGGGGGTAGGCAGCTCCCGTGACGCGGTACTTTCCGCCCATGCCGGGGGGAGTGAGCATGCTCATGGGCGCAGCGTAGTGCCGCGTCGGGACGATGCCTACTAAATGATCTATTGATCGGGCAAGGCTGACCCGAAAGGCGCAATCAGTCCATTTCCAGGACGCGCGCGTGCAGAACCTGGCGCTGCTGGAGGGCCGCGCGGACGGCGCGGTGCAGCCCGTCCTCCAGGTAGAGGTCGCCCTGCCACTTCACGACGTGCGCGAAGAGGTCGCCGTAGAAGGTCGAGTCCTCGGCGAGCAGGGTTTCGAGGTCCAGCTGTCCCTTGGTCGTCACGAGCTGGTCGAGCCGGACCGGGCGCGGGGCGACGTCCGCCCACTGCCGGGTCGTTTCCCTGCCGTGGTCGGGGTACGGCCGGCCGCTTCCGATGCGCTTGAAGATCACACGGAAAGCCTACCGGGCCCGCGCCTCCGGGCGCAGCCTCGTGCGGGTGGTGCAAAAGTGGCAGAGGGTATGAATGGGTGACTACGGGAGTCCGGAACCCGCAGTCCGGGAGCTCGGGAGTGATGCATGAGCCAGCACGCGGACCCTTCCGTTCCGCTCGACCCCGCCGGGGACCCGGCCGCGCCGCCCCCCGCGCCCGCCGCCGCCGCGGCCGCCGTCGCGGCCCCCGCCCCGGCCTCCGACGGCCCCGCCGCGCGGATCGCCGACGGGTACGCCTTCACCGGACCCGCCCTCGACCTCGGCGCCCTGCTGTGGGACGGCGTCGTCCTGCCGGACCGCCAGATCCGCATCCCGCTGTCGATGCTCAACCGCCACGGGCTCGTCGCGGGCGCGACCGGCACCGGAAAGACCAAGACCCTCCAGCTCATCGCCGAGCAGCTCTCCGCGAACGGGGTCCCCGTCTTCCTCGCCGACATCAAGGGCGACGTCTCCGGCATCTCCGCGCCCGGCACCGACAACGAGAAGGTCCGCCAACGGGCCGCCGACGTCGGCCAGGAATGGGACCCCGCCGGCTGCCCCGCCGAGTTCTACGCGCTCGGCGGCATCGGCACCGGCATCCCCGTGCGGGCCACCGTGACCGCCTTCGGCCCCGTCCTGATGTCCAAGGTGCTCCAGCTCAACCAGACGCAGGAGCAGTCCCTCGGCCTGATCTTCCACTACGCCGACACCAAGGGCCTGGAGCTGATCGACCTCAAGGACCTGCGGGCCGTGGTCGCCTTCCTCGTCTCCGACCAGGGCAAACCCGAACTCAAGGGCATCGGCGGCCTGTCCACCGTCACCGCCGGGGTGATCCTGCGGGCGCTGACCGCCTTCGAACAGCAGGGGGCGACCGAATTCTTCGGCGAGCCCGAGTTCGACACGAGCGAGTTCCTGCGCACCGCCGCCGACGGCCGCGGCACGGTGTCCGTCCTGGAACTCCCGGCGGTGCAGGACAAACCGCAGCTGTTCTCCACCTTCCTGATGTGGCTGCTGGCCGACCTCTACACGGACCTGCCCGAGGTCGGCGACCTGGACCGGCCCAAGCTGGTCTTCTTCTTCGACGAGGCGCACCTGTTGTTCAACGGCGCCTCGAAGGCCTTCCTGGAGTCGATCACCCAGACGGTGCGGCTGATCCGGTCCAAGGGCGTCGGCGTCTTCTTCGTGACCCAGACCCCCAAGGACGTGCCCGGCGACGTGCTGGCGCAGCTCGGCAACCGGGTCCAGCACGCGCTGCGCGCCTTCACCCCCGACGACGCGAAGGCGCTGAAGGCGACGGTGAAGACCTTCCCCAACTCCGCGTACGACCTGGAGGAACTGCTCACCGGCCTCGGCACCGGAGAGGCCGTGATCACCGTGCTGAGCGAGGGCGGCTCCCCGACCCCCGTCGCCGCGACGCGGCTGCGCGCGCCGCGGTCGCTGATGGGTCCCGTCGACGCGGCGACCCTGGAGGGCGCGGTCAAGGCCTCGCTGCTGTACTCGCGTTACGCGGAGCCCGTCGACCGCGAGTCGGCGTACGAGAAGATCAGCGCCGAACAGGCGGCGGCCGAGGCCGCGGCGGAGGCGGCGGCAGCGGCCGCGGAGGCGGAGAAGCAGGCCAAGGCGGCCGAGAAGGAGGCGGCGCGCGCGGCGCGCACGGCCCCGAAGCCGGACCCCTCGCTGGCCGAACAGGTGGTGGGCAGCGGTCTGTTCCGCTCGCTGGCCCGCTCGATCGGAACCCAACTCGGCCGGGAGATCTCCCGTTCGATCTTCGGCACGGCCCGCCGCAGACGGTAGGAGCGGGCGGGAGCGGCCCGCGCGAGCACGCGCGTCCTCCAGGCGGAATCAAGCGAACCGGTTGTCGGGGGTGCGGTGGGCGCTGACAGACTCGGGGCATGCGGACCGAACTCACCGACACCACGTCCAACAAGGTCGACCGGGCCCTGCTCGAAGCCCGCCGAGCCGTCGGCAGCCCCACCATGGGACTGGTGCTGACGCTCGTCGTCGTCACCGACGAGGAGAACGCCTACGACGCGGTACGCGCGGCCTCCGAGGCCTCGCGCGAGCACCCGTGCCGCATCATCGCGGTGATCAAGCGCAGCGGGCGCGGCCCGCAGCGCCTGCGCCAGAGCCGCCTCGACGCCGAACTGCGCGTCGGCTCCGACGCCGGCTCCGGGGAGATCGTCCTGCTGCGCCTGCACGGAGAGCTCACCTCGCAGGCCGGCTCCGTGGTGCTCCCGCTGCTGGTTCCGGACGCGCCCGTCGTGGCGTGGTGGCCGGCGGACGCCCCCGCCGACCCGGCCCGCGACGAGCTGGGCGCACTGGCGCAGCGACGCATCACCGACGCCCAGGAGGCCCCGGACCCGGTCGCGGCGCTCGACGGTCGGGCCGCCGCGTACGCCCCCGGCGACACCGACCTGGCCTGGACCCGACTGACGCCGTGGCGTTCGCTCCTGGCGGCGGCCCTCGACCAGAAGCCGCTCCCGGTGACCGGCGCGGCGGTGGAGAGCGAGGCGGACAACGCCAGCGCCGAACTGCTCGCGCGCTGGCTGGAGGACCGGCTGAAGGTGCAGGTGCGCCGGGTGGTCACCGACGGGCCGGTCATCACCCGGGTCCGGCTGGAGACCGAGGCCGGGGAGATAAGGGTGGACCGGCCGGCGGGGGTGCTGGCCACGCTGGTGCTGCCCGGATGGCCCGACCGCAGGGTGGCCCTGAAGATCCGCAGCGACGCCGAGCTGATCGCGGAGGAGCTGCGCCGGCTCGACGCCGACGAGGTCTACGCCTCGGCGCTGCGCGGACGCCCGGCCCAGGCCTCGCTCTCCGCGTAGTGGTTGTCGTAGACGGGCTGGCTGTCGATGATGTCCTGCACGGTGGCCTCGCCCGCGCGAACCCGTCCCAGGAGGCGGTAGTAGTCGAAGCGGGCCATGCCCGGGGTGAAGCCGACGAACACCTCGGCCGTGTGGCCCGCGGCCGGGGCGAAGGCGTGCTTCACGCCGGGCGCGACGCTGATGAAGTCGCCCTTGGTCAGGGTGTGGACCTCGTCGCCGACGAGGACGTCGAGGACCCCGTCGGTGACGTGGAAGAACTCGGTCGCCTTGGTGTGGAAGTGCACCGGGGCGCCGGCCGCGCCGACCTCGAAGCTCGCGGTGTTGCAGGTGAGTTCGGGGGTATCGGTGAGCAGCGTGATGACGCTGCCGGGGCCGTCGGTGATGGACTCGGCGCTCGTGGCGCGGGTCAGGTTCTCGATCATGGAACCGACCCTACGACCTGCCCCGCGCCCCGCCGGCGCCGCCCGCCCCGGTCCGTCACCTCGACCCGCGCCGCTTGCCCCGCTCCGCCCGCTTCCCCCGCTCCGCCTACTTCGCCTGCTTGGCGGCGGCCTTCTGCGCCTGCTTGTACTCCCGGACCTTCGCCAGTGACTCCGGGCCGGTGATGTCCGCCGCCGAACGGTGCACGCCCGCCGGCCCGTAGCCGCCCGCGGCCTCCCGCCAGCCCTTGGGGCGCACGCCGAAGCGCTTCCCCAGCAGGGCGAGGAAGATCTGCGCCTTCTGCTCCCCGTAACCGGGCAGCGCCTTCAGCCGCTCCAGCAGCTCGGCTCCGGTGGCGGCGTCCGCCCAGATCGCCGCCGCGTCCCCGTCGTAGTGCTCCACCAGGTACGCGCACAGCTGCTGGATCCGCTTCGCCATCGACCCCGGATAGCGGTGCACGGCGGGCTTGCGCGAGAGCAGCTCGGCGAAGGCCTCCGGGTCGTAGGCGGCGATGGCGTGCGCGTCGAGGTCGTCGGAGCCCAGGCGCCGCGCGATCGTCCAGGGCCCCGAGAACGCCCACTCCATCGGTACCTGCTGGTCGAGCAGCATGCCGGTGAGGGCGGCGAGCGGGCTGCGGGCGAGGAGGGCGTCGGCCTCGGGTTGCTGGGCGAGCCGGATGGTGATGTCGTCCATGCCCTCCAGCCTCCCCCGACGACCCGCCCGCCGCGCGGTGAGCCCGCCGTCGCGGCCGTCGCGCGGATGTCCGGCCCCCCGCCTAGCGTGGAGACGACGGACACGCACGCAGACAGGTACAGGGACAGGGACAGAGGACGACACACAGGAGTCGATCGACCATGGCTGAGTTCGAGGAGGGCGCCCCGTGCTGGGTGGACGCGATGTTCACCGACGTGGCGGCGGCCAAGGAGTTCTACGGTGACGTGCTGGGCTGGACCTTCGGCGAGGCGAGCACCGAGTACGGGAGCTACACGCAGGCCTACTCCGACGGCAAGGCGGTCGCGGCCGTCGTACCGCCGATGCCGGGGGCGGACGCGCCCTCGCAGTGGTGCCTGTACTTCGCCTCGCCCGACGCGGCCGCCACCGCCCGGAGGATCCAGGAGGCGGGCGGCGACGTGGTGATGGAGCCCATGCGGGTCGGTTCCTTCGGCACGATGGCCATCGCCAGGGAACCGAGCGGCGCCGTCTTCGGCCTCTGGCAGCCCGGCGAGCACAGGGGCTTCGAGAAGACGGGGGAGTCCGGGGCGTACGCCTGGGCGGAGGTCTTCACCCGGGAGCCGGAGAAGGCGGACGCGTTCCTCACCCGCGTGTTCTCCTACAGCGCCCAACAGATGGAGGCGGGCGACGACCCCGAGGAAGAGGGGATGGACTTCAAGGTCTTCGGCGTCGGCGGCCCGGAGAACCCGGTGCTCGGCCGGATGCGGATGGGCGAGGAGTTCCCGCCGGAGGTGCCTTCGTACATCCAGGTCTACTTCGCCGTCCCGAACTGCGACGAGGCGGTGGAGAAGACCAGGGCCCGCGGCGGGACGCTGCACTTCGGCCCGATGGACAGCCCGTTCGGGCGGTTCGCGGCCCTCGCGGACCCGCAGGGCGCGGCCTTCGCGGTGATCGACCTGACGACGACGGTCGGGGAGATGCCGGAGTTCACCTGAGCGCCCCGCGCGGGCCCCCGCGCAGGCCCCGCGCAGGCCCCCGCGCCGACGCCGTGTCTCATGAAAGGCCTGGTCACAGGCAGGTTGGGCGCAGGGGCGAGCCGTACGGGTGGATTCGGGTGGCGGATGCGAGGGGTTGAACACGGGTCAAAGTGGAACGGCCTAGTTTCGGTTGCGTGCGGTCCTTCCCGGACGCACGTGTTTCCTAGCGCAAGAGGTCGAACAGTCATGAGCCTGAGCATCCGCAACCAGATCGCCGGCACCGTCACCGCCGTCACCGCCGGAGAGGCGATGGCCACGGTCAAGGTCCGCCTCGACGGTGGCCAGGACATCACCGCCGCGATCACGGTCGACGCGGTCAAGGAGCTGGGCCTTGTCGCCGGTTCCCCGGTGAAGGCCCTGGTCAAGGCGACGGAGGTGGCCCTGGCGACCGGTCCCGTCGAGGGGCTGTCCATCCGCAACCGGATCGCCGGCACCGTCGTCGACGTGGCCACCGGTCCGGCCATGGCCTCCGTCAAGGTCGACGTGAACGGGGGCGGCCTGACCGCCGCCATCACCGCCGACGCCGTCGAGGCCCTCGGCCTGGCCGCCGGTTCCCCGGTCGTCGCGCTGATCAAGGCGACCGAGGTCTCCCTCCAGGCCGCGTGACGGCCGCGCGCTCCGAGCCGTGCGCCGCGCCGGTCGCCTCCCGCCACGCGGGGGCGACCGGCGCCGCACCGGGCCCCATTACTGGATGAACAGGCTCATGCCCGGGGCGGGTCGGACGACTTGCCCCGGCAGGACGAAGGCCGTCACGCGCCCGTCGCAGTGGGGGCCCGACCACACGGCGGCCGTCTCGTCGGTGAAGTTGGCGACCTCCGAGGGCACGAAGTCGCCCAACGGGTAGCAGCCGGACGGGTCGTGGATCGCGGCCCGGTCGATGAACAGCACCCCGTCGGCCGCCTGCGCCGACCCCGGCGTCGCCAGCGCCAGCGTCACCGCCGCCGCGCACGCCCCGAGCACCCGCGCCGCGCGTCGTGTCTCGCGCATCCCGCGCCCACCTCTTTCACTTCCCGATTCCCGAACCTCTGTCGTCACCGACGGTAGGGTGTCGCTACTCAAGGTGACACGGCGTGCGGTGGTGAAGGAGGGGCGCGTGGAACTCCAGGAGCGCCTGGACGCGCTGGTCGCGTCCGGGGCCGAGAGCGGCGTCCAGGTGGCCGCGTACCGCGACGGCCGCCCGCTGGTGGAGGCGTACGCGGGTGTCGCCGGCCCCGACACCCTGATCCACGGCTTCTCCACCGGCAAGGGCTGCACCGCCACCCTCGTGCACGTCCTCGCCGCGCGCGGGCTGCTCGACTACGAGGCCCCGATCGCCCGCTACTGGCCCCGGTTCGCGGCCCACGGCAAGGCCGGCGTCACCGTCCGGCACGCCCTGACCCACTCCGCCGGGATCCCCCACCTGCCGCGCTCCCTGACCGTCGCCGAGCTGTGCGACTGGGACCACATGTGCGAGGTCGTCGCCGACCTGCGCCCGCTGTGGGAGCCGGGCACCGACAGCGGCTACCACGGCTGGACCTTCGGCTGGATCCTCGGCGAGACCGTGCGACGGGTCACCGGCCTCACCCCCGGGCAGGCGCTGCGGGAGTACGTGGCCGAACCCCTCGGGATCGCCGACGAGCTGTACTTCGGGCTGCCCGCCTCCGAACTGCCCCGGGTGGCACCGCTGGTGGAGGGCGGCTGGGAGGCGTACCTGGCCGGGCTGCCGGCGCAGGCCCCCTTCACCCGGCTCATCGCGCCCCACCGCGGCCTGTGGACCACCGCCGGCCTCGCCGGCCGACCCGGCTACCTCCTCGCCGACCTGCCCGCCTGCGCCACCTTGACCGCCCGCGCCGCGGCCCGGATGTACGCGGCGCTGCTGGGCGAGGTGGACGGTGTACGGCTGTTGTCGCCCGACCGGGTCGAGGCCGCCGCGCGGACGGCGGTGGACGGGCGGGACCGGATGCTGCTCGTCCGGTACGCCAAGGGGTTGGGCTGGTTCGTCGGCATGACCCCGATGGGCGGCGAGCCCACCACCTTCGGCCACCACGGCAGCGGCGGCTCCCTCGCCTTCGCGGACCGCGCGCGGGGCCTGTCGTTCGCCTTCGTCCACACCCGGCTGGTGGCCCCCGCCGACCCCACGGCCCGCAAACTGGCCGACGCGGTAAGGGCGCTCGCGCAGGAGACCGCCTGAGGACCGCCTAGGCGGGGGTCAGGGCCGGGACCCGCAGGGCCCCGAACCAGACGTGGGTGACGGCGCTGACGTACCGCGCCCCGCAGCGGTCCGACGGCACCACCAGCTGGCTGCCGGCCCCGTCGAGCTCCTCGCCGTCGAGGCGGGTGGCCAGCAGGACCGGACAGTCGCGGAAGTCCGGGTCCAGCTCCGCCCACGACAGGACGGTGTGGTGGCCGTCGCCGCCGCCGACCGCGAGGACGTAGCGGCCGCGGTCCTTGCGGCGCCGGGCGTCGAAGACCGGCCCGGCCCCGGTGACGACGTCCCGCAGCAGCACGCCCTTGAAGACGTGCCGCTGCGGGCCGTTCGTCGCGCAGTCGAAGGTGACCTCCGCGCGGTGCTGCGGCCAGGCCCGCAGGTCGGCGACGCTCAGGGTCGCGGGACGGTCGAGTTCGCCGTGCAGCAGGAAGGAGGCCATGCGGATGTCATGCCCGACTCGTGTCCCGCTGGAACCTCATGTGCAAGGTTCATGGGGATATACGAGTCGCATACGGGTCATGATTCAGCGGATTCACCCTGCATCTTCCGGTGGATCCGCCGCCAGACGACGTCCCGGGTCAGCGGCATCTCCGTGAAGCGGATGCCCGTCGCGTCCCGCAGGGCGTTCGCGAAGGCCGGGCCGACCGGGTTGAAGGGGCTCTCGGACATGGACTTGGCGCCGAGGGGCCCGATCGCGTCCGAGGTCTCCATGAAGTGGACCTCGGTGCGCGGGACGTCCGCGTACTGCGGCAGGCGGTAGCGGCGGAAGGCGGCCGTGGTGACCTCCCCGCGCTCGTCCACCCGTACGGTCTCGAACAGGGTCGCCCCCAGGGCCTGGGCCACGCCGCCCTCGACCTGCCCCCGGCACTGCACCGGGTTCATGACCTTGCCGGCGTCCGCCGCGTGCACGCTGCGCAGGATGCGCATCTCGCCCGTGTCCGGGTCCACCGCGAGGCGGAACCACTGGGCGTTGAAGGCGACCGAGCGAGGCGAGCCGCCCCAGTGGCCGTCCGCCGAGACCTCCTCCGGCCGGCCCCGCTCGTACGCGGCCTCGTGGAGCTCCTTCAGCGTGACGACGCGGCCCGCGCAGTCGAAGGCCTCCGCCTCCAGCCTGCACAGGTGCCGGGCCACGCCGGTGTGGCGGGCAGCGAAGGTCCGCAGCCGCTCCGCGAGCGAGTTCGCCGCCAGCATCACCGCCTTGCCCGCGACCACCGTGCCGGCCGAGCCGAAGGCGCCGGTGTCGTGGCGCACCACGTCGGTGTCCGACTGGCGGACCGTGATCCGGTCGACGGTGGTGTTCAGCGCGCCCGCGGTGATCTGCTTGTGGACGGTGGTGGTGCCGTTGCCGAACTCGGCCGTGCCGACCGCGATGTCGTACGTGCCGTCGGACAGCAGGCTGACCGTGGCGTCGGCGAAGTGGCCGCCCGGGGGGCCCGTGGCGATCATCGCGACGGCCGATCCGGTGCCGGTGAGCCAACCCTCGGGGACGTCCTCGTGGCTGCGGTCGTCGGCGATGGCCCGGCGTACGACGTCCATGCACTGCCGCATCCCGTAGGAGGCGATGAACAGGTCCTCCTCGTGGCCGATCGGGGTGACGAGGTGGTCGCCCGCGCCGATGACGTTCTTCTCGCGCAGCACGAGCGGGTCCATCCCGAGCGCGACCGCGAGTTCGTCCATCATCGATTCGAGGGCGAAGAGGACCTGGCCGAGGCCGTAGCCGCGGAAGGCGCCCGCCGGCACCCCGTTGGTGTAGACGGAGTACGCCTCGACCTCCTTGTTCGGCGCCTTGTAGACGGCGAAGGACTCCCCGACGCTGTGGAACATGACCGCCGGGCCGTGGTTGCCGTAGGCGCCGGTGTTGGCGAGCACGCGGATGCGCAGGGCGGTGAGGGTGCCGTCGGCCTTGGCCCCCATCTTGATGGTGATCTTGAAGGGGTGGCGGGTGGTGGCCCCGTAGAACTGCTCGGCGCGGGTGAACTCGAGCTTCACCGGGCGCCTCAGCTTCAGGGCGGCGAGCACCACGATGTCCTCGGTCAGCATCTCCTGCTTGCCGCCGAACCCGCCGCCCACCCGGCCCGCGACCACGCGGACCTCGTCCTCGTTCAGGTCGTACAGGGCGCACAGCGCCCGTCGGGTCAGGAACGGGGCCTGGGTGGAGGAGCGGACGGTGACGCGCTCGCCCTGCCCGTCCTCCTTGGGCTCGAAGTACGCGACGCTGCCGTGGGTCTCCAGGCTGGCGTGCTGAACCCGCTGGGTCCGGAAGGTCTCCTCCAGGACCACGTCCGCCTCGGCGTAGCCCCTGTCCATGTCGCCGATGGTGGCGTGGACCTCGCCGCACACGTTGTTCTCGGCCCGGAAGATCCCCGACTCGGGGCCCTTGGGGTGCAGCACGGGCGCGCCCGGCAGCATGGCCTCCTCCGGGTCGGTGACGTGGGGCAGCTCCTCGTACGTGACGACCACGCGCCGGCAGCCCTCCTCCGCGGCCTGCTCGCTGTCGGCGACGACGGCCGCCACGCGCTGGCCGACGAAGCGGACGACGTCGTCCAGGACCCGGGTGTCCATCGGGTCCTCGGTGGGGTGCTCGTGGCGGGCCGAGGAGTACAGCCGGTCCGGGGCGTCGTGGTGGGTCAGGACGGCGTGGACGCCGGGGACCCGCAGCGCCTCGCGGGTGTCGATGTCGACGATCCGGGCGTGCGGGTGCGGGGAGCGCAGCAGCTTCATGTGGAGCAGGCCGGGCACCTCGACGTCGAAGGTGTAGCGGGCGGTGCCGGTGACCACCTGCGGGCCCGCGGGGGCCCCGGGGCTGCGGCCGACGGCCTGACCGGCCTCGGGCTCCTCGATGTGCCTGACCCCGCGCACCGCGTCCTCGATGGCGCGGTAGCCGGTGCAGCGGCAGATGTTGCCCTTGAAGGCGCGCGGGAGGTCGTCCAGCTTCCCGTCGTCGTGGGCGGTGCCCTCCTCGGCCTGGAGGGCGGCGGTGGTCATCAGGAACCCGGCGGTGCAGAAGCCGCACTGGAAGCCCTGGGCGTCGAGGAACTGTCGCTGCGCCGGGTGCAGTTCGCCGCCGGGTCGGGCGAGGCCCTCGACGGTGGTGACGGAGCGGCCCTCGGCCCGGACCGCCGGGTAGAGGCAGCTGTGGACGGGCTGCCCGTCGACGTGGACGGTGCAGGCCCCGCAGTCGCCCTGGTCGCAGCCCTTCTTCACGCCGAACCAGCCGCGTTCGCGCAGGTAGGTGCGCAGGCACTGGCCCGGGCGGGGCTCGTCCTCGAAGCGCTGCTCGTTGATCTCGATGCCGTAGCTCATCGGGAACCCTCCTGAGGTGCGCCGGGTCGTCGCCCGGTCGCGTCGGTCAGCTCGCGGCGGATCTCCTCGGCCAGGTGCAGGGCCATGTGCCGCCGCCAGTCGGGCAGGCCGTGGATGTCGTCGAACCACTCGTCGGGGCGTACGCCGTCGTCGATCGCGGCGCGCAGTTCGCCGGCGGTGGGCGGCAGCGCGAACCAGAAGCGGAACGGGCGCGTCGTGGCCGCGGAGACGGTGACGGCCAGGGATCCGTCGCGCGGGTCGAGCGCGCCGATCACCAGGGCGCCGGAGCGGCCCAGCCCGTACAGCGAGGCCTGCCGGAAGGCCGTACGGGTGTCCAGGGCGTACGCGGGGATCCGCACCGAACGCAGCAGCTCGCCGTCGCCCAGGTCCTTGACGCCGGCGCCGCGAACGAAGTCGGTGACGGGGAGCCGGCGGGTGGCGCCGTCCTGGCCCTGGAGCAGGACGGTGGAGTCGAGGGCGGCGGTCAGGGAGATCATCGGGCCGGCCGGGAGGCCGTTGCAGAGGTTCCCGCCGACGGTGGCCATGTTCCAGATCTTGAAGCTCGCCAGGAAGGCGCGGCAGCACTGCTCGACGAGCGGTGCCGCGGCGGCGGGCAGGGTGCGGCCGAAGCGGGACAGTTCGGTGATGGTGCAGGTGGCGGCGATGTCGAGGGAGCCGTCGGGCTGCCACGACAGGGGCGGCCAGCCCATGCGGGAGAGGTCGAAGAGGCGGCGGATGTGGTGCTGGGGCTCGGAGAAGAGGTACGTGCCGCCGCCGAGCCAGGCGTCACCGGGACGCCAGGGTTCGCGGCGGCGGGCGTCGCGCACGTCGAGCACGGTGTTGAGGTCCAATTCGCGCCACCAGCCTTCCTGATCCCGGGGTTTCGCTTCAGTGAAGCAACCGCCGACGGGCGGAAACGACTGGTCTCGGCCACGGAAAGCAGCCAACTCGGGACGGTTCGCCTTGGTGGATCAACCAAGACCCGTATACGCGCGTTGCCCTTGCATTTACGATGTGGTTTCTCGTATTCACCTGGCGAATGTGGGTCACCCCCACCGCAAGGAGTCCCTGCCATGCACGTCCTCGACCTCCTCCAGTCCGACAACCTCGGCCTCACCCTGCTCTGGGGCGAGGAAGCCCTTCTCGGCCAGGAGGTCAGCGGCGTCACCGCCACCGACCTGGAGGACCCGGGCCGGTTCCTGGGCCCCGGCGAGCTCGTGCTCAGCGGTCTCGTGTGGTGGTCGGACGCCGACCCGGCGAAGACCGACCGCTTCGTCTCCGCCCTCGCCGAGGCCGGGGCCACCGCCCTGCTGGCCGGCGAGGAGACCCACGGCCGGGTCCCGGACGAGCTGATCGCCGCCTGCCGCGCCCACCGGGTGCCGGTGGTGGCCGTCCCGGCGCGGACCAGCTTCCGGTCGGTCACCGAGGCCGTGTACCTGCGCCAGTGGGGCGACCTCAGCCGCCGTCCGACCCGGATCTTCGCCCTCCCCGAGAACGTGCGCGGCGAGCTGAGCCGGCTCCTGGAGAGCGGCGCGGGCCCCGCCGAACTGCTCGACCGCGCCTGCGCCCACCTGGGCAGGATCAGCTGCTACGTGCTGACCGCGAGCGGGCGCACGGTGGCCCGTACGCCCTCCGCGCCGCCGCTGCCCGCCCGGCGGGCCGCCGTCGCGCGCGACGGGCTCTCGCTGCGCGTCGAGGCCGACGGATCCCCGTACGACGCCTGGCGGCTGCACCTGCCGGACGCGGACGCGGCGCCGCCGCGGGTGCTCCACGAGATCGCCGAGGTGTTCGCCCAGTACCGCGACCGCGGGGCCCGCCGCACCGCCGCCGAGCGCGCGGCCGGGCAGGAGCTGATCGCGCTGCTGTCCCGCGAGGCCGATCCGGCCGCGCTGGAGGAGGCGCTGACCGCCGCCGGACTGCCCACGACCGGCCTGTACCGGGTGCTGACGGCCACCTCGGGCGAGGCCCTGGCCGAGGCCCTCGGGCACCTGGAGGGCCTCGCGTGGACGGCCGGCGACACCGCGGCGGTGCTCCACGAGGACCCGAGCGGGCGGCTCGACGTCGTGGCGGAGCTGCGCGGATTGTGGCCGCTGCTGCGGGCGTGCGCGCCGCAGGGGTCCGAGCCGCGGCTCGGCGCGGGCGCGCGGACGGCGGGCCCCGAAGGGCTGCGGGCCTCCCTCAACCAGGCCGCCTTCGCGTTGACGGCGACCGACGAGGACGCCCCGGTGCGGGGAGTCGAGCAGCTGGACACCCTGGCCGAACTCCTCGGCGGGGTGCCGCCGGAGGTGCGATCCGTCTTCGGGACGCGCACGCTCGGCCCGCTGGGCGACGGCATGCTCCGCGAGACCCTGGAGGTCTTCCTGGCCAACAACTGCTCGTGGGCCCGCACGGCGGAGGCCCTGCACCTGCACGTCAACACCGTGCACTACCGGATCGAGCGGGTGGAGGCCCTGACGGGCCGCGACCTGTCCCGCCTGGACCACAAGCTGGACCTCTACGCGGCGCTGCGCTGCGCCTGAACCGTCCGTACGGCCCGCTCGCTCAGGGCACGTCGACGTGCACGTCCGTCGACTTCACCCGGGCGGTGACGCGCACCCCGACCGCGATCCCGAGCTCCTCCACGGACTCCCGGGTCACCACCGAGACGATGCGGTGCGGCCCGGACTGGATCTCCACCTGGGCCGCCACCTCGTCGAGCCGTACCGCCGTGACGATCCCGGCGAAGGCGTTGCGTACGGAGGTGACGGGGGCGCCCTCGGGCAGCGGGTGCATCCCGGCCGCCCGCTCCTTGGCGAACGCGGCCAGCACCGCCCCGTCCACCGCGCGGTTCCCGTCGGGCCCGCGCGGGGCGTCCAGCCGCCCCGCGTCGGCCCAGCGGCGGACGGTTTCGGAGCTCACGCCCAGCAGGCCGGCGGCCTGCCCGATCGAATACGACGGCACGCGCGCAGCATAGCCGCGAGGGCTTTCGCGGATCGGACCGCGACGGAACCCGAGACGGGGAAACGCCAGAGGGCCGGACCGCTGACGGGGTCCGGCCCTCTGATCCGGCGGAGGAAGGCGAATGCGACCGCAACCCCAACCGCAACCGCTGTCCGACTACTTGTGGTCCGCCGGGCCGTACCACTGGAGGGGCTGGCCGGTGACCGAGGCGATGCACTCGAAGTCGTGGTCCCGGTGCAGGAGGGTGAGGCCCTGCAGTTCGGCGGTCGCCGCGACGACGAGGTCGATCGCACCGGCGCTGCGGTGCTTGCCCTGCTGGGTGAGGGCCTCCTGGACCTGCCAGGCCCGGTCGTAGGCGCGGTCGTCGACCGGGACCCAGCCGAAGATCAGCCTGATGTCCTCGATGCCCCGCGCTCTGTCGGCGGCCGATCGGGCGCTGTAGAAGAACTCCAGCTCGGTGATGGGGCACGTGGCGATCAGGCCGGCCGCCGCTGCCTGGTCCCAGCCGTACTGCTCCGCGTCACCGTGCAGGAAGCGGGCGAGAGCGCTGGTGTCGATCAGGTAGAGAGCGGCGTTCACCGTCGGTAGTTCCTCTTTTCCTCGAACAGCGTCAGGTCGAACGCGCCTTCGTCGGAGGCGGCGCGCAAGCGGGTCAGGGCCAGCGCGCGCCGCCTGCTCTCCAGTACCTCGCGGAGGGCCGTGTTGACCGTCTCCTTCTTGGTGCTGGTCCCCAGCGCCTTGGCCACGTCCGCGACCAGCTCGTCATCGAGGTCGATCACCGTGCGACTCATGGTGCACCTCCTTGATATCAAGTATGGAGGTGAGTATATCTCCGAAGGTTCATCGCTGCGCCGCGCGTGGGACGGAAACCGAGACGGGAAACGCCAGAGGGCCGGACCGCTGACGCGGTCCGGCCCTCTGATCCGGCGGAGGATACGAGATTCGAACTCGTGAGGGGTTGCCCCCAACACGCTTTCCAAGCGTGCGCCCTAGGCCTCTAGGCGAATCCTCCGCCGCAAACAATACAAGACGTTGAGGGGTGCTCGCGAACACGATCCCGATCTTGGGGTCGGAGAGGGTGCCGGTCGGGACCGGGAGCCGGGGCGGCTCGATTCTCGGGCCCGGTATCCGCTAGGGTGGGGCCCAGCCCCTCACGTGGCGCTATCTCACCCAACTCCCCCAGGGCCGGAAGGCAGCAAGGGTAAGTGGGCTCTGGCGGGTGCGTGGGGGGCGCTTTGCGTTCCGGGGCGGCGTGGGGCCGCTGTTGTCGGTGGGCCCGGATAACCTCGTAGACGTGTCGTCCCTTGCGCTGTACCGCCGCTACCGCCCCGAGTCGTTCGCCGAGGTCATCGGGCAGGACCATGTCACGGTCCCGCTGATGCAGGCCCTGCGGAACAACCGGGTCAATCACGCGTACCTGTTCAGCGGCCCGCGCGGCTGCGGCAAGACGACCAGCGCGCGCATCCTGGCGCGCTGCCTCAACTGTGAGCAGGGTCCCACCCCCGACCCGTGCGGCGAGTGCCAGTCCTGCCGCGACCTGGCCCGCAACGGCCCGGGGTCGATCGACGTCATCGAGATCGACGCCGCCTCCCACGGTGGTGTGGACGACGCCCGCGACCTGCGCGAGAAGGCCTTCTTCGGGCCCGCCTCCAGCCGGTACAAGATCTACATCATCGACGAGGCCCACATGGTCACCTCGGCGGGCTTCAACGCCCTGCTGAAGGTGGTCGAGGAGCCGCCGGAGCACCTCAAGTTCATCTTCGCCACGACCGAGCCCGAGAAGGTCATCGGGACCATCCGCTCCCGTACCCACCACTACCCCTTCCGCCTGGTGCCGCCCGGCACGCTGCGGGACTACCTCGGCGAGGTCTGCGGCCGCGAGGGGTCCGTGGTCGAGGACGGCGTGCTGCCGCTCGTCGTGCGGGCCGGGGCCGGCTCCGTGCGCGACTCGATGTCCGTCATGGACCAGCTCCTCGCCGGCGCCGGCGAGGAGGGCGTGACGTACACCATGGCCACCTCCCTCCTCGGGTACACCGAGGGCTCGCTGCTCGACTCCGTCGTGGACGCGTTCGCCGCCGGTGACGGCGCCGCCGCCTTCGAGGTCGTCGACCGGGTGGTCGAGGGCGGCAACGACCCCCGCCGGTTCGTCGCCGACCTGCTGGAGCGGCTGCGCGACCTGGTGATCCTCGCCGCCGTGCCGGACGCCGGGGAGAAGGGCCTCATCGACGCCCCGGCCGATGTCGTGGAGCGGATGCAGGCCCAGGCGTCGGTGTTCGGCGCCGCCGAGCTGTCGCGCGCCGCCGACCTGGTCAACGCGGGGCTCACGGAGATGCGGGGCGCGACCTCGCCCCGGCTCCAGCTGGAGCTGATCTGCGCCCGGGTGCTGCTGCCCGCCGCCTTCGACGACGAGCGGTCCTTCCAGGCCCGCCTCGACCGCCTGGAGCGCAGCGGCCCGCCCGCCGGCGTGTCCTACGCCGCCCCGGCCGCCGCCGCGCCCGCGCTGGGCTACGTCCCCGGCCCCGAGGCGCACGGCATGGCCCCGGCCGGCCCGGCCGGCGGTGTCGCCGCCGCGCGGGCCGCCGTACGGGCCCCCGAAGCCCCGTCGGCGGCGGCCCCCGCCCCGGAGCCCGTCGCCGTACATCCGCCCGCGCCGGCCCCCGCCGCCCAGGCCCCGGCCGCCGCACCCGCCCCGGCCGCCGCACCCGCCCCGGGCGCGTGGCCCGGCGCCGCGCAGCCCGGCAGCGGCGCTCCCGGCGCCTGGCCGGGCACCGCCACCCCGGCCGCGCCCACCGCGCCCACCGCCACCGCCCCCGGCGCCTGGCCCAGTGCCGCCGCCCCCGGCAGCGGCGTCCCCGCCCCGGCCGCCCCGGCCGCCCCGGCTCCCGTCGCCCCGGCTCCCGCCCCCACCCCCGCCGCGGCCCCGTCGACGCCCTCGCCCGGCATGGCCGCCGGCGCCGGGCAGGTCCAGGCGATGTGGCCCGGCGTCCTGGAGGCAGTCAAGAACCGCCGCCGCTTCACCTGGATCCTGCTCAGCCAGAACGCCCAGGTCACCGGCTTCGACGGCACGACCCTCCAGCTCGGCTTCCCCAACCCCGGCGCCCGCGACAACTTCGCGAGCAGCGGCAGCGAGGACGTCCTGAAGGCGGTGCTCGCCGAGCAGTTCCAGGTCAACTGGAAGATCGACGCCGTGGTGGGCGGCGGCGGCCCGGCTCCGGACCGGCACTCGTCCTACGCCGCCCCGCAGGCGCCCGTCGCCCCGGCCCCGGCCCCCTCCGCGCCCGCGTACGAGCCGCCGGCCGCGGACCGGCAGCCCCCGGCGCCCGCGGACCGGCAGGCGTACCGGCCGCAGGCCCCGCAGCAGGAGGCGCCGCGGCCCGTCGCGCAGCAGGCGCCCCCGCCGGTCGCCCCCGAGGACGACGTGGCGGAGGCGGACGACCCGGACCTGGTGGAGAGCGCGTTGACCGGACACGACCTGATCGTGCGCGAGCTCGGAGCCACCGTTGTGGAGGAATACACGAATGAGTAGCCCCTCGTAGTTGGGTGGCCGCACGAAACCCGCCACGCCGTCCGGGCTACCCTGGGCGGCGTGAAGGTCCTCGTCATCGGCGGCGGCGCCCGCGAACACGCCCTGTGCCGCTCTCTGTCCCTCGACCCCGACGTCTCCGCGCTCTACTGCGCCCCCGGCAACGCCGGCATCGCCGAGGTGGCGGAGCTGCGTCCGGTCGACGCCCTCGACGGCGACGCGGTCGCCGCCCTCGCCGGCGAGCTCGGCGCCGACCTGGTCGTCGTCGGCCCGGAGGCGCCCCTGGTCGCCGGGGTCTCCGACGCCGTCCGCGCGGCCGGCATCCCCGTCTTCGGCCCGTCCGCCGAGGCCGCCCGACTGGAAGGCTCCAAGGCCTTCGCCAAGGACGTGATGGCCGCGGCCGGCGTCCCGACGGCCCGCAGCTACGTCTGCGTCACCCCCGAAGAGGTCGACGCGGCCCTCGACGCCTTCAGCACCCCCGGCGCCCCCTGGGTCGTCAAGGACGACGGCCTCGCCGCCGGCAAGGGCGTCGTGGTCACCGAGGACCGCGCCCTCGCCCGAGCCCACGCGCTGGCCTGCGACCGCGTCGTCATCGAGGAGTACCTCGACGGCCCCGAGGTCTCCCTCTTCGCCATCACCGACGGCGTCACCGTCGTCCCGCTCCAGCCCGCGCAGGACTTCAAGCGCGCGCTGGACGGCGACGCGGGCCCCAACACCGGCGGCATGGGCGCCTACTCCCCGCTCCCGTGGGCCGACCCCAAGCTGGTCGACGAGGTCATGGAGCTGGTCCTCCAGCCCACCGTCGACGAGCTCCGCCACCGCGGCACGCCCTTCTCCGGGCTGCTCTACGCCGGTCTCGCCCTGACCGGCCGCGGCACCCGCGTCATCGAGTTCAACGCCCGCTTCGGCGACCCCGAGACCCAGGTGGTCCTGGCCCGGCTGCGCACCCCGCTGGCGGGCGTGCTGCTGCACGCGGCGAAGGGCACGCTGGCCGACGAGCCGCCGCTCAGCTGGCGCGACGACGCGGCCGTCACGGTCGTGATCGCCTCCCACAACTACCCGGACACCCCGCGCACCGGCGACCCGATCGAGGGCCTCGCCGAGGTGGCGGCCGAGGACGGCCCCGACGCCTACGTGCTGCACGCCGGGACCCGGCGCGAGGGCGGGGCGATCGTCAGCGCGGGCGGTCGGGTGCTGTCGGTGACGGCGACCGGTTCCGATCTGGCCCAGGCCCGCGAGAAGGCGTATAAGGCCGTCGGACGGATCCGCCTGGACGGCTCCCAGCACCGTACGGACATCGCCGCGAAGGCGGCGGAAGGCCGCTGACCTGCACGGCGGTCACAACACGGGCCCGGGGCGCGCGGACGCGCACCGGGCCCGCGCGCATGTCCGCGTACGAGTGCATCCGGCCGCGTTCGAACGCACCCACCTTTACCCAAAGCCATTCCATCGGGTGATGGACACCCGGTCTGCCTGACGTCCGGCCGCTCCCCAACTAGGGTGCGGCGCAAGCATTCCGGCACATGGCCCACCGGCATTGCGATGTCGGTGGCGGGTGTCACAGTGGGGGAGTGAGCAACACCGTCGCAGGGCAGAGGGGGTGAGGTCCGGTCGTGTCCGGAACGGGTTCGATCGCAGACGCGGACGTGCCGTCCGCACGTTCACGCGCCCTCGCCGTACTGCGGGTGCGCAGCAGGGCGCTCGCCGTCCTGCTCCTGCCCGCCGCCTTCGCGGTGGTCCTCGTCGCCGCCCGGATGACGGGCCGGCTCGCCGGTGATCCCTGGCCGGTGGTGACCCTGGTCGTGTGCGTGGTCGCCGCGTCGGTCCTGCTGGTCGGAGGGGTGTTCGGGGCCGTCGTGCTGCGGGCGGGCCCCGCCGTGACGCCCACGGTGCCGCTGCCCGAGAGCGCCGCGCCGGACCTCTACCGGCTCGTACGGGACCTGGCCGACCGGATGGACGTCCCCGCGCCCTCCGCGATAGCCCTCACCCCGGACTGCGACAGCTGGCTGGAGGACCGCGCGCACCCCGCGCACCGGCGCGGCGGCGGCATATCCGCGGGGCCCGAGGCGGAGCCCGGCGCGGCCCCCGTGCTGGTCATCGGTTCGCCGTTCCTGTGGTGGATGCGGGTCGCGGAGCTCCGGGCGGTCCTCGCGCCCGTGATCGCCGGCACCGGCCCCTCGGCGCACCCCGACATAGCCGACGCGCGCGGCTTCGTCCGCGGACTCGACGCGGCCGTGGACATCGGCGGGCGCCCCGGCCTCGGCTGGATCGCCGGACCCGCCCGGCTGCTGCTGAGGCTGTGCCGGACGGACGCCGCCGAGATGGAGCGCGGCGTCGCCGCCGCCGCCTCGGACCGCGCCCACGACGTGGACTACGCGCTGCGCATCACGGCCCAGGAGCAGGTCGGCCTCGCCTACGCGGGCTGGGACCGGCTGCTGACCCGGGTCGCGCTGCCCGCCTGGCGGATGGGCCGCTGGCCCGCGCACCTCGACGCCGGGGTGGTCTCCGCGCTGACCGAGCTGTCCCGCCGGGACCGCCTGGCCGACGGATTCACCACGCGCCTGGGCGAGCGCCCGGCCTGCGACCTGCTGGAGCAGCCCGGGGTGCTCGACGAGGCGGCCTCCCTGTTGGCCGCGCGGCTCTTCCACGGGGGCCCCGCCGAGACCGGGCCGGACTGGTCCCCGGTGGACTGGGCGGAGTATCCGCAGGAGGTCGTCGACCGCAAGTGGCGTACGGAGGCGGCCCGACTGCACGCCGCCCTGGACGCCCTCGCCGTCCCCGGCACCCCGACGGCGGCGCCCCCGGCCACCGCGCCCACCGCCACCGCGCCCCCGGCCCGGGCCGATCGGGCCGATCGGGCCGATCGGGCGGCGCGGGTCTCCCTCTCCCCGCCCACCGAAGGACCCGGCGGGCTCGGCGGCCCCACCCTGGAGCGGGTGCTCGGTTACCTCACCGATCCGGCCGGGGACTGCCTCGCCGGCGAGGCCCTCGCCGGACGCCTCAGCGGGGACCTGGCCCGGGAGGAACGCGCCGCCGATTCCCGCGTGGCGGCGGACCGGGCCCGGGGGGCCGACACGATGCCGCTCTTCCCGCTCCAGCCCCCGCGCAGCGGCCGGGACCTGCTGGCCGACCACGTGACCGCCCTGGTCTGCTGCGCGGCGGTGGACTACGCGGGCGCCGGCCCGGGCCTGGACTGGCTCGACGGTCCGGTCCTGCTGGTCGGCGGCGAGCGCCGCTCGGACCTCGCGCCGCACGTGCTGGCCCTCGTCGAGGACGGGGACCCGGGGCCGCTGCGGGAGTGGCTGGCCGAGGTCGGGGTGCGCCCGGAGAAGCCGGTCCGCCTCGTCTGAACCGTCCGGCCCGCGTCCCGGCAGGCCGGGGCGAGGCCGAGGGGCGAGGCCCGGGGTCGAGGCCTCGCGTGCCCGGGGCCAAGCGGTGGCCCGCCTTCCGTTCACGTCAATTCGCGACGAACGGTGACGGACTGCGTGCGTTATGTGATGTGCTGGGATCGGTCGCACGGAGGTGTCCGAAACCCGCCGCGCACCAAGACGACGAAAACGCGTTCGGGGGAGCGAGGGAGGGGAGCGGTATGGGTGCGGACCAGATCCGGCGGTGGGAGTCAGGTGCGCTCGCGCACGCGGTGAACGACCCCTTCGGCCAGGGCCCCCTGCCCTGGTTCCGGGGCAGCGAGCTGTATTTCGGCGACACCGGCCAGGTCGTGCCCTGGTACGTGGACCCGACCGCCACCCCCGGCACCCTGCCGCGCACCCACGGCTCCCCGGGCGGCTCGGGGGGCGGCCCCCGCACCGCCGACGACGTGCACCGCCAGATCAAGGGGTTCACCTCCACCGGGGCCGTCACCCCCGGCGAGGCGATCGACTTCCACATCACGGTCGACCCGCCCCAGCAGTTCTCGGTCGACGTCTACCGCATCGGCCACTACGGCGGCGACGGCGCCTCCAAGATCACCACGAGCCCCCGGCTTTCCGGCATCGTCCAGCCGCCCCCGCTCACCGCCGACCGGACCGTCTCCTGCCACCACTGGTGGCAGTCCTGGCGGCTCCAGGTGCCCTCGTACTGGTCCGTCGGCGCCTACGTGGCCGTCCTCACCACCGCCGACGGCTACCGCTCGCACATCCCCTTCACGGTGCGCGACGAGCACCCCGCCGACCTGCTGCTCCTGCTCCCCGACGTCACCTGGCAGGCCTACAACCTCTATCCCGAGGACGGCCGCACCGGCGCCAGCCTCTACCACGCGTGGGACGAGGAGGGCCGCCTCCTCGGCGAACGGGACGCCGCCATCACCGTCTCCTTCGACCGCCCCTACGCGGGCGCCGGCCTGCCGCTGCACGTCGGCCACGCCTACGACTTCATCCGCTGGGCCGAGCGCTACGGCTACGACCTCGCCTACGCCGACACCCGCGACCTCCACGCCGGCCGCGTCGACCCGACCCGCTACCGGGGCCTGGTCTTCCCGGGCCACGACGAGTACTGGTCGGTCCCGATGCGCCGCACCGTCGAGCGGGCCCGCGACCACGGCACCTCGCTCGTCTTCCTCTCCGCCAACACCATGTACTGGCAGGTCGAACTGGCCCCCTCCCCCTCCGGGGTCCCCGACCGCCTCCTCACCTGCCGAAAACGCCGCGGCCCCGGCCGCCCCACCCTGTGGCGCGAGATCGACCGCCCCGAGCAGCAGTTGCTCGGCATCCAGTACGCCGGGCGCGTTCCCGAGCCGGCCCCGCTGGTCGTGCGCAACGCCACGCACTGGCTGTGGGACTCCACCGGCGCCGCCGAGAACGACGAGCTGGACGGCCTCGTCGCCGGCGAGGCCGACCGCTACTTCCCGCGCACCCAGCTGCCGCCGCACCAGGACCGGATCCTGCTCGCGCACTCCCCGTACCTCGACGGCGAGGGGGTCAGGCGCCACCAGGAGACCTCCCTCTACCGCGCCCCCAGCGGCGCCCTCGTCTTCGCCTCCGGCACCTTCGCCTGGTCGCCGGCCCTCGACCGCCCCGGGCACGTGGACGAACGCGTCCGGCGGGCCACCGCGAACCTCCTCGACCGGATCTGCAAGCGGGACTGAGCCCCGCCCCGCCCGGACACCCCCACGGGTCGGGCACGGCACCCGGTGGGGGAGAATGGGCGTGCGCTCGTACAGAACCACAGGGAGACCCCGTGCCCGGATTCGTCGAAAAGCCCGAGCCGGTCCAGGTGCCCGGCCTCGTCCACCTCCACACCGGCAAGGTCCGCGACCTCTACCGCGACGAGGACGGCCGGCTCGTCATGGTCGCCAGCGACCGCATCTCCGCCGCCGACTGGGTGCTGCCCACCGAGATCCCGGACAAGGGCCGCATCCTCACCCAGCTCTCCCTGTGGTGGTTCGACCAGCTCGCGGACCTGGTCCCCCACCACGTCCTGTCCACGGAGCTGCCCGCCGGTGCCCCCGCCGACTGGGCCGGGCGCACGCTCGTGTGCAAGGCCCTCGACATGGTCCCGGTCGAGTGCGTCGCGCGCGGCTACCTGACCGGCTCCGGCCTCGCCGAGTACCGCAAGACCCGTACGGTCTGCGGCCTCGCCCTGCCGGAGGGGCTGGTCGACGGCTCCGAACTGCCCGCGCCGATCTTCACCCCGGCCGCGAAGGCGGAGGTCGGGGACCACGACGAGAACGTCTCCTACGAGGAGGTCGCGCGCACCACCGGCGCCGAGACGGCGGCGCTCCTGCGCCAGACCACCCTCGCCGTGTACTCCCGGGCCCGTGACATCGCCCGTGAGCGCGGCATCATCCTGGCGGACACCAAGTTCGAGTTCGGCTTCGACGCCGACGGCGCCCTGGTCGCCGCCGACGAGGTCCTCACCCCGGACTCCTCCCGCTTCTGGCCGGCCGACCTGTGGGAGCCGGGCCACGCGCAGCCCTCCTTCGACAAGCAGTACGTCCGCGACTGGCTGGCCTCCCCGGCCTCCGGCTGGGACTCGAAGGGCGAACTCCCGCCGCCCCCGCTGCCGCGGGACGTCGTCGAGCGGACCCGCGCCAAGTACGTGGAGGCCTACGAGCGCCTCACCGGCCAGACCTGGAGCTGAACCGCCCCACCGCCGGCCGGGACCACCTCCCGGCCGGCGGCGACGCCCCGCGAGGGGAACCGGTCGCGGAAACGAAGAAGCCCCCCGGTCCAGGACCGGGGGGCTTCTCTCGCTGAGCGGACAACGCGACTCGAACGCGCGACATCCACCTTGGCAAGGTGGTGCTCTACCAACTGAGCTATGTCCGCAGGTGCGCCGTAGCGCGAGAACCACTATACCCAACCTCGGGACCGTGCGAGACGCACTGCCGTGTGCCGGTTCTCGGCGCCCAGCTTCGTCGCCGCCGAGGACAGGTAGTTGCGCACCGTCCCCTGCGAGAGCGAGGCCCGTTCCGCGATCTCCGCGATGGGCGCCCCGTCCGCCGCGAGCTCCAGCACCTCGGCCTCCCGCGCGGTGAGCGGGGAGTCCCCGGCGCTGATGGCGTCGGCCGCCAACTCCGGGTCCACGTACCGCCCTCCGGCGTGCACGGTCCGGATCAGCTCGGCGAGCCGCTGCGCCGAGACCGTCTTCGGCGCGAAGGCCCGTACGCCGGCCGCGAGGGCCCGCTTCAGGTGGCCGGGGCGACCGTGACTGGTCACGATCATGGCCTTGCAGTCCGGGAGTTCGGCCCGCAGCGATGTGGCGACGCTCACACCGTCCGCCCCCGGCATCTGGAGGTCCAGCACCGCCACGTCGGGCCGGTGGGCCCGTGCCATGGCCAGGGCCTCGGGACCCGAGGCCGCCTCGGCGACGACGACCAGGTCGTCCTCCAGCGCCAGCAGCGCGGCCAGCGCGCCCCGGATCAGGTGTTCGTCGTCCGCCAGCAGTACTCGTACGGGGTTCACGCCCCCACCTCCATCGTGCGCACGCGCCGTCCCGTCACTTCGGCCCGCAGCCGGAACCGGCCGCCCTCGGCCGGCCCCGCCGTCAGGGTTCCCTCCACCGCCGCGAGGCGTTCCCGCAGCCCCGCGAGCCCGGACCCGGGGGATCCGGCCGGGGTGTCGGGCACCCCGTCGTTCTCGACCAGCAGGGTCACGCAGCCCCTGGGCTCGCCGGCCGTCACCCGGATCAGGCAGCTCCGGGCGTCCCCGTGCCGCAGTACGTTCGTGGTGGCCTCGCGCACCACCCAGCCGAGCGCCGACTGCACCTCGGACGGCAGCGTCCGCACCGCGTCCGTACGGAACTCCACCCGGCAGTCCATCCCGGCGGCGCTCAGCACACCGCGCGCGCCCTCCAACTCCACCGCGAGGTCGGCCTCCCGGTAGCCGCGGACCACGTCGCGCACCTCCCGCTGGGACTCCCGGGCGATCCGCTGCACCTCGATCATCTGGTCCACCGCCTCCGGGCGTTCGCGTCGGGCCAGTTGCACCGCCAGCTCGCTCTTGAGGGCGATCACCGCGAGGTTGCGGCCCATGACGTCGTGCAGGTCCCGCCCGAAGCGCAGCCGTTCCTCGGCGACGGCCAGCCGGGCCTGGAGCTCCCGGGCGTGGTCGAGTTCGTAGACCGTCCTCAGCAGCCACCCGGAGAATCCGCAGGTGAAGGCGAGGAAGGCGGTCGTGATCAGGATGGAGACGAAGTAGCCGATGATCTCGGTCACGGGCAGGCCCAGCACGGCCGCGGTCCCCGCGACGCCGATCGCCGCGGCCACGGGCACGTACCGCATGTGGCGCACGCGTTCCAGCGCCAGGACGAGGGCCCCGCAGCCGAAGGAGACCACCCCGGTCACCAGGGCGGGCGCCGCGGACTCGTCGAGCCGGTCGAGGCGGCGCAGCACCAGGAAGGTCACGGCGGTGACGACGGTGACGAGGGTGACGACCACCGCGAGCCGCCCGGGCCGCGCACGGCGGCCGGAGACCCAGCCCAGTGCCTTCGAGGAGAGGACCCCGAAGAGCAGGCCGTGCACGAGGACCATCAGGAAGACGGCGCTCGCCACGGGCGGCGAGGTGTCGTTCTCCGGGGGCACGAAGGCCATCAGCCCGAAGGAGCCGATCTCTATGAGCACGAAGAAGTGGAAGGACCAGCGCGTGTACAGCTCGACCTTCCCCGCGCTGCTGCGGTTCTTCCACCACCCGGTCAGCTTCGACACGGTTCCACGTCCCCCCGGTTGTTCCTCTTGCCCAAGCCCCGACGCGTCGAACGCGGCGGCCTAGCGGCGCGGTTCCCAGCGGAACCACTTCCGGACAGCAAACACGGTGACCATGATCCAGGCCAGTGTGGTGAGGGCGGCGACCGTGAGGTCCGCGCCGGCCGCGTCCCCGGACCAGCCGGCCCGTACGAAGGCCATCACACCGCTGAGCGGCAGCAGTTCGCAGGCCGAGGCGAGGGCGTCGGGCATCTTGTCGACCGGTACGAACATCCCCGAGCCCATGGCCGTGAGCAGGAACAGCGGCAGCGTGGTGAGCCCCGCGCTCTCCACGTTGCGGGTGAAGGCGCTGGTCACGGCGGCCAGTCCGGCGAGCATCGGCACGGCGGCGACCACGGCCAAGGCCACCACGAGCGGGTTGGCGGGCATCGGGGCGCCCAGTACGGCCGCGCCGCCCACCGAGAGGACGAGGATCTGCGCGGCGGCGATGAACGCGGCCGGCAGCGCGGTTCCGGTGAGGATCTCCAGGTCGCGGGCCTCGCCGGTGCGCAGCCGCTTGAGGACCAGCTCCTCGCGGCGGGCGACGTAGGCGGAGACCAGGTTCATGTAGACGACGAGGATCAGGATCATGCCGATCCCGCCGGTCAGGGTGGCCTCGGCGAGCGCGGCGGCGCTGTCCCCGGGGACGGAGGAGCGCAGGACGACCACCATCGCCGCGGGCATCATCAGGGCGACGCCGAGGGTGGCGCGGTTGCGGACGAGGAGCGTCAGCTCGCTGCGGCCGAGGGCGGCCAGCCGGCCGGGGTTGAGGGTCGGTGCGTTCATCGGGTCCCCACCGTGGTGTCGTCGTGGGCGCGACGGCCCTGGGCGATGTCGAGGAAGGCCTCTTCGAGGGAGGCGGAGCGGGCGTCGAGACCGGACAGTTCCACGCCGGCGTCGTGGGCCCAGCGCAGCAGGCGTCCGAGGTCGTCCTGGAGGCGTTCGGTACGGATCTCCACGCGCGGGCCGTCGGCGGCGGCGCGCAGCTCCAGCGGGAGCCGGCTCGCGGGCACCGCGGCGGGCAGGACGAAGCGGATCCGGGCCGGGTGGGTGGCGGTGACCTCGGAGGGGGTGCCCGTCAGGACGATCTCCCCCTCGTGCAGGATCGCCAGCCGGTCCGCGAGGGCCTCGGCCTCCTCCAGGTAGTGCGTGGTCAGCAGGACGGTGGTGCCCCGCTCCCGCAGTTCCCGTACGAGGTCCCAGGTGTCGCGCCGGCCCTCGGGGTCCATGCCGGTGGTGGGCTCGTCCAGGAACAGCACCTCGGGCCGTCCGAGCAGGGCCAGGGCCAGGTCCAGGCGCCGCCGTTCGCCGCCGGACAGCTGCTTGACGCGTACGCCGGCCCGCGCGGTCAGCCCGACGAGCTCCAGCGCCTCGGCCGCCGGGCGGGCGCCGGTGGTGAGCCCGCCCCACATGCGGACGGTTTCGGCGACCGACAGGTCCGAGGGGAACCCGCCCTCCTGGAGCATGACCCCGGTGCGCGGCCGGACGCTGTCGCGTCGGGCGTGGGGGTCGAGGCCGAAGACGCGGACCCGCCCGCCGGTCGGCGCGGCCAGGCCCTCCAGCAGCTCGACCGTCGAGGTCTTGCCGGCGCCGTTGGTGCCGAGCAGGGCGAAGACCTCGCCGCGGCGCACGGAGAAGGAGACGCCGCGGACGGCTTCGAAGCCGCCGCTGTAGGCGCGGCGCAGCCCTTCGGCCCGGATCACGGTGTCGGTCGCGACGTCGGTCGCGGTGTCGGTCGTGGTCGACGTCTCGGTCCCGGCGTCGGCGCCGGTCGTGGCGGGGGTCTCGGTGTCGGTCATGGCACAAGCCTCGCGTCGGCCGGAGGGCCGGAGCAGTGCGCGCTGTCATGACCCCCCATGACATTTGTCATCGCGTGTGACGCGGACCACAAAAGCCGCGCGTCGCGAAAAGGGAGGAAGGAAGGGGAGGAAGGGGAGGAACGGGAGGAACGGGGGAAAGAAGAAGGCCCCGATCGGATTCCGATCGGGGCCTTCGTTCTCTGAGCGGACGACGCGACTCGAACGCGCGACATCCACCTTGGCAAGGTGGTGCTCTACCAACTGAGCTACGTCCGCATGCTGCTCGGACACGAATGTCCTCGCGATGCGAGCATCACTCTACCTGATCCACAACCGTGATCGGTAAAGCGTGCAGAGCGGGTGACAGGGATTGCACACTGCGCCTCCCCCCTGGAAGGGGGGTGTTCTGCTACTGAACTACACCCGCACGACTCGGGGGCTTCGGCCTTTCGGCTTGGCCCCTCGGCGTGATCCACACACTAGCCGATCCCTGGGGGTGGATGGCAAATCCGTCCCCGGTCCGTCCCCGGTCCACCCTCGGTCCGCCCCCGGCTTGCCCCCGGGTCGCCCTCAGTGGGCTTCGTCGTAGGCCTCGTAGACCCGCTTCGGGATGCGGCCGCGCGGGGGCACGTCCTGCTGGTTCGCCCGCGCCCAGGCCCGGACCACCGCCGGGTCGGGGGCCACCGCGGTGTGCTTGAAGGCCTTGCCCGAACGGGACTGCCGGCGCCCGGCGGCCACGAAGGGCGCGAGGCCCTTCCGCAGTTTCTTTGCGTTGGCCGCATTGAGGTCGATCTCGTACGACTTACCGTCGAGGGCGAACGTGACCGTTTCCGCCGCTTCTCCGCCATCGATGTCGTCGGAGATCGTGACTACTACGCGCTGCGCCACGGATATCGGTCCCTTCGTGCGCCGTCGCCGCCCGCTGACGTGCGGTGATGTCGCCTGTGTGGATGTTTCGGGGGAATCCGTCAAACCGTCGGAATCCCGGCTGATTCCTTTGTACCGCGATTCTCATTGAATTGCGAAGCCCAGTTAATTATCCCCGCGTGTCCCGCCGCAATCCCGGGCGCGCGGTTTTCCGGCGGATTTTGCGAAGCGTTGGTGAAGCCGAAACCGCCGCTCTCGCGAGGCCATCCGATATCTACCCGCGTAGAAATTTTGGCCGGGTACGCTGAGGGAACCGCCTTCGCACCAACCACCTCATCGGGAGTGCCAGTGGCACGCGTCGTAGTCGACGTCATGCTCAAGCCGGAGATCCTCGACCCCCAGGGCCAGGCGGTGCAGCGTGCACTGCCGCGCCTGGGCTTCGAAGGGATCGCCGACGTCCGCCAGGGGAAGCGTTTCGAACTGGAGGTGGAGGGACCGGTCGACCAGGCCGCCCTCGACCGCATCCACAAGATGGCCGAAACGTTCCTCGCCAACACCGTCATCGAAGACTTCACCGTGAAGGTCGAGGCCTGACGGTGACCACACGCATCGGAGTCGTCACGTTCCCCGGAACGCTCGACGACCGTGACTCGCTGCGCGCCGTCCGCCTCGCGGGGGCCGAGCCGGTCTCGCTCTGGCACCGCGACAAGGACCTGCACCAGGTCGACGCGGTCGTCCTCGCGGGCGGCTTCTCCTACGGGGACTACCTGCGCGCCGGGGCCATCTCCCGCTTCTCGCCGGTGATGGAGACCATCATCGAGCAGGCCAGGGCCGGCATGCCCGTCCTCGGCATCTGCAACGGCTTCCAGGTCCTCACCGAGGCCCACCTGCTGCCGGGGGCGATGCTCCGCAACAACCACCTCCACTTCATCTGCCGCGACCAGAAGCTGCGGGTGGAGAACGCGGAGACCGCGTGGACCGGCGACTACACCGCCGGCCAGGAGATCTCCGTACCGCTCAAGAACATGGACGGCCGCTACGTCGCCGACGAGCGCACGCTCGACGAACTGGAGGCCGAGGGCCGCGTGGCCTTCCGGTACCTCGACGTCAACCCGAACGGTTCGCTGCGCGACATCGCCGGCATCACCAACGCCGCGGGCAACGTCGTCGGCCTCATGCCGCACCCCGAGCACGCGGTCGAGCCGCTGATCGGGACGGGCCGCACCGACGGCCTCCCGTTCTTCACGTCGGTCCTGAAGAAGCTGGTCTCCGCATGAGCCTCGACACGGTCAAGAACGCCACCGAAACCCCGGACGCCTCCCAGCCCTGGAAGGAACTCGGCCTCAAGGAGGACGAGTACGCCCGGATCCGCGAGATCCTCGGCCGCCGCCCGACCGGCGCCGAGCTCGCCATGTACTCGGTCATGTGGTCCGAGCACTGCTCCTACAAGAGCAGCAAGGTCCACCTGCGCCAGTTCGGCGAGAAGGTCCCGCAGAACGACGCCATGCTCGTCGGGATCGGCGAGAACGCCGGCGTCGTCGACGTCGGCCAGGGCTACGCGGTCACCTTCAAGGTGGAGTCGCACAACCACCCCAGCTACATCGAGCCCTACCAGGGCGCGGCCACCGGCATCGGCGGCATCGTCCGCGACATCCTCGCGATGGGCGCCCGCCCGGTCGCCGTCGTCGACCCGCTGCGCTTCGGCGCCGCCGACCACCCCGACACCAAGCGCGTCCTGCCGGGCGTCGTCGCGGGCATCGGCGGCTACGGCAACTGCCTGGGCCTGGCCAACATCGGCGGCGAGGTCGTCTTCGACGAGTGCTACCAGGGCAACCCCCTGGTCAACGCCGGCTGCATCGGCGTCATGAAGCACGAGGACATCCACCTCGCCAAGGCCTCCGGCCCCGGCAACAAGGTCATCCTCTACGGCGCCCGCACCGGCGGCGACGGCATCGGCGGCGTCTCGGTCCTCGCGTCCGAGACCTTCGACGCCGCGTCCGACGGTGCCGATGGCACGGGCAAGCCCAAGAAGCGCCCCGCCGTCCAGGTCGGCGACCCCTTCCAGGAGAAGCTCCTCATCGAGTGCACCCTGGAGATCTTCAAGGAGAAGCTGGTCGCGGGCATCCAGGACCTCGGCGGCGCCGGGCTCTCCTGCGCCACCTCCGAGCTGGCCTCCGCCGGCTCCGGCGGCATGCGCGTCGAGCTCGACACCGTGCCGCTGCGCGACGCGACGCTCTCGCCCGAGGAGATCCTCATGAGCGAGTCGCAGGAGCGCATGTGCGCGATCGTCGAGCCGCAGTACGTCGAGCGGTTCATGGAGATCTGCGAGAAGTGGGACGTCATCGCCACCGTCATCGGTGAGGTGACCGACGGCGAGCGCCTGGAGATCTTCTGGCACGGCGAGCAGATCGTGGACGTGCCCCCGGGCACCGTGGCCCACGAGGGCCCGGTCTACGAGCGCCCCTACGCCCGCCCCTCCTGGCAGGACGCCCTCCAGGCCGACGACGCCGGCGCGCTGGCCCGCCCGCGGACCGCCGAGGAACTGCGCGCGCAGGTCCTGGCCCTGGTCTCCTCCCCGAACCAGGCCTCCAAGTCCTGGGTCACCGACCAGTACGACCGCTTCGTGCAGGGCAACACCGTGCTGTCGCAGCCCGAGGACGCGGGCATGGTCCGCATCGACGAGGAGTCCAACCTCGGCGTGGCCATGGCCACCGACGGCAACGGCCGCTACGCCAAGCTCGACCCGTACGCGGGCGCCCAGCTGGCCCTGGCGGAGTCCTACCGCAACGTCGCCGCGACCGGCGCGAAGCCCCTGGCGATCTCCAACTGCCTGAACTTCGGCTCCCCCGAGGACCCGGACGTCATGTGGCAGTTCGCCGAGGCCACCCGCGGTCTGGCGGACGGCTGCCTGGAGCTGGGCACCCCGGTCACCGGCGGCAACGTCTCGCTGTACAACCAGACCGGCGACGTGGCGATCCACCCGACCCCGGTCGTGGCCGTGCTCGGCGTGATCGACGACGTCAACCGCCGCACGCCGATGGCGTTCGCGGAGGCCGGCCAGCTGCTGTACCTGCTCGGCGACACCGCCGAGGAGTTCGGCGGCTCCGCCTGGTCGCAGGTCGTCCACAACCACCTCGGCGGCCTGCCGCCCAAGGTGGACCTGGGCCGCGAGAAGCTCCTCGGCGAGATCCTGATCTCCGCCTCGCGCGACGGCATGATCGACGCCGCGCACGACCTGTCCGACGGCGGCCTGATCCAGGCGCTCACCGAGTCCTGCCTCAAGGGCGGCAACGGTGCGCGGGTCGTGGTCCCCGAGGGCCTGGACGCCTTCACCTTCCTGTTCTCCGAGTCCGCGGGCCGCGCCGTCGTGGCCGTCCCGCGCAGCGAGGAGCTCCGCTTCACCGACATGTGCGGCGCCCGCGGCCTGCCCGTGGCCCGCATCGGTGTGGTGGACGGCGAGGAGATCGAGGTCCAGGGCGAGTTCACCATCCCGCTGGCCGAGCTCCGCGAGGCCCACGAGGCGACGATCCCGGCCCTGCTGGTCTGATCGCCGACCGTACGGGGAGGCCGCACGGGGAGGCCGTACGCCTTCCCGTACGCCCTCCTCGTACGCCCTTTCCGTACGCGCCCGAACCCCCGGCCCGAAGCCTTCCGGCCGGGGGTTCGGCCGTACCGCCGCGGGTGGCCCGAGCGCGAGTAGGGTCGGGGCATGCCGCCTGCCAAGAAGAAGCCGCGCAGCTACGACCCGGCGAAGATCCGCGCGGCCGTCACCGCGCAGTTCGGGCACGTCGCCGTCGCGGTGCGCGACCTGACCCCCGAACAGCTCGCGCGGCCCTCGGGCCTCGGGGAGTGGAGCGTCGCCGAACTCGCCGCGCACCTCGCGTGGATCGCCGATTCCCTGGCCCGCGGCCTGGCCAAGCCCCCCGCCGCCGTGCCCGAGCTGGCCGCCGTCGAGTGGCCCTTCGCCACCGCCTCCCTCGCCGGGAGGATCAGCGAGGCGGCCCGCGAGACCCTGACGGGCGCCCCGCTGCCCGAGCTCTACGAGCAGGCCTCGACCGCCCTGGCCGAGGGGTTGGCGACGAACCCGGGCAGCCGGGTGCTGGACCTGTGGATCGGCGACATGACCCTCGCCGACTTCCTGGTCACCCGGACAGTCGAACTGATCGTCCACACCGACGACCTGAACCGGGCCGTGCCCGGACTGGACGTCCCGCTCGACCGGCAGGCCCTGGCCGCCTGCACCCGGCTCCTCGCCGACGCCCTCGCCGTGAAGGCACCCGGTGGTTCGGTCGAGGTCCGCGTCCCGCCCTTCGCGGTGGTCCAGTGCGTGGAGGGCCCCCGCCACACCCGCGGCACCCCGCCGAACGTGGTGGAGACCGATCCGCTGACCTGGATCCGCCTCGCCACGGGCCGGACCGACTGGGCGACCGCCCTCGACGGGGCCCTCGTACGGGCGAGCGGCGAACGGGCCGATCTGTCCGCACTGCTGCCGCTGATGGGCTGACGACGACCCGGGCGCGGGGAACCGTCCGGCCGTCCGCCCCGTCCCAGGGGCATGCGTACCCTCAGGCACCTGTCGACCGGATGGGCTTCGGCCCTCGTCCTCGCCCTCGCCCTCACCGGCTGCGCCCGGTCCGAGGACGGCGGGAGCGCACCCCTCCCCGACCCCCAGGGCCACTGGGCCGTCGAGTCCCTGACCACCGGGGACCGCACCCTGCACGCGCCGCCCGCCGCCCGCGTCGACATCGGGGCGACCGAGGCCAAGGGCAACTACGGCTGCAACGGCTTCACGGCCGAGGTGGCCTTCACGGACACCTCCGCCGTGACGGTCACGCCCGGCGCGAGCACCACCATGGCCTGCGAGAACACGGACTTCGAGACCGCGTTCGCCCGGCTGTTCAAGGGCCGGCTCACCATCGACCGCGGCCCCGACCGGCTCACCCTGAAGACCGCCGACGGGAGCACGATCGCCCTGACCGCGCGCCCCCGGGACCCCGACGCCCCGCTCACCGCCACCCAGTGGGTCGTCGACTCCCTGGTCAGCGGCGGGACGGCCGCCTCCGTACCCGCCGAGGCGGCGGCGAAGGCCCGCTTCGCCCTCGCCGCCGACGGCGGGGCGAGCGGCAACCTCGGCTGCAACCGGTTCACCGCTCCGGTCACCCTCTCCGACCCCGCGGCCCCCGCCGGCTCCACCGTCACCTTCGGGCCGGTCACCTCGACCCGGATGGCCTGCGAGGGGCCGACGGGCGAGGTCGAACGCGCGCTGACGAAGCTGTTCGCCGCCGGCCCGCTCACCGTGCGGATCCAGGGCGGGACCCTCGCGCTCACCGCCCAGGACGGTACGGGCCTCACGGCGAAGGCGACCTCGGCGGTCGAGTAGCGGCGCCCCCCAGCGGCGACCCGCCCCGGCCGCGGCCCCGTCAGCCCGGGTAGGGCAGCAGGCCGCGGTCGGTCCTCTCCCAGGACGCCCGCAGCTCGGCCAGCCGGGTCGGGTCCACCGCCGCCTTGTCGGCCTGCTCCCGCTGGTCCTTCGCCAGGTTGAACAGCTGGTCACGGCCCGACTTGCCGCGGTAGTACTTCCAGTCGCCCCGGCGCAGCGCCCGCTCCCCGCGCACCCGCCAGAAGAGGTCCCGCTCGGCGGGCCTCTCGCCCCGCAGCAGGTACCCGGCCAGGCTCGTGCCGTCCAGCGGGTACGCGCGGTGCGGGCGGGTACCGGCCAGCTCCAGCAGCGTCGCCGTCCAGTCGGGGCTGAACACCGGCACCCGGCTGACCTGGCCGCCGTCGACCCGCGCCGGCCAGCGCAGGATGTTCGGGACGCGGATGCCGCCCTCCTGGAGGGAGGCCTTGTTGCCCGACAGCGGCCAGTTGTACGAGAACCGCTCGCCGCCGTTGTCGCTGGAGAACACCACGATCGTGTCGTCCTCCTGGCCGGAGCGCTTCAGGGCCTTCAGGACCTCGCCGACCGACCGGTCCAGGTCCTCGACCATCTGCTTGTACTTCTCCACCGAGCCGCCGTCCTGGTGCCACAGCGCCCGTCCGTCGCCCGCCTTGATCCGCCGGACGATCTCGGCGCTCTCCGCGGTGTCGCCCTCGGCGATCCACGGCCAGTGCGGGGTGGTGAAGTTGAGGTTCAGCAACCACGGCTTGCCGCGGTGGTCCCGGGAGACGTACTCGCTCGCCCGCTCCGTGATGATCCGCGTGTAGTAGCGCAGGTCCTTGTACTCGGCGTCCCCCTCGTAGAGGTCGTACTCGCCGCCGAGGCCCAACTTGGAGTAGTACTCCAGGGCCCCGCCGAAGTTCCCGAAGAACTCCTCCCAACCCGACCTGGTCGGGCTGTAGTCGGGCAGGTATCCCGCGTGCCACTTGCCGATGAGCGCGGTGGAGTACCCGGCGTCCTTCAGCAGCGAGGCCAGCGTCGGGTGGGTCGGCTCCAGACCCACCGACTTGTCGGCTATCGGCTCCGCGAGACCGCCCTTGGTGCGGGCCGGGTAGCGCCCGGTGTAGAGGCTGAAGCGGGTCGGGGAGCAGGTCGCGGAGCCCGAGTAGGCGTCGGTGAAGCGGACCCCCTGGCGGGCCAGCCGGTCCAGGTTCGGGGTCTTGATGTGCGGGGACCCGTACGAGGAGAGGTCGGCCCAGCCGAGGTCGTCGCCGAGGATGAACAGGATGTTCGGACGGCGCGACGAGCGCCCCCGCGAGGCCCGGAACTCGCGCTCCTCGGGGGCCGCCGGGGAGGTGTTCTCCCGGGCGTCGGCGGCATGGGCCGGGGCCGCTCCCAGGCCCGCCGCGGCGACGGCCGCGGTGGCTCCCACGGCACCCCCGAAGGCACGACGGGACAGCTTGCTCTCGTGTGAAGACACAGGTACTCCAAGGCGCGGCTCGCCGCCCGCCCCGGGCGGGGCGCACGGAGGCGCGCGGCACGGCGGAGCGGGGCACGGCGGAGCGGAAATGTGAAAAGGGGAAGAAGAGTTGCGCTTAAGCGGGGCAGCGACGACAGATGGCGCTCGCGACACGGACCAGGTCCACGTGTCGGCGCTCGACGAGGGTGACGGCTCGGTCACCGAGGGGCTGCATGAGCCGGAAGCCTGTACGAACCCACAGGCCCCTGTCAACCGGTGCATTCCGGATGCCGAGACGGCCTTTCCGGTAACCCTCCGCACGGGTAGCCGGACTGTCCGCACTGTGACTTTTCCCGGCCGTCCCCAATTCGGACCAGTGGTCGATCTCGCCTACACTCGGTGGCGTGCCTCGTGGTGATGGACGACTCAACCACGACCTGCTCCCCGGCGAGAAGGGCCCCCAGGACGCTTGCGGCGTCTTCGGTGTCTGGGCTCCGGGTGAAGAGGTCGCCAAGCTCACCTACTTCGGACTGTATGCGCTACAGCACCGTGGACAAGAGTCCGCGGGCATCGCTGTGAGCAACGGTTCCCAGATCCTCGTCTTCAAGGACATGGGCCTCGTTTCCCAGGTCTTCGACGAAACCTCTCTCGGCTCGCTCCAAGGTCATATCGCGGTCGGTCACGCCCGCTACTCGACCACCGGAGCCTCCGTCTGGGAGAACGCTCAGCCCACCTTCCGGGCGACCGCCCACGGCTCGATCGCCCTGGGTCACAACGGCAACCTGGTGAACACCGCCGAGCTCGCCGAGATGGTCGCCGACCTGCCCCGTCAGGACGGCCGCGCCACCCAGGTGGCGGCCACCAACGACACCGACCTGGTCACCGCCCTCCTGGCCGGCCAGACGGACGACGACGGGAAGCCCCTGACCATCGAGGAGTCGGCCGCCAAGGTCCTCCCGCAGGTCAAGGGCGCCTTCTCCCTGGTCTTCATGGACGAGGGAACCCTGTACACCGCCCGTGACCCGCAGGGCATCCGCCCGCTGGTCCTCGGCCGCCTGGAGCGCGGCTGGGTGGTCGCGAGCGAGACCGCCGCCCTCGACATCTGCGGCGCCAGCTTCGTCCGCGAGGTCGAACCGGGCGAGCTCATCGCGATCGACGAGAACGGCCTGCGCACCTCGCGATTCGCGGAAGCGAAGCCGAAGGGCTGCGTCTTCGAGTACGTGTACCTGGCCCGCCCGGACACGGACATCGCCGGACGCAACGTCTACCTCTCGCGCGTCGAGATGGGCCGGCGCCTCGCCAAGGAGGCCCCGGTCGACGCCGACCTGGTGATAGCGACGCCGGAATCGGGTACGCCCGCCGCCGTCGGCTACGCCGAGGCCAGCGGCATCCCGTACGGCTCCGGCCTGGTCAAGAACGCCTACGTCGGCCGGACCTTCATCCAGCCCTCGCAGACGATCCGCCAGCTCGGCATCCGTCTCAAGCTCAACCCCCTCAAGGAAGTCATCCGGGGCAAGCGCCTGGTGGTCGTCGACGACTCGATCGTCCGCGGCAACACCCAGCGCGCGCTCGTCAAGATGCTCCGCGAGGCCGGTGCGGCCGAGGTCCACATCCGGATCTCCTCCCCGCCGGTGAAGTGGCCGTGCTTCTTCGGCATCGACTTCGCCACCCGGGCCGAGCTGATCGCCAACGGCATGACGGTCGACGAGATCGCCACGTCGCTGGGGGCGGACTCGCTCTCGTACATCTCGCTCGACGCGATGATCGAGGCGACCACCATCCAGAAGCCGAACCTCTGCCGTGCCTGCTTCGACGGCGAGTACCCGATGGAACTGCCCGACCCGCAGCTCCTCGGCAAGCAGCTCCTGGAGACCGAGCTCGCGGGCGGTACCGACGCCGCCGACGCGCTCCGCCGCCCCTGATCGCCGCTCCACCTGCGCCGGGCCCCGTCTTCGAAGCTTTTCCCGGGGCCCTGCATCACCCGCAGTAACGACACGAAAGCTCTCCCTGTCATGACAGAGAAGACCACCGGTGCCAGCTACGCAGCCGCAGGCGTGGACATCGAAGCGGGCGACCGCGCCGTCGAGCTGATGAAGGAGTGGGTGAAGAAGACGCGGCGTCCCGAGGTCCTCGGCGGCCTCGGCGGTTTCGCCGGCCTCTTCGACGCCTCCGCCCTCAAGCGCTACGAGCGCCCCCTGCTGGCCTCGGCCACCGACGGGGTCGGCACCAAGGTGGACATCGCCCGCCAGATGGGCGTGTACGACACGATCGGCCACGACCTCGTCGCGATGGTCATGGACGACATCGTCGTCTGCGGGGCCGAGCCGCTCTTCATGACGGACTACATCTGCGTCGGCAAGGTCCACCCGGAGCGCGTCGCCGCCATCGTCAAGGGCATCGCCGAGGGCTGCGTCCTCGCCGGCTGCGCCCTGGTGGGCGGCGAGACGGCCGAACACCCGGGCCTGCTGGGCCCGGACGACTTCGACGTCGCGGGCGCGGGCACGGGCGTCGTCGAGTACGACGCCCTGCTGGGCGCCGATCGCATCCGTACGGGTGACGCCGTCATCGCGATGGCTTCCTCGGGCCTTCACTCGAACGGGTACTCGCTCGTCCGGCACGTCCTCTTCGACCGGGCCGGGATGTCCCTCGACAGCCACGTCGAGGAGCTCGGCCGGACCCTCGGCGAGGAGCTGCTGGAGCCCACCAAGATCTACTCCCTGGACTGCCTCGCCCTCACCCGGACGACCGAGGTCCACGCGTACTCGCACATCACCGGCGGTGGCCTGGCGGCGAACCTGGCCCGGGTCATCCCGGACCACCTGCACGCCACGGTCGACCGTTCCACGTGGACTCCCGGAGCCGTCTTCGACCTGGTCGGCAAGGCCGGCTCGGTGGAGCGCCTGGAGCTGGAGAAGACCCTGAACATGGGTGTCGGCATGATGGCCGTCGTCCCGCAGGACTCGGTGGACGTGGCCCTGACCGCCCTGGCCGACCGGGGCGTCGACGCCTGGGTCGCCGGCGAGATCCTCGACCGGGGCGACCACGCCGAGGGCGCGACCCTGACCGGTTCCTACGCGGTCTGAGCAGCACTGAAACCCGGTCCGGGGCGAGGCCCCGGACCGGGTTTCGGCGTTATGTCAGCTGTGAAGAGTGTCAGCTGTGCGGACGGCGTGCAGAGACTGCGCGTCAAGCCCCGCGGCGGTGCGCCGACGGACCGGACTCTTCGTCCTCGTCGTCGTCGTCATCGTTGTAGAGATCCGCGTACTTGGCGTACGGGTCGTCGTCGTCGTCCAGATCGTCATCGACTTCGACCGGCGCGCTGATAGGCAGCGGCTCCGTCGGCGATGCGCCCAGCTCATTGGCCAGACGCGAGAGGTCAGTCCCGCCGCTGTTGTACTTCAGCTGGCGGGCGACCTTTGTCTGCTTGGCCTTGGCCCGGCCGCGCCCCATGGCTCGACCCCCTCGGTGACGGGGCTCGACGGCCCCAGAGTCTGACACGCGTTCATGGTTCGGAGCGGGCTCTCCGTGGAGAGACCGTCCGTAGGGGTTTAACGGTACCTGCTTCCGTGGCCATACGGTACGCCGCCCGCATGACGCGCCTCGTCACAGAACCAGCGGGACACCCCGTACTCGCTGGTCAGCTGCGATTTTAACGCTTTCCTGGCCCGCGACCCGCCGAAGCGCAGTGAGTTCCGTCTCGCCGCACCCCGGCGGGTCCCCGGAGGCTAGGCCTTGCGCGCCGCGGCGCGGGCGGCGAGCGCGTCCGCCATCCGCTGCTCGGCGATCCGGTCGGCCGCGGCGGCCGGCGGGATCCCGTCGGCCTTCGCACGTGCGAATATGGCCAGCGTGGTGTCGAAGATCTTCGACGCCTTGACCTTGCAGCGGTCGAAGTCGAAGCCGTGCAGCTCGTCGGCGACCTGGATGACACCGCCCGCGTTCACGACGTAGTCGGGGGCGTAGAGGATCCCGCGGTCGGCGAGGTCCTTCTCCACACCCGGGTGGGCGAGCTGGTTGTTGGCCGCGCCGCAGACCACCTTCGCGGTCAGCACCGGCACCGAGTCGTCGTTCAGGGCGCCGCCGAGCGCGCAGGGGGCGTAGATGTCGAGGCCCTCCACGCGGATCAGGGCCTCGGTGTCGGCGACGGAGCCGATCTTCGCGTCGGGGTTGAGCTCGATGATCTCGCGGACGGACTCCTCGCGGACGTCCGTGATCACGACCTCGGCGCCGTCCTCCAGGAGGTGGCGCACCAGGTGCTTGCCGACCTTGCCGACGCCAGCGACGCCGACCTTGCGGCCGCGCAGCGTCGGGTCGCCCCACAGGTGCTGGGCGCTGGCGCGCATGCCCTGGAACACGCCGAACGCGGTGAGGACCGAGGAGTCGCCGGCGCCGCCGTTCTCGGGCGAGCGGCCGGTGGCCCAGCGGGTCTCGCGGGCGACGACGTCCATGTCCGCCACGTAGGTGCCGACGTCGCAGGCGGTGACGTAGCGGCCGCCGAGGGACTCCACGAACCGGCCGTAGGCCAGCAGCAGTTCCTCGGACTTCAGCACGCCCGGGTCGCCGATGATCACGGCCTTGCCGCCGCCGAGGTCGAGGCCGGCGAGCGCGTTCTTGTACGACATGCCGCGCGCGAGGTTCAGCGCGTCGAGGACGGCCTCCTCGTCGGAGGCGTACGCGTGGAAGCGCGTGCCGCCGAGGGCCGGGCCCAGGGCGGTGGAGTGGATGGCGATGACGGCCTTCAGGCCGGTGGCGCGGTCCTGGCACAGCACGACTTGCTCGTGGCCGCCCTGTTCCGTGCGGAACAGGGTGTGCAGGACGCCGTCGGTCATTTCGGTCACGGTGGTGACTCCCATGGAAGAGATGCGGCGGAATGACGCCCGCCCTGCGGGTGGGGGGAGGGCGCGCTGGAAGCAGGGTAAGACCTGAGGGGCGCGCCGGTGACCCCTGTCCGGGGATCGGAACACTCCCGTGTCACGGGCCCCGATCCGCGGCGTGTCGGGGCCCCGGGGAGGTGAACGGAGGCCCCGGGGTGGGGAGGAGGTGGGGGTGAACGCATCCCCCGAGCGGCGACCGGCTTCGGCGCGGCCCGCGCCGAATGTCCCGTACGCCTCCTACCTGCGCGTCTACGAGCCGCTCGCTGCCTTCGCCGAGCCGGAGCGCACCCACTGGGCGGACTACGCCCGGCGCGGGGCGAGCCCGACGGCCCAGGACGAACTGCGCCGTTCGCTCTCCGACTTGGTCCGGGTCCCCGTGGTGGGGGTCCCGGAGCGGGAGAGCGCCGACGCCTTCACGGCGCGGCTGAACGGGACCCTGGTGGTGTGTCCGTGGCGGACCCGGCTGCGCGGGTGGCTGGCGCTGCGGGAGCTGGTGGCGGAGTTCCCGCGCCCGGTGTTGGACGCGGCGCTGCCGCCGACGGTCCGGCGGCGGGCGCACGAGGAGTACGAGCGGTGGCGGGAGGGCCATCCCGACGCGCGGCCGTGGATCCGCACGGCGGTGTGGCAGGTGCCGTTGCGCTGGTTCGTGCTGGTGGCGGACGACGAGCGGGAGTACCTGCCGGGCGAACGGCTGCGCTACCGCACGCCGATGGTCCAGGCCCGGCGCCGGCTGGCGCGGGGCCTGCGCACGCTGCGGGCGGCGGAGGGGTACGGGGCGATGGCGGAGGGGCTGGTGGAGGTCGGCAGCTGGCTGGAGGAGTTCCATCCGCGCTCGATGGTCGAACTGGACTACGGGGGGCTGCCGCACGCGCTGCCGGCTGACGGTCTCGCGGCGGACCGCTCGGCACGTGACCTGGGGCGCGCGCTGGAGGCCCTGCGCGCGGGCGACGTCGAAAAGGCCGCGGAAATCCATGCCGATCTGGCGCTCCGTTGGCGGGCGGTTCGGGAGAGACTGTTCGCGAACTAGGGCCGTGGTCCGGGACGCGGCCCGGGCGACGGCCCGGACGCGGTCCACACGACACCCGCGGGCACCCGTACGGATGTCCTTGCGGGCGGGGTGGGGACGGATGGAGACGGGTGACGGAGCGGGCACGGAGCGTATCGCCCGTATCGGCCGTATCTTCACAACAGCCATAAAGCGCAGATCAGAGGCCTGATCGCGACATTGGGGTCTTAGTTCCAGGACCTACGTCCCGATACGGGCCATTGGCCCAAGCGTGACGGACCGCACTATCTACACCCTTGCGCCCTTCCCCTACCCTCGTGCCAAAATAGGACAAGGAGTCCGGGGAGGGTTCCTTCCGTCCAACTAAGGGCGGAATGCTCGGTATTGCACTCTATGGGGGGTCTGACGACTCCTGATCGCTCTGTGACTGATCGTTACAGTGGGGTGACTGTCCGTTATGGGACGGTCCATCGGCTTCCGCCGCTGATGAACACCTCGGAGGGCAATTCCATCGGTTTGGCCGTCGAGGCTGGACGGATGGTGTAGTTGTAGTGCCGAGGACAAGCCGTTCGTCCTATAACCGACTCGGCCTGCGTATGTCCATTTCGGGCAACGTGGGCCAAGGTGCAGAATTTAGAGGAAAGAACCGAGATGGTTCGGTTCTCCCGAGGAGGCCGCTCATGACCGCTCGCACCCCTGATGCCGAGCCGCTGCTGACCCCGGCTGAGGTTGCCACGATGTTCCGCGTGGACCCGAAGACGGTCACCCGCTGGGCCAAGGCTGGCAAGCTCACGTCCATCCGCACCCTGGGTGGACACCGCCGTTACCGCGAGGCCGAGGTTCGCGCACTGCTCGCGGGAATTCCGCAGCAGCGCAGCGAGGCCTGAGGTCGCGTAGCACCACAGTTTTAAACGGGTTCGAAGCGGGTCCCCCAATCCGATGAAACCCAAAGGCTTCAAACGGCTGGTCCTGCCCCAACAGGCTCATTGCCGTTCGATCGCGCTGGACTCCGCCGGGTCCAGCGCGATCTTTTTTTATGCCCGGACGGGGGCCCGCAGGGGTGCCGCGCGGAGGTCGCCGGGCAGGGTGCCATTGCACATATTAAATCGAGCGGGCGTATGAGTCCGATAAACGTGCGCATCTCAAAAACTCGTGTGGTGACTCCCGTCACAGCTGATAACTCTTGTACATCCGGCATTGCACCCCGTAAGGGGATGGCTCGGTGCAGAGCGACTCGTGCGAACGGGGGATTTTCCCGGTACGGGACCACCCCGGGCCCCGGCCCCGCCGGCGGCCCGCTGGGGGCCGAACGGTCGGACGGGGCACCTCTGATGGGTGGCCGGCGCGACAGGCCCCCTGGGGCCCCTTCAGGGCCCTCGCCGCATCCGCCGGTGATCATGATCGGGTCGGGTCGCCGCCGGCGTCGCCCGACGGAGCCCCGGGCCGCCCGACGGGGAAGCCCCGCGCCGGCCCCGGTGCTCGGTGACGTCCGGCGACGTCCGGTGACGTCCGGTGACGTCCGACAACGCGTCAGGGCCCGCATCCCTGGTGGATGCGGGCCCTGACGTTTCTGCGAACCTGACGGGACTTGAACCCGCGACCTCCACCTTGACAGGGTGGCGAGCTAACCAACTGCTCCACAGGTCCTTGATTTGCGGCCGCTCGGCGGCTGCGAATCAGACTGTACCCCAGCTCAGGGGGTGCAGTCGAACCGGATCACGGCGCCGCCGCGTCCACCGCCTTCACGATCCGCTTGTCGGAGATCGGGTACGCCGTCCCGAGCGCGTGCGCGAAGTAGCTGACCCGCAGTTCCTCGATCATCCAGCGGATGTCCGTCACCGTCTCCGGCACCGGCCGCCCCTGCGGCAACTGCTCCAGCAGCCACAGGTACTCGTCCCGCATCTCGTGGACCTTCTGCATGCGCGTCGTGTCCCGCTGGGCGCCCGTCGGCATCTGCTGGAGGCGCCGGTCGGCGGCCACCAGGTACCGCATCAGGTCCGGCAGCCGGCGCAGTCCGGTCAGCGTCACGAAGCCCGCCGGCATCAGCGCCGCCAGCTGCTGCTTCACGTCCGCGACGTTCGCCATCAGCGCCAGGCTGTTGGTCGCCTTCAGCCGCCGCTCGCAGGCCTGCCAGGCGGCCAGCACCTGCTGGACCTGGCCCACCGTCCGCACCGTCGTGTCCACCAGGTCGGCGCGCACCGCCTCGTAGAGCCGACGGAAGCCCGCCTCGTCCCAGGCCGGCCCGCCGTGGTCGGCGATCAGCCGGTCGGTCGCGGCCGTCGCGCAGTCGTCGAAGAGGGCCTGGATGGAACCGTGCGGGTTCCGCGACAGGGCCAGCTTCTGCTGGTTGGTGAGCTTGTCCGAGGCGAACTTCGCCGGGTTCACCGGGATGTTGAGGAGGATCAGCCTGCGCGTGCCCAGCCACATCGCCCGCTGCTGCTCGACCTCCGTGTCGAAGAGGCGTACGGAGACGCTCGTCCCCTCGTCCACCAGCGCCGGGTAGGCCTTCACGGGCTGGCCGGCGCGCCGGGTCTCGAAGACCTTCGTCAGTGAGCCGATGGTCCAGTCCGTCAGCCCCGTGCGCTCCAACGACTCCCCGCCCGAGCGCTCGGCGGTGGCCGCGGCGGCCTTGGACAGGGCCTGGCGGGCCTTCGGCTTCAGCGACAGCCGCAGGCTCTCCAGGTCCTTGTCCTCGGCGAGCGTCCGGCGCCGCTCGTCGACGATCCGGAAGGTGATCTTCAGGTGTTCGGGGATCCGGGTGGTGTCGAAGTCCTCGGCCGTCACCGGGACCCCGACCATTCGGTGCAGCTCGCGGGCGAGCGTCACCGTCAGCGGCTCCTGGAGCGGGTGGGACGTCGCCAGGAAGCGGGTCGCGTAGTTCGGGGCGGGTACGTAGTGCCGGCGGATCGGCTTGGGCAGCGAACGGATCAGCTCCGTCACCACTTCTTCCCGCAGGCCCGGGATCTGCCAGTCGAAGCCCTCGTCGGTGACCTGGTTCAGCACCTGGAGCGGGACGTGCACGGTCACGCCGTCCGCGTCCGTGCCCGGCTCGAACTGGTAGGTCACCCGGAACTTCAGCTGCCCCTGGCGCCAGCTGTCCGGGTAGTCGGCCTTGGTGACCCCGGCCGCCTTCTCGGTGAGCAGCATCTCGCGCTCGAAGTCGAGGAGTTCGGGCTCCTCGCGCTTCTTGTGCTTCCACCAGGAGTCGAAGTGCGCCCCCGACACGACGTGTTCCGGGATGCGCTGGTCGTAGAAGTCGAAGAGGGTCTCGTCGTCGACCACGATGTCCCGGCGCCGGGCCCGGTTCTCCAGCTCCTCGACCTCGGTCAGGAGCTTGCGGTTGTCGGCGTAGAACTTGTGGTGCGTACGCCAGTCGCCCTCGACCAGGGCGTTGCGGATGAACAGCTCCCGCGACACCTCCGGGTCGATCCGCCCGTAGTTGATCTTCCGCTGGGCGACGATCGGCACCCCGTACAGGGTCACCTTCTCGTACGCCATCACGGCCGCCTGGTCCTTCTCCCAGTGCGGCTCGCTGTACGTGCGCTTGATCAGGTGCTGGGCGAGCGGCTCCACCCACTCGGGCTCCACCTTGGCGTTCACCCGCGCCCACAGCCGCGAGGTCTCCACCAGCTCGGCCGACATCAGGAACTTCGGCTGCTTCTTGAACAGCGAGGAACCCGGGAAGATCGCGAACTTCGCCGACCGGGCACCGAGGTACTCGTTCTTGTCGGTGTCCTTCAGACCGATGTGCGACAGCAGACCGGCCAGCAGCGAGACGTGGATGTTCTGCTCGGCGCCGTCGGCCTCGTTGACGTGGATGCCCATGGTCTTGGCGACCGTGCGCAGCTGCGAGTAGATGTCCTGCCACTCGCGGATCCGCAGGAAGTTCAGGTACTCCTGCTTGCACATCCGGCGGAAGGAGGAGGAACCCCGCTCCTTCTGCTGCTCGCGGACGTAGCGCCACATGTTCAGGAACGACAGGAAGTCGCTGGTCTCGTCCTTGAAGCGGGCGTGGTTCTGGTCGGCCTGCGTCTGCTTGTCCGAGGGCCGCTCGCGCGGGTCCTGGATGGACAGCGCCGCCGCGATGACCATGACCTCGCGCACGCAGTTGTTCTTGTCCGCCTCCACCACCATGCGGGCCAGCCGGGGGTCCACCGGCAGCTGCGACAGCTGCCGTCCCATCGGGGTGAGCCGCTTGCGGTGGTCCTTCTCGGACGGGTCCAGCGCGCCCAGCTCCTGGAGCAGCTGCACGCCGTCGCGGATGTTGCGGTGGTCCGGCGGGTCGATGAAGGGGAACTTCTCGATCTCCCCCAGCCCCGCGGCGGTCATCTGGAGGATGACGGAGGCCAGGTTCGTCCGCAGGATCTCCGCGTCCGTGAACTCCGGACGGGCGTTGAAGTCGTCCTCGGAGTACAGCCGGATGCAGATGCCGTCGCTCGTACGACCACAGCGGCCCTTGCGCTGGTTGGCGCTGGCCTGGCTGATCCGCTCGATCGGCAGCCGCTGCACCTTCGTGCGGTGGCTGTAGCGGGAGATGCGGGCCGTGCCCGGGTCGATCACGTACTTGATGCCCGGGACGGTCAGGGAGGTCTCGGCGACGTTCGTCGCCAGCACGATCCGCCGACCCGTGTGCTGCTGGAACACCCGGTGCTGCTCGGCGTGGGAGAGCCGCGCGTACAGGGGGAGCACCTCGGTGAAGCGCAGTTTCCTCTTCTCCAGCGCGTCCGCGGTGTCCCGGATCTCCCGCTCGCCGGAGAGGAAGACCAGGATGTCGCCGGCGCCCTCGCCCTGGAGCTCGTCGACGGCGTCGCAGATCGCCGTGATCTGGTCGCGGTCGCTCTCCTCGGAGTCCTCCTCCAGCAGCGGCCGGTAGCGCACCTCCACCGGATACGTCCGGCCGCTGACCTCGACGATCGGGGCGTCCCCGAAATGCCGGGAGAAGCGCTCCGGGTCGATCGTCGCGGAGGTGATGACCACCTTCAGGTCCGGGCGCTTGGGCAGCAGCGTCGCCAGGTAGCCCAGCAGGAAGTCGATGTTCAGCGACCGCTCGTGCGCCTCGTCGATGATGATCGTGTCGTAGGCGCGCAGCTCGCGGTCCGTCTGGATCTCGGCGAGCAGGATGCCGTCCGTCATCAGCTTCACGAAGGTCGCGTCCTGGTCCACCTGGTCGGTGAACCGGACCTTCCAGCCGACCGTCTGGCCGATCTCCGACTTCAGCTCCTCCGCGATCCGCTCCGCGACGGTGCGGGCCGCGATCCGGCGGGGCTGGGTGTGCCCGATCATGCCCCGGACACCGCGCCCCAGCTCCATGCAGATCTTGGGGATCTGCGTGGTCTTGCCGGAGCCGGTCTCGCCCGCGACGATCACGACCTGGTGGTCGCGTATCGCCTCGGCGATCTCGTCCTTCTTCTGGCTGACGGGCAGGTTCTCGGGATACGTGACCTCCGGCATCCGCGAGGCACGGCCGGCCAGTCGCGCGGCGGCCTTCTCGGCCTCCGCTGCGATCTCGTCGAGCACGGCCTGCTTGGCCTCGGGCTTGCGGATGCGGCGGGCGCCTTCGAGGCGGCGGCCGAGGCGGTGCGCGTCACGGAGGGAGATCTCACCGAGAAGCGTCTGCAGGGCGGCGAAGGAAGTAGACATACCTGATCGAGGATCTCACCTGGGTGCTGTGGGTGGCGAACGCATTTGTGTCCCTCCCCGTACCATTTCGGGACGAGTCCCCCCGATGCGCCAGTGAGAGGCAGCCCACCTTGTCCCGCCGCCGCTCCGTGTGCTGCCTACTGGCGGCCGTCCTCGCGGTGCTGCTGGGCACGCTGCCCCCGAGCGCCGCCCCCCGCGCCCCAGCGGCCGCACCGGCCCCAGTGGCCGCACCGGCCGCTCTGGCCACGGTGGCCGCGGTGTTCCCGGTGGCCGCACCGGCCACGGTGGTCGCACCGGCCCCGAGGGACGTGGCGTTCCCGGTGGCCCCGGTGCTCCCGGTGGCCGTCGAGACCAGGGACGTCCCGGAGGTCGCGCGGGCCTCGGGGGTCCCGGAGGTCGCGCGGGCCCCCAAGGCCCCTCGGGTCCCGGCCGCCGCGCCGAGCCCCGGCTCCACCCCGGCCCCCGCCTCCACCCCGGCTCCCGCGCCGGGCTTCGGCTTCGCGCCGGCCTTCGCGGGCGTCGGGCAGGGGCCCGCCTGCGCACCCGGCTCCCCCGCCCGCGACCACACCCCCGCCGTCCCGCCCCGCGCCGGCCACGACCACGCGCCGCTCCCGGCCGCCCGCCCCGCCCCCGAGGCGCAGCGCCCGCAGCCGACGCAGCCCGTACGGGTCCTCGTACGCGGACCCGTACGTCCCGCGCCCGGCCCCCTGGAGCTGTCCGTGCTGCGGGTCTAGGAGTACGGCCCCGCACCGCCGTACCCCTCTTCCCTCCTCCACAGCACCGGAGCCCCCGCATGCCCTCCTCCACCCGCAAGCCCCTGCTCGTCTCCGCCGGGGTCGCGCTCGCCGCCGTCACCCTCGGCCTCGTCTCCTGGCAGGCCACCGCCCCCGAAGAGCGGCGCACCGACACCTCCGCCGGTTCCTCGGCCGCCGCCGGGTCCGACAGCGGCCCCGCCGCCGAGCTGAAGGCCCTCGCCCGCCGCGAAGCGGGCGACAAGCTCGCCGTGGGCCGCGCCGACGCCCCCGTCGTCCTCATCGAGTACTCCGACTTCCGCTGCGGCTACTGCGCCAAGTTCGCCCGCGACACCGAACCCGCACTGGTGAGGAAGTACGTCGAGGACGGCACCCTGCGCATCGAGTGGCGCAACTTCCCGATCTTCGGCGCCGAGTCCGAGGCCGCCGCCAAGGCCGCCTGGGCGGCCGGGCAGCAGGACAGGTTCAGCGCCTTCCACGAAGCCGCGTACGCCGAGGGAGCCAAGGAGAAGGGCTTCGGCGAGGAACGCCTCGTCGAACTCGCCCGCCAGGCCGGCGTCCCCGACCTGGAGCGGTTCAAGGCCGACCTCACCGGCGAGGCCGCCACCGCCGCCCTCAAGAAGGACCAGGACGAGGGCTACCGCATCGGCGTCCGCTCCACCCCCTCCTTCCTCGTGGACGGCCGCCCCGTCGCCGGCGCCCAGCCCCTGGAGACCTTCACCGCCGCCATCGAGCGCGCGAAGGCCGAGGCCGGCGCGAAGGGGGCGGCCCGCCCGTGACCGGCATCGGCTACCTCGCCGCCCTCATGGGCGGCCTCCTCGCCCTGCTCAGCCCGTGCAGCGCCCTGCTGCTGCCCGCCTTCTTCGCGTACTCGATCGACTCCCGCTCCCGCCTCCTGGCCCGTACCGGGATCTTCTACGCGGGCCTCGCCACCACCCTCGTGCCCCTGGGCGCGGCGGGCTCGTACGCGGGCCGCTTCTTCCACGGCAACCGCGAGGCCCTCGTCCTCGTCGGCGGCTGGCTGATCATCGCCCTCGGCCTCGCCCAGATCCTCGGCCTCGGCTTCGCCTCCCGCCGCCTGTCCGAGGCCTCCGGCCGGATCCGCCCGACCACCGCCCTGTCCGTGTACGCCCTCGGCGCCGTCTACGGCCTCGCCGGCTTCTGCGCGGGCCCGATCCTAGGCAGCGTCCTCACGGTCGCGGCGGTCAGCGGGAGCCCCGTCTACGGCGGCCTGCTGCTCGCGGCGTACGCCCTGGGCATGGCCGTACCGCTGTTCGTCCTGGCCCTGCTGTGGGAGCGCTTCGACCTGGGCCGCAGGCGCTGGCTGCGCGGCCGCCCGCTGCGCCTGGGCCGCCTCGAACTGCACACCACCTCGCTGCTGTCCGGGCTCTTCTTCATCACCCTGGGCGCGCTGTTCCTGGCGTACGACGGAGCGAGCGCCCTGCCGGGCCTGCTGGACGTGGACGACTCGTACGCCGTCGAGCGCTGGGTGGGCTCCTTCGCGGACGCCGTACCGGACTGGGCGCTGCTCGCCCTGATCGCCGCCGGCGCCCTGGCCTTCGGCCTGGGCCGGTGGCGGCGCGCGGTCCGCGCCGAGCGGGGGACCGAAGCGGGCGGGTGAACGCGGAAGGCCCCGTCCGATGGACGGGGCCTTCCTTTTGTGGCTGGGGCCGGGGTCGAACCGGCGACCTATCGCTTTTCAGGCGATCGCTCGTACCAACTGAGCTACCCAGCCACGAGACTGTTTCCAGCCTCAGCGATCCTGACGGGACTTGAACCCGCGACCTCCACCTTGACAGGGTGGCGAGCTAACCAACTGCTCCACAGGACCTGGTTTGTGCAAGAGCAAGTCTTGCACATGGTGTTGCGTACCCCCAACGGGATTCGAACCCGTGCTACCGCCTTGAAAGGGCGGCGTCCTGGGCCACTAGACGATGAGGGCTAAAGGCCCGCCGGGCACTTTTCAGCGCGTCGGGGACGTGAGAAGCATATGGGATCGGAGGAGGTATCGCCAAAACGGTTTCCCCCGGAGCGACAATGGCCGGGTGCTGGAGATGACGCGCGAGGAGTTCGAGGAGCTCGTCGCAGAGGCCCTGGACCGGATCCCGCCGGAGCTCACGCGGCTGATGGACAACGTCGCGGTGTTCGTCGAGGACGAACCCCCGGCCGACGACCCCGAGCTGCTCGGGCTGTACGAGGGGACTCCGCTCACCGAACGCGGCGAGTGGTACGCCGGCGTCCTCCCGGACCGCATCACGATCTACCGGAACCCCACGTTGCGGATGTGCGAGGACCGGGAGAGCGTGGTCGCCGAGACGGAGGTGACGGTGGTGCACGAGATCGCCCACCACTTCGGCATCGACGACGAGCGGCTGCACGCGCTGGGCTACGGGTGAGCCCCGGCCCGTCCGGCGGGCCCGCGGAGGGGCCGGTGGAAGGCCCCCCGGAGGTACCCGCCGAGGGACCCGCCGAGGGGCCCACCGAGGGACCCGTCGACCCCGACGTCGACCTGTGCGTGCCCGCGCAGCGCGCCGAGCCGCGCGCCCCGGTGCTCGCCGCCGTCGCGGCGGGCGGCGCGGTGGGCGCCGCCGCCCGCTACGGGGCGGGGCTGCTGTGGCCCGCGGAGGGCCCCGGGGCCTTCCCGTGGACGACCCTGTGGATCAACGTCGTCGGCTGCGCGCTCATCGGCGTGCTCATGGTGCTGGTCGCCGAGGGCGACCGGCGGGCCCACCCCCTGGTGCGCCCCTTCGCCGGGACCGGGGTGCTCGGCGGCTTCACCACCTTCTCCGCCTACGCGCTCGACTTCTCGCGGCTGCTCGACGACGGCGCGGCGGGCCGCGCCCTGGCCTACGCCGCGCTCACCGTCGTCGGCGCGCTGGGCGCCGTATGGGCGGCGGCGACGCTGACCCGCCGGGCGGTCGGGTCGGCGCCCCCGGCCGGTCCGGCGCCGGGAGCCGGCGGGGGCGGTCCGCGGTGAACTGGCTGCTGGTGCTCGCCGGGGCGGCGGTCGGGGCCCCGCTGCGCTACCTGACCGACCGGGCGGTGCAGGCCCGCGCCGACTCCCTCTTCCCCTGGGGGACCTTCACGGTGAACGCCTTCGCCTGCCTGCTGCTGGGGGGCCTGGCCGGGGCCGGCCTGGCGGGCGGCGCGGGCGCCGGGGGCCCCTCTACGGCGGGCCTGCTGATCGGCACCGGCCTGTGCGGGGCGCTGAGCACGTACTCGACGTTCTCCTACGAGACCCTGCGGCTGGCCGAGCGCGGTCGGGGTTTCCTCGCCGCGGCGAACGTGCTGGCGTCGGTGCTGGTCGGGCTGGGAGCCGTGCACCTCGGTGCGCGGGTGGCGCGGCAGCTGTTCGGGTAAGGGCGTGTCTCTTACGGGGTAAAGGGAGTTGGGCTCATTGACCCGCCCATCGCGGACCCCGCCGCCGTGTCCCCGGAGGTACCCCGTGCGCCCTTTGTCCGCTTCCCTCAGACTCGCCGTCTCCGCCCTCGCGGTCGCGGCCACCGCGGGCTGCATGAGCGTCGGCGAGGACGCCGCGAAGCCGGCGCCGGCGAGTTCGGCGGGCGGCAAGGGGGCCGCCGCGGGTGGCGGAGCGGCCGTCGGGCGCGGCTCGGGGATCCACGGCAACGGGCAGGGGCTCAAGGACGCGACGGGCAACCAGGAGGGCAAGGCCGGTGAGCCGGGCCGGGCCTCCGGCGCGACCGGGGCCTCTCCCAGCCCCGGCGCCCCGGTGGGCAGGCCCGGGCAGCCCTCGCCCTCGGCGGGCCCCGGCGGCGGGGCCGGCGGGCAGGGGCAGGCGCCGTCCGGTGGCGGCTCGGGTTCCGGTGGAGGTTCGGGGTCCGGCGGCTCGGGTTCCGGCTCGGGGTCGGGGTCCGGTTCGGGCTCCGGGTCGGGATCGGGCTCGGGGTCCGGGTCGGGTTCCGGCGGGGGCGCGGGCTCGGGATCCGGATCGGGTGGATCCGGAGGCTCGGCCACCACTCCGCCGGTGGTGGAGCCGACCCCGGCTGTGACGGAACCCACTCCGCCCGAGCCGACTCCGCCGGGCCCGGAACCGACCGCCGGGCAGGGGGCGACCGTCTAGTCCGGACGGGTTCGTGCCGGTTCCTCCCGCCGGCCCCGCCCTCGTGGGCGGAACGTTTGCGCAGCTCAGGGGGGTTTGGCCGAGTGGAACTTGCCAGACCCCCAGGAGGGTGCGTATGGTTATAGATCGTTTGATCCCATTGCCCGGCGCCGAATCCGAAGAGCGCCGTGTGGCGCGTACTCTCCCTAGCCGTGGCTGACCGCATTGAGGCGGTCGATTTGCGATTCACGGAGTTTGGGCGCGTGCCGAGACTCCGGAAGGTTTCGCATTTCGCATGTCCATTTCCAGTTCTGACCGTTCCGTCATGCCCGAGAACGACACCAACGACATCGTCGACGCCGAGACCCTCGCGGTCACCGAGGCCATGGAGGCCATCGAGGCGGACGAGATCATCGAGGCCCTCGAGGCCGATGTCTCCGGCGACGCGAACGACGAAGACGGCGACGCCGACGCCGAGCCCACGGTGACCTTCGCGGACCTCGGTCTGCCCGAGGGCGTCGTGCGCAAGCTCGCGCAGAACGGCGTCACCACCCCCTTCCCGATCCAGGCGGCGACCATCCCGGACGCCCTGGCCGGCAAGGACATCCTCGGCCGCGGCCGCACCGGCTCCGGCAAGACCCTCTCCTTCGGTCTGCCGACCCTGGCGCGCCTCGCCGGCGGCCACACCGACAAGAAGAAGCCCCGCGCGGTCATCCTCACCCCGACCCGCGAGCTCGCGATGCAGGTCGCGGACGCCCTCCAGCCCTACGGCGACGTGCTCGGCCTGAAGATGAAGGTCGTCTGCGGCGGTACGTCCATGGGCAACCAGATCTACGCCCTGGAGCGCGGCGTCGACATCCTCGTCGCCACCCCGGGCCGCCTGCGCGACATCATCAACCGCGGCGCCTGCTCCCTGGAGAACGTCGAGGTCGCCGTCCTCGACGAGGCCGACCAGATGGCCGACCTGGGCTTCCTGCCCGAGGTCACCGAGCTGCTCGACCAGGTCCCGGCCGGCGGTCAGCGCATGCTCTTCTCCGCGACCATGGAGAACGAGATCGGCACGCTGGTCAAGCGTTACCTGACCAACCCGGTCAGCCACGAGGTCGACAGCGCCCAGGGCAACGTCACGACCATGACGCACCACGTCCTCGTCGTGAAGCCGAAGGACAAGGCGCCCGTCACGGCCGCCATCGCCGCCCGCAAGGGCCGCACCATCATCTTCGTCCGCACCCAGCTGGGCGCCGACCGCATCGCCGAGCAGCTCGTCGAGGCCGGCGTGAAGGCCGACGCGCTGCACGGCGGCATGACCCAGGGCGCCCGTACCCGCGTCCTCGCGGACTTCAAGGACGGCTACGTCAACGCGCTCGTCGCCACCGACGTCGCCGCCCGCGGCATCCACGTCGACGGCATCGACCTGGTCCTGAACGTGGACCCGGCCGGCGACCACAAGGACTACCTGCACCGCTCGGGCCGTACCGCCCGCGCCGGCAAGTCGGGCGTCGTGGTCTCCCTGGCCCTGCCGCACCAGCGCCGCCAGATCTTCCGCCTGATGGAGGACGCGGGCGTCGACGCCTCGCGCCACATCGTCCAGGGCGCCGGCGCCTTCGACCCGGAGGTCGCCGAGATCACCGGTGCGCGTTCGCTCACCGAGGTCCAGGCCGACTCGGCGAACAACGCCGCCAAGCAGGCCGAGCGCGACGTCGCCGACCTCACCAAGCAGCTGGAGCGCGCGACCCGTCGCGCCGCCGAGCTGCGCGAGGAGGCCGACCGCCTCGTCGCCCGCTCCGCCCGTGAGCGCGGCGAGGACCCGGAGGCCGCCGTCGCCGAGGTCGTGGAGGCCGCCGAGGCCGAGCTCGCCGCCGCCGTCGCGGCCGAGCCCGTCGTCCAGGAGCGCACCTTCGAGCGCCGTGACGACCGCGGCAACTACGAGCGTCGCGACAACCGCCGTGACGACCGTGGCGGCGACCGTGGTGGGTTCCGTCGCGACGACCGTCCGTCGGGTGGTTTCCGTTCCGGTGGTGACCGTCGTGACGACCGCGGTGGTGACCGTGGTGGTTTCCGTCGTGACGACCGTCCGTCGGGTGGCTTCAGCCGTGACGACCGTGGTGGCGACCGTGGTGGTTTCCGTCGCGACGACCGTCCGTCGGGTGGTTTCCGTTCCGGTGGTGACCGTCGTGACGACCGCGGTGGTGACCGTGGTGGTTTCCGTCGTGACGACAC